>JAFEGM010000087.1:21263-22728 GCA_018240025.1 Verrucomicrobiota bacterium
CTCCTCCGCTCCTCTGCTCCTCTGATCCTCTGCACCTCCGCTCCGGACCTTGGCTCCGTCTCGGACTCGGCGGCAGCAAGCTGCCTGGGTGACAGCGGCAGCAAGCTGCCGCACTCCACGGCGCTTTTGCCCCCTTTGCCCATCCTTCGCGACTTCGCGTCTTCGCGCGAGCCCCTCCTCCGCTCCTCCGCTCCTCCGCTCCCCTGCTCCTCCGCTCCTCCGCTCCTCCGCTCCTCCGCTCCTCCGCTCCTCCGCTCCTCCGCTCCTCCGCTCCTCCGCTCCCCTGCTCCTCCGCTCCTCCGCTCCAGCATGACGCCGCCCGCGCCTGACAATCGCCTTCCCCGCCTCCACCATCTTCGGCGATGAACTTCGGCCTTCCCTTTCATCCGCCGCCGCCAGGTCCCGGACCGCATGGTCAGCCCCCACCCTTTCCGCCGGGCGGTCCGGGCGGGCCGCCGCCGCTGCCTTCCGGCCCGATGTCACCGCCGCCGTGGGGCGCGCCGCCGCCGTCGCCGTACGGATTCCCCCCGGTGACGCCGCAGGTGGGCCACTACTTCCGCTTCCCCTGGCCGCAGGGCTGGCAGGTGCAGGAGAACACCAACATGCTCTGCGTGAATGCGCCCGACGGCAGCGCCGCGCTCATGGCGGTGGGGCTGGTGGGGCTGATGATGCCGTTCACACCGGATCAGTTCCTCTTCTACGCCATGCAGCTCAGCCAGCTGGCCAACGTGCGCATTCTCCACGGCCAGCCGATCCCGCCCGCGCCCGGCTGCAGCAGCGCCGGGGCGTTCGAGGTGACCTACGGACAGCCCGGCGGCGAATGCCAGGGCGTGATCTTCAGCCACGTCGCGCTCGGCTACGGCCAATGCAACGCCTCCATCGCAATGGGCGCGGCGCGACAGGCGCTTTGGCCGCGCTACCGCGAATGGCTGCCGCCGCTCGCCCAGCAGATCGCCCCCGCCGGGCCGCACACTTTCATGGCCAGCACCGTGGCGGCGCAGAACCTGCAGAACTCGATCGCGGAGGGACAGCACTTCCGCGCGGTGAACGACTACATTCAGCATTCCCAGCAGCAGACGACCAACGAGCGCTGGGCCGCCGACGAGCGCCAGCAGTTCGCCTTTCGCGAGAACCTCGGCGGCGTCGTGACTCACTACGATCCGTACCAAGGCCGCCCGATCGAGCTATCGCCGCAATACGCGCACTACTGGGTCAATCGCCAGGGCCAGATCGTCGGTTCCAACGACCCCGGCTTCGACCCCAGCCGCGGCTCGACCGAGGAGTGGTCGCGCATGGACCGCTATCGCCCCCGGTGAGCGGGCGGGCGGGCTGAAGCAGATACCAAATGGCCAAATTGAGCCAAATTGACCAAATGGGTTTTAGCTGAGCGGCCAGGCCAGACGACGCCCCGGCCTGCTCTCACCTCAGCCCCTTCTTCTTCGCGTTTCTCTGCGTCTCTGCGGCA
>JAFEGM010000088.1:0-1016 GCA_018240025.1 Verrucomicrobiota bacterium
GTGGCTCTACCCGCGCGTGCCGGTCAAGACTTGGAGCGTGCCGGGGACGTGGTTCGACGTCGGCAGCAAGGAGACGCTCGAAGAGGCGGACCAGCTCTTCGTGAAGTTCGTCTGAGCCGTCGTGCTCTCGACGGCTGACGCCTGCGGCAGCCCTGACCCAGGCAGCCCGCGGCCGAGTCGTCGCACGCTCTGCGCAGCAGTATTCCCGAGCTACCAGGAGCGCCGATACGGATTGTTATCGGCGTAGAGGTACCAATTCCCCTCGATCCGCCGGATCACGACCTTGTAGGTGCGCGGACCGGCCGGGCGGAAGTTGTTTAGAGTCTCGGCGGTGAACCACTCCGTCTTCGGCTCGTTCGGGTCGACCATGTAGGGCGCGCCTGGGTAGTTGGGGAAATTCGGGGTCGGCGGCAACCAGGCGTAGCCTTTCGAGGTGCTCGGCAGGTATTGGATCCACGACGGCGCGAGGTAGGTCGGGAAGCGGAACGCCGCCGTGCCGCGATCGGTCACGTACCAGCGCTTGATGCCCAGGCTCTTGCGCAGCTCGGCATATTCGCCGTAGCCGGGGCCGTAGATCTTCGTGTTGGTCTTGAGCAGGTAGTCCTTCAGTTTTTCGAAATCGGCCTTCCGCGCACGGAAGGCGGCGATCATCTGCTCATCCGAAGGCGGCGCGGCCACGGCCGCGGAAGCAAACAGGCCCAGGCACAGGGCGGCCAGCAGGAGTCGGAACAACATGGGAAGGAAATCGAAACCCGAACCAAGCGAAGCGCGGTGGCCCCACAAGCGGTCTTTCCAAGGAATGGGGCTTCCCGGCGCGGTCTCTGCGGGTCGCCCTTTCGTCCGATGGGCGCCTGCGTCCGGAATGGAGGCTCGAGAGGAGGCTGCAGGCTTCGGACGATGGGCTTCCTTCGAGTTTTGGGTTTAGAGTTTCGAACTTCCCCTTGGCACTCGCGTGATCCTGCGCGATTTCACCGACCCGTCCCTCTCCATGAACATCCACGAGTATCAGGCCAAGG
>JAFEGM010000088.1:1086-1570 GCA_018240025.1 Verrucomicrobiota bacterium
CACGCCGGCGGACGCGGCAAGGGCACTTTCAAGAGCGGCTTCAAGGGCGGCGTGCACCTCTGCAAGACCTCCAGCGAGGCCCGCGAACTGGCGGAAAAAATGCTCGGGCAGGTGCTCGTTACGCATCAGACCGGCCCGGACGGCAAGCAGGTCAACCAGGTGCTGGTCGCCAAGGCGGTCGACATTTCGAAGGAATACTATCTCGCCATCCTGCTCGACCGCGCCAGCAGCGCGCCGGTCATCATCGCCAGCACCGAAGGCGGCGTGGACATCGAGCACGTGGCCGAGCACACGCCGGAGAAGATCATCCGCGAGAGCGTCCATCCGCTCCTCGGCCTGCAGTCCTACCAGTGCCGCAAGGTCGCCGCGCTGCTCGGGCTGAAGGGCGATCTCTTCAAGCAGTTCTGCACGCTGCTGGCCTCCCTCTACAAGCTCTTCATCGGCTGCGATTGCTCCATGGTGGAGATCAACCCGCTCGTCGTCA
>JAFEGM010000088.1:1614-1753 GCA_018240025.1 Verrucomicrobiota bacterium
TCAACTTCGACGACAACGCGCTCTTCCGGCAGAAGGCGGTGGTCGAAATGCGCGACACCACCGAGGAAGACCCGCGGGAGGTCGAGGCCAGCAAGTTCGGCCTCAACTATATCGGGCTCGACGGCAACATCGCCTGCCT
>JAFEGM010000088.1:1807-42518 GCA_018240025.1 Verrucomicrobiota bacterium
CGTCGGCGGCGGCGCGACCAAGGATCAGGTCACGGCGGCCTTCAAGATCATCCTGGCCGATCCGCACGTGAAGGGGATCCTGGTCAACATCTTCGGCGGCATCATGGACTGCAACGTCATCGCCACCGGCATCGTGGCCGCCGCCCGCGAGGTCGGCCTGCAGATCCCGCTGGTCGTCCGCCTCGAGGGCAACAACGTCGCCGCCGGCAAGGCCACACTGGCCGAGAGCAATCTCGCGCTGCAGAGCGCGAATGACCTCAAGGACGCGGCGTTCAAGGTGGTGGCGGCGGTGAAGGCCGCTTGAGAAAACTCGAAGTTCGAAACTCGAAACTCGAAGGAAACTCGAAGTTCGAAGTTCAAGATTCCTGCGCCTACGCTTCTCTCCACTTTACGACGCCACACCGGGACCTTCGGGTTTCGACCTTCGAGTTTCCTTCGAGTTTCGAATTTCGATCTTCGAGTTTTTCCCAACCGATGAAAATCGTCGAATTCGCCTTCACCGGCTACCCGGTCACCGACCTGGAGCGGGCGCGGAAGTTCTATGAGGGCGTACTCGGGCTGAAGCTGGCCAACATTTGGCCGATGGGCCCGGACAAGGCGTGGGTGGAGTACGAGGTCGGCCCGCACGTGCTCGCCATCACCAACGTGGCGGACGAATGGAAGCCGCATCGGAGCGGCCCGGCGCTGGCTTTCGAAGTCGAGGACTACGACACCGCGATCGCCGAACTGAAGGCTGCCGGCGCGACGGTCTATCTCGACACGGTCAACACCGGGGTCTGCCACTTCGCCGTCATCTCCGATCCCGACGGCAACTCCTTCATGATCCACAAGCGCAATCCCGACCGCTGTTAGGCCGCAGCCCTCCTCCCTTTCCCTCCGCTTTCCTCCCTCTCTCCCATGTCCATCCTGGTCGATTCTTCCTCCCGCATTCTCGTGCAAGGCATCACGGGCGACTTCGGCTCGCGCCACGCCAAGCTCTCGCTCGACTACGGCACACACGTCGTGGCCGGCGTCACGCCCGGCAAGGGCGGCCAGTTCTTCGAGCACGGCTCGCACCGGGTGCCGATCTTCGACACGGTGGCCGAGGCGGCCCGCGAGACGGGTGCGACGGTCAGCGTGATCTTCGTCCCGCCGCCCTTCGCGGCCGATGGCATCCTGGAAGCAGTCGATGCCGATTTGGACCTCGCGGTCGCCATTACCGAGGGCATCCCGGTCAACGACATGGTCAAGGTCAAGGCCGCCATGAAGGGCCGCAAGACGCGGCTGATCGGCCCGAATTGTCCCGGCCTCGTCACCCCTGGCAGCGGCGAGCATTCGCACGGCGGCTGCCGCATCGGCATCGCCCCGGGTTACATCCATAAGAAGGGCAATGTCGGCGTCGTCAGCCGCAGCGGCACGCTCACCTACGAGGCGGTCTGGCAGCTCACCTGCCGCGGCTACGGCCAGAGCACCTGCGTCGGCATCGGTGGCGATCCGGTCAACGGCACGTCGCACCTCGACGTGATGAAGATGTTCAACGAGGACCCTGAAACCGAGGCCATCATCATGATCGGCGAGATCGGCGGCGACGCCGAGGAGACCGCCGCCGCCTGGGTGAAGGAGCACTGCAAGAAGCCGGTGGCCGCGTTCATCGCCGGCGCCACCGCGCCTCCGGGCCGCCGCATGGGCCACGCTGGCGCCATCGTCAGCGGCGGCAAAGGCACCGCGCAGGGCAAGATCGAGGCCCTCAAGGCCGCCAACATCGCCGTGGCCGAGACGCCCTCGGACATGGCCGATGTACTGATCAAGCGCTGGAAGGGCTGAGCCTGCGGTCAGTCGCCCGCCCGCGGCTGCCGCGGCACGGGGATGTCGAAGTGGAATACGTCCTCGAGGTTGCCGAGCTTCGAGTAGAGCTCGATGGCCGGCTGGTCCTCCGGGTTCTTGTCCGCCTGGACGTAGAGCACGTGGGCGCCGCGCTCGGCGCCGATCGCCTGCAGGCGCTCGATGAGCGCCGTCGCGACGCCTCGGCGCCGCCGTGACCCGGCAACCGCCAGGTCGTAGAGGTAGATCTCGCTGCGCTCCTGCTCGAATTTGGGCAGTTCGTACGCCGCCAGCGCGCCGATCACCTCATCGTCCTCGACCGCGGCCAGGGCGATGAAGCCGGGATTCCGCAGGAGATTTTGCAGGTAGCCTGGGGAGGGCGGGTGACTGCCATAGTTTTCCGGGTCCGCGAACACCGTCCCGAACAATCCGTTGATCGCCTGCAGCAGCGGAACATCGGTTTCGGCGAGGTGGACGATTTGGCAGCGCATGACAGAGGCTCGAGGGGTGGCTCAAACCGACGCCCCGCGGATCCGCTCACGCAAGCATTGGCCTGGACCAACGAGCAACCCTCGCGGGTTCGCTTCACACCTTCTCCGCTTCGCCGTGCGCGCCTGGCCCGGCTCAGACGCCGATGTCCTCGTTCCAGAGCGTCGGCTCCTCCTTGATGAAATCGGCCATCATCTGGACGCATTCGTCGAGATCCAGGTCGATCACCTCGATGCCATGCGCCCGCATGAACTCGGGTCCGCCCGGGAAGTTGCGGCTCTCGCCGACGATGACCTTGGCGATGCCGAACTGCACCGCGGCGCCCGAGCAGAGGTAGCAGGGCATGAGCGTCGAGTAGAGCGTGGCACCGCGGAAGTTCCCGGGAATGCGGCCGGCATTGCGCAGACAGTCGATCTCCGCGTGGGTGATGGGGTCGCCGTCCTGGACGCGCTGGTTGTGGCCGCGGGCGATGACCTTTCCGTCCCGCACCAGCGAACTGCCGATGGGAATGCCGCCCTCGCGGCGACCTTGGCGGGCTTCTTCGATGGCGGCACGCATGCCTTCGTCAATGGGGGGCTGGCTCATGGGAATGGATCGTAGGTCGAACTGTGCCGGACCCTACCGGATGGCGCTGGGATTTGGCCACTACGAACCACGCCTCGGCGGTCCGACGCAGGTCCGTGCGGGCTCGGTTCGCCACCGGACGGTTTGGTGCTAGGATGGGCGCCCCCTTCATCCGTCAGCTCCCCTTGCCGCCATGAACTTCGAATTCAACGACGAACAGAAAGCCCTGCAGCAACTCGCCCGCCGCGTCGCCAAGGAAAAGGTCGCCCCGCGCGCAGCCGAACTCGACGAGACCGGCATCTATCCGGAAGACATCTTCGCCGTCTTCCGCGAGACCGGCCTGCTCGGCACCGGCATCCCGGTGGAATACGAGGGCAGCGGTCTGGGCATCGTCGGCCTGGCCATCGCGGTCGAGGAAGTGGCCAAGTATTGCAACTCCTGCGCGCTGATGCTGCTGCTCACCCGCCTGGGCACCTCGGCCATTCTCTACGGGGGCACAGAAGAGCAGAAGCGGAAGTATCTGCCGGCGGTCGCCACCGGGGCCATGCGCAGCGCCTTTGCGCTGACCGAACCGGGCGCGGGCAGCGACAGCGGTCAGATCCGCACCACTGCGGTGCGCGACGGCGACCACTACATTCTCAACGGCACGAAGCAGTGGATCAGCGGCGCGACCGTGGCCGACTTCTTCGTGGTCGCGACCAAGACCCGCCCCGATGCCGGCAACAAGGGTTTCTCGGTTTTCATCGTCGAGAAAGACACGCCCGGCTTCCGGGTCGGCAGCCACAACAAGAAGATGGGTGTGAAGGGCGTGCCCACGGCCGAGCTGATCTTCGAGAATGCCCGCGTCCCCGCCGCCAACCTGCTCGGGACCGAGCACGAGGGCTTCAAGCTCATCATGGCCAATCTGAACAGCCTGCGCCCCGTCGTAGCCGCGCGCGGCCTGGGCACCGCCGAGGGCTGCCTGGCCTACGCCATTCAATACGCCAAGGAACGCGAGACCTTCGGCAAGAAGATCATCCAGCACCAGGCGATCGGCTTCTCGCTGGCAGAGATCGCGATGCAGGTCGAGGCCGTCCGACTCCTCACCTACAAGGCCGCCAGCATGGTCGACGCCGGTCAGTACGGGAAAAAGGCCGCGCCCTACTTCTCGATGGCCAAGGCACTGGCCTCCGAACTCGCCAACAAAGCCGCCTACGACTGCCTGCAGGTCATGGGCAGCTACGGCTACAGCTCGGAGTATCCGATGGAGCGCTACTACCGGGACGCCCGCCAGCTCACGATCGTGGAAGGCACCAGCCAGATTCAGCGCCTGATCATCTCGAACGCCCTGATCGACGGCGACCTCGCGTATTAGACCTCGCTGAGCCTCGCCGAGGCTCGGCATAGGCGATAGGCAATAGGCTATAGGCAATAGGGGGACGTGCGTCTTCGGCCTATCGACTATTGCCTATCGACTATCGCCTATGCCGAGCCTAAGCGAGGCCAGCGCGGCCAGCAGTGCGGCGGCAGAGGGGTGGCGATCGGCGGGAGCCTCGGACAAGGCGCGGCGGATGATGGGCTCCCAGGCCGGCGGCAGCGGGCGCAGCACGCGCTCGGCCGGGGCGGGGGGCTGGCCGGTCAGCATCTCGAAGAGCACGGCGCCGAGGCCGAAGACGTCGGTGGCGGGCGTCGCGCGCTGGCCGTGGATCTGCTCGGGCGCCATGTAGGCGGGGGTGCCGATGCGGGTCCAGGTGGCGCCGCCGGCGCCGTCGGGATCGAGCAGGCGGGCCACACCGAAATCGGACACATACGGATTCCCCTGATCGTCGAGCAGGATGTTGCCGGGCTTCAGGTCGCGGTGCAGCACGCCCTGGGAATGGGCGTGTTCGACGGCCTCACAGATGGCGACCCCGATCTCGAAGACGCGGGCCGGGGCCAGGGGACCTTCCTCGGCGAGGCGCGTAGCGAGCGTGCCGCCGGCAGCGAGCGTCAGGGCAAAATAGGGCATGCCGTCCTGCTCGCCGACGTCGAGCACGGGCAGGATGTGCGGATGCCGCAGGGTGGCGGTCAGGCGCATTTCCTGATCGAACCGGCGACGCAGGGCGGCATCGCGCAGCAGGCCCGGCCGGAGCATCTTCAGCGCGACTTCCTGTTCGCCGCGACGCGCGCGATAGACCACCGCAGTGGCCCCGCGGCCGAGGACTTCGCCGAGGGTCCAGCCGCCGACCACCCGGCCGGAATCCTCGCCTTCCTGACCGACGCCGGCGTCTTCGTTGGCGGCATCGAACCAGGCCAGATCGAGCAGGCACTGGCGGCAAACCGCGTCGTCCCCCATGGGCGCGCCGCAGGTGGCGCAGGGGATCGTAGTGGCGGCGTGGCCGGCGGGCATGGGCGTGTCGGAATTACGAGGCCAGGGCCTTGCGCAGATGCTGCAACTCCTCCTCGATCTCGTGAGGATCCTCGACCGTGGCCGCCACTTCCTCGCGCAGCAGGCGGCGGAATTCCGTGCGCAGACGATGCACCTTCACCTTCAGGGTCTCGCGCGAAACACCCAGAGCGTCGGCCACAGCCTGCCGATTTGCGTCCGCTCCTTCCTGGCTGAGAAACTGGCGCAGCAGGTCGAACTCGCGCTTGCTGTCGGCGTCCTGTCGGTCGGCGGCGAGACGCTTCTCCACCTGGGAAATGAGGGCCTGGGCCCACTCGCGATCGAACGAAGCCACCGCATCCCCCCCGGTCTGGAGGCGCGCATCGACCTCGGCCAGGACGGTGTCGTCGAAGGCCAGCACCACGTTGGCGCCGCCGCGCTTCAGCGTCTTGGTCTTGCGGTGCTCGTTGAGCAGGAAATTGCCGAAGGCGCTGAGCAGGAACGTGCGGAAGCGGCCGCGGGTGCGGTCGGCCCGCCGAATGGCCTTTTGGGTGATGAGCCCGGCGATGAACGACTGCACGGCGTCCTGCGCGTCGTGGTGCGGCAGGCCGCGGAAGCGGGCGTGCTGGTAGAGCGGTCGCCAATATGCACCTACCAGTTCGGCCAGCGCCGAATCCGCGCCGGGCAGCTGCGAGTCGGCCGCCCCGAGCACGAGGGTCCAGCGGGTGGTGTGAAATTCCATGAGGTTCGGCGCTTTCGGGGAACGCGGCGGCGAGTCTAATTCCCGGCCGGCCGGAGAGAAGAGTTTTGTGCCTGCCTGCGGAACACATTTCCGCCCGCCGCCCGAATTCCGCGCAAGATCGACCTGTCGGCTTGACGCGGGGGCGGTCTTCAGAATATGACCCGGGCCCGATTCGCCTCACCTCATGAAGTACCTCGATTTTCGTTCCAGCACCGTGTTCGCGCTGGCCACTGGAGCCAGCTTTGCCGCCCTGCCCGCCACGGCAGACGCCCAGATCGTCTACAGCGGCCCGGTGAGCATCCAGATCCCCGTGACCACCGCGGGCATCTACATCAACGTGGTCACCGGCGCCTCTGGAGCGACCCCGAGCGCGGTACCGGGCTGGGACATCAATCCCTTCAGCAGCACCACCCTCAGCTGGTTCGGCACGAACACTCTGGCCCAGACGGGTTACGTCCGCGGCGGCGGCAGCTCCGCGACCCTCGTCGACAACCTCGCCTTGGGCACGATCGTCAGCGCCAGCTCGCCGGGAACTCCCAATTACGCGACCGGCCCCAACGGCGCCTCCGAGACGACGGGTGCGACCGCTTTCAACCTCAACAGCTCGAGCAACTATGTGGGGTTCCGCTTCCTCAACGAAACCACCGGCTTGGTGAATTACGGCTGGCTGCAGGTGCAGGTGGGAGCCACGCTGAACAATGCCAGTCGCTTCATCCTCGGCTGGGCCTTCGAGACCTCGGGCGCGGGCATTGCCGTCGGCGACACCGGTGCGGTGGCCGTTCCGGAACCCGGCACGTATCTGGCCGGCCTGGCCGCCGGAGCGATCGCGCTGCGCGCCTGGCGCCGCCGCAAGGCAGCGCAGGCGGCCTGATCCAGCCCAGACTGGTTTTCGCGCGGCTGACTCCCCGGGGGCAGCCGCTTTTTTGTGCCTTCACGCTTCAGACCACCTGCCCGCAGGGAAGGCGTGGTATTTGCGGATATCGAACCACAAAATTCTCAGAAAGCTCAAAGAATCGGCTCGAAGGAGATCCTTGCGTGCTCTGCGTACTTGGTGGTGATCGCCCTTCTTCCTTCCTCCTGGCGCCGTCTTCCTTCCTTCACTGAAACGGATAGCCCATCTCCTTGAAGACCTCGCGATCGGCCTGGATGTACTTCTCGCCCAGCTTCTCCAGCCCCTTGCTGGCCTTGAACTCGGTCACGAAGGCGTCCACCTGCTTCTTCAGCTCGGCATTGCCCTTCTTGATCCCGATGGCCCAGCTCTCGCCCTGGAAGGGCTTGAGCAACCCGCGGGTGGTGCCCGGGTTCTTCTTCGCGAACTGGAAGATGCTCATCTGGTCGTAGATGAAGGCATCTGCCTTGCCCTGGATGACCTCCAGGGCACAGGCGGCCTCGGCCTCGAGGATGAGTGTGGTGGCTCCCTTGAGCTTCTCGCGGGCGTAGTCGGCACCCGTCGTGCCCTTTTTGACCACGATGCGGCGGCCGGGCTTGTCGAGGTCGGCGATGCCTTGGATGTCGCTCTTGCCGCCGACCAGAATGGCCAATCCGGTGGTCATGTAGGGCACGCTGAAGTCGATCACCTTGGCCCGCTCCTCGTTCGCGGTCATGGAGGAGATGATGAGATCGATGCGGCCGGTGCGCAGTGCGGGGATGAGTCCATCGAAGGCGTAGTTTTGAATCTCCAGCTTGCGCCCGAGCTTGGCCGCCAGCGCCTCGGCCAGTTCCACGCCGATGCCGGCCGGTTTGCCCTTCTCGTCGGTCATCTCGAAGGGCGGATAGGACAGCTCCATGCCGACCACGAGCGGCTTTTGCGCGCGGGCCGGCAGGACGAGCCCGAAGACGAGGAAGGCGGCGGCGAGTAGACGGAACATGGCCCGACCATGCGAGTGTCGGCCGGGCGTGCCAGCGAAAAGCGCGGGCGGAGCGGCTCCCGAGGGCTGATTCCCAGCCGATTTCGTGCTACAGGACCGACCCGCCAAATGCGGGCCAACTCATGAGCAAGAACTTCAAGGACACGCTGCTGCTGCCGAAGACCGACTTTCCGATGAAGGGCGACCTCATCGTGCGCGAGCCGAAGATGCTCGCCCACTGGCAGAAGTCGGACATTTACGGGCAGATCCGCCAGGCCCGCGCGGGGCGTCCGCAGTATCTGCTCCACGACGGCCCGCCCTTCGCGAACGGCGACGTCCACATGGGCACGGCGCTGAACAAGGTGCTCAAGGACCTGGTGGTGAAGTCGCGCACCATGCTCGGCTACGATGCGCCGTATCTGCCGGGCTGGGACTGCCACGGGCTGCCGATCGAGTTCAAGGTGGTGAAGCAGGCGCGCGGGCTCTCGCCGGTCGAGGTCCGGCAGCGCTCCGAGGAAATGGCGCGCAAGTTCGTTGGCGTGCAGCGCGAGCAGTTCGAGCGCCTCGGCGTCTTCGGCGACTGGCAGCATCCGTATCTCACGCTCAATCCGGGGTACGAAGCCGCCATTATCCGGGCCTTCGGCGCGGCAGTCGAGAAGGGGCTGGTCTATCAGTCGCTCAAGCCGGTCTTTTGGAGCACCGGTGCGCTCACCGCTTTGGCCGAGGCCGAGGTGGAATATCAGCCGCGCATCTCGCCCGCCATCTACGTGAAGTTCGCCGCCTCGACCGGCAAGCTGGCCGAGTTGGGCGCGAAGATCGTCATCTGGACGACCACCCCGTGGACCATCCCGGCCAATCTGGGCATCTCGCTCGCGCCCGAAGCGGTCTATTCTGCCCGCACTTATCGCGACGCCGACGGACGCACCGAGGTGCTGGTGGTGGCCGATGCGCTGGCTGAAACATTCGCCAAGGAGACCGGCCTGACGCCCGAGGGCGCGCCGCTTTGGCAATTCAAGGGCCAGGAGGTGGACCGGAACGAGGCGCGGCATCCGCTCTTCGACCGACCCTCGTTGCTCATGGTCGGCGACCACGTCACGCTCGACGCCGGCACCGGTGCCGTGCACACCGCGCCGGGCCACGGCGCGGACGACTACGTCATCGGCCGCAAGTACGGCCTCGACGTGCTCTCGCCGGTCGATGAGAACGGCCGCTACACGGACGAAAGCGGCCTGCCGCAGATGGTCGGGCAGTATGTCTTCGACGCCAACCCGCGCGTCATCGAGCTGCTCGAGGAACGCGGCGCGCTGGCCGGCAAGGCGCTGGAGCATCACCACACCTATCCGCACTGCTGGCGCTCGAAGGTGCCGATCATCTTCCGCGCGGTGGAGCAGTTCTTCATCCGGCTGGACGATCCGGCCACGGAGCTGCGCAAGCGTGCGCTCGAGGCGATCGAGACCGTGCAGTGGATCCCCGCCTGGGGGAAGAACCGCATCGCCGGCACCGTGGCCGCCCGCCCCGACTGGTGCATCTCGCGCCAGCGCAGCTGGGGCGTGCCGCTGCCGGTCTTCTACGATGCGAACAACCAGCCGGTGCTGCGGCCCGATTGGATCGAAAAGGTCGCGGAACTCGTCGGGCAACACGGCACCAACATCTGGTTCGACGCCAACGACACGCGCCTGGCCGACGCGCTGCAGCTCCCGCCGGGCACGACGCGCCGCAACGACACGCTCGACGTCTGGATCGACTCCGGCGTCAGCTGGCTGGCGGTGGTCGAGGGGCTGCTCCAGCATCAGGAACCGGCCGATCTCTATCTCGAGGCCACCGACCAGCACCGTGGCTGGTTCCAGTCCTCGCTCGTCATGAGCACCGCCCTGCGCGGTCGGGCGCCCTACAAGGCCTGTCTGACGCACGGCTTCGTGGTCGATGTCGACGGCAAGAAGATCTCGAAGTCCGCCCAGGGCCTCCCCGGGCAGGCGGCCAAGCCGACCGAGGCGTCCTACTTCTACAACAAGTTCGGCGCCGACATCGTGCGCCTGTGGGTCAGCAGCACGAACTTCACCGACGAGGTGCCGTTCGGCGAAGAGCTCTTCAGCCGCGTGACCGACACCTACCGCCGCATCCGCAACACGCTGCGCATCCTGCACGGCAACCTGCACGGATTCGAGGCGACGAAGCACGCGGTGGGGGCGGAGCATTTCACCGCCGTGGACGCCTGGATCGTGCACCGGCTCAACGAGGTCATCGCCGAGTGCCGCAAGGCCTACGAGACGATGGAG
This sequence comes from Verrucomicrobiota bacterium, assembly GCA_018240025.1. GTDB lineage: Bacteria > Verrucomicrobiota > Verrucomicrobiia > Chthoniobacterales > SZAS-18 > SZAS-18. The sequence continues at coordinate 11,870 of JAFEGM010000088.1, forward strand.
TATCACCGCGTCTATCAGACCGTGAACCAGTTCTGCGCGGTCGATCTGAGCAGTCTCTACGTCGACGTGACGAAGGACCGCATGTATTGCGATCGCGAGGACGCGCCGCGCCGTCGCGCCACGCAGACCGTGATGCACGGCGTCTACTCCGCGCTTTGCCGTCTGCTCGCGCCGGTGCTCGCCTTCACGGCCGAGGAGGCCTGGGGCTATCTGGGCAAGACGGGCAGCGTGCACCTCGAGGAGTTCCCGCAGGTCGGCGAACTCAGCGCACCGCAGGCCGCCGAATGCGCGGCCTTCATCGACCGACTTCTGCAGTTGCGCGAGAAGGTCAGCCAGGCCATCGAGCCCGAGCGGCAGGCGAAGAAGATCGGCAGCACGCTGGAGGCGGAGATCGCGCTCGAGCTGGCCGATCCGCAGCTGCTGGCCGCGCTGCAGGGACGCGAGAGCGAGATCGAGGAATTTTTCATCGTCAGCTCCGTCACCCTGAGCGCCGGCGCCGAGACGCGCGCCGTGCTCCGCCACACCGAGGCGAAGAAATGCGCCCGCTGCTGGCGGCATCGTCGCAGCGTCGGCCTGCAGCCCCGGCACGACGACGTGTGCGACCGCTGCGCCGAGACCCTCGGCTGAGCCGGGCGAGGATTCGTTTGCCGACGACGGCTTTCGGCCTTGCTTGGCTGGGTCGGCATGAAGCCCTTTCGGCCCAGCATCGAGCTGCAGCGGCAGCGCTACGAAGCGCGGCTGGCTTGGCGTACTGCACCCGCAAGCACGTTGGCCGGGACGGGGGCAGAGTCCGAGTTGCCGTTGCCCGAGCCGCCGGCGGCTTCTCTGGCAGAGGTGGAGCGGCTCTTGCAGCGCATCTCCGAGCGTCGCGCGAGATTGTTGACGGCGTCGGGCGAAGAAGCGGGCGGTCTGCTGCGGGAAGAGAACTGTTCCGAGACGCTTCGGGTGGTCGCATCAGATGCGGCGGATCCCGAGGTGCGGTGCCTCGCGCTCTGCGAATTGATGCGCCGTTGCGCCTTGGGCGATTCCGCTGCCCAGCTGCACTTCTGGATGCTGGAGCAACCGTCAGAGGAGTACACCCCTACGTACTCAGCGGCACCGCCGAGGTGATCTGCTTGATCGCATTCTCGATCCGCCGGATCAGCTCCTTGTCGGTGATGCGCGCGGCGGTGCGGGGATCCTGCAGGTAGAAGCTGTCGAGCGCGGCACCGTTCTGCGTGGCGATGCGCGAGGCGGCCACGCGGGCGCCGAGGCCGGCGAAGGCGTCGAGCAGATCGTAGAGCAGGCCGAGCCGATCGGGCGTTTGCAGCTCGATGAGCGTGTAATCCTGGCGCGGATTGTTCGTGACCGTGACGCGGGTGGGAAAATCCAGCCCCGGCAGAAGCGGCGCGCGGCGGCGCTTCGAACGCAACCAGAGCGGGCGGAAGTCGAACGGCTCGAGATCGCGCAGCGCCGCCGCCAACGTGACGGAGAACGGCCGCTGGTCGCGCTCCTCCTCGACTGCGCGAAAGCCGGGTCCGCAGACACGGAAGAGGTGGAAGGCGAGGTGATCGGCCCGCGGATGCAGGTCGGCCCCGAGGATGTTCAGGCCGGCCGCGGCGAAGGAGCCGGCGATCTTCGGCAGTAGATCCATGCGGTCCCAGGTCCAGATCCAGACCTCGCTGTGGCCGCTCTCGGGGCGGTGCTTCCAGAGGATGGCCGGGGCCAGCGCGCCGTCGGGCTTGGGCGATTCGAACTGGGCCAGAAAATGCCCCATGTGCACCAGGTGCTCGGCGATGGAGCGCGGCCCGAAGGCCTGGAAGTAGCGCTCCGGCATGGTGTAGAAATGCGCGTCGATCTCGTCGCGATAGTTCGGCCCGAGCGTGCCGCGAATCTCGTTCTGCGCCTGCTCGCGCCGCTGCGCCGAGACGCGCGCGAAGGCTTCGCCGTCCTTGAGGTATTGCTCGGCCGAGCGGTGGAGCTGCCAGACGAGCGATTCTTTCCAATCGCTCCAGTTCTCGTCGCCCGTGCCCTGACCGTCGGCCAAGGTGAGCAGCATGAGCGCATCGAGCGTGGAGCGCGTCTTCACGATCTGCGCGTACTCGATGACCGTGGCCGGATCGTCCACGTTCCGCCGCTGCGCGGTGTTCGAGAGCGTGAGGTGGTGGTCGACGAGAAAGATGAGCATGCGCCGCCGCTCGGCGCTGAGCTGAAGCCGACCGGCCACCTTCTGCGCGAAGAGCGCGCTGGCCTCGGCGTGATGCCGCGCCGCGGTGGCCTTGCCGGTGTCGTGAAGCAGGATCGCAAGATAGAGAATGGCCGGATCCTCCAGCTGCTCGAAAATCTGGCGGTAGTCCGCCATGCGCTTGTCCGTGCTGGTCAGCAGCGCATCGAGCTTCTCCAGACAGACCAGCGTGTGCTCGTCGGTCGTGTAGCGATGGAAAAACTCGTGCTGCACGAGGCAGAAGAGCGCGCCGAACTCCGGCAGGAAGCGGCCCAGCACGCCGGCCTCGTGCATGCGGCGGAGAATGCGCGAGGCCTTGCCGCGGGCCGAGAGGATGCGGAAGAAGACCTCGCGCGCGGCCCGGCTGTAGCGGAAGACTTGATTGATGAAGCCGAGGTTGCGCCGCGCCAGCTGGAAGAGTTCGGGGCTGAGATCCTCGCCCCGGTCCTGCGCGTAGAGGAATACGCGCAGCAGCCGCAGCGGATCGACGATGAAGACGTCGCGCGTGCCCGGATAGATCAGGCCGTCGAGGCTGTAGAAGCCGTCGAAGTACTGCGTCGGTACCGAGACGCGCACGGCAGGCTTGGCCTCGCCCGACACCGGCAGATTGCGCCGGAATTCCTCGAAGAGTTCGGCAGTGATGAGGTTGAGATCGCGCGCGTGCCGATAGTAATCCTTCATCAGCGCCTCGTTGCGGCGCAGATCGTTGGGCTGCCGGTAGTGGAAATGCGAGGCGATCTGCGGCTGATGATTGAGCGTCAGCGTGTCGGCCGCGCGGCCGTCGAGGTAGTGCAGCTCGGTGCGCACGCGCAGGAGGAAATCGCGCGCCGTCTCGATCGCCTTCAACTCGCTGCGCTCCAGCCGGTGCTGGTCGACCAGCGCCTGCAGCCCGTGCTCGCGGAAAGCCGCGCGCCAGGGCGTGAAGTGCACCGACCAGAGGATGTTGTGGTAGTCGCGCAGACCGCCCGGGCTCTGCTTCACCTGCGGCTCCTGCAGGAAGATGGTCGGTCCGTATTTCTTGTAGCGCGTGGCGGTGTCGGCCACGCGCCACTGAATGTACTCCTCCTCGCGACCCCGCAGGCAGAGGCGTTCGAAGGTCTCCTCGAAGCTGTCGAAGAGCGCGCGATCCCCGGCCAGATGCCGCGCCTCGAGCAGTGAGGTCTTGAAGACGAGATCGGCATTGGCGTGGTCGGTCGCACCGCGCAGCGAGCGGGTGGAATGACCGACCCGAAAGCCGAGGTCCCAGAGCAGGTAGAGGATGTGCTGCACCGCCTCGGTCACGGCCGGGGGCGGATCGTCCCCCGTGCGGCCATGCAGGAAGAGAATGTCGATGTCGCTGTGCGGGCAGATCTCGCCGCGGCCGTAGCCGCCGAGCGCCACGAGCGAAAGCGGCGTACGCGTGCCCTCCGGCTCCAGCTGCCGCGCCTCCTCGAACAGGCGCATGAGAAAGATATCGACCATGGCCGCACGCCGCTGCGCCACGACCCAGCCGCCCTCGCCGGCGCGGTGCTGCAGCCGGAGGCGGAATTCCTCGACCTTGAGAAAGCGCCGCGCGCGCTCCAAGGCCGACGTCGCATCGGCCGCGGCGTCGAACTCCCGGGCCGCGTGGGTGCGGACTTTGTCGAGGTGGCTGGGCATCGCGCGGGAAACTCGAACTCAGGGAGGAAGTTCGAAACTCGAAACTCGAAACTCGAAGGAAGTCCGAAGCTAAAAACTCGAAGGAATAGTGTTCAGCGGCGGGGCGAGGTTTCCCGCCCGCAATATATCTCGGAATCTCAGTTGACCCATGGGTGCGAGCCCGCAGAGGGGGTTTCTTCGAGCTTCGATCTTCGGACTTCCTTCGAGTTTCGAGCTTTGAACTTCGAGTTTACTCTCCGCCCCCATCGCGGTTGTAGGCGATCCGCCCGCCCACCACCACCACGCGCGCGGTCTCGCTGCCGATGTAGTAGCAGAGCTCGCGGTAGTCGGCACAGTCGTGGACGACGAGGTCGGCGCGCTTGTCCTCCTCAATGCTGCCCAGCTCGTTGTGCCAGCCGAGACAGCAGGCGGCGTTGTAGGTGACGGCGGTGATAGCCTCGGCCGGCGTCATCTTGAGATGCGTGCAGGCCAGCGACATGACGAACGGCAGCGAGAGCGTGGGCGAGGAGCCGGGGTTGAAATCGGTTGCGAGCACCACGCCGAGGCCGGCCTCGATCATGGCGCGGGCGTTGGGGTAGCGCGTCTTGCCGAGCGCGTGCACCGAGGCGGGCAGCAGGACCGGCTGTACGTTGGCGCGCAGGAGGGACTCGATCCCGCTCTCCTCGGTGTATTCGAGATGATCCGCCGTGAAGCAGCCGCAGGCCGCCGCGAGTTCGGCGCCGCCGCTGCGCGAGAGCTGGTCGACGTGCGCGCGCAGCCGCAGGCCGTGGGCCTTGGCCGCGAGCAGATAGCGGGTGGCCTGCGCCGGCGAGAAGGCCCCCCGCTCGCAGAAGACGTCGGCATAGTCGGCCAGCTTGCCGCGGGCGATCTTCGGCAGCGTGTCCTGGCAAAGGAGATCGATGTAGGCATCGGCCTTGCCGTCGAACTCCGGCGGGACGGTGTGGGCGCCGAGGTAGGTGGCGGCGATGCGCTGTTTGGAGGCGTCGCGCAGCCAGGCGATGACGCGCAGCATCTTCTTCTCCGCGCGCTCGTTCAGGCCGTAGCCCGACTTGATCTCCAGCGCGGTGGTGCCGCAGCGCATGGCCAGGGCGAGGCGACGCTGGGCCAGCGTGAGCAGCTCCATGTCGGTGGCCTCGCGCGTGGCCGTCATGGTCGAGCGAATGCCGCCGCCGCGGGCCGCGATTTCCTCGTAGCTCTCGCCCCGGATCCGGCGCTCGAATTCGTCGATCCGGTTGCCGCCGAACACGAGATGCGTGTGGGCGTCGATGAATCCGGGTGTGACCACGCGGCCGCCGGCATCCACCTCGTCAACCTCACCGGGCATGTCCGGGGCGTCGGCCGCAGGGCCAGCGTAGATGATGCGCGAACCTTTGATTTGGACGGTCGCGTTGTGCACCAGCCCGACATCCTGCATCCAGGCTCCCGTGCGGTAGTGCTCCGGCCCGGCGAGCGTGACGAGTTCCCCGATGTTGACGATGGCGAGAGTCATCGCGGCCAGCATAAACGGCTGCTCCGCGCGCTGCCACGGAAATGGCCCCGGGAGGGTCGCATTTCCTCCGTAACCGCAGCGGCGGGAGCGTTTAGCAGACCGGTAACCGCCTGCCATGAAGACGCCCGCGTTTCTCCCGCTCTGCTGCCTCTCCGCCCTGCTCGCGCTGCCGCTGTCCGTCCACGGTCAGGGCGCGCCGACGCCCGGGGGCCCGCCGGGGCCGACCATGAAGACGCTCGACCAAATCGAGCCGCGCATCGACCTGGCCACGCTTCCGGGCGACTCCACCGCGCTGGTCGTCATCACCCAGCCGGGGTCCTACTATCTGAGCGGCAACCTGACCGGCGTGTCCGGTCGCGGCGGCATCCGGGTCGCGGTGGGCGATGTGAACATCGACCTGCGCGGCTTCAGCCTCATCGGCGTCGACGGCGCGCTCAACGGTGTCGACGCCTCCGGCTTCCGCGTCGCCGTGCGCAACGGCACGATCACCGGTTGGGACACCGGCGTGAGCGTGGGCGCCTTCGGCCAGATCGAGCGCATTCTCGCCGCCAGCAACCGGCTGGCGGGCATCGCCATGTCGGGCCAGGGCAGCGTGCAGAGCTGCACCTCGGCCTACAACGGCGGCGCAGGCTACGCGTTTGGCGATCAGGTCAGCGCCACCGATTGTGTGTCCTTCAACAACGTCGGCGCCGGCTTCACCGCCGGAGAGTCCTGCACACTCCTGCGCGTCAGCACGCGGGCCAACGGCGGCCCCGCGCTCAGCGGCGGCGCCGGCTGCACGGTGCTGCAGAGCAACGCGACCAGCGATGGCGGCGGTTTCTCGGCCGGGGCCAATGCCACCTTCCGCGACAGCAGCGTGCGCTACGCGTTTCCGGGCTTCTCGGGCGGGATCAACTCGACCTTCGGGCAGTGCAACGCGATCGGCTTCGGCCAGGGCACGGGCATCCTGACCTCCGGCGGCGCGATCGTGACGCAATGCTCGGTCAGCAACTACTTCCTCGGGGTCAACGCGGGCGAAGCCACGCAGGTGAAGGATTGCTCGATCCGCGACAGCGTCGATACGGGCATTCTGGCGGGCCGCAGCACGGTGGTGGCCGGCTGCACCATCCGCGCCTCGAACACGACCGCCTACGGCATCAACGGCAGCGTCAACTGCAGCCTCCAGAACTGCATCGTCAGCGGCGGCGGCGCCGGCATCTACACGGGCTACGGCTCGACCGTCAGCGGCTGCTCGGTCAACGGCACGGGGGCCAACGGCATCGAAACAGCGGGCGCTTCCACGGTGGTGGGCGCGACCGTGACCAGCGCCGGCAATTTCGGCGTGGCCGTGGGCGTGAGCAGCTCGGTGCTCGATTCGACCATCAGTAGCTCGGCACGCAACGGCGTGGTCGGCTACTACACCAACCTGATCGCCCGGAACAACGTCTCCTACTCGGGCACCCCGCAGGTCGGCTGCTCCGGCATCGCGACCGCTGGCGGCTGCCGCGTCGAGGACAATCTGCTCCACGGCAACACCTACGTCGCGGTGCAATCCTACGGCGTCTACCTCGACTTCATCTTCCGCAACGTGGCCACCGGCAACGCCGCCTTCGGCGGCTCGCAGTTCTCGCCCAGCTCGGGTGCCTATATCGGCACCGTGACCTCGCCCAATTCGGCCACGGCCAACAGTTTCAGCAACATCCAGTGACCCGCTGAGCACACTCTGGACGGGTGGAGTCCGAGGAAGGAAGCGTCGCGGGCGGCAGGCCTGCGGCGCTTCCGACTTCGGGGTCGATGGCGGGGCGACGGCTTGAGAATCCGGGCCTCAAAGAGCTCAGAGAACTCAGAGACTCAAACTGAGAACGCCGGAGGCCAACGGGTGAGGGGGTGACGAGGTGAGGGGGTGACGAACGATGACATCGGCCGCACCACGCTTGTTCACCGCGAGTCAGTCGCGGCCCTCCCTTGGTCACCAAGTCACCAGGTCACCAGGTCACCAGGTCACCCGGTCACCAGGTCATCCGGTCACCCCCTCACCCCAGCGCGCCCGGCAGCTTCGCCAGATCCTCGCGCGGTTCGTCGAAGCTGCAGCTGCCCAGCGAGGTCACCCACCGACGATGCGTGGCGATGTCGCGGGCGCTCAGGCTGTCGTCGCCGATGCGCAGGGCCTCCTCGGTGAACTCGAAGGCCGCCGGCGATTCTTCCGCCAGCACGGCTTTCACCTGGTCCAGACTCGCGCCGGTCCGGGCGAGAATGGCCGCGCCGAGCATGTTGAGGAAGCCGTGCATCTTCGTCTGCACGCTGTCGTGATGGGCGCGGATGGGATGATGCAGCCCGGCGGTGAACTTCAGCGGCAGGTCCTGGGCGGCCGCCTCGACGAGCGTCTTCGCAACCTCTTCGACACTGGGAAAGGCTGCGGCGACCACGCCGCCGGTGCGCAGCTTGAAGCCGAGCGGACGCGCAGCGAACTCGCGCCGATGCTGGCCGAGCAGGGTGAGCAGCGGCCCGATCTCCGCGGCCGAGGCGGCTTCGCAGAAGACGGGTAGCGTGTCGAAATCGACCGTCGCGAGCGCGGCGATGAGCTGGTGCAGAAGCGCGTCGTCGGCCCGCGGCGGCAGCGCGATCTCAAGCTGCGTGATTGCGACCCGGTCGGCGTGCCGCGCCCGCATCGTCTGCAGACCGGCCGCCACCCGCACGATCTCCGTGGCGAACTCCGCGGCATCGGCCGATTTCGCGCCCAGCGCGGAAATGCGCAGCCGGTGCTCACCGTCGAACGCTCCGAGCAGATCCTCCGCGCGGTCGAACTGGGCCACCGGCAGGACGAATCCGCCCAGCATCCAGGCCTCCGGGGCGTCAAGGTAGCTGCGGTAGTTGCGCAGTGCCGGCTCAAGCGCGAGCGCCGCCGGCGGGAAAAGGCCGGCGTAGTCGATGGCGGAAGACAGGAGGGCGCGGAGCGGGGACTTCATAGGAAAACTCGAAGCTCGAAAATCGAACCGAGCGAAGCGAGATAGCCTCTCAATTCTACATCGATAGTAAGAGGCAAACTCGAAGGTTAAACTCGAAGACCTCTCGGCGTACGCTCCGCTGGCCGCGCGGTGCCAAAGCTCGAAGCCCCACCTCGCGCATTTGCCGCGGCAGCCTACGGATAGGACGTCTGCAGCTGCTTCGAGCTTGGAGCTTCAAACTTCCTTCGAGTTGCCTCTTACTTTCGATGTAGAATTGAGAGGCTATCTCGCTTCGCTCGGTTCGAATTTCGTTCTTCGAGTTTTCCCTTCGACGTTTCAACGCCCGGGCCTTCCTCAGGCCGCCGCGCCCGCCATCCACGAAGCCTGGTACTCGGGCTTCTCGTAGGCGAGGGCTTCCTTGGTCAGTTCGAGCGGATTGAACGTGTCGACCATCACCGCCAGTTCGGCGGTTTCCTTGACCCCGATGCTGGCCTCGGTCGCGCCGGGCTGCGGGCCGTGCGGGAGGCCGCTGGGATGGAGAGTCAGGTCGTACTTCTTGATGCCCTTGCGCGACATGAAATTGCCGTCGCAGTAGTAGAGCACCTCGTCGCTATTCACGTTGCTGTGGTTGTACGGCGCGGGGATGCCCTCGGGGTGGTAGTCGAAGAGGCGCGGCACGAAGGAGCAGATGACGAAATTATGCCCCTGGAACATCTGGTGCACCGGCGGCGGCTGATGCACGCGGCCCGTGATGGGCTCGAAGTCGTGGATGCTGATGGCCCAAGGATACAGGCAGCCGTCCCAGCCGACGACGTCGAGCGGATGATAGTCCAGCGTGTGGCGGGTCAGCGTGTCGCGCGCCTTGACCAGGACCTCGAACTCGCCGGTCTCGGTGAACGTCTCGAGATCGACCGGCGGGCGGATGTCGCGCTCGCAGTAGGGCGAATGCTCCAGCAGCTGGCCGAACTCGTTGCGGTAGCGCTTGGGCGCGGAGATCTGGCTGCGCGACTCCACGATGAAGAAGCGGCCTTCCGGCGTGTCGAGCCGCATTCGCCAGGTGGTGCCGTAGGGAATGACGAGGTAGTCGCCCGGCACGAAATCGACCCGGCCGAACTGCGTCTGCAGCGCGCCCTTGCCCTCGTGCACGAACCAGACCTCGTAGGCCTGGGCGTTGCGATAGAAATAGTCCATGCTCTTGGTCGCGCGCGCGACCCCGAGCGTAACGTCGTGATTGCCCATCAGCGTGCGCCGGGCGCTGACCGCATCGCCGCCGTCCGCCAGGTTCTCCGTCGCCAGGGCGCGATGCCGGATGGCCCCAAAGGGAGCGTATTCGATGGCCTCCGAGCGCACCAATTCCGCCTTCACCAGACGCGGCGGGAGGAAGTGATGATAGAGAATCGACTGCACGCCGTGGAAGCCTTCCAAGCCCATCAGCTCCTCGCGGTAGAGGGAGCCGTCAGGCTTGCGGAATTGCGTGTGCCGCTTGTGGGGAATCTGGCCGAGGCGGTGGTAGTAGCTCATGGGGAATAGCGGGGAGGGGGCCGCTGGGTTGTCCGCCACAGTGCGGCGCGTCCCGCGGATTTCAAGGCGCGGGACGGTCACAAGGGGAAGGGGGAAGGAAGAAGGATGAAGGAACGATGCCACGCGTCGGTCCTTGGAGTTTTCCCCTTGGGCCTTCCTTGAATCTTGGTTCTTGAATCCTGAATCTTCCCGCCAGGGCTTCACGCATTCATGTCCTTCCAGCGCTTGGCCATCTGGCCGAACACATACAGGCCCACGGCGGCGACGAGGCCGATGGCGGCAAAGGGGATCCAGACCCAATACTGCGGGTCGTAGGTGTCCCAGAGCAGACGGGTGGCGGCGGTCGAATCGAGGCCGGTGACCTCCTGGAGCTTCTGCATCGCCATGGTGCGCTTCACGCCCAGCGTACTTTCGAGCGTGGAGACATCGCCATTCCAGCCCTTACCTTGGCCGAAGGGCGTCTTCTCGGCCAGGTAGCGCAGGGCCAGCACAGCTTTCTCGCCGAAGTGGCCATAGACGTAGCCGGCGATCTTCGAGCCGGCATACACGCCCACGCCGACGGGGATGTTCACGTAGCCGAGATAGAGCCCCTTTTTCCCGGGCGGGGCGATGAGCGCGAGGTATTCGCTTTTCTTCGGGCCGGTCGTCATTTCGCCGAGCGAGAAGCAGAGAATGCCGAGCACGAGCATCCAGGCGCTCATGGTGAACCCGGCCACCAGCAGACCCGCGCAGGCGAAGAGCATCCCGCCCAGCATGGCGGTCAGGGTGCGCATGTTGCGGGTGAGATAGCCCACGCCGATCACGCCCAGAATGATGAAGAGCGAGTTGAGCGAGAGCAGCACCTGCTGCGGGATCATGGGCCCGCGCGGAGTCATCTCGACGAGGCGGCTGCTGATCGCGTCCGGCAGTGCCTTGATGCTCTCGGCCATGCCGCGGGAGTCGACCCAGTCGGCGATGAAGTTCGGCTGCAGGTCCCAGAGCTGATACATCATCAGCCAGAAGCAGGACATGATGGCCATCCAGGCCAGCAGGCGCGGCTCGAGGATGTCGCGGAACGTGCGCATCAGCAGCGCGCCGACGCCCTCGGTCTTCGACGCGCCCGAAGGCGTGTCGCGCAGCATGGCGAGGAGGATGAGGTTGAACGAAGTGAAGAGCGCCGAGGCGAGGAAGAGATTACGCCAGGCCTCGGGCGAGTTCTTCCCGGCCAGCAGCAGCGACGGCACGAAGTGGCCGAGGAAGGCGCCCACATTGACCACCCAGTAGAAGATGCTCCAGCCGACCGAGGAGTCCTCCTTCGCGACGTTGTGGGCCAATGCGCCCTGGATGCTCGGTTTGAAGAAGGCCGTGCCGGTGGCGAGGATGAGGATGCCGCCGAAGAAGCCCCAGTAGTTGGAGACGAAGGTGACGTCGCGCGCGAAGGCGATGGTCAGGTAGCCGAGCATCATCATGATGATGCTGAAGCCGAGCGTGCGCTTGTAGCCGAAGCGGTCGGCGAAGCCGCCCGTCACGATGGGCAGGAGCGACTGGAAGATGGCCCACCAGGCGTAGATCGTACCCTTGTCGACCGCCGTCAGATGCAGGCCGCCGGGGTTGTCGGCCTGCATGATGTAGATGGGCGCCATGACCCGCAGGTTGTAGTAGGCGAGCCGCTCCCACATTTCGACCGTGTTGAGCATCCAGAACTCGCGCGTGAAGCGCGGCTTGCGGGGCTCGGTCGCCGCGGGCGGCGAGGTCTGGGCAGGATCGGCGACGGGGGAGGGCGAACTCATGGCAACGGAGGAGGCGGCGTTGGGGGGGAACGGCGCGCGCAGGCTGCCGGGAGAGCGCGACGCGGGCAAGGGGGAATTCCCTCAACCTTGTCGGCACGCGCTCCGGCGCGTCCGCGAGTCTCCCGCCGATGAGGCCTCCGCTCACGACTCCCCGTGGCGACCTCCTGCGGCGGCAGCGCGGATCCCATACATCGTTTTGTTCGATGTTGGAGTGCCTTCTATCGATTCGAAAGCCGCCGGCCTTCGCCGAAGCTGACCGCGTTATGGAAACCTACCGTCGTGAACCCGATTCGGCCGCCTGGTTGTTCTTTGTGCGGATCACCTTCGCCCTCGCCGTGCTCGCCATGGCGGTGGGCATCTACCACCTGCCTGTCACCCCGTGGGTGCAGGGCTTCATGGGCATGGCGGCGCTCTTTTTGACCGGCAGCTCGATCATTCTCTCGAAGACGCTGCGCGATCAGCACGAGGCGACCAAGCTGACCAAGCGCCTCGATGACCTCGAGACCGAGCGCATGCTCCGCGAGCACGCCGGCAACGTCGCCGAAGCCCGCAACGGTCGCTAAAGCGCCTCACTCCAGGCGGGACTTCACCCTGGCATAGATCTCCGGGTAGTGCTTCTCGAAGCAAGCCGGACAGATGCTGTGGGTGAAGTCCAGGTCGCCGTGCGCGCGCAGATACTCCTCCACGCTCTGCCAATAGCCGGCGTCGTCGCGGATGCCCTTGCAATGCGCGCAGATGGGGAGCAGGCCCTGCAGCGCCTTCACCTCGGCCAGGAGTTCGGCCAGTTCGCGCGCCTGCCGCCGCAGTTCGAGCCGCGCGCTGAACTGCCGCGCCAGCGCCTCCAGCCCTTCGCGCTGGGCGGCGCTCAGAGCGCGCGGCTTGCGGTCGATCACGCAGAGCGAGCCGAGCGCGAAGCCTTCGTGATCGAGCAGCGGCGAGCCGAGGTAAAAGCGAATGTGCGGCTCCGAGGTGACCAGCGGATTGCCCGCAAAGCGTTCGTCCTTGGTGGCATCGGGCACCTCCAGCTGGCCGTCGCTCAGGATGGTGTAGGAGCAGAAGGCCTGCTCGCGCGGCGTCTGGACGATGTCGAGTCCGATGCGCGCCTTGGAAAACTGCCGCTCCGCATCGACCAGATTGACCAGCGCGATGGGCGTGTCGCAGACCAGCGCCGCCAGTCGCGCGAAGTCGTCGAACTCGCGCTCCGGCGCCGTATCGAGCAGCCGATGCTTGCGCAGCGCCTCCACGCGCCGCGCCTCGTTGGCCGGCAACGGGGGCTTGGACCAGGGCATGCGCGGTAGCTGGCCAAATCGCGGTCCGCGCGCCAATCCCGCGATGTGACCCTTGGGCGAGCGACGGGGCTTGGGCGGAAGGGTCCGCAGATTCGTAGGATGGAGCGCAGATTCTCCGGGGAAGAGAACGGCTCATTCGGCTAACGCGTTTCCAGCCGCTGCAGATCGGCCGGATCGAAGGCCGCGCGATTCCGCTCGATCCAAGCCCGCGCCGCGATCGGGTCGCGTTCGAGCCAGGTCAGGGCGATGCGCGCAAAAGTCGCGCGCCGGGACGGACTTTCCGTGAGATCGGCGGCGGCGGCGGCGGCGGTGGGCGGATCGATCTCGGCATACGAGCTGAGCACCGAGGGCAGGAGCCGAGCCTGGTCCTCGGGCGGCAACTGGCGCAAGGCCGCATAGGCGGCGACGGCGTCTGCCCTCGCCCACTCGCCGCGGATCCGCCCTCACCCATGCCGGCACCAACTCGGTCAGCAGGGGTTCGCAGTCGAAGCAGCGGCGCCGCCCGTCCCGGGCGCGACCGGGCTCGAGATGGAGCCTCCCCACCGGAACGCGAACAGGCCCGCGGAGACGAAGACTCCGGCCAGAACAAGGGCTTGGAGCCGATTCACGCGCGAGAGGGTCGTAAAGGCGGACGGAGCACGAAACACAATCTTAGGGAGTTTGGCCTGCGGCTGCGGTCGAATCGAGGACGACGAGGGAAGTTTGGCCTGCGGCTGGGTCTCTTCGAGGACGAGGACGAGGACGACGACGAGGACGAGCTTTGGAATCGGCGTCCTATGCGGTGTCGGCAGCATCCATGCGCTGAGGATCAAAACGGCGCCGCAGGCCAAATTCCCCCGCATCGGCCGCCGCATCCGGCGCTCGTCGTCGTCCTCGTCGTCGTCCTCGTCCTCGTCGTCGTCGTCGTCGTCGTCGTCCTCGTCCTCGTCCTCGTCCTCGATTCGACCAAAGCCGCAGGCCAAACTTCCCCTTACTCGCCTCTCGCCTCGTCCTTGTCCCCGCTCGCTGCTTTTCCCTCCGCGCCCGCCTCTGCGGCGTTCATCTTCTGCCGCTGCGCGGCAAGGTGGGCGACCTCCTCGCGGATCTCAGGGTGCTTGCGCACGAAGGCGCGAAAGTCGCGGCGATCGAGCGCGAGCAGCTTCGTGTAGTCGACCGCGGTGACGTCGGCCGAGCGGGGTTGGCCGCTGATCAGCGCCATCTCGCCGAAGAAGTCGCCGCCGGTGAGCTTGATGCGACGTCCGCCCACGGCCACCTCGACCTCGCCGGACGAGATGAAATAGACCGCGTCGGCTGCGTCGCCCACGCGGATGAGCCGGTCGCCGGGCTCCGCCGCGATGGGATGGAAATGCAGGATCAGGACCTCGCGCTGCGCCGGCGTGAGGCTGGCGAAGAGCGGGAAGCGCTCGACCAATTCCTCCGGCGTGAAGGTGCGGTGCGCCGCGGCTGCCTGCTCGGCCAGTTCGCGGGCCCGCTCCAACTCCTCCTGCAGGGCGGCGAATTGCCTCGCTCCGGCCTGCTCCAGGGCCTGCCCGCTGCGCGCGGCCCAATGGGCGAGGCGTTCGGAGGCGTGGAAGACGACCGGATTGAGCGTGATGGAAAGGATCGCGCCGGCGAGCACGAGATTCAGTCCCTCCGGCGGCAGGAGCTGATACGAAACGCCGAGACCGGCCAGGATGAAGGAGAATTCGCCGATCTGCGCCAGCGCGCCGGAGACCGAGAACGCGCTGCTGAGCGGGAAGCGGAGGACGAGCACGATGAGCAGCGCGATGAGCGATTTGCCGAGAATGATCACCCCGAGGACGGCGGCCACCTTGAGCGGCTCGCGCACGAGGATGGAAGGATCGAAGAGCATGCCGACCGAGACGAAGAAGAGCACCGCGAAGGCGTCTTGCAGCGGCAGCGTCTCGTGCGCGGCCTTGTGGCTGAGCTCCGATTCGTTCAGCACCATGCCGGCGAAGAAGGCGCCGAGGGCGAAGGAGACGCCGAAGAGCTTGGCCGAGCCGAGCGCCACGCCGAGCGCGATGGCCAGGACCGAGAGCGTGAAGAGCTCGCGCGAGCCGGTGCGCGCGACCTGGCGCAACAGCCACGGAAGTACGCGCGGACCGATGGTCATGACCAGCGCCACGAAGGCCGCCACCTTCACGAGTGTGAGCCCGAGCGAGACGAGCAGGCTGCCGCTCTCCGCGGGCGGGTGGCCCGGCGTGGCCGGCAGCTTGCCGCCGAGCAGTTCCGCCACCGCGGGCAGCGTGACCAGCGCGAGCACCATGGCGAGGTCCTCCACGATCAGCCAGCCGACGGCGATGCGGCCATTGGGTGTGCCGACCGCATTGCGCCCCTCCAGCGCCTTCAACAGCACGACCGTGCTCGCCACCGACAGGCTGAGTCCCAGCACGAGCCCGGCGCCGAGCGGCCAGCCCCAGAGCTTGGTCAGGCCGAGCGTGACGAGCGTGGCCAGCGCGATCTGCCCGACCGCGCCGGGGATGGCGATGCGGCGCACGGCCATGAGATCGGCCACGGAGAAATGCAGGCCCACGCCGAACATCAGCAGGATCACGCCGATCTCCGCCAGTTGCCCGGCCAGTCCGCCGTCGGCCACGAACCCGGGCGTGAACGGACCGATGGCCACGCCCGCCAGCAGGTAGCCGACCAGCGGTGGCAGGCGGAAGCGATGCGCGAGGAAGCCGAAGGCGAAGGCGAGGACGAACCCCGCCGTGATCGTGGCGATGAGAGAGATGTCGTGCGGCATACGGCGGAGGAGCGGCGCGCGGCCGCATCCCCGGTCGTGTGCATCGCAGCGGCGCGAAAGCGCGGACTTCCGCCAAAACAAACCCCGCCGCGGATGGGCCGGTCGGACGGCGCGAGATTCCGCCTACGAATTTCGGCGAATCGAGCGAGAATCCCGCGCATGTCCGTCGCCGCCACTCCGCTGCTCCGCCGCTGTCTGGCGGGCGAGGCGTCGGCCTGGGACGAGTTGTTCGACACTCACTACGGCCCGGTCTTCCGCTTCGTGCATCAGCTCTCCGGCGGCTTCACGCGCGAGGACACGGAGGAGATCTGCCAGGAGACGTTCGTCGCGGTCGTGCGCAATCTGCGCGACTTCGACGGCCGCAGCGCCTTCCAGACGTGGCTCTTCCGCATCGCCGCGAACAAGGCCTACGATTTCCGCAGCCGCCAGCTCGCGGCCAAACGCGGCGGCGGCGTGGCCAATGTCACGCTCGACGACGAGGACGCGCCCGACCCGCCATCGGAAGGTTTGCTGCCGGACGAGGCGCTGCTGCAGGCCGAGAATGCAGGGCTGCTGCGCGAGGCCCTCGAGCGCATCGGCGAGCCCTGCCGCGAGATCATCGAGCTGCGCTACTTCGCCGATCTGAGCTACGAGGAGATCTCCGCCGCGCTCCAGCTCAACGCCAAGACCGTCAGCTCGCGTCTGAGCAAATGCCTCGATAAGCTCGGCGAGATCGCGCGCCGCGTATTTTCTGCGGGCACGCGCCGCCCGGATCCCGTCTAACCCCGCAGCCCACCGCCTTCCGCCGCCATGGACCCCGATCAGCACCCGCTTTCCGCCGCGCTCCGCGCGGAGGCGGAGCGTCGTCGGGCCGAGCTGCCGCCATCGCCCGAGATGCCCGGACCCATGCGCTCGGCCCTGCTGCGCGAGGTGGCCAGACAGCACGCCGCTCCGGAGCGTCCGCGCGTCACCTGGCTGGACCGGCTGTTTCAATGGCAGGCGTTTTTTGCCACCGCCGCGACCGCCGTCGTGGCGGTCGGATTCTTCGCCTATTCGCAAGGCTGGTTCGCCGGCTCGCGCCGCCTGTCGCAGCCCGAGGAGCAGGTCGCCGCTGCGCCCGCGCCACGCCCGGCCAGCGCCGCCGTCCCGGCCGCCGCGGGCGAGAAGAAGGCCGCTGCCGCGTCGAGCCTCGCCAAGGGCAAGGCCGAGGAAGCGCAGCCGCCGGCTGCGGTCGGGACCCGCGTCGCGGAGGCGTCGACCGACAAGGCACTGGCCGGTGGCGCGCCCGCGCTCGCGCTGCCTCCTCCAGGGGTCCGTGAATTGGCCGCCGCGCCGCCGCCCGCGCCCGTCGCGCCGGCTGCACCCTCGGTCCAGGCGGTGCCCGAGCAGCCGCGCGTTTCCGACGAACTTAAGCTCGCCGAGACCACGACGGAGCGGCGCCGGCTGGAAGGTGCGCCCGAATCCGAGCGCGCTCCGGCACCTTCTGCGCCTTCTGCGGCCGACGCCGCGGTCGCCGGTTCGTCGGTCGCGGGCTCCGGCGCGAAGCGCGATGCCGCCACTGCCGGGCCCGGAGCCATCGCCGCCGCCAAGCCGGTCGCTCCCGCGCGCAAGGCCGCTCCGGCCACGGTGACCGCGCCTGCGCCCGCCGCCGCGCCCGCCTATCTCGGGGCCAATGTTGGACAGCTCGCCTCCACGCAGCGTTTCGTGCAGTCGCCCGCCGGCCGCAAAGACCGCGCCCGCCAGCTGCCGGCCGAGGCGCTGCTGCTCGATTTCACGGTCAGCCGCACCGGCAACGCCGTGGTCGTGACCGACCGTGACGGCTCCGAATATCGCGGCCAGATCGTCGCCGCCACCACGCTCGCCCGCGCCCGCGGTCGCGCCGCCAAAGAGGGCCCGCCCGCCGAGGGCGGTTACGCCTTCCGCGTCAGCGGCCAGAGCCGCACGCTCGGGCAATCCGTCACTCTCGAAGGCGAACTCCTGCCCGTGGCGGAATCGCAGCGCGCCCTGCCTCTCGACCAGACCGGCCGCGACGCGCGCCAGAATTCCCGCGCAGACGGCCGCATTCTGCAAAACAGCAGCGAAATGCAGAACCGCGCGCAGATCCAGACCGCCCCCGAGCCGCCCCCGCAGAATCAACTCCAGCTCCAGCTGCCCCTGCAGAACGCGCCCGCTCTGCCGCCCCGCGCCCGGTTCGTAGGCCAGCTCCGCACCGCCGGCGGCACGGTCGACGTCGAGGCGGCGAGCCAATAGCGACGGTGGGTGCGAGCTCCCGGCCCCACCGTAGAGGCCCAACCCGAGGCCGACCTCGGCTGCGGCGTGGGCTCTTCTGGCCGCCAGAAGGCGAAATCGCCGCGTTTCTGACACTGCATCCGGCTTGCGCGGGCCGCCTTCCCTGCTCCATTGCGCGCCCTTTTCGGTCCCAATGAGCCTCATCGTCCAGAAGTACGGCGGCACCAGCGTCGGCAATCCCGAGCGCATTCGCCGCGTGGCGGAGCGGGTGCTGGCGACGCAACAGGCTGGGCATCAGGTGGTGGTCGTCGTCTCGGCCATGAGCGGGGTGACCGATTCGTTGATCCGTCTGGCGCGAGAGGTCTCGCCGGAGCCTTCGGAGCGGGAAATGGACGTCCTCCTGGCCACGGGCGAGCAGACGACCATCGCGCTGCTGGCCATGGCGTTGAATGCGCGCGGCTCGCGGGCGGTTTCGCTCACGGGCGCGCAGGCGGGCATCGTGACCGACGGCACGCACACGAAGGCGCGCATCGCCAACATCACGCCGACGGAAATGCGGCGGCTGCTCGACGACGGGCAGATCGTCATCGTGGCCGGCTTCCAGGGGCAGACGATGGCGGGGCAGATCACCACGCTCGGGCGCGGGGGGTCGGATCTCACGGCCATCGCCATCGCGGCGGCGTTGGGCGCGGAGACGTGCCAGATTTTCACCGACGTCGAAGGCGTCTACACCTGCGATCCGCGCATCGTCCCGAGCGCGCGCAAGCTCGATGAGCTGAGCTACGAGGAGATGCTCGAGATGGCCAGCAGCGGCTCGAAGGTGATGCAGTCGCGCTCGGTCGAGTTCGCCAAGAAATTTGGCGTCGTCTTCGAAGTGCGCAGCAGCTTCAACGACGCGCCCGGCACGCGAGTGGTGGAGGAAAATATGAGCATGGAGAACGTCGTCATCCGCGGCCTGAGCGTGGAGAAGAATCAGGCCAAGATCACCATCGCCGACGTGCCCGACCGCCCCGGCACGGCCGCCGCGGTCTTCGGCGCGCTGGAGAAATCCGGCACGGTCATCGACGTCATCGTGCAGAACGTCTCGCACACGAACGCTACCGACATTTCCTTCACCCTGCACAAGGACGACCTCGACAAGGCCCGCGCCGCGCTCGAGCCGGTGGTGAAGGAGATCGGCGCCGCACGCCTCGAGGCCAAGAGCGGCATCGCCAAGCTCAGCGTGGTCGGCATCGGCATGCGCTCGCACTCCGGCGTGGCCGCCAAACTCTTCGCCTGCCTGGGCAGCGCAGGCGTGAACATCCAGATGATCTCCACCTCGGAGATCAAGATCGCCGTCATCATCGAAGAGGCGGACATCACGCGCGCCGCCAACGTGGCGCACGAAGCATTCGGGCTCGCCAACGGCGCCCTGCTCGCGAATTAGCTCATGACTGCCATTGCCGTCTCCGACGCGAAAGCGTCCCTCCGCGCCGAACTGCGCGCCCAGATTTCCACCCTGCCCGCCGAGGAACGCCTGCGCGCGACCGACCGCATTCTCGACCAGCTGGAGAATTTGCCCGAGTGGCAGTCGGCGCGCCGTGTGATGCTCTTCGCGCCTGCGCCTGGCGAACCGGCGATCGACCGCCTGTGGTCGCTCCGCGGCCAGCGGCTGGCCGGCAAGCAGGTCTATTATCCGCGGGTCAATGGCGACGGCCTGGAAGTCCGTCACATCGTCTCCCCCGCCGAGCTGCAGATCGGCCGCTTCGGCCTGCGCGAGCCCAATCCCGAGCGGACCGAGAAGTGCGATCCCGCCCTGCTCGACCTGATCGTCGTGCCCGGCCTCGCCTTCACCGCCGAAGGCGTCCGCCTCGGCCGCGGCGGCGGCTATTTCGATCGCTTCCTGGCCCAGCTCCCCGCGCGCATCGCGCTCATCGGCGTGGCCTTCCGTCTGCAACTGCGCCCCACGCTGCCCGAGGAGGCGCACGATCACCGGATGACGCGCGTGCTGGTGGACTGAGCTTGAAGCTCAGTCATAGGCGATAGGCGATAGGCGATAGGCGATAGGCGATAGGCGATAGGCGATAGGCGATAGGGCGGGGATGAGTGGTGGGGTGACGGCGTGACGGGGTGACGGGGTGAGAGGGATGTCCGTGGTGACGTCGAGGTGCGCCTCGGCCTGGATGTCGAATGAGCTGAAGCTCGCCGCGCCTCTGCCGTGCGGCTCCGGTGCCGGCGATAAGGCGACCTGTTCCCTCTTTGCGCTTCTCTGCGTCTCTGCGGCAAAAGAGTTGTCCTCCGCGGCATCTCCTATCGTCCTGGCGGGAATCGACGGAGTGGACGAAGCCCCTCGCCGCTGACGCGGTGGGTGATCGCTGGTCGCCCTGTGCGACAGGCTGTGGATCGGCGCGAACTGCTGCTGCTCGCTCGAGTCGCGTCCTGCCCAAAAGTCGAGCGGCAGGCGATGCCCCTCCGCACCACCTGCCGCTCCCGCTCTGATCAATCTTTGGCGCTGCGTACCGCCATGGCCTATCGCCTATCGCCTATTTCCTATTGTCTATCGCTGAGCTTCCAGCTCAGCCGCTACTCCCAGCCGATCTCGTAGACCTCCACCAGAGCGATGCCGGTGGTGTCATTGACCCCGCGGACGACGGCGGTGTAGGCGCCGGGCTCGAGGACCATGGAGATCACGCTCTCGGCGGGTTGCAGCGCGCCGAGGAAACTGAGCTGCGAGAAGGTCGAGGCCTTGGGGCTGGCGGACCAGTTGTCATTTTCGGCCAGGACGGTCTGGCCGCGCATGAGGGCGAGTTTGGGGTCGGCCAGCGCGGGCGTGACGCCGAAGGCGGCGAGGGACGGGCCGCGGGCCACGACGACCACCTCGCGTGGGCCGCCGGAGACGACGAAGCCGGCGATGAGCTGGCCGGCTCCGGTGTTGACGAAGCCGCGGGTGGACATGTTCACGAGGCGGTTGGCGAAGCGGACCTTGAAGACGCTGAAATCGCGCGGACCGGCCGAGGCGGTGTAGGTGCCCTCGAGCTTGCCGCCTTCGCGGGCGAACGTGCCGGTGATGGGCGTGGTGCTGCCGGTCGGCGTGTCGATCGTGAAGGTGTAGTCGGTCGCACCTTCGGCCGGCGGCGTGACGGTGCCGAGTCCGCCCACGAAGGTCAGGATCGCGCCGCTGCGGGCGGTCTCGACGAAGGCGAGGCGATTGTCCTGATCGATGGCCACGAAGAGCGCGCGGGCGCGCTCCTCGCCGGCGGCCGGGCGCTCGTCCTTGTAGGAGGCTCCACCGTAGATGCCGGCGACCTCGGAGCCGCCGGAGCGGAAAGCGACGCGCGGCGCGGTGTAATTGAGCGTCGAGCCGCCGGCCGCGTAGGTGCCGGTGGCCTGCGTGCTCTCGGCGTCGAAGCTGCCGGTCACGGTCGCGCCGTTCGTGAGATTGAGCGTGAAGGCGCCGCTGAGGATGGCGCCGCGGGCCACGCCGATGCGGCGATTGACGCTGTCGAAGGCGTAGGCCTGGATGGCGAAGCCGCCCTCGACCGAGAGGTAGAGCACGGGGCCGTTGTTCGGCACGGTGGCCTTGTAGAGGCCGGCGCTGCTCTTCTGCGCCGAAGCGGTGTCGGTGACGCCGAGCGCACAGGCGCAGGCGAGGAGAGCCGCAAGAATGCGGGGAGTTTTCATGTTGGAGTTCGATGTGGGTGGAATCGAACGCCGCGGCCGCAGCGGAACGAAGTGATGGGTTAAACGCCGGCAGCCGGGGAAAAGTTACGCAAAAATTGCGCCGGCCTTTTGCGTCAGGCCTGCGGTCCCCCTTTGCGCCAGCGGGCATTCGCACGCTTAGTGCGGCCCCGCCCCGCGATGCCCAGATTCGAAATCCTCCCGCAAGACATCGCCTTCTCGTTCCTCGCGCTCCTGTTCGAGGCCATCCCCTTTTTGCTCCTCGGTTCGCTCATCTCCGGGCTCATTGAGGCCTTCGTGCCGGCGCGCTGGATCACGCGCGTGCTGCCGCGGCAGGTTTTCCTCGCCACGGTGCTGAGCGCCTTCCTCGGGCTCATCTTTCCGATGTGCGAATGCGGCGTGGTGCCGGTCATCCGCCGGCTCATTCGCAAGGGCCTGCCGGTCTCCAGCGCCATCACGTACATGCTGGCCGCGCCGGTCATCAATCCGGTCGTCCTCTTCAGCACCTACATGGCCTTCAGCGGCGGCAACGCGCCCGAGATCGCGCCGCAGATGCTGCTCTTCCGCGCGGGACTCACGCTGCTGATCGCCATCGCGGTCGGCCTGGTCGTCTCGCGGCTGCGGCCCGAGCAATTCCTCGCGCCCGAAGTGCTGGCCACGCTGGCCGGCCCCCGCCGCCGCACGCTCACGCGACTCTCGCTCCAGCCGGCCGGCGGACCGGCCGCGGACGAAGCCCCGAATGTGGACGCGATCGCCCAGGACCCGGCGCTGGCGGAACTCGACCGGGAGTTGGAAGCGACCTTCGCCGGCAAGCTCCGCCTCGCGCTCGCGCGCGGCGCGGCCGATTTCCTCGACGTGGCGCTCTACCTCGTGATCGGCGCGCTGCTGACCAGCATCTTCAATACCGGCGTGCCGCGCGAGGCCATCGAGCCCTTTGCGACCAATCCGTGGTCGTCGACCTTCGGCCTCATGGGTCTGGCCTTCTCGCTCGCGCTCTGCAGCACGTCCGATGCGTTCGTCGCGGCCACCTTCACGGCCTTCCCCTTCGCCTCGAAGTTGGCCTTCCTCACGCTCGGGCCGATGCTCGACGTGAAGCTGCTCTTCCTCTACCGCCTCGTCTTTCGTCCGCGCTTCATCGCGGGTCTCGCCCTTGCCCTGGTGCTCGGCATCGGCCTGATTTGTGTCCGCCTGAGCGCCGCCCTGCCTCTGGCCTTCCCATGACTCGTTTGCTCGCGCGCATCCTGCCGGCCGTGACGCTCTGCGCCTGGTCCGGGCTCCTGCTCTACTTCTACTTCAGCGGCCGCATCGCGCCGTACCTCACGCCGACCTTCCGCTGGTTCGCGCTCGGGGCCGGCCTGCTCCTGCCGGTCGTGGCGATCGGCCTGCTGCTCTCCGCCCGCGGCGTGATCATCACGCCGGAGGAGGAATGCGAACCCGCCACCTTCGGCAACGCCGGGGGCAGCAGCCTGCGCGGCGGCCAGTGGATCGCCTTTCTCGTCCTGACCGTGCCGATCTACGCGGCCGCGACGTACACCCAAGACAGCTATTCGGCTGCGACCATCCGCAACCGCGGCTTCGTGACCGATCCGGCGTCGCTACCCAGCTCCGCGCGCGACCGCCTGGCCGCCGCGCGCAGTGCGCAGTCGGCCGCCGGTGCGCCTGCAGCCTTGCCGGGAGCACCGACCGCTCCGACGACGGCCGCGCCCGGCCACGTGCCGCCGCCCGCGCCCGGGGCGCTGCCGCCGCGGGTGATCCCCGAACCGGCGCTGCCCGGTCAGCCCGACAGCGCGACCGGCGGCGCCAACGGGCCCATCGACATCGCAGCCTTCCTGCCCCGCGGCACGGACGGCGCGCTGGTGGCCACGGTGGTCGACCTGATTTCCATCGCGCCCATGGACAGCGAGCGCCCCGCGTGGAGCGGCCGCAAGTTCGAGGTCGTGGGCCAGTATCTCCCCGACCGCAACGGCTCGAAGCTGAAGTTCCAGCTCGTGCGCATGTTCATGTACTGCTGCGCCTCGGATGCCCGGCCTGTGGCCCTGACCGTGGCCGCGCCCGGCTCCATGGACGGCATCGCCGAGATGGGTTGGGTCAAGGTCATCGGCGAAGCCAAGTTCGCCCAGGGCGAGCGCGGCTGGGACGTCGAGTTCCAGGCCGAACGCGTGCTGCCGATCGACCCGCCGGCGGACGCCATGCTGTACTAGCCTCGCTGAGGCTCGGCATAGGCGATAGGCGATAGGCGATAGGCGATAGGCGATAGGCGATAGGCGATAGGCGATAGGCGAACGACGCGGACGATGTGGAAGGCACCGGGTGGGCGGTGAAGACGCCGTGGACTGCTGCAGCTTGCTGCCGCTTTCATCGAGGCAGCTTGCTGCCGCCGCGAAGGAGCAGAGGTGAATGCAAGAACGAGAGGTGAGAGGTAGGTGGTAGTGAGCCTTCTTCGCTCTACGCCGAGCCCAACTGGACCTCCGCCCATTGGGCTCCGCCGCCATTTCGGCAGACCCTCAACGCCGCTTCATCGGACGCACCACGACGCTGGCACCGGGGGGACGTTGGCGGACCCAGGCGACGAAGCGGGCGAGATCGGGGTGGGCACGGAGGGCTTCGATGGTGGGGAAATCGCGCTCGAGCTCTTTCTCCGTCAGCACCGCGTGCACCTGTTTGTGGCAGGGACGGCAGAGCGGGGCGATCAGCTGGCGCTTCAATTGCTCGCGATCGTAGCGCAGGCGGGCACTGCGTTTGCCGTGCCGGCACTGCGGAATCAGATGATGCCGCGTAACCTCCGTTTCCCTCTCGCAGAGCGCGCACTTGCCCAGCATGGCAGCATTCTTCCCCGGCTCCGGGCTGGCCGCCAGCCCTTTGCCTGCGGAGGGAGCGCCTTACCATGGGCCTGTGAGGGGCGACGACGATACGATCCAGTACGGGCATTACCGGATTCGCCGGCGTCCGGACGGATCGCTGTGGCTGCTGGGCGCGGGCGGGATGGGGCTGACCTATCTGGCGGAGGACGGGCATTTGCGCGTCGACGTCGCATTGAAGGTCATTCACCCCGCGCGGCTCGGGGACAGCGATGTGCGCCGGCTCTTCGTGCGCGAGGCGCGGGCCGCGGCCCGCATCGTCCACCCGAACGTGGCGCCGGTGCTCTACCTGCACGACGCGCCGGAGCGGATGTTCTACGCGATGGAGTTCGTGGACGGAGTTTCGCTGCATCAATGGCTGCAGCGCCACGGTCGGCCGCAACCCGCGCACGCGCTGGCGCTGGCGGAGCAGATCGCGGCGGGGCTGAGCGCGATCCACGAGCAGCAGCTCATTCATCGCGACCTCAAGCCGGCCAACCTCATGCTGGTGCAATTCCCGACCGGCCATCCCCGCGCGCGCAGCCTGACGTCCAGCGGCGGGTTGCTGGTCAAGATCATCGACTTCGGTCTGGCGCGCGCCATGCAGACGACGGTCGACGGCCGCGCCGAGACGCACCTGAGCGCGCCGACGCTGGGCTTCCGCGGGACGGCGGCGTACGCGAGTCCGGAGCAATGCCTCGAGGTCACCACGCTCGACGGCCGGTCCGATCTTTACAGCCTCGGCTGCATTCTGTGGGAAATGTTGACCGGGCGGCCGCCGTTCCAGGGCCGCAACCTGCGCGAGATCCTGAACGCGCAGATCGCGCAGGCGCCCCCTTGGGAACATCTCGACACGCTCCCCGCCGAGGTGGTGGCGCCGCTGCGGCGCCTGCTGGCCAAGCGCCCGGAGGATCGGTTCCCCGAAGCCGCCGCGGCGGCCGAGGCGCTGGCCGCGGCCCGACTCGCCGCGGAGGGTCTGTCGCCCGCGGTCGTGCCGGTCCTCACGCCTCCGACCGCCTTCGCCACCGCGCATGAGGCGGCTGCGAGCGAGTCGTATCCCGGTCAGCGCGCTCTGCGCTGGGTCATCCTCGGCGGCGCGCTGCTCCTGCTGGCGAGCGCCGGCGTGGGCTGGTGGCTGCAGCGGCCGCGGCCCCCGGGCCCGGGCGTGATGGCGGCCGTGGAAGGGCCGAAGGCGATCGCGGTGCTGCCGTTCCGCAATCTGAGCGAGGCGCGCGAGGGCACGTTCTTCGCCGAGGGCATGCAGGACGATCTGCTCACCCGGCTGGCCCAGATCCGCGAACTGCGGGTCATTGCCCGGAGTTCCGTGCAGGCCTTTCGGAGCGATGGCGAGGCGAAGCTGGACCTGAGCGAGATCGCCCGGGAGCTCGGCGTGACGCACCTCGTCGAAGGCAGCGTGCGACGCGAGGCCGGGCGGGTGGTCATCGCGGTCGCGCTGATCGAGGCGCGGACCGAGCGCCAGCTTTGGGCGGGGCGGTTCGATCGCGCCCTGGCCGACGTCTTCGCGGTGCAGGACGAAATCGCCGGGCACATCGCCGGACAGATCCGCGCCCGGCTGGCGAGCGGCGAACGCTCCGCCATGGCCGAGCGGCCGACGGAAGATCTGGCCGCCTACGATCTCTACCTGCGCGCGAAGGAGTTGCTCAGCGGCTGGCAGCAGAGCGCCGAGCCGCGCGAGACCCTGCTGCAGACGGCGCGCCTGCTGACCGAGGCGACCGAGCGCGATCCGGCCTTCCTGCTCGCGTTCTGTCGGCTGGCCGAGGTGCACGACAGTCTCTATTGGAGCAATGCCGACCGCACGCCGGCCCGCCTCGCCCTGGCCGGCGCGGCGGTGGAGACGGCAGCGCGGTTGCAGCCCGATCGCGGCGAGGTCCGGCTGGCCCGCGGCCTGCATCTTTACTGGGGCTTGCGCGATTTCCCGGCGGCCCGCGCGGAGTTGTGGCAGGCGACGGAACTGCTGCCGAATTCCGCCTCGGCCTTCCAGTGGTTGGGATTGATCGAGCGTCGGCGTGACCAATGGGACGAGGCCGTGCGCCTGATGGAGCGTTCGGTCGAGCTCGATCCCCGCGGCATCTTCTCCGTCCGCAATCTCCACCTCACCTACCGCATGCAGCGCCGCTGGGACGAGGCGGCCAACGTGCTCGATCGCGCGCGGCGGGCCGGGCTTGTCTCGGACACGCTGGTGCTGGATCGCGCCGAACTCGAACTCCTGCGCCGCGGTCGGCTGGAGGCGATGCTGCAGCTGCCCGGCCAGACGCCGCGCGATGTCGGCGCCATCTCCACCTCGGTCCAGCGGCGCATGCGCGTGGCGTTCTACCAGCGCAATGCCGACGAGGCGGCCGCCGCTCTGGCCGAGAGCCTGGAAGTGGAGTTGACCGATCCGAATCTGTTCACCTTCCCGCGCGAGTGGTTCGCCGGCTGGATCGCCCGCCTGCGCGGCGACACCGCCGCAGCCACCGCCGCGTTCCGGGCCGCGCGCGCCGCTGCTGAGGCTGCGCAGCAGCGGCATTCCGACGCGCCGAAGAGGATCGCCGTGGTCGCCCTCCTCGCGGCGGTCCTCGGCGATCGGCCGGCCGCCGAGCGGGCCATCGCCCGCGCCGTGGAACTCGTCCCGCTCAGTCGTGACGCCGTCGATGGCGCCGAAATGCTGGAGATGCGGGCGCGGGTGGCAGCCCTGGCTGGCGACACCGCCACCGCGCTGGAGACGATCGAATCCCTCCTACGGCGTCCGGGCGACCTCTGCTACGGCAGCCTCCTGCTCGATCCCGTCTGGGACTCCCTCCGCGACGAACCCCGCTTCCGCGCCGCGCTGGCGGGGCAACTGCGGTGACCACGCGCTCCCGCGGCGGGAGCGCGTGAAATGCGGAGCCGCAAAGACGCAAAAATACTCAGAGAATCCAGTCTCCCATCTCTTTGCGTTTTCTGAGTCTCTGCGGCAAAAAACCTGCCGTGCGAGGCGCGCATTTCCGTCGCCGAAGCCGGGTGGAATTCGAAGCTGCAAGGGCGCAAAAAAACGCAAAGGGCCGTCCGCCAGCCTCTTTGCGTTTTCTGAGCCTCTGCGGCAAAAAACCTGCCGCGCGGACCGCGCCTACTCCGTCTTCGGCACGATGGCCTCGGACTTCGCCTCGAGGGCGGCCATGGTCTGGTTGCCGCCGGCGGAAAGCTCGGGGCGGGCCGAGACGCCGAGGTCGCGGCGAGATTCGACCACGTGATCGACCAGGCCGTAGTCGCGGGCCTCGGCGGCGGTCATGTAGTAGTCGCGGTCGGAGTCGATCTTCACCTGATCGTCCGTCTTGCCGGTGTGACGGGCCAGAATGGCGATGAGGCGCTTCTTCAGCTTGAACATGAACTCCACCGTCCGCTCGACGTCGCTGGCCGTGCCTTGGGCGCCGCCGGAGACCTGGTGGATCATGATGTCCGAGTTCGGCAGCGCGTAACGCTTGCCATGCGTGCCGGCGGCGAGCAGGACGGCGCCCATCGAGGCGGCCATGCCGATACAGTACGTGTTCACGTCGCAGGTCATGAACTGCATCGTGTCGTAGATCGCCAGACCCGCGGTGACCGAGCCGCCGGGCGAGTTGATGTAAATGTGAATGTCCTTCTTCGGATCCTCCATCTGGAGGAAGAGCAGCTGGGCGATGACCGCATTCGCGACATGGTCGTCGACCGCCGTGCCGAGGAAGATGATGCGATCCTTCAGCAGTCGCGAATAGATGTCGTAACCCTGCTCCCCGCGCGCCGTCTTCTCGATGACGTGGGGGATGGGGTAGTAGGCCGAGGACGGCACGAGGGACTGGGGCAGGCGCATGATTCTTTTCTCCAAGGGTTCGGGAACGCTGGAATCATGCGCCTTCGCGCGCGGCTCAGGCCGGCTGCGGGGCGCTTTCCTCCAGCGGCAGAACGGTAGCATCCGCGGTCAGAGCGGCAAGGGTCTTGGCGATCAGAACCTCCTCCTCCAGCCCGGAAAGTGCGTCATTCTCCTGCAGGTCCTTCAGCATCTTGTCGTAGGAGGTGCGGTAGCGCACGGCCATGGCGGTGATGCGCTCCTTCAGCTCGTCGGGCGTGACCTTGATGCCCTCGGCCTCGGCGATGCGCACGAGGAGGAAGGCCGTCTTGAGACGCTCGCGGGCGGCGGAGGCGGAGTTGGTGGCGATCTCGCCCTGGTTCTTGACGATCTCGTCATCGCTCACGCCGCGCTGCTGATTCTCCTGCACGATCTCCGAGGCGATGCGCTGGGTCTGGTTGCGCACGAGGTGCTGGGGCAGCTCGAATTCCACCGCGGCATTCAGATGGGCGATGATCTGGCGGCGCTTGCCCTGCTCGATCATCTCCGTCTTCTGACGGGTGAGGTCCTCGCGGACCAGCTCGCGCAGTTCGGCCAGCGTCTTGCCCGGCACCACCTTCTCGGCGAACTCGTCGTTCACCTCCGGCAGCACCTGGTTCTTGATCTCGCGCAGCTTGACCGTGTAGTCGATGCGGCGCGCGGCCAGATCCTTGATCGGGAACTCCATGTCGAGTTCGATCGGCACCTCGCGGGTCTCGCCGGCTTCCATGCCGACGATCGCCTCGCAGAAGCCCGGCAGGAAATTGCCCGGGCCCAGCTTGATCCAGAAATTCTCCCGGCCGCCGAGGTCACGCGCCACGTTCGGCTGCGAGACCACCTCGCTAAGGGGCTGGCCGTCGATGCGGCCGGCCAGATCGAGCACCGCGAAGTCGTCCATCGCCAGGGCGCGGCCGGTCACGTCCTCGAAGTCCGCCAGGCGGGTGCGCACTTCCTCCAGCGCGCGGTCGATGTCGGCCTCCTCGATCTTGTTCTCCGGGGCGCGAATCTCGAGCTTCTTGTAGTTTGGCAGCTCGAACTCCGGCGCGGTCACCACCTTGGCCGAGTAGGTCAGCGGGCCGTCCTTCTCCAGCTTCACGTCATTGACCTCCGCCACCGTCAGCACGCGCAGGCTGTGCTCCTTGATGGCCTCGGAAATGCCGGCGCTGACGAGGTTGCTGTGCAGCTCCTCGCTGATCTTGCCCTTGAACTTCGCCTCCACCACCGGCCGCGGCGCCTTGCCCGCACGATAGCCCGGCAGCTGGGCGAAGCGGACATACTGCTGAACGATTTTTTCCCGCTCCTGCCCCACGCGCTCGGCAGGGATCTCGATGCTGAGGGCGGTGATGCAATGGGGCTGTTTGTCGAGCGTGGACGGCATGGCGTTGGTGGAAAAAGGGCCGGGAAGCTAGCACGGCTCGCTGAGGCTCGCCATAGGCAATAGGCGATAGGCCATAGGCAATAGCCCCGGAGGCAGTGCGCTACCGGCAATCCTATCGCCTATCGCCTATTGCCTATCGCCTATGGCGAGCCTAAGCGAGCCCATGATCGTTTGGTTTCGAAGGGATCTGCGGGTGACCGATCACGCGGCGTTGCTGGCGGCGGTGCGGGCGGGCGGCGGGGTGGTCACACCGGTGTACATCGCCAGCACCTGGAAACGGGAGCATCGCTGGACCGGGGAAGGTCGGCAGCGGTTTCTCTGTGGGGCGCTGGCTTCGTTGGAGAAAAACATCGCGGCTCTCGGGGGGCGGCTGATCTTCCGCTCGGGACCGGCGGACGAGGTGCTCGATCGGCTGATGGCGGAAACGGGGGCGATCGCGCTGCATTTCCACCAGGATCCCGACCCGTTCGGGGTCGCGATGGAGCAGAAGGTGATCGCGAAGGCCAAGGCGCGCGGCGTCGCGGTCGAGGTCCATGCCGGCGGGGTGGGGATGCACGAGCGGGACGCGCTTTTCACCGGAGCGGGCAAGCCCTACCGGGTCTATACGCCGTATGCGCGGGCCTGGCGCAAGCTGCCGCTGGCGGAGCCGCTGCCGAAGCCGGGGAAGTTCCGCACGCCGCCGGAGCTGGCCAGCGAGCCCTGCCCGACGCCGGCGCACTGGGGCTTTACGGGGAACGGTTCGATGGAAGTGCCGGAAGCTGGGGAGCGGGCGGCGCGGCTGCGCCTGAAGCACTTCCTCGGCGAGGGACTGGCCAGTTACGCGCAGCGGAGGAACCTGCCGGCGGGGCAGACCACTTCGCGATTGGGGCCGGATCTGCGCTACGGCCTGCTCTCGGCCCGGGAGATCGTGCACGAGGCGCGTCGGGCGGCGGAGGCGTTCGATGCCGCCGGCAAGGCGGGGGCGGACACGTTCATCGGTGAACTCATCTGGCGCGATTTCTACCTCCAGTTGCTCTGGCATTACCCCGAGGCCCTGGAGCACGAGTTCAATCCCGAATACCGGGGCCTGCCCTGGAAGCACGACCCGGGGGCCTTCGAGCGCTGGGCGGCGGGCGAGACGGGGTTTCCGATCGTCGATGCGGGCATGCG
>JAFEGM010000088.1:42526-42656 GCA_018240025.1 Verrucomicrobiota bacterium
CACAATCGGGTGCGGATGATCGTCTCGATGTTCCTGACCAAGGACCTGCATCTGGACTGGCGGCTGGGCGAGCGCTGGTTCCTGCAGCGTCTGCTCGATGGCGAAATCGCCAGCAACAACGGCGGCTGGC
>JAFEGM010000089.1:0-403 GCA_018240025.1 Verrucomicrobiota bacterium
CACTCGGAGAGTGCGGACTACGGCACAAAAAACCTCCGCGGCGGGGCCGCGGAGGCTGAGAGGGTTTTGGCGCGAGAGCCTCCGAACAGCGGGATCAGCCGCCGATCAGATCCTTGACCAGCGCGCGCTCTTCCTTGAGCTCGTTGACGGTCTTGGCGATGCGCTCCTTGGCGAAATCGTTGATCGCGAGGCCCGGGACGAATTCCCAGTTCTTGCCGTCGCCGCGGATCGGGAAGCCGCAGATGAGGCCTTCCTCGAGGCCGTAGGGATTGCCATCCGAGCAGACGGCGACGCTGTGCCAGTCGCCCGCGGGGGTCGGGGTGGTCAGCGAGCGGACGGTGTCGACCACCGCATTGGCCGCGCTGGCCGCGGAGGACGCGCCGCGCGCCTCGATGATGGCGGC
>JAFEGM010000089.1:490-26769 GCA_018240025.1 Verrucomicrobiota bacterium
GTGGCCGAGTGATTGCCCCAGATGGCGAGGTTGGTCACGCTGGCCACCTGCACGCCGGCCTTGGCCGCGAGCTGGCTCTTGGCACGATTCTCGTCCAGGCGGGTCATGGCGAACCAGCGATTGGCCGGGATGCCCGTGGCGTTGCACTTCGCGATCAGCGCGTTGGTGTTGCAGGGATTGCCGACCACGAGCACGCGCACGTCGCTGTCCGCGTTCTTCTCGATCGCCTTGCCCTGGCCGATGAAGATCTTGCCGTTGATGCCGAGCAGATCGCCGCGCTCCATGCCCGCCTTGCGCGGCACGCTGCCGACGAGCAGCGCCCAATGCACGCCGCGGAAGCCCTCGTCGAGATTGGCCGTCGGGACAATGTCGTGCACGAGCGGGAAGGCGCAGTCCTGCAGCTCCATGACCACGCCGTTCAGCGCCTTGAGCGCGGGCTCGATTTCGATCAGGTGCAGACAGACCGGTTGATCCGGGCCAAACATCGAGCCGGAAGCGATACGGAAGAGAAGAGAGTAGCCGATCTGGCCGGCTGCGCCGGTCACAGCAACATGCAGGGGTGCTTTCATGGGATCGGCATGCTAGCAGGGAGCCGGGAGCCCGCAAAGGGAGACTGCGGAGGCGCTTTCATCCGCGTCCAAGCCCGTCTCCAGCGCGTTTCCAGGGCAGGCGTCATCCGGAAGATCCGCAGATTTGAAGGACGAGGCGCAGATTCTGAGGGAGCGGGGTAGAAGGCGCTCCTCTCTAGACTTCTTCGGGCTTTCCGAAATCCGTCTCCCAGCAGATCTGCGTCGAATCCCTGAAATCTGCCGACCTTCTTTCTGGACTCACCGCCGCCGACGCCACCGCGCCACGGCCAGCGCCACGCCGCCGGCTGCGAGCAGGGCCCAGGTGCGGGGCTCGGGGATGGAGACGGGGCTCTCGATCGTATCGGGCGCGTTCTCCCGCTCCTTCTCCTTCTTCTCGAGGATGGCCCACTGGGCGGCACTCTCCACGACCAGGAAGGCGGTCTGCGGCGTGAGCACGCGGGCGTCGCGGGCGACCTTCCAAAGTCGGCGGGAATGCTGGCGGAAGCGCTCGGGGTGCAGCTCACGCTCGCGCGAGACAAGCATGGCCTCGGCCAGCGCGGCGATCCGCGGGGAGCCTTCGCGTTCGCTTTCCAGCGTGACGAAGCGCTGCTGGCTGCGGTCATAGACCTCGATGGACGCGCCTGAGGACGCAGCGTCGAACCAAACGGTCGCGGCGTCCGGGGCGACGGCCCTCACGACGCCCCCGCAGCGCAGCACCGCCACGGGCCGGGCAGTCTCGTCGCCAGTGAAGGCGAAGTCGCCGGACAAGGTGCGGGCAAAGCCCTCGATCTCGGCCGGCGCGGGTCGGCGGCTGATCCAGTCGAGCTGCAGCCGGGATTCCACCTGCCCCGCCGACTCGCGCAGAAACTCCGCCAGCACGATCCGCCCCAGCAGAGCCGGCGGCCAGAGCGGCTCGTCGGACTCGCGCAGGCCGATGCGCTGAGTCGTTCGCTCGAGGCCTCGCCCCGCCCGCCAAGTCGCAGCGGCGGCCTGCTCCCGCGGAGGCACCGGCGCGGTGCCGTCGGCCAGCACCCAGCGCACGGGCGGGCGGACGAAGGCGTATTTCTCCAACGCCCCCCGCGCCGGGAAAAGCGCCGCTCCGGCCGCCGTGGCGACCCAGCGGCTGGGGGCGTCCGCAGGCGCCGATTCCGCCAGCGGCTCGCCGGCCAGGCGCAACAGCCCGGCTGCACCGGCGCGATGGGTGATGGTGAGATCGGTGACCCGCTCGCCGTTGCGAGGGATCGGAAAGACGCGCAGTTCCACCTCCTCGGGCCCGACGTAGTGGATCAGCCCTGGGTCCCTCGGCCGATCGGCCCGGCTGATGCGTTCGTAGATGAAGAGGGCGGTGTTGCGGTCGACCACCCGTGAAGGCACGCGCTGGCCGTCGATGACCAGCGCGTGGTCGGTCACAAATGCATCGGTCGGCAGCCGCAGTCGGGCGAGCCACTCGCCGTCGACTCTGCCGCCCATGCGCAGGACCAGCCGGACTTTCGTCTCCTCCCAGCCGGGCGCGCCCGCCAGCGAGGTGGTCGTCACCTCGCGGGCGTGGACATAGCCGCTCTGGTCCGGCTCCAGCCTCGGTCGCGGGGCCGGAGCTTTCGGGGCCTTTTGCTCGGGCAGGAATGCGGCCGCCAGATCGGCCCGCAGCGCCGCGGGCAGCGCCAAGCCGCCCAGGACGAGCTGGCGGCGGAGATCGTCCACGAGCGGCAGCTGATTCGAGAAGATCAAATCGACCTGGCCGCGCCGGTCCGCGAAAGCCCCCAGTTCGAGCGTGCGGCGCAACTGCGGCGCATCGACCATCGGCAGCGCCCCGGCGCGCAGTTCCGGATAGGCAATCCCGCGCAGCGCCCGGTCGAGGTTGGACTTCTCGGCCAACGCCAGACCGATCAGGCTCACCGGCAGCAGGCACATGGCTCCTACGGCCGCCAGCGCAGTGGCCGTTGAACGCGGGGCCGAGCAATGCTCGCGCCAACCCGTGGCGATGAGCGGAAAATGCAGATTGGCCAGAGCTAGGGGAGCGAGCACGAGCGCCCCGCCTCCATAGACGACCAGACCGATCATCCAGAAGCCAAGCCAGGGCAGCAGCAGAGCGAAGAAATACGCGGTGAACGGCAGCATGGCGCAGCGGGCCAGCCAAAGCGCGCGCCGCAGATCAGGGCGCGTCGGCTCCGGCCAGCAGATCACCACCGCATTGACCAGCAGCAGCACATAGACCGCCACCCGCTGGAAGTTCGCCGGGAACGGGAAGGCCGCGTTGACGCACAACCCGAGCAGCGGAAAGCCGCCGGCCACCAGATAGCGGCGGCGGAGCAGCGGGGGCAGCGCGCTGATTACGATGCCAACCGCGCCCGCGGCGAGTCCGACCAAATAGAAGAGCGGACGGAAATCCGGCCGGGCCAGGTACATGGAGGCGAGCAAGGAGCCGACCAGCCCTGCGCCGAGGGCGGCACTCGCCACCCAGCGTCCTGTGCGTGCACCCATCTGCAGGCGGAGTAGCCCGATGGCCGCCACGTAGCAAGGTATCAACAGAAGCATGCTTTGCCGGTGGTCGACATTTGCGGTCGAGAGCATCCAGGGTGCGAGGTTCTCCGGCCAGAATCGGCCCGCTTGCAGCTCGTAGAAGAACTTCAAACCGAGCGGTAGAGCTGTCATCGCAAGCAGGGCTGGCCACGGCACGGGCTGGCGCCGCCACGCGAACCCGCCGAGGCCGCCGACGCCGACGGCGAAGACCGCCAGCCAGACGCCCGCATAGGTCCAAAGCGCCGCCGCCTGCTGCGGGTTGGCCGCCTGCAGCAGTAGACGCGCATCGCCCCAGTTCAGCGCCAGGAGCAGGAGTTGCGGGAGGATCCAGGCGAGCAGGAGTCCGGCCGCGCCGGGTGCCGCCGGCGGCTCGGGCGGGGCCGGTGGAGGGGCGGTTGGCGTCGACTCGACGCGCGGGAGATCGGACACCGGCTCGGCGGACTCGGCGGCGGAGGGCATGTTCACTTTGTATGGCAAAGCAAGAATTCGTCAAGCGCCCCGACCGGTGGACCGAGGCGCTGGACTAACCGAGGACCAGCGCGCGCGAGCGCTCGAGCAGACGTTCCTTCGCGGCGAGGTCGAGCTGGAGCGGGGCGAGCTGCGCATAGCCGAGGAGACGACGCATGATCTCGGTCCCGGCATAGGCGGAAAAGAGCGCGCCATCGAAGTCGGGCCGCGCCGCCCGCGCCCGGCGCTCGAGGTCCGCCACGAGCGCGTCGGGCTGGCCGGCCAGCTGCAGGTGCGCGCTCAGCACCGCCCAGTCGAATTCGGGCTCGCCGAGGAAACAGAACTCCGGGTCGATCACTCGCAGGCCCGCGGCGGTGCGCAGAAAGCTGCCGAAGAAGAAATCGCCATGCAGCAGCGCGCCGGCGTCGTTCACGGCCAGATATCGCCGGCCGAGCTCGGCCACGCGCGCGACGTAGGCGGCATCGGTCTTCAGCCGCGACCCGACCTCCGCCAGGCCGGGCGTGAGCGTGTCGAGATCGAGCCCGTTGGCGGCCTGCAGCGGGATATCAAAGATGTGGGCGTGGTTGAGCGCCCGCATGGCCTCGTTGCGCAGCGTGGGCACGGTCGACTCCGTCGGCCGGAAGGCATGCAGCGCGGCCAGGAAATCGCCCAGTGCGGCGAGGTCCGACTCCGCGAGCGTCTCGCCCGCGTAGACGCCGGTGAGATCGCCCCCGGCGCCGAGATCCTCCAGCGCGAGCACGCGAGAGTCCTCGTCCGCGCCGAGCAGCCGCGGCAGGCGGGCGGCCAGGGCGGGCTCGCGGCCGACCTCCCGGTAGAACGCCGCCTCGACGCGGGCCCGATCCCACGGCGCCGCGATGAAATCGTATTTCTCCACCCACGGCCGTGCCTGTTTCACGATGAGCGTCCGGCGGTCGGTGCGCACGCGCAGGGTGTAGTTCATGTTCCCCTCGCCCGCCTTGGCGGCCGACTCGATCGACTCGTCCGCGCCCAGCCAGCCGCGGTCGGCGAGGTAACGCTGCAGCGCGGGCAGATCGTCGGCGGCCAGCACGAAAACGCCGGGATGCTCGGCGCGGAAACGGTCGAAGTCGGGCATGGCCGGACCCTCGCGGAAGCGGCCGAGCGATGCAATTCCACTTGCGCGGGTCGGCGGCTTCCGGGTGATTGCCGGTCCATGTCGTTTCTCCGCCACTGCCTTTCCGCCGCGCTTGCGGTTGCGGCTGTACTGCTGCTCAGCGCCTGCTACGCCGAATTCGAACAGGTGCTGCCGCCGGGCGAACCCACCCCGCTGGCCAGGACCCTCGTCGGCGAGTGGCGCTTCATCGACATCTCGCCGGCCGATCTCGCCCGCGCGCCGCAGGCGGTGCCGCCGGTCTTCAAGATCAGTTCGCAGCCCGACGGCTCGCTCGTCGCGCAGGCCGCCGCCGTGGCCGGCGCCGCGCGTGGCTACGAGCTTTCGGTCAGTCGCCTCGGTGGGCGCGATTTCATCTCCGCCCGCGCGCAGCCGGGCACCGGCCCGTGGTATTTCTTCCGCGCCAACTGGGACCCGGCCAAGCGCCGCCTGGCGCTCGAAGCGGTGCCGGGCTCGGCGGTCGAGCAGCTGATCAAGGCCGGCCTGCTGAAGGGCAAGCCCGGCGCGCTCACGCCGAACATGGTGACCGATCCCGGCGCCGAAGTGGCCGGGATGTTGCGGGTCGGCACGCTGGCCTTCCAGCCGGCCTTCACTTTGCAGAAGTCAGGGAAATAACATGCGTCTTCACCACCTTACCGTCCTCCTTCTTCCTCTCGCCCTCGCCGCCTGCGCCACCGGCCCGGCGGGCGCCCCCAGCGCCGGACGCCAGGGCGTCTCGCTCGGCGGCAGCAGCCTGCTCAATCGCGTGGCCCGACAGGTCACGCTGACCAAGGCGCGCTTCTCGCCGGGGGAGATCGACGGACGCGACACCATCCTCAGCCGCCGCGCCGCCGAGCGTTATCTGGCCCTGCGCGGCGGTCAGGAGGTGCCCGAGGCTCCTGCGCCGCTGACCACCTACACGGTGCGTGCGCAGGACGCGAAATACGTCGGCGAACTCGGCGCGACCAAGGAGGAGCAGGCCAAGATGAAGTTCCTGCCGTACGAATCGCTCCTCGAACTGGTGGCCGAGCGCTACCGCTGCTCGCAGGGCCTGCTGACCGAATTGAACGGCCTGCCCGCCAACGCCCGCCTCAAGGTCGGCGACACCGTGCGCGTGCCGAACGTCGAACCGCTGGAGATCGAGCGCGTCGGCCCCCGCGCCGTGCGCGGCGGTTCCCGGGCCAACCGCGTCCGCATCGTGGTCGATCAGGGCATCCTCGAAGTCTCCGCCCCCGACGGCCGCCTGCTGGCCTTCTTCCCCGTTTCCTGCGGCAATCCCTCCACCCCCACCCCGCGCGGCGACTGGAAGCTGGTCAACATGGTCACCCTGCCCAACTTCCGCTGGGACGAGGAAATGCTGCAGCGCGGCGTGCGCAGCGCCGATTTCTTCCTCTTCCCGCCCGGCCCGAACAATCCGGTCGGCATCTTCTGGGCGGGCACGAGCAAGACCGGCGTCGGCATCCACGGCAATCCCCTGCCCCACACCATCTCGACCGGCCGCAGCCACGGCTGCATCCGCCTGACCAACTGGGACGCGCTCGAATTCGGGCGACTGGTGGCGGTGGGGAGCCCGGTCAGAATTGAATGACGGGTAGCGAGGAATGCTCGGGTAAGCTTCAAGAGCCAAGTATCAAGTGCCAAGGAAGGGGTAAGCGAAAAGGCTCAAGGAATAGGTGCCTTTGGGCAGGCAGCGCTCGAACTCGATCTTGAGTCGCCCATGGCCCAGTCTTCGGCGCCCTCGCTCGCTCGTTTCTCTGGCAACAAGTCTGTACTCTGGGTCGCAGTTACTAGCGACTTGCCCCCGGTTCTCGCCCTTCCTTTTGCCTTTCCCCTTGAGTCTTCCTTGAATCTTGACTCCTGACTCTTGAAACTTCTCGCGACTCCCAGCGGCCTCGCCGCCTTTATCGAATCTTCTCCATCTTCCCCTTGAATCTCCCTCCCCCTGTGCCACTTTCCCCGCCCGTTTCGTCTTCCACCCCATAGCCCGCCTGAGAGAACATCATGCCTGAAGTTGCCGTCAAAAAGGGAGAGCCCGTGGATCGTGCTCTCAAGCGTCTCAAGTCCAAGATGGATGCGGAGGGCATCATGGAGGAAGTGCGTCGTCTGCGCGCCTTCGAAACGCCGGCCCAGCGCCTGAAGCGCAAGGCCAAGGCCAATGCCAAGCGCGGCAAGGTGAAGTTCCGTTTCAACCCGAACCTCGGCGCGGCTCCGGCCCCGGCCCAGGCCGCCGCTCCGGCGGAGGCTGCGGCTGCCTAAGCGGCAGCAGGCCGATTCCCCATTTTCCAAACGAAAGGGCGCGCCTCGACGCGCCCTTTTTGTTGTCCCCCCGGCTCCTCCCCGTCATTCTCGGACCCATGCCCGTCCTCTCCGAACGTGACCTCCCCGTCCCGGCCCGGAACCTTTGGCTCAAGGCCCTGAGTGCCTTCGAGACGCGCAACTACGGTTATACCATCACGCTGCTCCAGGGGGTGCTGAAGGACCACGCGGCCTTCCTGCCCGGGCGCCAGCTGCTGCGCCGCGCGGAGCTCATGCTGACCAGCAAGGCGGGCAAGGGCTTCCTCAAGGGGCTCTCCACCGCCCAGCTCTCGGTCATGAAGGCCCAGCAGCTGCTGAAAAAGGACCCCAAAGCGGCCCTCGTGGCGGTCGAGGAGGTGCTGGAGAAGGAGCCGACCAACCAAGCCGCCAATTTCCTCCTGCGCGACGCCGCCCTCGCCTGCGGGCTGCCGGAAACGGCCGGTTTCGCCCTGGAAACGCTGCGCGACGCCCACCCGAAGGAGCCGAAGATCCTGCACGAACTGGCCCGCTTCTACTCGTCGCAGGATCAGCCGGAGCGCGCGGTCGAGATCTACAATCAGCTCATCGAGATCAACCCGGCCGACCTCGAGGCGATCAAGGCCGGCAAGGACGCCTCGGCGCGCGCTTCCATGCGCAGCGGCGGCTGGGAGGCGGCCAAGGACTATCGCGACGTCCTCAAGAACAAGGACGAAGCCGTCTCGCTGGAACAGCAGGCCCGCTTCACCAAGAGCGAGGAGATGATCGAGCAGCAGCTGGCCGAGCTCTCGGCCCGCTACGACGCCGAGCCGGAGAATCTCGACGTCATCCGCAAGATCGCCTCGCTCTACGAACAGCGGGAGGATTCGGCGAATGCGCTGACCTGGTTCGAGTACGCCTCCGCGCTCACCCAGCATTCCGACCCGGGCCTCATCCGCAAGGTCGGCGAGCACCGCCTGCGCGTGCTGGAAGTGCAGATCCGGGAATCGGAAGCGTGGATCGCCGAGCACGGCCCGGCCGCGCCGCCCGAGGAACTCGCGGCCGCCGAGGAAGCGCTGGCCGAGCTGCGCCGCCAGCGCGCCGAGTCGCTCATCGTCGAGGCCCGCGACCGGGTGGAGCGCAATCCGACCGACCTCCAGTTCCGCTTCGAGCTGGGCGAACAGCTCGTCCTGGCCGGCCGCCACGGCGACGCCATCGCCGAACTGCAGAAAGCCCGCCAGAGCCCCAGCCTCGGCGTGCGCGCCTCCGCCCTGCTGGCCCAGTGCTACGAGGCCAAGGGCCTGCTCGATCTGGCCAAAAAGCAGTACGCCGACGCCGCCGCCCGCCTGACCACGATGGATGCCCTGAAGAAGGAAATCGTCTACGCCCTGGCGCTGCTGCACGAGCGCAGCGGCGAGCAGGAAGCCTCCCTGGCCGCGCTCAAGCAGATCTACGAGGAAGACTATTCGTTCCGCGACGTGGCGGCGCGGGTGGAGGGAGCCTACTCGCAATAGAAGAATCAAAAAATAAGATTCAAGGTTCAAACCGTGTTAAGGGAAGATTCAAGATTCAGGCATCAGGATTCAACCAGACTGCACCGTGGCCGGTGTCATCAAACTTGCCCGTTCTCTCGCCGGATTGACCCGGCATCGCCAAGAGGCGCAACTCCTTAGATCTTCCCCCTTAACACGGTTTGAATCTTGGTTCCTGATTCTTGCCTTCCTTCTCTCCGCCCGGGCTCCCCATAACTCGCCCCATTCCCCAATGCGTTCTGTCATCCCCGGCGGCCTCCTGCTCGCGATCGAAGGTATCGATGGTTGCGGCAAGTCGTCCATCGCCCTCTCCCTGGCGCAATACTGCGGCGAACACGGCGTGCGCTGCGTGGTCTCGAAGGAACCGACTTCCGTCGGCCCCGGGGCGGAACTGCGCAAGAGCGCGGCCACGGGGCGACTCTCGCTGGAGCAGGAATACTCGTATTTCCTGGCCGACCGCTCGGCCCACGTCGAACGCACCATCCGGCCAGCCTTGGCGGAGGGGTCGATCGTGCTGCTCGATCGATACTATTGGAGCACCGCGGCGTACCAGGGCATCCGCGGGATGGACCCGCTGGCCATTCTGGCCGACAACGAACGCTTCGCGCCGCGGCCGCACGGAGTTCTCCTCCTCGACCTCACTCCCGAGGCCGGCCTGACGCTCATCCGCAAGCGCGGCGACGTGCCCAACACCTTTGAGGCGCTGAATGACCTCATGCGCATCCGCGAGGTCTTCCTGCACGTCCACGCTTCGACCACTTACGGCCACATCATCGATGCCACCGTGCCGCTGCGCGACGTGCAGACCGCCGCGCTGCACATCTTCCTCAGCATCGCCCGCCAAGCCGCCGGAGCCTCGGCGGAGGCGGAACGGGAGTTTTTTCAGATCCCGAAGGCCGTCGAGTAGGGAGGGGAAGATTCAGGATTCAAGAATCAAGATTCAAACTGTTTTAAGGCCGAAGAACTAAGGAAGACTCCGGCAGCGGCGATCGGCGGGCACAGCCAGACCTGCCTCTTCAGCACTGGCGCATTCCTCCGGATGCGCCTGAAGCTCGTCCTAACGCCGAGCGGCGCGGACGGTATCCTGCGAATCCACAGCCGGACTCGTAAGCTGACGCCGGCTCCCGAGCCCTCGGGACTCGCCCAACGCCCGCCCTCCTTACCTCTTCCCCCTTAACACAGTTTGAATCTTGAATCTTGAATCTTGGCTCTTGAATCTTGGCTCTTGAGCCTCGAGCCCCTCACTGCACCAAGAACCGATACCCCTCTCCCCGCTGCGTCTCGATCCGGTCCGCCCGCTCGCCCAGCTTCTCGCGCAGGCGCCGGATGTGGGTGTCGACCGTGCGGGTGTCGATGAGATTCTCGTAGCCCCAGACGTCGCGCAGTAGAGTGTCGCGCGACTGCACCTGGCCGCGGCGTTCGACCAGCAGGGTGAGGAGCTTGAATTCGGTCGTGGTCAGATCGAGCCGGCGGCCGGCGACGGTGATCTCGAAGGCGCCTTTGTCGATGCGGACGTCGCCCGACTCCACCACTCCGGCGCCTTCGCGCGCGGCCTTGGTCCGACGTTCGACGGCCTGCACGCGCAGGACGAGTTCCTTCGGGCTGAAGGGCTTCGTGACGTAATCGTCCGCGCCCGTCTCGAGCCCGGCGATGCGCTCGCTCGGCTGGCCCTTGGCGGTCAGCATGACCACCCCCAACGTGGCCGTTTCGGGATGCCGACGCAGTTCGCGGCAGACCTCGATGCCCGTCATCCCCGGCAGCATCAGGTCGAGCACGATGACGTCCGGCCGCTCCCGCCGCGCGATGTCCAGTCCGGTCGCGCCGTTGAGCGCCGTCAGTACCTGGTAGCCGGCCTTTTTCAGATGAATTTTGACGAGATCGATGACGTCGGGTTCGTCATCCACAATCAACACGCTGGAAGCCATAGGCGCCGCAGCATCGACGCGTAGTCGAGGACCCAAAGTAAAGAAATTGTCACTCGCGGCTCGGGGAGCTCACTTAGCGACTCCGAGCTCTGAAGGGCTCACACAAAGGCACTAAGCCACGAAGGGAAAGCAGGTGGAAGGGTCCGTCGGCCATTCGCCAAAACCTTGGCGGAAGGCTCGCGGGACCCAACGGAAGAACGGGCGAGACCGACAACCCCCGAGACACAGGAATCCCCTCCGATTTCCCTTAGTGCCTTCGTGACTTTGTGTGAGCCCTCAGTTGGGACTACGTGCCTTTGGGTGAGCCCTCAGTTCCTCTTCCGCCGCGGGCGCAACCGCCACGCGACCAGCAGCGCCGTGCCGAGGCCGGCCGCGACGGTGGCGGGCTCGGGCACGGGGACGACGGTGCCGTCGGGGAGGATGACGCCTTCGCCGAGGAAGTCGTTGCCTTCGTCGCTGTAGAACATGACCTGCGCGACCTGGCCGTTGTTCAGGCCGCCGGTGGTGAAATTGAGGACGTCGTTGTTGGCGCCATAGACCACGCCGTTGGCGGCGGTGCCGGACCAGTTGAAGACCCGGAGTTGGGCGCCGCCGGTCCAGGTCTGGCCGCTGCTGTTGGCGAAGAACATCTGGTCGGTCACGCCGGCGCCGAGATTGATGATCGAGGTCGCGGTCAGGGTGAGCGCGCCCATCGTCTGGGTCGTGCCGTTGCTGCTCAGATCGAGCCGGCCGCCGCTCAGCTGCACGCTGGCGCCGCTGTTGATCTGATTCGACCCGTTGAGCAGGAGGGTGCCGCCGGTGTTGAGCGTGACGCTGGAGGTCAGGGTCAGCGAGCTGCCGGCATTGACCTGCAGGGTGCCATTGTTGACCGCGGTGGGTCCGGTGAAGGTGTTGCTGCCGCCGTTCAGCACGAGGGTGCCGGTGCCAGTCTTGGTCAGGCCGCCCGTGTTCGAGCTGCCCAGCGCGCTGTTGAAGGTGACCGTGTTGCCGTTGGTATCGAGCAGGATGGCCGCCGTGCTGCTGGAAATGCGGCCGGAGATGTCCTGCGTGTTGCCGCTGGCGAAGCGGAGGCCGCCGCTGGTGAAGGTCAGATTGCCCGTCGTGCCGAGGCCGCCGCTGACGAACTCGGTCAGACCGGCGGCGAAGGTCGTGCCGCCGCTGTAGGAGTTGGCCGAGTTGTTGAGGAAGAGCGCGCCGCTGCCCGTCTTGACGAGGCCGCTGCTGCCCGAAACCACCCCGTTGAAGGTGGTATTGCCGCCCGTGATGTTCACGACCAGCGCGCCGCTCGGGCCGGTGCCGCCGTTGGTCACCACGTTGGCGCCGAGGTTATTCGTCCCACTGCCGCTGATGGCGAAGGTCGAGCCCGTCCCCGAGCCGACGGCCAGCGTGCCGCTGCTGGCCGCGGTGCCGGTGATGCTGTAGCCGAAGCTGTTCAGCCGGGCCAGACCGCCTTGGGCGACGTCGGCCACGAGCAGACTGTAGGTATTGCTGGCGTAGGCGCTGCCATTCAGGGTCGAAAGCGGATTGCTCCCGGCCGAAAAGGCGGCCGGCGCAGCGTTGGGCGAGATCAGCCGACCGTCCGGCTGGAAGGTGCCGTTGCCGGTGGCATTGAACACATTGGTGGAGGCCGCGTCGCTCAGCGTCGCCGTGAAGCTGGAGAGCGAGCTGCCGAACGGATTGGTGTTGTCGCGGCCCACCCGGTTGAGCAGCACGGCAGTGCGCGGGCCCTCGCCGGACAACCCGTAGGTCAGCGAAGCGTACAGATCGCCCAGGAACATCGGGTCGTTCCCGTTCGGCGAGGTGAAGCCGAGGCTCACCGTCACGTTCGAGATTGTGCCCAGGCCGCCGAGCGTCTGCACGTTGGCATAACCCTGCTGATTGTTGTCCGGCACGTTCGCACTGGGCAGGAACGTGTAATCGATGGTCAGCTGCGCCTGGGCCACGCCGGCCGAAGCGACGAGACCGAGCGCCGCCCCGCAGGCGGTCCGGAGGAGGAAGGGAAGAGACCTCATGGAAATGCTGGAAGTGGGCTGCGGTTGCGCGGGTGGTTCACGGACGCTTGCCGCGGAAGAACATGGTCGTGTTCCAGGTGCCGGTCTGATCGCCCGGCGCCGTCAGGGTGGCCGAGAACGATCCGCTGGCGCCCGTGTTGATGGCCGAGCCGCCGTTGGCCTGCGA
Organism: Verrucomicrobiota bacterium; assembly: GCA_018240025.1. Classification (GTDB taxonomy): domain Bacteria; phylum Verrucomicrobiota; class Verrucomicrobiia; order Chthoniobacterales; family SZAS-18; genus SZAS-18. Next base: position 13,041 of record JAFEGM010000089.1, read on the forward strand.
CCAGGTCATCATGTCGGTCGAATATTCCACGATGATGGATTGACCGGGCACGGCGATGAAGTCGACCGTTTTCGTCGTCTGCATGCCGTCGTAGGTGGCGGCGGCCGCGTAAACGAGGTTGATCGTGAACGGCGAGGTATCCGGGGCGGCGGTCGTGACCGTGACCGTTACGGTGTCGGTCGTGCCGTTGGAGGTGTCGGTCAGCGTGTAGCTGAAGGTCTCGTTCGAGACGGACGGATTCGGCGTGAAGAAGACGAACGCGCCGCCGATCGTCACCCCATTGCCGGTACCCGGGGACACCGAAGTCAGGCTGAGGCTCGAATTGACCGTCGCGCCGGCCGGCGTCACGCGGGTGTCGTTGGCCAGCAGCGAGCTGATCGGAATCTTGATCGCCGTGCTGTCGGTCGGCTTGGTGGTCGCATCGGCCGCGCCGAGCGGGCCCGCGATGGCGAAGTTCGCACCGGTGTAGTTGATCGTGTAATTCGAGCCCGCGCTGAGCGTGCCGAGGTTGATCGGATACACACCCGGCGCTTCGCCGCCGTTGCGCACCAGCGCGCCGGTCAGGCTGTCACCGCCGAAAAGGCCCGACTGGCCGTAGGTCAAGGTCGGATCGGCCGCGCCCTTGTTCTTGAACTGGCCGGCGTCGGCCGTGATGGCGAGGCTGGCCGGGTCGATGCTGAAGCCGAACGCCGCCGAGGAGGCCGCGAGGTAATTCGCATCGGTCGCGATGCTCGCCGTGGCCTCATAAGTGCCCGCGTCGGTCGGCGCCGTGGCGCTCGGACCATACGTGGTCAGCCCGGTGCCGCTGTAGGCGAGGGTCACCGCTCCGCTCGGCGCAATGCCGCCGGAGACTCCCGTCACCGAAGTGCCCGAGGGTCCCTGCGGCGTCTTGTTGTAGGTGAAGGTCGTGGCGCCGGTCACCGTGATGCCCGGCGTGGCCTTGTTGACCGTGCCGGTGGTAGCCAGGGTCGGATTCTGCCCGCCGGTGGTGGTGGCCGTGAAGTTGCCGCTCAAGGAGCCCGGCGGAGTGAGAGCCGCGATGCGAGCATTGAGGGATTCACTCACGTTGCCACCCGATGGCGGCAGACTCAGGCTCGAGCTGTAGCCACCGCCCGAGGTCAGGGCGATCTCGTAACCCGCGGGTGCCGTCACCACCACATTGGCGACCGCGCCGCTGGCCGAGACGTTGAGAACCTGGGGGGAGGACGCTGTGCCGTAGGTGGTCGAGAAGGCCGTCAGCGGGGGGGTCGCAGCGACGAGGGTCATCGGCACCACGAGCGTGGCGGTGGAGATCTCGTTCGAGTTCGAGCTGGTACTGCTCGTGCTGAAAGCCCGCACCACGTAAAAGTAGGTGGTCGATGGCTGCAGCCCCGTGATGGCCAAGCTGGTGGCGCCTGAGGACGAAAGATCGGTGTAGTCGTAAACCGGGGCGGTGTGGGTCCCCAACCCGGTCACATCGTCGATGTTGAACAGATCCCACTCGGTCGCGAGGGTCGGGAAGCCGGAAGCCGGATTCGTGGAAACGCCCGACGTGACCGTCGCCTTCCGGCGCAGGGTCTTGTCGAGGGTGGAGTAGCCACCCGCGGCAGTCCAAGCCGTGCCCGGGTCTTCGCCGATCCGGCCGACGATGTCGACGAAGCTGCTCGTGGTCGTCTTGAACAGAGCCACTGCATCGTTGCCGTTGTAGTTGATGGCCCCGAGCGAGGTGGAAGCCCCGGCATAGGCCGTAGCGCCGGAGTTTCGATACACTACCACCGCTCCTGCCGTAAGGCTGCCCGAGAGGGCCGATGTCGTGGGCGTCAGGCCCCCGTTTGCGTAGGTGCGCAGTTCGTAGTTGGCCAGGTTCACGGTGGCGCCCGTGCCGTTATAGATCTCGACGTACTTGTTGTTGCCGGAGCCCTCCACGTACTCACTGATGATCAGGTCGGTCGTGGTCGGGCCGACGCGGCGGTAGACGTCGACGCGGTAGTCCGTCGCCCCAGCGACCGCATTCCAATTGGCCTGGAAACCTGTGGTCGTGTTGAGCGTGGCCGCCGTCGCGACCGGCGCACTCAACTGACTGGTCGTCTGCGTCCCGGTGTTGGAATTCGCGCTCGCCACCCCGTCCACATTCCTGGCCCGCACCCGGGCGAAGTAGGCCGTGTTGGCCGCGAGACCGGTGACCGACTGGGAGGTTCCGGCCACCGCCAGATTGTTGAAGCCGGAGACGAACGTGGTGAAACCGGCGTCGGTCGCCACGTCGAGTTGATAGCCGTTGGCGCCCGTGACCGCGGTCCAATTCACCGTGAAGCTGGCCGCGGCGACCGCCGTAAACGTCGGCGTGGCCGGAGCATTCGTCTGGGTGGCGGCACTCGCCCGGGCGGGAGCGGTCGTGTTGTAGGTCACATTGCTGCCCGTGCCGTTGAACTCGTAGACCGCCACGTGATACGTCGTCGCCGCAGACAGGGCGGTCACGGCCACGGAGGTGCCGGTGCCGGAGTAGATCACCCGGTTGGCACCGCCGATGAGCGAGCCGCTGCCGAACGCCGCGCTGGCGGTATAGGACGTGTTGTTGGCGGGATTCGCATCGACGGCGCTGCCCGACTTCATCAGCACGATGACGTTGGCGCCGTTGCCCCGCGTCCACGAAACCGTGGCCGTGGTCGACCCGGTGGCGCTGACCGAGGCCGCGCTGGCCTGCAAGGTCGGCGCGAGCGGCCGTACCGTGCTGGTCGGAATGTTGACCGTGCGGGTGGTGGCCCCGGTGCTGGTCAGGGTGACATCACCCGTGTAAGTGCCAGCCGTGGCGGCCGCCGTGAGGCGCACGAAAATCGAGGTGGTCGCGACCGTGTTGGCGGTCGGAGTCAGATTCAGGCTGGCGCTGTAGGGGCCGCCCGAACTGAGCGCGACTTCAAAGCCGCTCGGCGCGGTCACGACGATGTCGGCCAGCAGGCTCGTGCCGGAGGCCGTGAACGACTGCGAGGCCGAGGCCGTGCCTTCATCCGTGCTGAACGCCGCCAGCGTGCCGGTCGTCGCGATGTTGGGCGCAGTTACGCTGCCGCTGCAGGTGACGTTCACGAGCGTCGCGCCACCGCCGGTGTTGGTGACGTTCTCGCCGTTGTAGCTGCCCGCGGCCAGGCCCGCCTTCAGACGGACATAGACCGGCGTCGAGGCCAAGGCCCCGCCGGTGTAGGGCACCGTGGCGCTGGCGCCGAAGGTCGTATTGTCGGTGGACACCTCGTAGTTGGTCGAGCCGGTCACCGTCAGACTGCCGGAAGTCGGCGTGAGATTGTTGCCGCTCAGGCTGTAGCTCTGCGAGGCCGACGGCCCGAAACCGGTGACGTAGTTGAGGCCCGTCAGCGCGCTGGGGGTCGCCTGGATGGCGGGCGAGCTGTTGGCCATGGCGAGGAACTGCAGGTAGTTCCCCGCCGTCACCGTGCCGCTGAGGATGGAATTGCTCACCACCGTGCCGCCGATGGAGGTGTAGTTCGTGCCGGCGAGCGTGGCGCTGCTGGCCAGGACATTGGCGGAGCCGATGCCGGCGTCAGTCACCCGGATGCTCGTGTTGATGAAGTTGGCCGAGTTGGAGGTGATCGAGGTGGCCCAATAGCGATTGTTGTTCAGGACCAGCGCGGGGCTCGATCCGCCGGAGTTGGCATTGAACCCCTCGGCTTGGATGACCACCGAGGCCCCCGCGACGGTGGTGGGATTGACCAGCTCGAACGGGATGTAAACCGCCGAAGCTCCCGCCTTGCCGGTGGGGAAAACATAGGTCGAGCCCGAAGCCAGATTCGAAGGCAGCAGCCGGGCGATCGGCCCGCTGACGAAGGCGGTGGCGCTGCCGCCGCTTACGGCCGAGGTGCCGGTCGCGCTGACGAGCACGATGTTGGTATTGGTCGTGACCAGGACGCCCGCCGTGAGCGTGAGCTGGATCGCCACCGTGGCCGGCTGACTCAGGCTCACGCCCGCGCTCGCGCCGGTGCCCGAGGTGTTGTTGATGGTCAGGAAAGAGAAAGTGGTCGAAGCCGTGCCACCGATCGTCTGGGCGGTCGAGCCGTTGAACGTGACCGCACGGGTGTTGGTGTTGAAGGTCGCCCCCGTATTGAAGGTCCAGTTGCCAGCCACGTTGAGATCGCCCCCGGCCACGTTGCCGAGCGAGAGCGCGCCGTTCAGTGTGACCGAGCCGCCAACCGTGAGTGCGCCGACCGTGGTGGGCGAGCCGAAGTCCATGTAGAAGGCCGAGCCGGCGTCGACCGTCAGATTCCCGGGCACCGTGCGGGCGGCGATGGTCGTGCCGTTGGGATAATTCAGCGTCGTGTTGTTGCCCACCCTGACGCTGAAGGGGAAGGAAGCCGTGGTCCCGTTGGTACCGGTGGCCGCCGTCCATTCCGCGCTGCGGCCGTACGTGCCGCCCGAGTTGTAGAGCAGCGTCGAGCCGGTGGCATAGCGCGGCGCATTGGTCTGGATGAAGCCCCCACTGTTGATCTGCAGCGTGCCGCTGGCACCGCCGCCGACGGTCGTCAGGTTGGCGCCGGCGTTAAAGCCGCTCGACAGGACGAGCGCCACATTGTCGCCGAAAGTGAGCGTGCCGCCCGTGGCCACCGTCAGGGTGGAGGTGGTGACGTTGAAAGCCGAACCGGAGGAGCCCGTGATGAACCGGTTGCCGCTGCTCAGGCTCATGTTCCCGCCGCCGCTGACCGTCATCTGCTGACCGTTCAGATTGATCGTGCTGGTCGCGTTGGTGGACGAGAGCGTGACACCACCCGAGCCCGTGACGGTCAGGTTGGTGGGCGTGGCGGAAGAGAGCGTGAGCGTGCCGGAGCCGCCCACGGTCAGGAACGGGAACGACTCCGAGCCGCCCGCCACCGCCACCGTCTGGGCGCCGCTGCCGTTGAAGATGACTGCGCGACCGTTGGCGGTGAAGACCGAACTGGCCCCGCGCGTCCAGTTGCCGCCGAGCGTGATGTCACCGCCCGCGGCGGCGCCGAGACTCAGGTTGCCATTGACCGTGACACTGCCGCCCACGACCAGGGCCGCGCTGCCGCTGCTGAAATCCTGATAGAGCGCGGAGCCGGTATCGATCGTGAGATCGCCGCCCATGGCGCGAGTCACGGAGCTGCCGTTCGGAAAGTTGAGGACCGAATTGTTGCTCAACTGCACGCTGAACGGATAGCCCGTCGTCGTGCCATTGGTGCCGCTCGAGGCGGTCCACTCGTTGGAACGCCCGTAGGTGGCGTTGACGTTGTACTTCAGCAGCGAGTTCGTGTTGAAGATCAGGCCCGTGCCGGCCACCGACCCGCCAGTGTTGATCTGGAACGTGCCCGCGACCGTGGTCGTGCCGCTGTTGGTGTAAGTATTCGAGACCGTCAGCGAAGCCCCGCTGCTGATGGTGACCGCCCCCGTGTTCGTCAGCGCGGCGGCGAGGGTGACGGCGTGGTTGATGATGACCGTCGACCCTGCTGGAGGAACCGATCCGCCGGTCCAGGTGGCACCCGTGTTCCAGTCGCCGTTGTTGGCGGTCGTGAACGGGGCCGAAGCGGTGATCGAGAAGTTATCGAGCCCCAGGCCTTGGGAATTGGTGGAGCCGGCCAGGCCGGTGTAGGTCCACCTCAGGTAGTAGGTTGCACCGTTCGCGATAGAGAGCCCGCCGATCGTAAAGGACTTGGAAGTCGTAAGGGGTGGGTTCGAGATGGTCGTGTTGTTCGCGTCGGCCGGGTAGGATTGATCGCCCGCCGAAGCCGAAGTCGTGGGGTTGCTGCTCGAGCCGTGGAAAAACGTCCAATCGAACTGCCTCGTTCCGCTCCGTGTTTTCTCGTAGTCGAAGCTAACGGCGAGGGATCCGATGACACCCCCTGTGTTGTTCGTGAAGGCAAACGTAATGGACTGAGGAGAAGAGAATGAGCCGGTCGTCAAAAAGCCAAGAGAACGATCCGTCGCGCTGCCGGCGACTCCGTTCGCCCAATTCACAACGCCTCCTGATGAGGTGCCCGTGACGATTCCCGTGCCAGTGGAGCCATACGTAACGGTCGTCGCCGTCGTGCCTGTCGACCAATCCGGTCCGATCTTAAACCCACTCGGCAAGGTGGCCGTAGCCGAGGTGCCTAGGCTGTCGAAGTTCTGCGTGGTAGCAGTGCCGTAGCTGCTGATCGAGACCTGACCGCTGACCGTGGCTGCGCCAAGCAACGAAACGGTCAATGCCCCGGTGACGAACAGCCGACGCCAAGCGGCGGCTCGCCTCGCGGAAGACGAATTCTTGAGTGCTCCTGGTCCGGCAGCGACAGTGGTATTCATATAGGACGGCGAAGAGGGAGACCCAACCACGCAAAAGCGCTCGCCGCGGGGCCGGGCGAGCGCTCGTGGTACAGCCTCTCAAACCAACGAACGTTTGTATCAGATCACCTCTGAGAGGCAATGCAAAAACGGGGCGGGTGTGACGGTGCGGTCACAAGCCGCGGAAGAGGCGTTTCCTCTGGCGTGAGGGCGAAATTCCGCTGGCGCCTCGGCAACCCACCAGAGTGGCAAGATTGAAGATTTCGACACTCCTGCGGGCTCGATCCGAGGCCAAGCCGTGTCCTGACACGCGGCCCGAAGCCGGGCCGAATTGGGGCAGGACCGGCAATGGAGGCGAAGGCAATCTCATCGGACTCCCCGAATCCGTGCCGCGAAGAGGTTCGTGGAGCGTCCTCGATCGCCGTCCTGTTGTCTCGGTCCCGATTTCAGTCGCCGAGCTGCACGGCGGCAGCAGGCTGCCTCGGGTGAGGGCTGCCGCAGGCGTCAGCAGTCCAGGGCTCCGTCCTCGGTCCTCGCATTCGCTACGGCGGGCGGGGCGACAAAGCGTTCTCGCCGCCGTGCTCGATCCCACGGGCCTGCCCTGCCCTGCGAATCGGGAAGAGGGACGCACCTCGGCGGCTCGCGGGAGCGTGTTTTTTGAGGAGCATTTTGAGGTTCTTTACGTTCTTTGAGGCTGGCGAAGCCCCTTGGCCGTTTCGTGCCGAGCGTGATCGCTCCGTCCGGCGCGGTCCGCGGGTCTGGCGGCACGAAGCGCATGCTCGGCGGCTCGCGGACACGCGGAGGCGTCCTCCCGGTCTTCAGCGAAGGCTGTGTCGTGGGCAGTTCGCGGACGCGCAGGAGCGCATCCCTACCTGGCGTGGGCAGCTCTTTTATGCCTCCATGTGCTCTGCGGTCGGCGCGCCTGTCCGACGCAAGCTGCGTCGCGGCTAGAAGTTCCCCGCTCCCTCGCGCGGGATCGTCCTCGTCGTCGTCCTCGTCGTCGTCCTCGTCCTCGTCCTCGAATCGACCGCGCCGCAGGCCAAACCCCAAGAAAAATCCCCGCTCCGCGCGAGGCGGAGCGGGGATGGGGAAGGAAGGGTTTCTTTACTTGGCGGCCGGGGCCGGGGCCGACTTGCGGCGGAGGCGCAGGCCGACCAGACCCAGCGCGGCGGCGGCCGCGAGGTAGGTGGTCGGCTCGGGCACGGCGGCGTAGGAGATGTTGTCGATCCCCAGCGCGGACTGCGTGCCTTCGACCGCGGCGTCGAAGACGCCCCAGGCGAAGCGGTAGCTGCCGGTGGTGGCGGCCGTGAAGCTGAACTGACCCCAGGCACTGCTCATGAAGTCGAACGCGCCCACGGAGAGCGGGGTCGACACCAGGCCGGAGCTGGGGGTGGCCAGCGTGTTGAAGGACAGCAGCGTGGACGAAGTGCCCTGGCGGACACCCACGAAGGCGCCGTCGGCGTTGCCACCGCTGGCGGGCTCCGAGGTGAAGAAGCGCCAGTCGAAGCGGATCTGGTCACCCGCCTGCATGGTCACGTCGAAGGTGATGACCGAACCGGCCACCGCGCCGAGGCCGGTGAGCTGGTTGGCCGGGACCGTGCCGCCGGTGAACATGAAGTTCCACAGCGTGCCCGCGCCTGCCGTCGCCCCGGGGCCGGGGAAGAACGGAGAGCCCGGCGGGTAGGTGCCGCCACCGTTGGAGAACGTGGAGAGCAACCCGAACTGCGAGCCCTGCGTGCCGGCGAGGCCGAAGGTTCCGTTCGAGATGCCGCCGACGTCTCCGAGGTTGCGGAGCGTGACCGCCGGATTGGTGAGCGGGGTGGCCGGGATATTGGCCAGCGGACTGGTGCCTTCGAAGCCACCGATGGTGGTGAAGGTTTGACCATGGGCCGCCGTCGCCGCGGCTGCGGCGACCGCGACGAAGGAAGCGATGAACTTGATCTTCATGGGGAGGTTAGGGTGCCGAGTCTCAGTTGTTGACGTTGACCGTGAACCGCGAACGCGAGGTCGCGGTGCCGGCGCCGGTGGTCACCTTGATCGTGCCGCTCTGGGCCCCGGTCGGGACCGTGGTGGTGATCTGGCTGTCCCCGTCGACCGTGAACCCGGTGGCAGCGACGCCGCCGAAGCTGACCGCGGTGGCCCCGGTGAAGCCGGAACCCGTGATCGTCACCGGCGTGCCCGGCGAGCCCGAGCCCGGCGAGAAGCCGGAGATGAACAGGCGGGACGCGGCCACGGCCGGGATGATCTGCGAGCGGTTGCCCGCCGCATTGTGCGGGAAGACCGCCAGCGCGCCGATCGAACGGTTGGCCGAGAAGTTCGGGCCGTTGAGCGCGAGCGGGACACTGGCACCGTTCGGCGTGTAGACGAACGGCTCGTTCGTGCCGGCGAGGCCGGAGGCATCCACGCCCGGGCGGGCGCAGTCGTAGGAGATCCAAGGCGTCTCGGCCGCGAGCGAACCGCGCCAGAACGTCTGCACCTTGTAGAGGAAACGCGAGGTACCGGCGGTCAGGCCGAGACGATTCGCATTCACCGACAGCATGCTGACGTTGTTGTTCAGCAGGTTGGCCGGGGTCGAGCTCGTCACGTTGGCGAAGAAGCCCGTGGTCGTCAGCGTGGTGGAACCCGTCGGGTTGGTCACGCAGAGGAACATGTTCGAGCCGTTGGTACCCGTGCCGTAGGAAGGATCGTTCCAGGCCAGCGAGCGGACGGTGAAGTTCTCAGTGCCGTCGCCGTTGGTGTCGACCAGGATGCGCACATCGACATCCGAGGCGCTCGGAGTGTTGAAGTCACCGTGGGTGGTGACCGCAAACGTCAGCACGAGGCTCTGGTTGTTGGAGGCGGCCGTGTCGAACGGATTGGCCCGGCGGGCGAAGTCGCTCGTCACACCCACTTCCTTGATGTCGGCGCGGCGGAAGTAGGGGTCGGTCACGGTGGAGACCGCCTTCACATACTGCAGCTCGAACAGCTTGGCATGGTTCTGGATGTCGGCGATGCGGTTGGTCACCACGTTCGTGTTGGAACCGGTGAAGAGCGCATTGCCGCCGAAGGTGACGTTCTGCGTCGTGGTCGTGGTCGGGAGCGCCAGGCTGGTCGGCGTGACCGTGAGGGCGGAGGTCGGCCGCGGCAGCGAGTGCAGCGCGAGCGCGAGGATGTTCTGCGAGGTCGGCAGACCCTCGGCGGAGGGCCGCAGGGCCGTGTTCTCCGTCAGCACGAGACGGGCGCCGAACTCCGAGAGGCTGGAGCGCGGGAGCAGCGCCACCGGGGTGACCGGCGGGGCATTGATCGCGAAGACCTGCTGGGCGCTGACCGTGGCCTCACGCACATGGCGGAGAGCCGAACCGGTGGCGGCGAGGCGGACGGTGAAGTCCTTGGTCGCGTTCGGGCCCACGCTGATCGCGGTGCCCACGCCACTGTCGCCGATCACTTCGTACTTCACGCCCGGCATGTCGTTGATGGCGACAACCGAGGGATTGAAGGAGCGGGTGAAGGGCGCCTTGTTCACCAGGCGGACGGTCTTGTTGACCGTCGAGGAGCCGTCGGCCGGGACATCGACCACGCCCCAGGAGAGGTGGACCGGGAAGTCGGCGTCCGTGCTGTACATCACCGCAGTCGGCACGCCGCCGGTCGGGTTCAGACCGAGACGACCGCCGCCGATGCGGCCGAGGCCGTAGAGGTTGCCGGCGGTGGCAGGATTGGCCTGATTCATGTTCAGCATGAGGGCCTTGATTTCCTGCATCGTCCAAGCCGGGTTGGAGCCGGCCGAGTTGGTGATCTGGCGGAGCAGCGCGACCGCGCCGGCCACGTGCGGACAGGCGGAGGAGGTGCCGTTGAAGCTCATGACCTGATTGCCCGTGCCGGCCTGGAGGACGGTCACGTTTTCGGCCGGGGCGGCCATGTCGGGCTTGAGCACGTTGTCGAAGCGACGGGGACCGCGCGAGGAGTAGTCGGCGATGATGTCGGCGCCGGCCGGATTCTCCGGGTTGAGCGCGAGCTGGGCGCCCGGACGGGCCGGGCCGCCGTTGGCCACGCCGCTGTTGGCGAGCAGCGCGCCGTCATCCTGGTTGATGCTGACGACCGGGATGCCGACGACCGGGATGGCGGGCGTGCCGGTGGCCGCTGCCATGCCCGGGGCCGCGCCCGGACGGTTGTTGACGATGACGCAGGCCGCCGCGCCGGCGCGGAACGCCGCGAGTGCCTTCTGATGGAAGCCAACGCCGCCGCGGTCGATCAGGACGATCTTGCCGGTGTAGGGGTTGCCGCCCGGCGGGTTCAGGGGAGCGCCCGAGGCGTCCGAAACCGGCTCGCCCGAGAAATTGCGCAGGGCGGCGGTCAGAATGGCCGCGTTGGTCGTGCCGGCGGTGTGCTGGAAGTCGCCGAGCGGGTCGCGCGAGTAGATGACATCGGTGGCCGCGAGGCTGTTCGGCGTCACCGTGATGCCCGTGGCGGCAGTGCCCAGGAGCATGCCCTGATTGCTCAGGGCCGGCTGGCCGCCGTTGACCGGGGCGTTGGCCGTGGCGCCGGGCAGCTGCTGGTTGTAGGTCGCCGCGACCGAGATGGTGGCGGTGGCGACCGACGGGCTGCCGACGATGTAGTGCGAGTCGTAGGCGTTGCCGGCCGAGATGATGACCGACAGACCGGCGACGGCCGCGTTCTGGGCGGCCACGCTGGAGGAGTCATACGGCGAGTAGTAGCCGTTGCTCGAGCCGAGCGAGAGGCTGGTGACCGAGACCACCGGCGTGCGCGGCGGAGCGGCGGCGCCCGTCAGGGTCGAGATGGCCGGCGGCAGCGGAGTACCGTCCGGCGAGAGCTGCCAGATGCGCAGCGCGGTCGTGATGTCGAGCGCCTGGCCGACGAGGCCCGAGGAGCCGGCATTGCCGAAAACGCGGATGGCGTAGAGCGAGGCCAGCGGGGCGATACCGGGCGAAACCCGGAGCGCCGAAATGTCGGGGGAGGTCGAGTTGTACGGTCCCGTGTAGGTCGTGCCGTCGGCATTCACGCCGAAGCCCGCGATGAGGCTGGCGCAAGCCGCGCCGTGGCCCTGGGCCCCGGAGAAGCTGGCCGGACCGACGCACATCGGGTTCGGATCGGGCACCGGAATGAGCGCAGCGCCCGCGCCGGCGGCGTTGTAGGCGTCACCGGCCAGATCGTACCCCCAGACCACCTTGGAGGTGGGGAAGGTCGTGTTCGGCGTGCCGCCGGTGATGGTCGTGCAATTCAGGTCGTAGCCCTGCGTGCCGCCGGGGCCGCCGAGGGCCGTGTGGACGAAGTCGATGCCCGAGTCGATGACGCAGACTCCGACGCCTTCGCCGCGGGCGTTGAGGAAGCCGGCCGTGTTCCAGAAGTTGCGGGTGCCGACGAAGTTGACGCTGCTGACCGCGGATTCGCGGACGAGGTCGATCTCCATCACGCGGACGACGCCGGGCAGCTTGCCCATCTCCGCCACCTGGCTGGGCTTGGCCAACACGGCCACGCCGTTCACCGCGGTCTGGGCGCGGTAGACGATCTCGGCATTGAACTCCGCCTTCAGCCGGCGGGTCAGCACCTGCTGCTTGTCGGCCAACTGGCGCGCGTGATTGACCGCGTCCTGCGCCGCGAGGCGTTCGGCTTGGGCCCGGTTTTCCTCCGGACGAGCGCCGGCCACGAAACGACCGCTGCTCAGCGCCGCCTCCTGGTTGGCCGCGAAGATCTTGGCGGCGGGCTCACCCTCCATGAACAGGAAGTAATGCTTGGTCGCTTCTCCGCTGCGCGTGCTCGAAGAGGGCACGTCCTGGGAGACGGTGGGGACCAGTACGTCGGGCGTCTGGACCGGGGTGACTGACCGGGTGTTCTGACCCGAAGCGTTGAACGCCACGGCGCCGATGGCCACGGCGGCGGCCGACCAGGCGGCCACAATCTTGGTAGGTTTGGACATAGATCTGGTAACTGAGATCTGCGATGAGGGGGGACGGAAGACGACGTCGTCGGATGACTCACCCGACGCTGAGGAGCCTTGCGCGCCCGGTTCTACTGCCGCATGCCAATCTTGCAAAGGGAAAACGCGCAATTTTCCCCTGTACCGGACGATTCCTGCGAGGGCTGCGTCGACGGTAAAAATTACCCTATCGAGGGTGGGTTGCTGCCTTCGGTGAGCGAAGAAATCGCGACTGCGTCTCAGACGGTCGCGTCGCGGGTCACCCCGCGTTTGGTCGAAAGAATGAAATCGACGAACTCTTTCACCTCCGCCACGGCATCCAGCCCCTCCTCGCGCACGCGGTCGGCGGCCTGCTGGGCGTTCAGCTCCTGCCGGAAGAACAGCTCGTAGGCGTCCTTCAGGCTGCGGATGGTATCGGCGGGGAAATTCGCCCGGCGCAGGCCGACCAGATTGAGCCCATGCAGGACAGGCGGATTGCCGTCGGCCAGGCAGAAAGGCGGCACGTCCTGCACGATCTTCGAGCAGCCGCCGATCATGGCGTGCCGACCGACCCGGCAAAACTGATGCACGGCGCCCAGCCCGCCGAGGACGACGTGGTCGGCCACCGTGACGTGCCCGGCCAGGGTGCCGTTATTGGAGAAGACCACCCCGTTCCCGACCGTGCAGTCGTGGGCGATGTGGCAGTAGGCCAGGAAATGGTTGCCGTTGCCGATCCGCGTGGTGGCGCCGGGAGCGGTGGCGCGATTGATCGTGACGAACTCCCGGAAGGTGTTGCCGGCGCCGATCTCCAGGTGGGTCGGCTCGCCCGCGTACTTCAGATCCTGCGAGCGCTGGCCGATGGAGGTGAAGGCGTAGAAGACGTTGTCCGCCCCGATGACCGTCGGTCCATCGAGGATCACATTGGCCTGCAACTGGCAGCGTTCGCCGATCTTCACGCCCGGCCCGACGAGGCAGAACGGCCCGATGTAGGTTTCGGCCCCGATTTCGGCGCGGGAGTCGACAATGGCGGTGGGGTGAATCTGCGCAGACATGGGGCGTCGCTTCGCTCCGAATGACGAAGGACGAAATCCGAATGTCGCCGCAAAGTCACCCAATTTCAGCCCCGGCCGGCCAGATTTCGGAAGGCTCAGCCGCCGGCGATGGCAGGGACGATGCTGACTTCGTCGGTCGGCCCCACCGGCGTGGCCTGGTCCTCGAGGAAGCGGATGTCCTCATCGTTGACGAAGACATTCACGAAGCGACGCACCGCGCCGGCTTCGTCGCAGATGCGTTCGCGCAGTCCGGGGAAGCGACCGTCGAGGGCGGTCAGCAGTTCGCCGACCGTCGCGCCCTCGGCTTGGACGACCTCCTGATTGTCGGTGAGTTTGCGCAGCGGAGTGGGAATGCGGATGGCGGGCATGGGAGGTGAGAGGTGAGAGGTGAGAGGTGAGAGGTGAGAGGTGAGAGGTGAGAGGTGAGAGGTGAGGTAAGAGGTGATGGGGTCGGGGATTGGTGATCGAGGGGCAGTGGTCGGAGTCGGAAGACGGCGGCGCGAGCGGGTTCGACGCCGTGATAGAGGTAGGGATGACG
>JAFEGM010000008.1:0-129979 GCA_018240025.1 Verrucomicrobiota bacterium
CTCGCGAACGATCGCCTGGGCCAGGACCGTCGCGGTGGTGGTGCCGTCGCCGGCGACATCGCTGGTCTTGCTGGCGGCTTCCTTGACGAGCTGGGCGCCCATGTTTTCGTAGGCGTCCTCGAGCTCGATCTCCTTGGCGACCGTGACACCGTCCTTGGTGATGGTCGGGGAGCCGAACTTCTTGTCGAGGATCACGTTGCGGCCGGACGGCCCGAGGGTCGCCTTGACGGCGCGCGCGAGCTTCTCGACGCCGCGGAGGAGGGCGTGACGAGCGGCTTCATCGAACTGGAGTTGTTTTGCTGCCATAAGTTAGTTGGGGATGAGAATTGAGTGGGTTTGAATCGGAGAAAGCGAAGCGGGAAGCGGTATTCTTCCTCCTTCTTCCTTCCTCCTTCTTCCTTGCGATCAGGAGAGGATGCCGAGGATGTCGTCCTCGCGCAGGAGCTGGAAGGTCTCGCCATCGAGCTTCACTTCCGTGCCGCCGTACTTGGAGAACATGACCGTGTCGCCCACCTTGACGGTGAACTCGATCTTCTTGCCTTCGTCATCGCGCTTGCCGGTGCCGAGGGCGACGACTTTGCCCTCCTGGGGCTTCTCCTTGGCGGTGTCGGGGATGATGATCCCGCCCTTCTTGACTTCCTTCTCTTCGAGCGGCTGCACGAGCACGCGATCGCCGAGGGGTTGGATTTTGCTGGCCATACGTTAATGCGTTGGGTTTGCGTTGTTGGTTGGTTGGATTCCGTCCTCCGCCGCATCCGAAGACACGGCGGCGTTGGAAATTGGGTGAGTAGCGAAAGTGAACTGCCGGGAGACTGGGAGACGAAGAAGGGCGCGGGTTCGTTGCCGACCTGCGCCCCTCGGGGAAGTTATTTCTTCTTTTCGTCCACCATCTCGAAGTCGGCGTCGACGACCTTGGCGTCGGCCTTCTTCTCCTTGGTCTCGGTCTTGCCGCCGTCCTGCGCCGGCTGCTCCGGGGCGGGCTCGCCGCTCGGGGTGGCATTGGCGGAAGCGGCCGCCTGCTTGTAGAGCTCGGAGCTGACCGCGCCGAACTTCTCCTGCAGGTTCTCGGTGGCCTTCTTGATGGCGTCGGTGTCGCCGCCCTCGATAGCCTTGCGGACCTCGGCGATGGCTTCGGTGACCGACTTCTTGGAGTCCTCCGAGATCTTGTCGCCCAGTTCCTTCAGCTGTTTCTCGCACTGGTAGGCGAGGCTGTCGGCCTGGTTCTTGGTCTCGATGGCTTCCTTGGCCTTGCGGTCTTCCTCGGCGTGGGCCTCGGCTTCCTTCTGCATGCGCTCGACCTCGTCCTTGGAGAGGCCGCTGGAGCCGGTGATGGAGATCTTCTGCTCCTTGCCGGTGCCCAGGTCCTTGGCGTTGACGTGGAGGATGCCGTTGGCGTCGATGTCGAAGGTGACCTCGATCTGCGGCGTGCCCCGCGGCGCCGGCGGGATGCCGTCGAGGTGGAACGTGCCGAGCTTCTTGTTGTCGCGGCTGAGCGGGCGCTCGCCCTGCAGGACCACGATTTCCACCCCAGGCTGGTTGTCGCTGTAGGTGGAGAAGGTGTTGCTCTTCTTGGTCGGGATCGTGGTGTTGCGCGGGATCATCGGGGTGGCCACGCCGCCGGCGGTTTCGATCGCCAGCGTGAGCGGGGTCACGTCGAGGAGGAGCACGTCCTTCACGTCGCCCTTGAGCACACCGCCCTGGATGGCGGCGCCCACGGCCACGACCTCGTCCGGATTCACGCCCTTGTGGGGCTCCTTGTTGACCAGGCGGCGGGCGGTCTCGATGACCTTCGGCATGCGGGTCATGCCGCCGACGAGCACGAGCTCATCGATCTTGTCGGCCGAGAGATCCGCGTCCTTCAGGCAGTCGCGCACCGGCTTCATGGTGCGCTCGAAGAGATCGTCCGTCAGCTGCTCCAGCTTGGAGCGGGTCAGCTTCTTGGCGATGTGCTTCGGGCCGGTCGCATCGGCCGTGATGAACGGCAGGTTCAGCTCGTACTCCTGGGCCGAGGAGAGGGCAATCTTGGCCTTCTCCGCCTCTTCCTTGATGCGCTGGATGGCGTCGACCTGCTTGGTGAGATCGATGCCGGAGTCCGTCTTGAACTCCTTCAGGATCCAATCCATGAGGCGGTTGTCCCAGTCGTCACCGCCGAGGTGGGTGTCGCCATTGGTGGCCTTCACCTCGAAGAGACCGTCGCCGATGTCGAGCACACTGATGTCGAACGTGCCGCCGCCGAGGTCATAGACCGCGATCTTCTCGTCCTTCTTCTTGTCGAGACCGTAGGCCAGCGAGGCCGCCGTGGGCTCGTTGACGATGCGCAGGACCTCGAGACCGGCGATCTTGCCCGCGTCCTTGGTCGCATTGCGCTGCGAGTCGTTGAAATAGGCCGGCACCGTGATGACCGCCTGCGTGATCTTCTCGCCGAGCTTGGACTCCGCGTCGGCCTTGAGCTTGGCCAGGATCATGGCGCTGATCTCCGGCGGGGAATACGACTTCTTCTCGCCGTTCACCTCGACCTGGATGTGGGCGTCGCCGTTGGAGGCCTCGACCACCTTGTAGGGGACGCGCTCGAGATCGCCGGCGGCCTTGGCCTCGGCGAACTTGCGACCCATGAAACGCTTGACGGAGAAGATGGTGTTGGTCGGGTTCGTCACCGCCTGGCGCTTGGCCGCCTGGCCGACGAGGCGCTCACCATTCTTCGTGAAAGCCACAATGGACGGCGTCGTACGCGCGCCCTCGGAGTTTTCGAGCACGAGCGGCTCGCCGTTCTCCATGACGGCCATGCACGAGTTCGTCGTGCCCAAATCGATACCTAGAATTTTAGCCATACGTTTGAAAGGGAATCGGAATCCCCTTTAGCAAACGCCGGACCAATCGGGGAAAAGCGAACCGAACGTCAGGTTTCCAGAGTAATGCACGGAAACCCCCAGGCGACGGCGGCTCGCACGTATGTGCCATAATGGCGCATTGTGCCGGACCGTGCGCCGTTTTGGCGGGTCGGCTTGTCCCACTTTGCCTGAGCCAAGGCCCCGTCAATTCTGCTCGCGACGGCAGCTTTGTACTGACTGGACCCCGGGGGTTCGATAGAACCGTTCCATGAAAGCGGTCCAAATCCTGTCGGTATCCGTCGGGCTGCTCGCCTCGACGGGGCTGGTGTCAGCTCAACAGAGCTCTGTCTTCAACCCGAACCTCGACCATCTCGGTGGTCCGACCTCCTCGCTGCCGACCAGCCGTCCGCTGGTGGTGCGCGATTCCCAGAGTCGCTGCCTCCTCCCTGGGGCCACGCTGACCAACGCTGGCTACGCCTCCAGCCTGCGGCGCGATCTCCGCGAGCAGGTACGCCAGGCGGAATCCTCCACCGGACCGACGACCATCGTCGACACGATGGTCGTCACGCCCCCGGCGACGGCCCTGCGCGACCTGACCAACGCCAGCTGGAGCGAGCTGTGGGTGGTTCAGCGCGCTTCAGGCCGGGTCGGCTATCGCATCGACTTCGTCGGTCGCGGGCGCGGCCGGGGCATTTCCTTCAAGGCCGCCCGGGTAGCTGTGCTCTGATCGGCCCGACTACGGCTTCATCGCCACCTTGTAGCCGATGCTCTTGCCTTTGCCCTGACCGGTGAAGGCGATGACGTAGCGCGCCTTTTTGTTGCCCGCGCGCTGCACCGTCCATTCCTCCGTCCAAGTGGCGGTGGTCAGATCGCTGGCATCCTTCGGGGCGGCGGTCACCTTCGTGTCCACCAGCTGCGAATCCTTGGCGCCCTGCTGGGCCTCGGCATTGAGGATACCTTTGACCAGATCGAGGCGCAGCCCGCCCGTGTTGCCGGCGTTGGTCAGCGTGGCGCCGGGCAGGCGATCGGCCGCCTTGGGCGAGCGGTCGCGCACGACCGTGCCGCCCGGACGCGGCGAGTCGACCCGCACCGAGTTGGCGCCGCCGCCCTCCTTTTCCTTGCCCGGATTCCAGGCCGGCGCGGCCCCGGGGATCTGGGCGCTGAGGGTGGCGACAGTCAGGGTGAGAAGAGCCAGGGAGAGGAAACGCGAATGCATGCGCGTGCCTAACCTCACCACCGGGTCCCGTCGAGCAGAATGCGTCTCCGCCCCTGCGCCTGACCCCGCTTGACCCCGGGCCCGCTCCGGGCGAGGCGCAGGCCCCGCCATGTCCGTCAGTCTCGCCGATCATCTCACCGCCATCCTGCGGCGCGTCCTCGCGCTGCCCAATGTCAGCGTCACGCCCGCGGCCGACACCCGCTTCGGCGACTACCAGACGAACGCCGCCATGGCGCTGGCCAAAGAGCGCAAGACGAACCCGCGCGCGCTGGCCGCGGAAATGGTGGCGCAGCTGAGCGCCGATGCGGAACTGGCCACGTTGTCCGAGCCGCCGACCATCGCGGGGCCCGGCTTCATCAATTTCACCCTCAAGCCGGGGCATCTCGCCGACCGCGTGGCCGCGTTGCTGGCCGACGACCGTCTCGGCGTCCCGCAGGTCGAGAAGCCGCAGCGCATCGCGGTCGATTTTTCCTCGCCCAACATCGCCAAGCCCATGCACGTGGGCCATCTGCGCAGCACGCTGATCGGCGACTGCCTCGTGCGGGTGGCGCGCTTTCTCGGCCACACGGTCATCACCGACAACCACCTCGGCGACTGGGGCACGCAATTCGGCAAGGTCATCCACGGCTGGAAAGCCTTCCTCGACCGCGGCCAGCTCGAGGCCGATGCGATCAACGAACTCGTGCGGGTCTACATCGCCGCCGACGCCGCCGCCAAGGCCGATGCCGCGGTGGCCGATCTGTGCCGGCAGGAACTGACCAAGCTGCAGGCCGGCGACCCTGAAAACATGGGGATCTGGCGGGAATGCGTGCGGCTTTCGCTGGAGGAGTTGAACCGCACGTATGCGCGGCTGGGCATCCAGTTCGACTACGTCTACGGCGAGTCGCACTACAACGCCGCGCTTCCTGGGGTGGTCGAGCGGTTGCTGGCTGCGGGCATCGCGCGCGAGAGCGACGGCGCCATCTGCGTCTTCTTCGAGGACCATCCGCGTCTGGCCGACGCGCCGGCCATCGTGCGGAAGAAGGACGGAGGCTTCAATTACACCACCAGCGACATCGCCACGGCCGAGCTGCGCGTGCAGGAGTGGAAATGCGACCAAATGTGGTGCGTGGTCGGCGCGCCGCAAAGCCGCCATTTCGAGGCGCTCAACGTCATCCTCGAGCGCATGGGCCTGGGCGCGCAGATCACCCACATTCCCTTCGGCAGCATCCTCGGGCCAGATCGGAAGATCATGCGCACGCGCAGCGGCGACAATGTCTCCCTGCGCGAGTTGCTCGACGAAGCCGAGGAGCGCGCCGCCGCGCCCATCGCCGAGCGCAATCCCGAACTCCCTCTGGCCGAGCGGGCCGAGATCGCCCGGGTGATCGGCTTGGGCGCGGTGAAGTACGCCGAGCTCAGTCAGCACCGGCTGACCGACTACATCTTCGACTGGGACCGCATGCTGGCGTTCCAGGGTAACACCGCGCCGTATTTGCAGAATGCCTACGTTCGAATCCGCTCAATTTTCCGGAAGCTCGACGGAGCCTGGAGTGCGCCGGCCGCGCTCGGTTTGACCGAACCCGCCGAGAAGAACCTGGCCAAAAAGCTGGCCCAGTTCGCGGAAGCCGTGCCGTCGGTGCTGGACGACTTCCGGCCGAACCTGCTGGCCAACTATCTCTACGAACTGGCCGACGCCTTCCATGGCTTCTACGAATCCTGCCCCGTGCTCAAGGCCGAGGGCGCGGCGCGCGAGACCCGTCTGGCGCTCTGCGAAGCCACCGCTCGCGTCCTGCGCGGAGGACTGGGGCTGATGGGCATCGGCGTGCCGGAGAGAATGTAGGAAGACAAGTTCGAGGCCCGTCAGGACGGGCATTTCCGAACAGGATGCCGTGATGGAGATAAGGATGACGCGCGGAGCGCGTCATCCCTACGTCTATCACGGCGTCGGAACCCGAAGGCCCACGCGGGTCGCTGCGGGAATTTTTCGAGTCTCAAAGTAAAAGCCCCGCGATCGTCCCCGTCAGATAGCACGCCAAGGCCCCGCCGCACATCGCCCGCAGGCCGAGTTGGGCAAGGTCGCCGCGACGCTCGGGGGCGAGGACGCTGATGCCTCCGATCTGGATGCCGATGCTGCCGAAGTTGGCGAAGCCGCAGAAGGCGTAGGTCGCAATTGTCGCGGCGCGCTCGCCGATGGCGCCGCTCTTGACCGCCTCGGAGAGCTGCAAATAGGCGACAAATTCGGTGCTGGTCAGCATCGTGCCCATCATGGCCGCGATCTTGCCGGCATCGGCCAGCGGCACGCCCATGACCACGGCCAGCGGGTAGAACAGGGTGGCGAAGATGATGTCCAGATTGAACTTCGGATACCCGAACCAGCCGCCCGCCCAGCCGAGCAGGCCGTTGAGCATGGCCAGGACGGCGATGAAGGCGATCAGCATGGCCCCGACGTTGGCGGCCAGCTTGAGCCCCTCGGAGGCGCCGTTGGCGATGGCGTCGATCACGTTGGCGTGGACCTTCGGCAGTTCGATGCGCACCTCGCCGCGGGTGAGCGGCTCGCCCGTTTCGGGCGTGAGGATCTTCGCGATGACGATGGCCGCCGGGGCCGACATGACCGAGGCCGCGAGCAGGTGGCCGGCATTGATGCCCATGGCGACGTAGGCCGCAAGCACGCCGGTGGCGATGGTGGCCATGCCGCCGATCATCAGGGTCATGAGCTCCGAGCGCGTCATGGTGGCGACGTAGGGTCGCACCACCAGCGCCGCCTCGGTCTGGCCGACGAAGATGTTGGCCGCGACCGAGGTCGTCTCGGCGCCCGAGGTGCGCAGCAGCCAGGCCATGACCCGCGCGATGGCCCGGATGATCGGCTGCATGAGATTGAGGTGGTACGCCGCGGTCATGACGGCCGAGATGAAGATGATGGTGGGCAGGACCCGGCAGGCGAAGAAGAAGCCCAGGCTCCCCTCCACTCCGGGCGGCAGGGCGAGCGTCCCGAAGACGAACTTTGCGCCGGCGTCGCTGAAGCCGAGCAGCGCTTCGAAGAAGACCCGCGCTTGCTCGAAGAGCCAGCGGCCGGGGGTCGACTTCAGGACGATGAGCCCGAAGACGATTTGCAGCAGCACGCCCGCGCCGACCAGCCGCCAGTCGATGCGGCGGCGGTTGTCCGAGAGGAGCCAGGCCAGTCCGAGTATGGCGAAGATGCCGGCGAGCGAGACGAGGCGTTCCATTGCCGCGCAGAATGCGGACCACCCTGCGGGGTGGCGAGCGCAATTTCCCCCACGAGTGCCACTTGCGGACCCCCGGAAGCCTGCCTATGGTTCCGGTTCTGCAAAGCGCACGTGGCGGAATGGCAGACGCGTACGGCTCAGGACCGTATGAGGCAACTCGTGGAGGTTCGACTCCTCTCGTGCGCATAGCCGACCGGCAGGGAATCCGGTTGGCGCGGTCGGAGCCGGGCGGCGGCTGCCTTTGGCCTTCGGAGAATTTTGGCGTTTCGCCTAAGGACCTCGCCTCCCCCGCGTCCTCTCGCAGGTGCCCGGCGCACGGGTGCCAGCAGTCCATCCATTGTAAACGCAACAAATCGTGTTCCTATTGGGCTCCATGAGTGGTGCAGAGATGTTCGTGGCGATCGGCGGCTCCGTGCTGACGGTCTTCCTGCTTTTGCAGGCCTTGCGGCGGAATGCCGACGAGGACGCCTACCTGCGCCGCGGCAGCCTGATGGACCATCTCCGCAGCGGCAAAGCGTCGTCGGCGGGACCCGCGGGCGCCGAATCCGACGTGCCGCTGCGTCCGGCCGTCGCCCGCATTCTGGCCCGGCGTGGTGAGACCACGGGCCACAAGTCTGCCTCGGCCCGGGCCGGCCTCACGCCGGTGGAGCCGGAAGGCACCAAGCCTCCGTCCGCTTCCTGACGCGCCGAGCTCCGTGCCGGCGCGTGTTTGTTGCAATGTCCCTCTCTCTTTCGTCGATTCTCCGTCACCCCTGGTTCCGCTGCTTCTGCCTCCTGCTCGTTCTCGGCCTCGCCCTGCCCGAGCCGGTCGAGGCGGCACGCAAGCGCTCCTCGTCTTCCTCCCGCAAATACACCAAGTCCAAGGGTGGGAAGGGCAAGGGCAAGAAGGGCAAGCGCGGCCGCCGCGCGCGTCGGGACGTCGGGCCCAAGTTTGCGGTCCCGCCGATCCAGCGCGGCTTTTCGACCGTGGTCATCGACGCCGGCCACGGCGGACATGACAACGGCGGCATCCGCCAGAACCTCGCTTCCGAGAAGGAACTGGCGCTCGATACCGCCATTCGCCTGCAGAAGATCCTCAGCCGGGCCGGTCTGCGCACGGTCATGACCCGGAGCGACGACACCTTCATCCCCCTCGGCACGCGCGTGGCCATCGCCAACAGCACGCCGAACTCGGTCTTCATCAGCATCCACTACAACGCCTCCTTCAACCCCGACGCGCGGGGCTTCGAGACCTACTTCTCGCATCCCTCCGCCTACCCGCTGGCCGCGCGGATCCATCGCAATCTGCTCGCCACCCGGCTGAGCGAGGACCGCTTTCTGCGCCGTCGCGGCTTCTACGTGGTGCGCAATCTCAAGGTCTCGGGCGTGCTCTGCGAACTGGGCTTCCTGACCAACGCCGACGAGGCGCGCAACGCCCTCAACCGCAGCTTCCGGCAGAAATGCGCCGAGGCCATCGCCGAAGCCGTGTTCGAAGTTCGCCGCAGCGGCGGCGAGTAGCGTAGTCCGCACTGCGGCGAAGTAGTCCGCAATCTCCGAGTGCGGCGAGGTAGTCCGCAATCTCCGAGTGCGGCAGGCTCGCGCAGCGAAGAATCCTCCTCGCGCCGCAAACTTAAACCCCGAACACGTGCGTCGCCGGCGTGGTGTCCGAGAGCTTCATGTCGCCGAGCGATTTGGCGTCGGCGATCGGATCGATGAGCTGGGAGACCGCCTCGGACCAAACCACCCGGGCTCCGCGCTCGCGGCTGTCGGCTTCCAGGCGCAGCGCTTCCTCGATGACCTCGCCGAGCAGGGTGGGCGCGGTCTTCTCCTGCGCGCTGCCGCGATCGAAGGCAGCGAGCCCGCAATGCACCGCCACCCCGACCCGGAAGGGTGAGCCGTCGGGCCAGCGCTCCATGCTGTCGGCCTCGGTGGCGATGCGCCGGGCGGCGGCCAGTGCGGCCTGGCATTCGCTGCGTCCCTCGACGACCGAGGGCGCGTCCGGCGTGGCCGTGGCGATCATCCCCGAGTGGGCCCAGTAGGCCAGGACGCGATCGCCCAGGAAGCGTTCCACCACGCCGCCGGTTTCCGAGACGACGGTCGCGATCCGCCGGAACCAAGCACCCAGCGTGGCCGAAATGCGTTCGAGGCCCAGCCGGTCCGACAGCGCGGCCAGCCCGCGCACGTCGCAGACCAGGATGGCCACCCGCTCGCGCAACGGCGCGGTGTCGCCGGGGCGGGTCAGGATCGTGTCCGAGGCCGAATCCGTGTAGACCTGGAACTCGAGCCGCTGATCGCCCAGACGGACGATCGAATGCGCCGGCAGCCGGGTGGGGGAATGGACCTTCTTGCCGTCGACGAAGGTGCCGTTTTGCGAGCCGAGATCGAGGATCTGGTAACCGCCGCCCTGTTTGGCATCGCCGCGCCGGATGAGCGCGTGCCAGCGGCTGACCGAGTTGCTCTTGATCTGGAAATTCGCGGTCGGCGCCCGTCCGATGAGGAGGGAGTGCACGATCTCGATCGCACGCTCGCCGTCGGGCGAATCGGACACCAGTCTGAGAACGGCGCGCATCGGTCGGGAGCTCGAACGGAGGAGGAGCTTGGCTCAGCCGTCGCCGGAAGCGAGCCGAATCGTCGCGCCGCCAGCTTCGGTCAGTTTTGGCGGGCCGGCGCCGCGCGAGGCGCGGCTTCCGCCGGGAGCCGGGTCTCAGGCACCCATCGTCTTCGTGGCCGGCGCGGGCTGGGTCTCCGCCGGGGCGGTGACCGGGGCGGCCGGGGTGTCGAGCACGATGCCTTCCTTGGCCGCGAAATCGGCCAGCGCCTGGTCGGCCAGGGCCTGCTGTTCGGCGGCCTTGATATTGATGCCGCTCATGTCGAGCGAGTCCTTCGCCACCCGGGCGCGGCCGGAGGCCTTTTCGCGCTCCTCCTCCACCATCTCGTGCAGGCGGTTGAGCGTGTCGCCGGCGCCGCCGATCTGGGTGATCATGCCGCTGGCCATCTCGTGCAGTTCGGCCGTGGCCTTCTTGACCTTGAGGTCGCCGAGGGCGGCCTTGAGCTTCTCGATCTTGTCCTGGGCAGCGCGGACCGCGACCTCGCGGGCCTTGACCAGATCCTTGTACGTCGTTTCCGCCTGCTGGGCCTGGGTGCGATTCTCCAGCAGCTGGGCCGAAATCGCCTGCAGGCGCAGGGCCAGTTGGCCGGCGGCGTCCTTGTTGCCGGCGCGCAGGTTGGCGGCGGTGCGGGCCCGGATCTCCTGCTCCTCGGTCTCCAGCTTCTTCACCTGGGCGATGAGTCGCTCGCAGAGGGCGGCGTGGGAGGCGAGGCCCTGATTGTACTGCCCGATCTGCTTGCGCAGATTCTCCTTCTCCACTTCGAGGAGCGCTTCGGGGTTCTGCTTTTCCAGACCGGAAATGAACAGGCTGAAGAAGCCACGAATGAGATTGCCGAGTCGAGAGAACATGGGTGTTGGGAGTGCTGCCCGCATTGACCGGGAAATTCCGCCCGCCGCAAGACGAATTCGGCTGGGCCGCGAGTCAGTATTCGGTGGCCAAAGCCCGCAGACGGGGTTGGCTCCGGCGTCATGATCCGCCACGCCCGCGCCCGCGCCCAGGCCCTCCTCGAACAGCTGCCGCGCATTTACCCCGATGCGCATTGCGAGCTCGACTTCACCAACGCCCTCGAGCTGCTCGTGGCGACCATCCTCTCCGCCCAGTGCACCGACGTGCGGGTGAATATCGTGACCAAAGCCCTCTTCGCCCGCTGTCGGACCGCGGCGGATTATGCGGCCATCCCGGCCGAGGAGCTGGAGACCCTGATCAAGAGCACCGGCTTCTTCCGCAACAAGGCGAAGAACATCCAGGCCGCGGCCCGCGAACTGGTCGCGAAGCATGGCGGCGAGGTGCCACGCTCGATGGCAACGCTGCACGCCCTCCCCGGGGTCGGCCGCAAGACGGCCAACGTGGTGCTCGGCAACGCCTTCGGGATCAATGAGGGCGTGGTGGTGGACACGCACGTGGGCAGGCTGTCGATCCGCCTCGGACTGACCGAGGAGACCGATGCGGTCAAGGTCGAGGCCGAGCTGATGCAGCTCGTCCCGCGCGAGCATTGGACCATGTTCAGCCACTGGCTGATTTTCCACGGCCGGCGGCGTTGCAAGGCGCAGAACCCCGATTGCGACCACTGCGAGCTCCTCGCGCTCTGCCCGCGCCGCGGGCTGGAGAAGCAGCCGCTCGCGGGCGGGCCAAAGCCGCGGGCGAAGACCGCCGTCCCCACGGCGCCCGCCAAAGCCGGTCCGGCGGCTCGCAGAAAGGCGTCCTAAGTCCTCCGGCCATGGAAGTCCGCGACCTTTTCGACGCGCTCAGCCGCATCGACGCGGCTTCGCTGGCCGCGTCCGGCACGGTGCTGCTGGGCAATCTGGCCATCATCCTCATCTGCGGCTGGGCGCTCTATCTCACCGGCGAGCGGGCCTTCGCCTGGCTGCTGCTGGCCGCCGCCGGAGGCAATGTGATGATCATTGCGGACTTCCTCCTCGCCCCGCAGGTGACCACCTGGGCGCCGGCTTCGGCCCAGGGTTGGAAAATGTTCCGCTTCGTCGTCTACGCCGTCCTGGCCGGATTACGCGCCTGGGGCGTCTGGCTATTGGCCCGGCGCTTTCTCCAGTTCGTGCAGGAGCGGCGCGCCGCGGGCAAGGCTGACGAGTGAAGGCTCCGCCGCGACCGATTCCGGAAGATTGGCGATTGCCTCCCGCGGGTCGTCCATGCGAGCAAGACGGAGCATGAAGGTCCCCTGGCGCCGTGGCCTGGGCGTCGCCCTCGCCCTCGGGCTGGCCGCCGCCCTCGCGGCGTCCGAGCCGGCGCCCAAGCGGTTCGATGCGGCAGCATTCCGCCAGCTCGTGCGGCTGTCGGAGCCGCAGATTTCGCCCGATGGACGCTCGGTGCTGCTGGTGGTGGCGCGACAGAATCACACGCTCAACCGCTGGGAGAACCAATTGGTGAAGATCGAGGTCGCCAGCGGCCGGGAGACGGTGCTGACGCGCGACTACCCGGATTTGCGGCATCCGCGCTGGTCGCCAAGCGGCGATCGCATCGCCTTCCTTTCCGCGCCGGCGGCGGTGCAGATCTTCCTCCTGCCGGCGGCCGGCGGCAAAGCCCAGCGCATCAGCGGGGCCCGGCGCGGGGTGCTGCATTTCGCCTGGCGGCCCGACGGGAAATCGCTCGCCTTCGCCACGCCCGAGGAGCCGGGTCCGCAGACGCCCGACGGTCGCGAACTCGCCCTGCTCATTGACCAGGAAGACTACCTCGCCACGACCGCGGCCAAGCCGGTGCACGCGTGGCTGCAGTCGGTCCGCGGCGGCGAGGCGCAGCGCCTGACTTCCGGCGAATGGAGCCTGGCTGACGAGTTGCCGCCGGGGCCGCCTTCTGGCCTCGGTTGGACGCCCGACGGGCGCCAGCTCATCGTGACGCAGAAGCGCGGCAGCCGGCGCGACGAGCCGGGTCGGCGGGTGGCCTTGGTCGGGGTCGAGGACCGCGCGGTGCGCGTGCTGACGGACGACGCCGCGGTGCTGGCCCGCCCCGTCTGCGCGCCGGACGGCCGCACTGTGGCCCTGCTGCGCCGGCCGACCCCGCTGGGTGCGAACGCCATCGCCCAGCTGCGACTGCCCGACGGCGCCCTGGAAATGCTAGGCGGGGCGCCGGACCGCTGTTTCTACACGCTTCGCTGGGAGGATCGGGGGCAGACGCTGCTGGGGGGCTGCAATGCGGGCACGCTCAGCGTACTCTGGCGGT
The DNA here is from genome assembly GCA_018240025.1 of Verrucomicrobiota bacterium. Taxonomy (GTDB): domain Bacteria; phylum Verrucomicrobiota; class Verrucomicrobiia; order Chthoniobacterales; family SZAS-18; genus SZAS-18. Next base: position 13,007 of record JAFEGM010000008.1, read on the forward strand.
TGCCGCTGACCGGCGCGCCCGAGCGACTCGACCTCGGCGAACTCAGCCTCGCCGGTTTCGGGGCGTTCGAGTTCGACGCGCAAGCGGACGCAGGGCTGGCCTTCGTGGCCAGCGGTCCGCAACGGCCACCCGAGTTGTACTGGCGCAGTACGAAGGGCGCGCCGCCGCGCCGGCTGACGAACTATCACGCTCGCCTCGCCGGTCTGGCCCTGGGCGCGGTCGAGACGATCGAGTGGGAATGCGACGGCCGTCGACTCGACGGCGTGCTGACCTCGCCACCCGGCGCGCTGCCTGGGCAGCAGTATCCGCTCGTGCTCGACATTCACGGCGGCCCGCAGGCTGCCTCGCAGGCGACCTTCCGGGCGCGCAGCCAATGGCTGGCCGCCCAAGGCTGGCTGGTCTTCGAGCCGAACTACCGCGGGAGCGATTCCGGCGGCGCGGCGCTGGTGCAGGCCATCGAGGGCGATCCGGCCGAGGGCCCGGCGCGCGATATTCTCAGCGGTCTCGCCGAGCTGGAGAAGAGCGGCCGGGTGGATCGGCGCCGCGTGGCGCTGAGCGGCTTTTCCTACGGCGGTTTCCTGGCCGGCTGGATCGCCTCGCAACCCGAGACGCGCGCCTGGAGCGCTTTGGTGCTGGCTGCGGCGCCGGCCGAACTGGCCGAGCAGACCGCGCTCAGCGACACCAAGATCGCCCGCCGCCAGCTCCTCCCGGGAGAGGCGGCCGGCCGCTATTCGCTCTCCGCCCGGGCCCGGAGCTGGCGTGCCCCGACTCTGCTGCTGGCCAACACGGCCGATGTCCGCGTGCCGGTCACGCACAGCTTTCGGCTGTTCCACGCGCTGCGCGAGGCCGGCGCGCCAGTCGAGTTCGTCGTGCATCCGGTGGCCGGGCACGGGCCGCCCGATCCGGCGCGGGCGCTCGATCTGCAGCGGCGCTGGGTCGAATGGATCACAGCGCGCCGGGCCGACGGCTCCTCCGCGGCGGCGGACTGAGCGGGCCTCTCAGCCCAGCATTTCCAACGCCGCGCCCGCAACCTCCTCCGCGGTCACCGCCTTCATGCAGCGCAGGTCGAGCGGACATTCGCGCAGGAAGCAGGGACTGCATTCGACCTGGTGCCGCAGCACGCGGGCGCGGGGCGAAAGCGGGCCGGTGGCGACGGGATCGGTCGAGCCGAAGACGGCCACCAGCGGCACCCCCAGGTGCGCGGCGAGATGCATGGTGCCGGTGTCGTTCGTCAGCAGCAGGTCGCAGCGCCGCAGCTGGCCGATGAGTTCCGCCAGCGACGTCTGGCCGATGAGATTCTCGCATTCGAGCCCCTCCAGCGCGGTCGCGATCTCCGCCCCGAGCGGCGCGTCCTTGGCCACGCCGAAGAGGACAAAGCGCACATGCTTGCGCGCCGCGATTTGCTTGGCGGCCTCGGCGAAACGCTCCGTGAACCAGCGTTTGGCCGGGCCGTACTCGGCACCCGGACACAGCCCGATGCGCGCGAAGCCCGGCTGCAGCGTGGTGCCCTCCGCGGTCTGCTCGGACGGGCGCATTCCGCCGCACGCCCGGGCCAGATGCAGGTAGCGCTCGGCGTGGTGCGGACGCGTCGGTCCCGGCTTCACCTCGGGTTCGGGCACCACTTGATTGAGCAGCTTGCGGCGCGAATGCCCGGCGAACCCGACGCGGCGGGGAATGCGCCCCAGCCAGACTTCCAGCGCGGAACGGAGGGAATTCGGCAACAGTACGGCCACGTCGAACTTGCCCGCCTGACGCAGCATTTTGCCCACGCTGAAGACGCCGCCCTTGTCGGGGGCGATCTCGAGCACCTGCGCCACTTCCGGCACCGTGCGCCAGAAGTCGGCCAGCTTGGCGGGCGCAAGGACCGTGACCTGGGCGTCGGGCCGGCCCGTGGCCAGCGAGCGCACCGCCGGCACGCTCATGACCGCATCGCCCAGCCAGTTGGGCGAGCGGACGAGCAGACGGAAGGGCTGGAGATCGGAAGCGCTCATGCCGGCGGGAAGGGTCACCCCGCGGCGGTAGCCCGCGAGCAGAAAATTCGGCTTGGGCGTCTTCCAGCGATTGTGGACCCAGAACCAGTCGGCCGGCGAGGCGCGGATCTGCCCCTCGATGGCCGCATTGATGCGGGCGGTTAGCGCCTCGACCGACTCGCCGGGCACGCGCTCGAGCGGCCGCGAGAAGACCGCCCGCCAGCGACCGGGGCCGAGGGTGCGGATGGAGAGCGTGAGCAGCGGCGCGTCCGTGCGCTGCGCCAGCAGGGCGGTCAGCGTGGTGGTGGAAGCCAGTCGTCCGAAGAACGGCGCCCAAACGCCGGCATCGCCCGCGTGCTGGTCGGCCAGGATGGTCAGGCCGCCGCCGCCGCGGACAAACGCGGACGGACCGCCGAAGCCCTCCTTGCGGCTGAAGAGCTCGACCCGGTGCGCCGAGCGCAATTCGCGCACCAGCTGCTCCGCGCCGGGATCGCGCAGCGGTTGATAGATCGTGCCAAACTTATACGGCGTCAGCAGGCCGGCCAGCCGCGCGCACATTTCCCAGCAGCCCATGTGGCAGAGCACCACGACCGCGCCGCGGCCCTCCGCGAGCAGCGCGAGGAACTCCGCCTCGCCCTCGACCTCGAGGACCTCGCGGATCTCCGCATCGCTCATCGGAATGGAGCGTCCGCCGGCCAGCAGGTTCGCGCCGAGGAGCTGGAAATGCCGGCGCGCCAGGGCGCGGATTTCCTGCTCCGGACGGTCCGGAAAAGCGATGCGCAGATTCGCGCGCGCGAGTCGGCGATACGGCGCGGCCAGCGCCCAAGCCAGGAGCCCCAAGGCAGAGCCGAGGGCGAAGACCAGGCGCATCGGCAGCAGCCGGAGCGTGGCCAGAATGAAACGCAGCAGCAGCCCGATCATCTTCGCTTCAGGAAGGACGCAGACGCGGGCGCATCAGCGCACCCGCGGTAGCCCCGGCGGCCGGGTGCCGATGCTCGGGGCGTCGTCCGGCAGGCTGCCCGCCTCCGGCTCGCGCGTAAGCTGGCCGCCGCGCACCCGCACCTGCGCGCCGCTGCGGGCCAGGACCGGCCGCGAGCCGGGCGTGATGGTGTAGATTTCCTGGCCGAGCCGTTCGCCGTCGAGACCGATGATCGTGTAGAGGAACGTGCGCGGCGCTGCCTGGTGCAGGATGTGGAGGTGGTTGCGTCCGTCGAGCATCGTCTGCGGCTCCGAAGTGACCGGCAGGTAGCGGCCGATGTTCTGGGTGCCGAACACGACCCCCGAGGCGCGGTCGCGGATGCGGACGTAGAGGTTGAGCCGATTCGGCAGCTGAAAGGTGAGGAGCTGCAGCTCGCGCAACTCGCCCGAGCCCGGCACGCCGACCGTCTGCCGCATGACCGTGCGGCCATCGGTCAGGTCGAAGGCCTGCACGTTCGAGGCGAAGAAGCGGTCGAGTTCGCGCACGAAGATGGTCGCCCGTACCCGATGCTGCCCGAAATCGCGGATCGGGAAGAGGGGCGCGAGGTCGATCTTCCGCACCACGCGCTCGCCGGAGGCGACGCGCAGCGGGCTGATCCTGTAATCCGGATCGAAGGGCACCAGCAGGTTGCCGTCGTTCGTGATTTCGAAGCCGAACCATTGCTTGCCGCCCTCCGCATCGAGCAGCAGGTCGCGCCCGGCCAGGTTGGTCACGGTCACGGTGGCCACGATCGGCTCGTAGGTGATGTAGAGCCGGCGGCTGAGCTTCAATTCCACCTGCACCTGCGCAGAGAGCGAGGGCAGCAGCAGCAGTGACAGCAGCAGACAGCAAAGACGAATCACGCCCGCAATGGGACGCAGCGACCCCCCGGTGCCAAGTGGGAGTTCGGGCGGAGCGGGCGGCAGGTGGTCATCTTGACAGCAAAGTAGTGGGCATCATGATGCCAGATGCGCACGACGGTCACGCTCGATCCTGACACCGAGGCGCTCTTGAAGGCGGAGACGGCGCGCACCGGTTTGTCCTTTAAAGAGGTGCTGAATCGGTCCATTCGGCGCGGACTCGCCGGGGGCGCGCGGCGCGCTCCGACCGTGCGGGCTTTGTTTCCCGCGCCGTTTCCCGCGGAGCTCGCCCAGGCCAATTTCAACCACCTCGCCGACGCTTGGGACGACGAGGAGACGCTCCGGGAGCTGCAGAAGTGATCCTGCCCGACCTCAATCTCCTGCTCTACGCCCACAACCCGCACGGGCCGCAGCATGCCAAAGCGGCGGCTTGGTGGCGGTCGGTCCTGGCCGGGGAAGAGCTGATCGGGCTGCCGAACGAGGTGTTGCTCGGGTTCGTGCGTATCGCGACCAATCCCCGACTCGGCGCGGCGACCGTGAGTCTGGCCGAGGCGAGGAGTGTGGTTGCCGACTGGCTTTCGCTCCCGCAGGCCCGCGTCCTGACCCCCGCGGCCCATCACTTCGAGCAGGTCATGGAGCTGCTGAGCGCCACGCAGGGCCGGGGCACGCTGGTCTCGGACGCGGTGCTCGCCGCCTACGCCATCCAATACCGAGCCACGCTTTGCTCCAACGACGGCGACTTCTCGCGTTTCACCGGGTTGCGCTGGAAGAATCCGCTGTTGGGCTAGGCTCGACTCAGCCGCGCCGCCGCAGGGCCTGACGCATCACCTCGAGTGGGGCGGTGCGACCGTGCCAAAGCTCGAACGCCAGCGCGCCCTGGTGCAGCAGCATCGACTCGCCGCTGGCGGCCCGGGCGCCTTGTTCCCGAGCGGTCTGGACGAGGCGGGTCTCGCCGTCGGCGCGGTAGACGGTGTCGTAGACGAGGTGATGCGGTTCGAGCAGGCGCGGGGGCAGCGGCAGGGGGTCGGCGAAGCTCAGGCCGAGCGGGGTGCAATGGACGAGTAGGTCGGTCTGAGCCAGCTGGCGCGCAAGGGCGGTCGGGTCGAGCCCGCAGACTTCGAGCCCTTCGCCCGGACCGAGCAGGCGCGCGCGGCGGCCGAAAATGGGCTGCAGCTCGGCGGCCAGTGCGCGGGCCTTGGCCACGTCGCGGTTGGCCAGGACGAGTCGCTCGCAGGGTGCCAGCGCGCATTGTGCCGCCAGGGCCCGGCCGGCCCCACCCCCGGCCCCGAGGATGAGCACGCGCAGATCGTGCAGATCGAGCCCGAAGCTCTCGCGCAGGGCGCGTTCGAAGCCCGGGCCATCGGTGTTGAAGCCCGTCCAGCGTCCGTCCTCGAGCAGGAGCGTGTTGACGGCCCCGAGCGCCTGCGCGCCTTCGCTCAGCCGGGCGCAGTGAGCCCGGACGGCGAGCTTGTGGGGAATGGTCACGTTGGCGCCGCGGAAGCCCTGGGCGGCGAGGAGCTCGAGCCCCTCGGCGAGTTCGTCGGGGGCGAGCCGCAGCCGCCCGTAGCGCAGCGGCGAGCCGACCGCCTCCAGGGCCGCATTCTGCATCTCGGGCGAGCGCGAATGGGCGATGGGGTCGCCGACGACCACCAAACGCACCGGTTCGGCCACGCCGGCACGCAGGTCGGAAAGGGCGAGGTCCATGGCGGCCAGCTTCCCGGGGATGGGCCAACTTTCAAATGGTTCCGCCAGGCGTTGCCAGACGCCCCGGGCGCGACACCGTGGGCCGATGGCGTGGCGTTCGGTCTGGCTGGCGATGATGGCGATGGTTTGCGCGAGCGGCTGCGTTCAATTGCCCCGCGGCGGTCCGTCGGAGGTGGCGCAGGTCGAGCGCGAACTGCAGCGCGTCTTGCCGGCGGGCCCGGCGAGCGAGCGCCGGCGCATCGCCGAAACGGCCGTGCAGACCGGCGCGGAGCTGGCTCGGCGCTATGGCGTCACGACCGGGCCGTGGATCCACAACACGATGGTGAACGTCGGCCTGCGTGAGCGCGGGCTTTGCTGGCAGTGGGCCGAGGACCTGACCGACGCATTAGGCCGGCTCGGCCTGCGTGGGCACGAAGTGCACTGGGGCAAGGCCAATGGCGGCACGCTGCGCGAGCACAACACCGTGGTGGTGACCGCCCGAGGGCAGGATTTTGCCGATGGGCTGGTGCTCGATCCGTGGCGGGGCAGCGGCGTCATCTTCGCCGTGCGCACCCGGGAGGATCCTAAATACCGCTGGCGCAAGATGGATCCACCGGCGCGCAGTCGGTGAGCGAGTGCGCTATTTCGCCGAGCAGTCGGGACAGCGGCCGAAGAACTCGAGCGAGTGCCGGATCTCGGTAAACCCGTGCTTCCGGGCCAGCGCGCGCTCCATCTTCTCGACCGGGCATTCGTCGGTGATGGGCTTCACGAGTCCGCAGCCGACGCAGACGAGATGCTCGTGGTGGCTGCTCGGATCGAGCAATTCGAAGTAGCTGCTGGCGCGCTCGAGATTGACCCGGTGCACGAGCCGGAGTTCCTCCAGCTTCTCCATCGTCCGGAAGACCGTGGCGAAATCGGGCGGCTGGCCGTCGTGCTGCGAGCGGTCCCGGATCTCCTCGAGCGTGAGCGGCGCGCGGGCGGCCAGCAGGGTGCGCAGAATGGCCCGCCGGCTGTCGGTCATGCGCAGGCCGCCTCGACGGACCGACTCGACCAGCTGTTCGAAGCTCAACGAGGTGTGGCCGCAGCCGTGATCAGGGGTGTGGTCGTGCGCGTGAGCGTGGCCGGAACGCGGGGACTTCGCGGGCATCGGGCAGCCTGCGGGCGCCGGTCGCGGCCCGCAAGCGGACGTTGCCGCGGAGCGGAAATCCGGCCAGCTTCGCTGCATGGTGCACATTTTCGACACGTTCCAGCTCGGCCGCCCCAAGATCATCGCTGTCACCGCGCTGGAAACGCAGGACGGCATCGCGCTTTTTGACGTCGGGCCGGAGTCGACCTGGAACAACGTGCTGCGCCAGCTCGAGGCCGCCGGCCTGCGGCAGGAGGACGTGCGGCATGTCTTCCTCAGCCACATCCACTTCGACCATGCCGGCGCGGCCTGGCGTCTGGCGCAGTCGGGCGCGACGATCTACGTGCATCCGAAGGGCGCCCCGCACATGGCCGATCCCTCGCGCCTGGTGGAATCGGCCACGCGCATCTACGGCGACCGCATGCAGGAGCTGTGGGGTTCGCTGCAGCCCATCCCGACCGAGCGCATCCGCATTGCCAATGACGGCGACGTGTTCCAGGCCGGGCAGTTCCGGGTGAAGGCGGTCGACACCCCGGGCCATGCGAATCACCACAACGTCTATGCCTGGGACGACAATGTCTTCGGCGGCGACGTGGCTGGCGTGACCATCAACGGCGGGCCGGTCATTCCGCCGTTCGTTCCACCCGAGCTGCATTTGGAATCGTGGGTGGAGAGCATCGCGAAGCTGCGCGCACTGCAGGCCGCGCGCTTTTACCTGCCGCATTGGGGCCTGGTCGAAGGCGGCATCCCGGCGCATCTCGACCAACTCGAGGCGCGCCTGCACGACTGGGCCGGCTGGTTCCGTCGGCGGCTGAAGGAGGGCGCCGACGAGCCCACGCTGGTGCGGGAGTTCGAGCGCTACGAGGCGGAAGACCTGATGCGCAACGGCCGCGACGCCCAGGGCGTGAAGGACTACGAACTGGCCGACCCCAGCTTCATGGCCGTCAGCGCCTCCCTGAGGTATTGGAAGAAATATCACCCGGAGGAGATTCAGGGGTAGTCTTCGGCGGAAGATCGGAGATCGGCGATTGGAGACTGCAGACTGGAGATTGGAGACTGCAGTCGGGAGCCGAAGGCCGTGGACTGCGCGCAGCTTGCTGCCGCTGTCTCCCAGGCAGCTTGCTGCCGTCGAAGCGGGGGCGGCGTGAGTGGGAGTGGGAGTAGGAGTGGGAGTGGGAGTGGGAGTGCGAGTGGGAGTGGGAGTGGGAGTGGGAGTGCGAGTGGGAGTGCGAGTGGGAGTGGGAGTGGGAGTGGGGAAGGAATGGGAGTTGGGGAGTGGAATACCGAACACGGGTCCGAACGCGCCCGGCATTTCCTTATCCCTTCTTCCCTGAACCTTCCTTGGATCTTGGATCTTGGATCTTGGATCTTGCCTCTTACCCCCTGATACTCACCCGACCTCTTCTTCTCCGTCGAAGTAGTCGAGCGACTCGCTCCGGATCAGCGCGCGATTGGGGCTGCGTACGAGCCATTTCCGGCTGTCCGGATAGTAGCAGGATTCGCCGATCGGATTGTCTGCAATCGTCAGAAACACGAGATCGGTCTCGTAGGGATTGAGCAGCTGATGCGCCTCGTCCGGTTTGAAGAGAAAGGCATCGCCGGCCTCGATCTCGTGCAGACCCTCGTCGTCGCGGACCTGTCCGCGGCCGGACAGCACGTAGTAGAATTCCCACTGGGCCGAGTGCGAGTGAAACGGGCAGAGGATCTTGCCGGCGGGGAGGCGGCTGAACTCGACGTCGAACGGGTGCCGCAGGGCGAGATCGAGCGACTCCGGGACACGGCCGAGGGCCACCGAGATCTCCCGGTACCCGGAGGCGAACTTGCCTTTTGGCGAGGTGTAAAATTCTTCGGGCAGGGTGGGGGCGTGGACTTTCTTCATACGGCCGAGTCTACGTGTTCAAATGAGCCAGAGGCAAGCCGATTGGACGACAAATCCTGTGTTCCCTTTCCTAAAATTTAGGTGCAGACTCTTTCTCCAGCGCGCATGAAGGATGGTTGGCAGACATACGAAACGGAGGTGGACGGGCTGCTTTGCTCGATCAGCGCGCACTTGGCGTTGAAAGAGCAGGCCCCGGACCCACACTTGGGCGTTTGCTACGTCATCCGGGTCGGCCTGCTGGCCCCGGCTGCGAACGGGCTGGTCGAGCGGGAGGAGCAGCTGGCGCTCGACGCGATCGAACGCGAACTCGACGACAGCCTTGCCGGCATGGCGGGCGCGGCGTTCGCCGGCCACATCACCGGGGGTGGCACGCGGGATTTCTTTTTCTACGGCCCCATGGCGGAACTGCTGGACCCGGTACTGGCGCAGATGCAGGCCGACTTCCCGCATTACACCATCGTGGGCGGGGCTGAGCCGGATCCGAATTGGGAGCAGTTCCTGTACACCATCTGTCCGGCGGATCCGGCCGTCGCGTCGGCCGGGGCGGAAGCGGCAGTTCCGGTGCCGGACCTCGCCGACGTGCCGCTCTCGGAGGATTTCGAGACGGTCGAGCTGCCTCCACCGGTCCTCCCGCCCCAGCCGGTGACCGACATCGCTCCGCCCGCGCCGCGGGCGCCTGTCCCTACGCAGCCGATTCCCCGTCCTCCGGGCACCCAGCCGGTGGCGATTCAGCCTGCTCCCCCGGTGCCGGTCACCGAGATCGCTCCGCCCGCGCCGATGCGCGCGCCGGAGGATCCGCAGCTCGAACTGGTGCAATCGAAGATCGACAAGCGCCTCGAGCAGCTGCTCGCCGCCGGCGATCTACCCGAACGCGAGCGCCCTGTCAGCCATTGGATCGCCTTCCGCGACGAGGAACTGCGGCGCGACTTCCTCCAGCAGGTCAATCACGGCGAGTTCGAGCAGGAGACCCTCGAGACCAACGACGACGGCTCCATGAAATGGTGGGCCCGGCTGGAGAAGTCGCAGACCACCGAAGCCCAGTCGGTCCGGGCCACCGTCAGCCGTTTGGTCAAGATCGCCGCCAACTACGGGGGCGAGTACGATGCCCTCGAGACCTGCGTCTCCAAGCGCGTCTGAGCCTCGCTGAGCCTCGCTAAAGCTCGGCATAGGCAATAGCGAAATAGGCGATAGTCGATAGGCGGGCGCAGAGATCGGCACCGCCCCGGACGATCCGCCCAGTCTATTGCCTATCGCCTATTTCCCTATTGCCTATGCCGAGCCTCAGCGAGGCTCTACCCGAAGCTGAGGTTTTTCACGCCGGCGGCGGCGCAGGCGTTGAGGACCTGGACGATGCGTTCGTGGCGGACCTGGGGATCGGGCTGGATGATGACCGGGTCCTTGGCGCCGAACTGGTCGACGGTCGCCTTCAGCCATTCGCGGGTTTGCGTCAGTTCCTTGGCCTCGGGGGCGTCGTAAGGGGCGCCATTGATCGAGATGCCGCCATCGGGCGCGATGGCGATGATGATGGGCGTGCTCGGGGCCGTGCTGGTCGAGGAGCGGCCGCTGGGCAGGTTGATGCCCAGCTCGCGCTCCACGATCTGCGCCCCGGCGCTGGCCATGAAGAACAGCATCAGGACGAACACCACGTCGACCATCGGCGCGATCTGAAAGCCGATGTCTCCGTCTTCGGAGGCCATGGAAGCCATAGGAGTAACGTAGGGTTAAGTTTTGTCTTTGTCGACCACCGAGAAGGTGACGTTGCCGATGCCGGCCTGGCCGATGGCGATCATGATCTCGCGCAGATAGGAGTAGCGGACCTGCTTGTCGGCGCGGAGCAGCACGCGCATTTCCGGCACCACCTCGACCCGCGCCTTGAGCAGCGGGATGATGTCGCTGGGCGTCGGATAGGCCTTGTCGTCGATGCTGATGGAACCGGCGTCGCCGATCAGGTTCCACGACACGTTGACGATCATCTGCTTGGCGTTCTTGGCCGCATCGCGCCCATTCACTGCCACGGGCAGTTCGATGCCCTTGGTCGACTGCAGCACCTCGGTGGAGCTGATCGACATGAAGAAGACCAGCAGCACGAGCAGTACGTCGATCATGGGCGCGATCTGAAAGTCCGGATCCTCCTCCGGAAACTCGCGCGCCGAGCGGCGCTTGCGGGAATGGCCTTTGGCCACATCGCTCATGGCAGGAAAGCGTCAGCGGTGGGACGGCGTGGGCGGCTCAACCCCATTCCAGCGTGGTACCGCAGTGGCTGCACGGATTCTCCCCGGGCTGGATGGAGCCGTTGCAGACCGGGCAGGCGGTGGTGAGTTTGAGCGAGACCTTGCGCGACTGGCGGCCGGAGCTGGAGGCGGCCTTGTTCGGCGTCCAGCCGGGGTCGAAGTTCTCGCCGATGCGGATCCCCTTCAGCTCCTCGAACGGAATCTCCTCCACGATCTGGTTCAGCTTGTCCTCGGCCTTGACGATCGAGTTCTGCGCCATGTTGCGGAAGATGTAGTAGGCGACGAAGGCCGGGATGGCGATGAAGAGACCGCTGGCCGTGGCCAGGAGCACTTCGCCAATGCTGGAGGCGAGCGCGCGCGGATCCGAGATGCCGCTGGAACCCAGCGTCTGGAAGGCGCCCATCATGCCGATGACCGTGCCGAGCAGTCCGATCATGGGCGAGACGACGCCGATGACCGAGAGATAGCTGTTGCGGGTGCGCAGGAGCGTGGCCTCGCGCATGCCGGCCTCGGCCAGCGCGTCCTCGAACGTCTCCTTGCCGCGCCCCAGCCGTTCAAGGCCTCTGCGGAGGACGTTGGCCAGATAGTTGTCGTTCGCCTTACAGGTCTCCCACGCCTCCTGATAATTTCCGGCATGCACGGCTTGCTTCAATGCATCGACCATCGGCTGCGGCGCGAGCTTCTCCGCCTTCAGCGTCATGACGTTCTGGATCACGAAGGTCACCATCACGATGGAGGTGGCCAGAATACAGATCCAGATGAGGATGATCAGCGGCCCGCCGTGCAGGATGAGTTCGAGCACCGTCTTTGGGGCGGCGGCCTTGTCGGCGGCGGGTGCTGGCGACTGGGCCAGCAGCGTGGGAACGCACAGAAGCCAGCCCAGGAGAACGGCAAAGGAGCGGGGGAGAGTCATCGCGGTCGCATGGTTGTTAGAGTCCCCGCCAGTGCCAAGCGCCAAGTTCGGGTGGGCCGCATTTTTCCGGGCCCGCGCCCCGGCAATCGGCCGGGGCCGCCCGCTTGTGATTGACGCCCCCGGCGCGGCCGGCCCATGCTGGACGCGTGACGACCTGGTCGCCCGGCTCAGGCTTTGCCGGCGTGCTCGCGCATGCCCCGCTCGCGCAGGTGGATTTGAACCGCTGGATGCCGCTCGGTTTCGTGCTGCTGGCCATCGTCATCCTGATTGCCCTGCTCATCGCCCGCCGGCGGGAAGCCCGGCGCATCGAGACGACCCTGGCGGAGATTCAGGCCTCCGAGCGCCGCAAGCTCGAGGCCCTCCAGGCGACCGAACGGCTCGCGCAGGAGACCGAGCAGCAATACCGGGCGCTCTTCGACGACGCCATCGTCGGCATGGCGCGCTCGACCAAGTCCGGGCCGTTCATCACGGTGAACCGGGCCTTCGCCAACATGCTCGGCTACGACACGCCGGAAGAGATGATGGCGAAGATTCGCGACATCTCCCGGGATCTCTACGTCCGGCCGCACGAGCGGGTCGAGGCGGTCCGACGCATGACCGAGATCGGTACGATCGAGACGCGCGAGATCGAGGTCTACCGCCGCGACGGCAGCACGACGTGGATCCTCGCCCACACCCACGAGGTGCGCGATGCCGACGGGAATCACCTGTATTTCATCGGCACCATCCAGGATGTCAGCATGCGTCGTCTGCTGGAGGACAAGGTGCGCCAGTCGCAGAAGATGGAGGCCATCGGTCGACTGACCGGCGGCGTGGCCCACGACTTCAACAATCTGCTCACGGCCATGCTCGGCTACGCGCACTTCGCGGCCCACAAACTCGGGCCGGGGCATCCGATGCACAGCTACATCGAGCAGATCCAGCGGGCGGGCGAGCGGGCCGAGACACTCACGCGCCAGCTGCTGAACTTCTGCCGGCAGGCGCCGCTCGAGCGGCAGACCTTCGATCTCAACCTCGTGGTCAAGGAAACCGGCTACCTCCTGCGCCGGCTGATTGGCGAGGACATCCAGCTGCGCATGCAGCTGCACCCCGACGGCACCTTCGTCAGCATGGATTCCGGCGAGGCCAGCCAGGTGGTGATGAACCTCGCGCTCAACGCCCGCGACGCCATGCCGGGGGGCGGCGAACTCATCATCGAAACCATCTGCGTCTTCTTCCGCGAGGAGGACGAGCAACTGCCCGACGAGTTGGTGCCCGGCAGCTACGCCCAACTGACGGTTTCCGACACGGGCTGCGGCATCGACACCGCCACGCTGGAACGCATCTTCGAGCCGTTCTTCACCACCAAGCAGCGCGGCAGCGGCACGGGCCTTGGGCTGTCGACCTGCTGGTCCATCGTGCGCCAGGCCGGCGGGACGATCACGGTCGAGAGCGCGGTCGGGAAAGGCACGCAGTTCCGGGTCTATCTGCCGCTGGCCGACGCCGAGCACGCGACGGTGACCGAGCGCGCCCCGGTCTTGCCGACGCCCGAGGCGGAAGTCTCGAGCGGGCGCGGCACCGTCCTGGTCGTAGAGGACGAAGATGTGCTACGCCGGTTGCTGACCGAAATCCTGGAAGTGAACGGCTATCAGGTGCTGACCGCGACGGACGGCGAGGATGCCCTGCGCCTGAGCAACGAGCACCCCGGCCACATCGAGCTGGTGGTCACCGATCTGGTCATGCCGCGCATGAACGGCTGCGTGCTGGTGGGTCTGCTGCTCCAGCAACGGCCCGATCTGCAGGTACTCTACATTTCCGGGCACGCCGACCACGCGCTGCTGGATCAGGCGGTCGAATCGGGCGACGGCTTCGCGATTCTCCACAAACCCTTCCGCGCCGACGAACTGGCCCGGGCAGTTAAGGAAGCGATCGAACGTGCCGAGGTGGCGGCTCGCCCGAAGACAGCGGCCGTCGCGGCCGCAGAGCCGACCTAGCCTACTTCCAACGCCACTCGGGCATCAGATTGACGCTCTCCGGCGGCACGTCGAGGCCTGTGGCCTTCAGCAGGTAGGTCACGCCTTCGCGGCTTTCCATCGTCTCGCGCAGGCTGCGGGCAAAGAGCTCGATGTACTCCTTGTACGATTCGAGCGACAGCTTGCCCTCCGTGACGTACTCGGCGAGCGAGTTGTCGTGATGGTCGATGAGGTCGGTGAGCGCCTTCCGCAGCCGGGTGCGCATGACCGGATCGACCACGACCTTGAAGGGGCTGGCGTGGGCATCCAGGACCTCGCTGCGGGATTCCGGGGCGGGCGAGAGCACGAGCGAATAGGGAGAGTCGAGGTCCATGGCGTTGGGCAAGGACGAAGGATGAAGGAGGAAGGAGGAAGATCAAGGGAGGCCGCGCCCGGGCGGGAACTCCGGGGCTCGGCGCCAGACGCTCAATGGGCCGCGGCGGGATCGGCCGGGCCGGTCGGCTTCCGGCAGAAAGGCACCAGCAGCACGCAGGCCAGCAGACCGAAAGCCAGCATTTTGAAGCAGTCGCCATAGGCCAGGAAGAAGGCCTGGCCGCGCACGGTCTGGTCGATCGCCCCGAGCGCCATGCGGCCGGCCGTGACGGCATCGTAGCCGAGCGCCACGAAGCGCGACGTGAGCTGCGTGAGCCGCTCGTCAGTGGCCGCACTGAACAGACTGATGGCCTCGCCGAGGTGGTTGGAGTGGAAATGCTCGCGCTGGGTCAGGAGCGAGCCGAGCACGGCGATGCCGACCGAACCGCCGAGATTGCGCAGCATGTTGAAGAGGCCCGAAGCGGACGCGATTTGCTCCTGCTCGATGCCGGCCGTGGCGATGTTCGTGATGGCCACGATGACGAAAGGAAAGCCGAGCGCACGGATGGCCAGCGGCAGACGCAGCTGCAAATCGCCGACGTCGCGATCCATCTGCCCGGTCAGATAGCAGCTGAAGGCGAAGAAGCAGAGCCCGAAGCCGACCAGCAGGCGGTTGTCGACCCGCTGGGTCAGGCGGCTGGCCAGCGGCATCATGGGCAGCTGCGGCAGGCCCATCCAGAGCAGCGTCTCGCCGATCTGCAGGGCGCTGTAGCCCTGCATCTGCCCGAGGTAGAGCGGCAGGAGGTAGATGCTGCCGTAGAGCGCCGCGCCGACGACGAAATTGATGATGCTGCCGACGAGGAATCCACGCCGGCTGAGCAGGCGCAGGTTGATGAACGGGTTCGGACTGCGCAGTTCGATGACGATGAAGGCAAGCAGCGAGACGAGCGCGATCCAAAAGGTCCAGACGATCTCTTGGGAGCCGAACCAGTCTTTCCGATTGCCTTCCTCGAGGAAGAAGGTCAGGCAGCCGAGCCCGCTCGCCATGGCCAGGATGCCGGCCCAGTCGGCCCCCTGCAGCAGGTCGCGGCGGAACGGCGCGGGGTCGAGGGCCCGGGCCAGGGCGGCATACATGAAGACGCCCGGGAGCAGGTTGAGATAGAAGATCGAGGGCCAGCCGAAGTTGTCGGTCAGGTAGCCGCCGACGGTCGGTCCGATGGCCGGCGCGAAGACCGCGGAGACACCGAAGAGCGCGAAGCCGATGGGTCGCTTCGAAGGCGGCAGCTTCGAAAGGATCATGGTGAAGGCCAGCGGGATCATGGTCCCGCCGGTGGCACCCTGGGCCACGCGGAAGGCCGTCATGCTGGCCAGATCCCAGGCCTGGGCGCAGGCGACGGAGAAGAGCAGGAAGAGCGCGACATTGCCGAGGAAGAACCGGCGCAGGCCGAAGACCTGGGCCAGCCAGCCGGAAAGCGGGATCATGACGATCTCCGGCAGCAGGTAGCCGAGGGAAATCCAGGAACCTTCGTCGGTGGTCGCACCGAGGGCTCCGGTGATGTCGCGCAGCGAGGCGTTGGTGATCTGAATGTCCAGCACCGCCATGAACGCGCCGAGCACGGCGGCGCCGACCGCCAGCCAGTCGCGGCGCGAGACAGGAGGCTCCGGCGGCATGAACGTGGGGCGGGGCGGCCGCGTGTTACTTCAGCAGCACCTCGGCCACGACCGAAAGCCCGGCGCGCAGGCGGTCTTCGTAACCGCGCACGGAGTCGGGCTCCAGGGCGATGCGGACGGGCACGCGTTGCACGATCTTGGTGAAGTTTCCCGTGGCGTTGTCGGGCGGCAGGAGGGCGAACTTTGCGCCGGTGCCGGGCGAGAGCGACTCGACGCGGCCGCGGAAGACGTGCCCTGGAATGGCGTCGACCGAGACGCGCACCTCCTGCCCCACGCGCATCCTGGCGAGCTGGCTCTCCTTGAAGTTGGCTGTGACCCAGACGTCGGAGCCGACGAGCGCCACGAGCGACTGGCCGGGTGAGACTCGCTGACCGACCTCGAGATTGCGCTTGCCGAGTCGGCCGGCGACCGGCGCGGTCAGCGTGGTGTAGGAGAGCTGCAGCTCGGCATTGCGGAACGCGGCCTCCGCGGTGTCGCGACGAGCGCGCGCCACGCCCAGTCCGGCCTCGGCGGCCCGGAGCGCGGCGGCGGCGGCTTCCTGCGCGGCCATGGCGGAGGCGACGGCCGCCCGCGTGACGTCGAGCGAGGCCTGGGCGGAGTCGAACTCCGATCTTGAAATCACGCGCGATCCATTCTCCGGCGCCTGGAAGAGCGAGCGGGCCCGCTCGAAGTCGAGGCCCGCCTTGCGCTCCTGGGCCGCGGCCTGCGCCTGGGCGGCCCGGCTCTGCCCGACCTGCGCCTGCGCCTGGGCCAGAGCTGCTTCGGCCTGGGGAATGCCGGCCTGGGCCACGGCGAGCTGCGAGCGTGCTTCCTGCAGGGCGATCTCGGCGTCGCGCGGATCGAGCCGGGCAATGGGCTGGCCGGCGCGGACCGTGGCGTAGTCCTCGACCAGCAGCTCGCTCACCATGCCGGCCACGCGCGTGCTGAGCGGATGCACCCGCCCGTCGAGCATGGCATTGTCCGTGACTTCATGACCGGCGGCGTGGATGAACCAGACCGTGACGGCGGCAGCCACCGCGGCGACCGCGGCGCCGCCGACGAGCAGCGGTCGGAGGCGGGACGATTTGGCAGCGGCGACGGGCGGAGGAAGGATCGGGGAATCGGCGACCGCGGTGCTCATGACCGGAACGCTCCCACCCACGCCGGGCGCCGGAATGACTTTGTTGGTCCGCTGTTGATACCTCAGAGGTATCAGTTAGCCTGCGGCGTGGAGCTGCGGCATCTGCGCTATTTCGTGGCGGTGGCGGAGGAACTGAGCTTTCGCCGCGCCGCCGAGCGGCTGCGCGTGGCGCAGCCGCCGCTGAGCCGGCAGATCCGGGATCTGGAGGACGAACTCGGCGAGCCCTTGTTCGAGCGCAACCGCGGCGGCGTGCGGCTGACCGACGCCGGGCGGGTCTTCCTGCGCGGCGCCCGCAAGACCCTGGAGGAGGCGGCCCGCGCGGTGGAGACCGCGCGCGCGGCGGCGCGCGGCGAGGCGGGCGAACTGACGCTCGGGACCGTCGGTGCGCTGACGTTCTCGATTCTGCCCGGGGCGCTGGCGGCCTTTCGCGCGAGCCATCCGCAGGTGGACGTCGAGGTGCGGGAAATGAAACGCGACGAGCTGGGCGTGGCGCTGGAAGACGGTCGCATCGACCTCGCCATCGCCACGGCCATGGCGCCGTTCCGCCCGGGGACGAAGATCGTGCCGGTGCTGCAGTCCGACGTCCGCGTGGGTTTGCCGCGGGGGCATCGACTGGCGCGCTCGCGGCAGCCGATCCAACTCACCGATCTGGCCACGGAGCCGATCGTCTTCATCAAGCCCGAAGCGGCGCAGGGCTATCTCGACTGGGTCCAGGCGGTTTGTCGGCGCGCCGGTTTCTCGCCGCGCCTCGCGCGCGGTGCCGACAGCAAGGAAGCGATGGTGGGCATGGTGGCCGCCGGCTATGGCGTCGGCCTCGCTCCGGGCGTGGTGGCGCAGGGAATGCGCATCAAGGACGTGGTCACGCGCAAGCTGCACGGCGACGTGCCGCCGTTCACGCTGGTCGCCGCCTGGAGCGAGCACTCGCGCTCGCGCCTCGTGCCGGCTTTCGTCGAAGCGCTGCGCCAGCAAGGCGAAGTCCCGCGGCCCGAATTGCTCGAGGCTTCACGCCTGCGGGACTAGCTTGGGCGGAGGTTACTTTTTGCCCTTCTTCTTGCCGCCCTTACCCGCCTTCGCCGCGGCCGGATCGAGCCCGAGCGAGGCGATGAACGGATCGTTGGACTGCTTGCGGCCCAGGAACTTCTCGACCGATTCCGCTGCCTCGCGCGCGCCGCCGACCTCGTAGATCTCGGTCCGAAGACGCTTTCCGGCCTCGGTGTCGAAGAAGCCGTTCGGGGCGGTTTTGAAGATGGTCGCCAGGTCGGCGGCGATGGCGTCGGCCCAGGCATAGCCGTAGTAGCCGGCGTCGTAGCTCATGAGGTGCCCGAAGCCCGAAGCGAAATCGGTCCGGTCGTCGATGGGCAGGAAGACGCGCTGCAGCGAGGCGTTGACCAGCGCGCGGGCATCGATCTCGCCCTTCGCGTTCGGCTTGACCGGGCCGTGAATGGCGAGGTCGAGCGCGGCGAAGGCGAACTGCCGGCGATAGGTCACGGCGATGGTGGCGAGCTTGGCGGCCTTCATTTTCTCGATGATGTCGGCCGGGATCTTCTTGGCCGGATCGCGGTAATCGGCCGCAAACGTGTCGAGCACCTTCTGGTCCCAGGCCCACGCCTCCAGCATCTGCGAGGGCGCCTCGACGAAATCGCGCGGCACGCTCGTGCCGGAGAAGCGCACCAGCTTGGCGCGGGTCAGGATGGCGTGCATGGCGTGGCCGAACTCGTGGAAGAGCGTCTCGACGTCCTTGTGCGGCAGGAGCGAGGGCACATCGCCGGTGGGCGGCGGGAAGTTGCAGACGAGGGCGCAAATCGGGCGCTGGTACTTGCCGTCGGCCAGCAGCTTGCCGTCGATGATGCTGAACTCGGCGAAGTGGTTGTACTTCCCTTCCCGCGGGTAGAGGTCGAGGTAGAACATCCCGAGCGGCTCGCCCGTGGCGGCGTCGGTCGTCATCCACAGCTGCAGGTCATCGACCCACTTCTGCGGCGCCTCGATCTGGGTGAACTTGAGCCCGAAGATCTGCTCGTAGATGCGGAACATCCCGGCCAGCGTCTGCTGCATCGGGAAGTACACCTTCAGCGCGGCGGCATCGACCTGATACTTCTGCTTTTTTAGCAGATTGACGTAGTAGCGCCAATCCCAGGACATGATCTTCGTCTTCGGGTCGCTCGTGTCGGCGGCCTTGAGCGCCTGCAATTCCGCCAGTTCCGCCTCGAACTTGGGCTGCACGCCGCTGATGAGATCCTCGACGAACTTGGCCGCCGCGGCGCCCGTCTTGGCCATCTTCGGCTCGGTCTGGTAGTCGGCCCAGGACTTGTAGCCGAGCGTGCGCGCGATGTCGGCGCGGAGCAGGACGATCTGGTTGAGCAGCTCTGCGTTCTTGTCCGAGGCGAGCGAATCGCGCGCCACGTAGACCTTGCGCCGGGTGGCCTCCAACTTGGCGTGGTCCATCAGGTTTTGGTACTGATACGTCTCGTTGACCAGGAAGGTGAAGGCCTTGCCGTCCTCGCTCTTCTTCACCTTGGGCGAGGCGAGGAAATCCTCCGGCACGCCGATGAGTTCCTCGCGGGTGAGCGTGACCGGGGCGGTCGATTCCGTGATGTTGGTCGAGAAGGTCGTGGTCAGGTCGGCGAGCTCCTTGCGCTTGCGTTCCACGCCCGTGCGAATGCCCGGCTGGAGCGCGAGGCCCGCGCGGCGGTAATCGCGCAGGACGTGCTCGAGCAGTCGTGCCTGCTCGCCGCTGAGCTTCGGTTTGGTCTTGGCGAAGGCATTGACCGACTTGTAGACGTCCTCGCGGTAGTCCAGCCCGACGCTCCATTTCTCGATCTTGGTCACGCCTTCCTCGGCGGCTCGGCGCACCGCGGGTTCGGTGCTGGTGGCCTTGATCACGTAAAGCCGGTTCGCGACCGAGCCGACGCGGAAGCCGATGTCGTCGAGCGCGCCGATGGTGTTGCCGTACGCGACCTTCTTCGGTTCGAGCTTGCCGATGGCATCGAGCGCCGCGTCCGCCTCGCGCAGAACCGTCTCGGCCGCCTTGGCGACCTCCTCCGGAGTCGTTTCGAATTTCGGAATCGTCAGGACCGCATTGGCCGCGGTGGCCGCAGCCTGGAAGTCCTCCAGTTTTTTGAGTTCCGCCGCCGGCAGCGCGACGGCGAGGGCGGCGGTGAGCACGAGGGCGCGAAGCATGCCGCAGATTGGGCCGGGCATTGCTTCTGGCAAGGGTGGTCCGCACTCTCCGAGTGCGGCGTGGATTCGAGAGGTGCGCAAAGCAATTAGCACAATATATTATACGTGTATGCTCACGCGGTGAGCATTAGCTTTCGTTACTTTGACCCTGACCGTCACACTTCAGTGACACGTAGCCATCTCCCGCATTGGGATCAGGCAGAAGCCACCTACTTCATCACTTGGCGAACCTTCGACTCGATCCCAAAGACCCTCTGGATGCTCTGGCAGGAGGAACGCAGGCAATGGCTGAGCGAGGCGGGGGTCGACCCGTGCGAGCCGGACTGGCGGCAGGACTTCGAGCGACTCGACGAATCAAAACGTCGCGAGTTCTCCCGCAAGTTCTCGGCCAAGCTCGAGGCTCACTTGGACGCCGGCCACGGAGCGTGCGTCCTGCGGGACCCAACTAATGCCCGCATCGTCGCCGACTCGCTGCACCACTTCGACGGAATCCGCTACCGGCTTGGTGAATACGTCGTCATGCCCAACCACGTGCACGTCATCGTGGGGGGCATTCCCCGTGATCGTATGTTGAAGCAGGTCGAAGGATGGAAGCGCTACACCGCCAGACTCATCAACGAGCTGCTCGGCCAGAAAGGGCGCTTTTGGCAGGACGAGAGCTTCGACCACCTCGTACGCAACGCGGAGGCTCACCAAAAGTTCCGACGCTACCTCGCGGGCAATCCCTTCAAGGCGGGCCTCCATGGCGGCTACCTGCTCCACATGGGACCGGGACCGGTGAATGAGAGTTCATAGCACGGAGACGCAGCCGCACTCGGAGAGTGCGGACCACCCTGGACCAAACCTCTACTCCACCACGAACTTCGCCACCGCGCGATAGTCGCCTTCGCGGGCGGTGACCTCCCATTCGCCGGGCGCGAGCTTCCACAGGACACGGCCGTTGGCGTCCGGCGGGACGGGCTGGCCGCCGATCTCCCACTGGACGCGGCGCGGGTCGGCGGTCAGGGCGCGGAACTCGAGCATCTGCTGGGCGGGGGAGAGGTGCGGATCGACCACGAAGACCGCGCCCGCGAGCGGCGAGGCGATGGCGAGTCCGTTCGGCGCGCGGGCGATGGCTCCGCGGGTGTTCGCACCGCTACGGCACCAGTCGGCGTATTGTGTCGGCAGGAGCAGTCGCGCCGGGCCGCCCTGGGGATCGGGCACGAACCAGCCGGCAGCGTCCTCCGATGGCGCGGAGCCGGGCAGGAACCATTCCTCCACCGGCGGCTCGGGTCCGAGGGCCACCGGCCGCAAGCCGGTCAGCGGGCAGATCTCGACGCGCTCCAACCTGGGCGCGAGCTGCTCGGTCGGCGGAATGGGCGCATCGCGGCGGGCATTGAGCAGGTGGTCGATGAGATACCGCCAGAGCGGCCCGGCGCTGCGGACCGAGAGGAGTTCGTCCATCGGGCGACCGTCGAAATTCCCCGCCCAGACGCCCACGGTGTGGCGGGCGGTGTAGCCGATGCACCAACCGTCGCGGAAGCCCGAGCTGGTGCCGGTCTTCACCGCCACACGCACCGGCACCTCGAGCGGCGAGTTGGCGCCGAAGGTCTGACGCCGGGCCTGCGCGTCGCAGAGGATATCGGTCACGATGGCGCAGGCCTCGGGCGAGGCGACCTGCTCGGTGGGTCCGACACGATCCTCCCGGCCGAGCAGCCGGGCGCGTTCGAAGGCCAGTCCGCCGCGGGCCAGTCCGGCGAAGGCGGCAGTCAGGTCGAGCAGACTGACCTCCGCATTGCCCAGCACGAAGCCGGCGCCGTAGTCGTCGAAGGCCTTCTCCGCGCGCACACCCCAGCGCTGCAGTTCGTGAAAGCCCTGGCGCGCGCCGAGGCGCTCCAGCACGACGACGGCGGGCACGTTGAGCGAGTTCCCCAGGGCGTAACGGGCGCGCACCGGACCGAGGTAGCGGCCGGAGTAGTTCTGCGGGTCGTAGTCCGTGTAAATGTCGCGCACCGCGGTGGGCAGATCGGGCAGCAGGGTGGCGGCCGTGATCGTCCCCCGGGCGATGGCGCTGGCGTAAATGAACGGCTTTAGCGCAGAGCCGGCGCTGCGTCGGCGGGTCGCGCCGTTGTTCTGTCCTTCGGGCCCGCCGTAGTCGCGGGAGCCGACCAACGCCCGCACTGCGCCGGTTTCATTGTCGATGATGACCAGCGCCGCCTGGGTGGTGTCGTGCCGGCCGAGGGTGTCGAGATGCCGCCGCAACAGTACCTCGGCCGGCTGTTGCAGTTCGAGATCGAGCGTGGTCCGCACCTCGCCGCGCAGGGAGGTGCCGTCGGCCTTGGCCCGGGCCAGCAGGGCATCGAGGAAATGCGGCGCGCGGCGGGTCGGCAGGAAGCGGCCGGGCTTGGGCGGATGTTCCGAGAGCGAGCGCAGCTGCTCGGCGTCGAGCAGGCCGAGCTGGGCCAGGCGGCGGAGCGAGCGCTGGTACTTGTACTCCGCCGCAGCGGGACGACGCCACGGATTGAACCGGCCCGGCGCCTGCGGGAGTCCGGCCAGGTAGATCGCCTCCGCCAGCGTGATCTCGGCGGCGCCGCGTCCGAAGTAGGCCCGCGCGGCCGCCTCGGCCCCGAGCAGACGATTGCCGTAGTCGATCGTGTTGAGATAGCGCGCGAGCAGCCGGTCTTTGCCCCAGCGCCGCTCCAGCTTCCAGGCGGCGGCGGCCTCGCGGAGTTTGTTCCCCAGCGTGCGCGGCGGCCGGCCGGAGGCCTTCTTGATCAACTGCTGCGTGATGGTCGATCCGCCCGAAAGCTTGCGTAGAGCGCGCAGATTGCGCCAGGCCGCCGCGGCCACCGCGGTGAGGTCGACCCCGCCGTGCGAGGCGAAGCGGTGATCCTCCAACGCGACCGTGACCCGGGGCAGATGCTCGCCCAACTGCCCGAGCGGCCGCGGATGCTGCGAACGCGCCGTGGCGCTGGCGATTTCCGCCAGCACCTCACCGCGTACATCGCGCACCGTGGCCGTGGCCAGCGGCTCGACTTCCAGCGAGCTCGGCACCTCCACCCGCCAGACGAAGACCGCCAGCGCGCCCAAGCCAAGCGCGAGCAGCCCCAGCAGCAGCCGGAAGCGACGCAGGCGTTGGGCAATCGTACGCACTCGGAACAACGCCCAGACAGAGCACGAAGCGCGCTCCCCGCCAACTATGGCCTATCGCCTATCGCCTATCGCCTATGCCGAGCTTCAGCTCGGCTAAAACCGCGTGGCCAGGTAGTGCGGCAGCATTTTCCGCCACCACGGCCAGTCGTGGTCGACGTCGCCGCCCCAGATGTCGACCTCGCAGGGGATGCCCTTGGCGGCGAGGACGTTGCCGATGTCGCGCGAGGCCGACGGCTTCTCGTAGGCCCCGGCGCCGGTCACGAAGTGGATGTGGCGCTTGGCCCGCAGGGCGTTGAGCTGGCCCTCGTCGTGCAGGTTCTGCAGGTAGTCGATGGGCGAATTGAAGTAGACGTCCTCGTCCCAGTAGCCGTCGGTGTAGTCCTTCAGATCGTAGCACCCGCTCATGGCGAGGCAGCCGTCGAAGAGGTCGGGCCGGCGGAAGAGCGTGTTGGCGGAATGCAGCGCGCCGAACGAGGCACCGGTGGTGATGATCGGCACCCGGCTCTGGCAATGGTTGAAAATGAAGGGGGCCACCTCCTCGCTGACGTAGCCATTGAACTGCTGGTGGCGGATGGCCTTGTGCCGCGGGTGCATGCGGTTGTTGAGCCAGCTCTCGGAATTGATGCTGTTGATGCTGAAGACCTTCACCTTCCCGGAGTCGATGAACGGGGCGATCGAGTCGATGAGGTGGAAGCGCTCGTATTCCAGGTAGTCCGCCGCGGCGGTCGGGAACATGAGGAGGGCAAAGCCGTAGTGGCCGTAGACCGCGATTTCCATGTCCTTGTGGAGTCGGGGGCTGAACCAGCGGTGGATTTCGCGATGCATGGGCGGGAGGGGAGGAGTGGGGCTTGGGTGAACCGGATTCCAAAGCGGGACGGCGCGCTTGCCAAGTCCGGAGTGCATCGGCCCGGCCTCCTTTGGGCCGACGAGGTCGCTCGGACCAGCGAACTCTCCCGATCCCCTGAGGCCAAAGTCAGCATTTTCCTGAGGGGCACTCTGTGGCAGCGCCGACCACCTGGCACGACATATGCTCTGTAAGTCGCGGTTTTGGTTACGCGTTTTTAATGGATTCTCCTTGCTCCGGAGAAGCCTGACCCGCTACAACCGCCCGGTTCGAACGGCGGGGTGCCTCCTCCCATGCGGAGGTTGACACCGGACCCTCCCCCGTCCGAGCGGAAGCCCGAATCCTCAATCGGGGTCGATCCGTCGTTTCCTACCTGCATGCCCGTCCGCCGCGTCCCCCCAAGTCTCTAGACGCCCGCCGCCGGTTCTGCCCCTTCGCTCTTCGGAACGACTGTGGCTAGGCGCGGCGGTCCCACTCCCTTCTCTCTTCTCGAAATCGTTCCCAACCGCTCCATGAAAAAGCTACTCCTTACTCTGGCAGGCTTCGCCCTGCTGACGGCCGGCGCCTCCGCGCAGGTCGATGTCACCTCCAGCGGCGGCACCTCGCCGGTCAGCTACACCACCCTCAAGGGGGCCTTCGACGCCATCAATGCCGGCACCCACACGGGCACGATCTCCATCGGGATTTCCGCCGACACGGCCGAGGCCGCCCAGGCCGGCGCGGCGAGTGTCGTCCTGAATGCCAGCGGCTCCGGCGCGGCCAGCTACACCGCCATCACCGTTTCGCCCACCGGCGGCGCGGCCCGCACGATCACCGGTGCGGCCACGGCCGGGTTCGCACTCATCGACCTGAACGGCGCGGACAACGTCACCTTCGATGGCCTGAACACGGGCGGCAACAGCCTGACCATCGCCAACACCACCGTGTCGGCCACCTCGGGGACCTCCACCTTCCGCTTCGTCAACGGAGCCACCGGCAACACGATCACGAACTGCAATGTGCAGGGCTCGGGCACGATGAGCGTGGCCACCAACGGCGCGACCATCTTCTTCTCGACCGACGGCGCGACGACCGCCGGCAACGACAACAACACGATTTCGAACTGCAACATCGGGCCGGCCGGCACCAACCTCCCCACCAAGGCGATTCTCGGCAACGGGTCGACCACCACGGCGGCCATCGGCAACAGCGGCATCGTCATCAACAACAACAACATCTTCGACTACTTCGGTGCGGCGGTGACGAGTTCCGGCATCGCGACGAACGGCGGGTGCAATGGGTGGTCGATCACGAACAACCGATTCTACCAGACCGCCGCGCGCGCCTGGACCACCGGTTCCGTCCATCGTGCGATCGACATCGGCAACTCGACCGCCACCTCGGGCGCCCAGAGTTTCACCATCACCGGAAACATCATCGGGTACGCGAGCAACACGCAGACGGGCACCTACGCCCTGAGCGGCGGAGGCACCGGCGGCAAGTTTCAGGGCATCGTCTTCAACGGCCCCTCCGGCGGCACCCTCACCACGATTGCCAACAACACCGTCGCCTCGGTCAGTGTGACCGGAGCTGCTTTCGCGGGGACGTCCACGAGCGCACCTCTGCTTGGCATCCTGATCGCCAACGGCAATGCGCTCGTCAATGCGAACACGATCGGCAGTCAGTCGACCACGGGCTCCCTGGTGCTCAATTCGACGACCACCGCGGCGACCGATTTGATCGGCATCTATAACTTCAGTGTCGACAACTGCACCGTCAGCAACAATCTGATCGGTGGCATGTCGCTGACGACGGCCGCGACCGCCACGGGTTCGATCATCTACGGTATCCGCATCAATACCGGCACCTCCCTCACGGCCGCCGTGACGGGCAACACCATCGGCGGCCCGGTGGCGGACTCCATTCGCAACAACTCGACGTCCACCACGGCCCAGATCATCGGCACCAACTCGCCGAATGCGGCGGGCACCTTCAGCGGCAACACGATTCAAAATCTTTCCGCGTCAGGCGGTACCGGCACCAGCACGACCGCTTCGGTGATCGGCATCTTGACTACCTCGACGACCACCAACCAGACGATCTCGCAGAACACCATCCGCAATCTGAGCAACAGCGGCACGGGTGCGCATATCGTCACGGGCATCCAGTTCACAGGCTCGACCGCCAACGTGGTCGCCCGCAACCTGATCTACGGACTGACCAGTGCGACGAGCAACGCCAGCGCCGAAATCAACGGCATCCGCGTGGCTGGCGGCACGACGATCTACCGCAACAACATGATCGCGCTCGGCGCGGGCGTGGCCAACGCCCTCGGGTCGGCTGCCTCCAACTCGGGCACCAGCGGCATCAACGGCTTCAACGGCGCACTCGGCACGGACAGCTTCTTCCATAACAGCATCTACATTGGCGGCACTGCCACGGCCGGTTCGGGCACTTCGTACGCGTTCAACGGGAGCCAGACCACCAACACCCGCAGCTTCCGCAACAACATCTTCGTCAATGCCCGCACCAACAGCGGCGCGACGGGCAAGCACTACGCGGTCAAGATCAACGGCACGACGGCCAATCCGACGGGCCTGACCATCAACAACAACGTGTACCTCGCCAGCGGCACGGGCGGCGTGTTCGGGTTCTTCAACTCGGCCGATGTCGCCAACCTCACGGCCTGGAAAGCAGCGGTCGGCCAGGATGCGAGCAGCTTCGAGCTCGACCCGCAGTACATCGATCCGGCGGGCGCCACGCCCGATCTGCACATCAGCGCCACGAACCCGACCATCGTCGAGAGCAATGGCACCGACGTGGGGGTGACCGATGACTTCGACGGCCAGACCCGCAGCGGACTGACGCCGGTCGACATCGGCGCCGACGCCGGCAATTTCGTCAGCTCCGGCGACCTCGTGCCTCCGGTCATCGCCTTCACCGCGCTGGGTAATACCAGCACCACGGCCGCCCGCACGCTCACGGCCACCGTTACCGACCTTGGTTCCGGGGTGCCGACGGCCGGGGCCGGTCTCCCCGTGCTCTACTGGCGCATCAATGCCGGAGCCTACACCGCGGCCACGGCCACGTTCGTCAGCGGCAACACCTACTCCTTCACCTTCGGAGCCGGAGTCGTGACGGGTGATGTGGTCAGCTACTACATTGCGGCGCAGGACGGTGCCACCACGCCCAACGTGGCCGTCAGCCCGGCCGGCGGCGCCTCGGGCCTGACCGCCAACCCGCCGGCCGCGGCCACGCCGCCGACCACGCCGGCGAGCTACACGGTCGTGCCCGGCTACGCGGGCACCTACACCGTCGGCACGGGCGGCACCTTCGCCTCGCTCACGCTGGCGGGCGGCGCGTTCGCGACGCTCAACGCCGGTGCGCAGACCGGGGACATCACGCTGGAGATCATCAGCGACCTTACCGGGGAGGATGGGACCAACGCCCTCAACGAACTCGGGCAGGACGGCGGACCCTTCAACGTCACGATCAAGCCCACCGGGGCGGCTCGCTCGGTGACGGGCAGCAGCGCAGGCGCGCTCATCCGCATCAGCGGTGCGGATCGCGTCACGATCGACGGCTCGCTCACGGGCGCGACGGCGGCCGACGTGGTCGGCGGCGACGACTCGATCCGGCAGCTGACCTTCACGAATACGAATGTCGGCACCGGCGCGGCCGTCATGGCGGTGCAGATCGGCGCCAACAACGCGGGCGCCAACAACTTCACCGTCAAGAACGTGAAGCTGGTGGGCCAGGATCCGACCACGTCCCTGATTGGCCTCGCCATCGGCGGTAACACGGTCGGCGGTGTCGGCACCAACGCGAATGCGCGGGTGGAAAACATCAGCGTGCGTCGCTCCATCTTTGGCATCTACGTCGCCGGAGCCAGCTCAGCCTCGCCGGACACCGGCGCGGTCATCACGAAGAACAGCGTGACCGGCGCCGGCGCGGACCGAGTCCGTCGGATCGCCATTCTCTGCTTCAATCATGACGGCCTGCTGGTTTCGCTGAATGACGTCGCCAACCTCCAGACCAACGAGAGCGCGGACGCGGTCGGTATCGCCATCGGTAACCAAGCTCTGGATCAGACGATCGTGACCTCGGGCGGCATCCGGAACTCCACCATCACCCGCAATCGCATCGACATGGTCGAGAGCCTCTCGGCCACGGGATTCTCGGCCGCGGGCATCACCATCTCCGGCGACACGGGCGGGGCGAACGTGATCTCCAACAACGCCATCTCCCGGATCAGCGCGCCTGCAACCGCGCCCGATCTCGTGGCCGGCATCTTCGTGGTGGGCGCGACCGGGTCCGACACCCGGCTGTTCTACAACTCGGTCTTCCTCTCGGGCGACCGCGGCACCGTCGCCACCCAGAGCCCCGGTTTTGCCGTCGCCATCACAGGCACGAACCCGACGGTGCAGCTGCGGAACAACATCTTTGCCACGACCCAGATCGCCTCGGGCGGTGGCGTCGATGCCAAGACCTACGCCATCGGCATGGTTTCGACGACCTTCACGAACCTGTCTGCCAATTACAACGCCTACTACTCGGCCGGTGCCAACGCGGGCTTCTTCCGCAGCGGCTCTCTGGTCGGAGCAACCGGCACTGACTACGCCACCCTCGCGGCCTGGCGGACGGCCACCGGGGGCGACGCCAACTCGGTCTTCGGCGATCCGTTGTTCAATTCGGTCAGCAACCTGATCCCGCAGGCGGGCTCGCCGGCGCTGGGAGCCGGCACGCCGATCGCGGGCATCACGGTCGACCTGATCAATACCCCGCGCAGCGCGACCAATCCGACGATCGGCGCCTACGAAGGGTCGATCGACATCGCCGGCCCGACCATCGTCTACACGCCGCTGCTGAACACCATCAGCACCGCGAATCGCACACTGTCCTCGACCATCACCGATCCGGCCGGCGTTCCGACCAGCGGGACCGGGCTGCCGGTGCTCTACTTCCGCAAGAACGCGGGCACCTATGTGGCCAGTCAGTCCGTCTCGACCGGCGGCAGCGGGTATGACTTCACCTTCGACTACACGCTGGTGGGCGGCGTGACGGCTGGCGACGTCATCTCCTACTTCGTGGCGGCGCAGGACGGGCTGGGCAACGGCTCGGCCAATCCGTCTGCCGGCGCCACCGGCTTCACCGCCAGCCCGCCGGCCTTCGCCACGCCGCCGGCCACGCCGAACAGCTACCGCATCTCGGCGCTGGTGGCCGGCAGCTACAACGTCGGCACGGGTGAGACCTTCACCTCGCTGACCAATCCGGGCGGGTTCTTCGAATTCGTGAACACCAACGTGGTGGCCGGCAATGTGACGGCGAACATCACCAGCGACCTGACCGGCGAAACCGGTTCGGTCGCCCTCGGCCAGTGGGTCGAGACTGGGGCCGGCAACTATACGATGTTGATCCGTCCTTCCGGGGCGGCCCGGGCCATCACCAGTTCTGCCTCGGCGGGCGATGTCATCTCGCTCGATGGCGCCGACCGCGTGACCATCGACGGTTCGCTCAGCGGCGGCACCGATCGCAGCCTGTCCGTCACCAACACCAATACCGCCTCGGGCACGTCCGTCATCTCGGTCCTCAGCCTTGGCGCGGGCGCCGGTGCCAACAACAACACGATCAAGAACTGCATCCTGTCCGCCGGCACGATCGGGTCCACCTCGGTGACCACCTTCGGCATCTTCGTGGGTGACACCACGGGTGCGGCCAACGGGGCGGACAACGACAACCTGACGATCCAGAACAATCAGATCCGTCGCGCCACCATCGGCATCCAGACCATCGGTGCGACCGGCGGGTTGAACGACAACACGGTCATCGCCGACAATCTCATCGGTGACGCGACGGTGGCGAACTCGATCAACCGGATCGGCCTCAACATCGGTCAGTCCACCGGGGCGAGCGTCACCCGCAACACCATCCTGAACGTGGTCACGTCAGACTCGGCGATCACCGGCAGCAACAACGCCCGCGGTCTGATCCTCGGCACCGGCCTCGTGAATTCGTCGGTCACCGCCAACGTGATCACCGGCATTCGCTACGCCAGCACCGGCGGCTACGGCGGCAAAGGCATCGACATCAATACGGGTTCCGCCACCAGCAACCTAACGCTGGCCAATAACATGGTCTCCGACATCGCCGGCGACGGCTGGAACTCCCTGGGCGCCGACTCGATCGTCGGCATCCGCATCCTCGGGGCGACCGGCGGCATCAACCTCTACGACAACTCGGTGAACCTCGCGGGCAGCTTCACCGGCAACACCAGTGGAACGCTCAGCGCGGCGTTCTTCGCCGACTCGACCGTCACGGCCCTCGATCTGCGGGGCAACATCTTCGCCAACACGCTGAACAACACCACCGTGACGACCGACAAGGCCTACGCCGTCGCCACGGCCGCCACGACCAACGCGCTCTTCGCGACGATCAACTACAACGACTACTACGTGGCCGGAGCTCCGGGCATCGTCGGTCTGTTGAATGCGGTCGATCGGGTGACGCTGACCGACTGGCGGACCGCCTCGGGCCAGGACGTGAATTCGATCTCGGCCGATCCGCTCTTCGTTTCCGCGACCGACCTGCACCTGCAGGCCGCCTCGCCGGCGAGCAACGCGGGTGTGGTGATCGCGGGCGTGACGACCGACCTCGACGGCAACCCGCGCAGCGCGCTGCGTCCGGAGATCGGTGCGGACGAACTGCCCCGCTCGGCCAACGCGGCCAACCTGACGATCAGCGCGGGCACGCTCTCGCCGGTCTTCGACACCGCCACCTTCGCCTACACCAACACGGTGGCCAACTCGGTCACGGACGTGACGGTGACGACCACGGCGGCGGACACGAACTCGACCATCGAAGTGCAGGTCAACGGCGGCGGCTACGCCACGGTGGCCTCGGGCGCGCCCAGCGCTGCCCTGCCGCTCAACATCGGCTCCAACTCGATCGACGTGCGCCTCACGGCCGAGGGCGGGACGCCGCAGCTGAGCTACACCATCGCGGTGACGCGGCTCGCGGTCCTGACGGCTGGCGCGTTGAACTTCAACGTCGACCAGGGGTACTCCCGCACGATCACGCAGGCGGAAATCCTGGCCGTGGCGACCTTCAGCCCGGGCTTCTCGCCCAGCCTGACCAGCGCCGATGCCACCAGCGCCAACGGTGGCACCATCGGCCTCTCGGCCGGTGTCTCGGTGACCTACAACGTCCCGGCCCCGGCCTTCACCGGTGCCGATTCGTTCAACTACCTGCTGACTAACTCGCTCGGCCAGACGGCCATGGGTACCATCAACATCACCGTGGTGCCGCCGGCCTTCCCGCCGAAGCCGGCCACGGTCAGCAAGTCGGGCACGAGCTTCACCGCCACCTTCGGCAATGCGGTCCCGGGTCTGCTCTACCGCGTGCAGTATTCGCCCAATCTCCTCACGCCCTTCACGGATGTGGGCACCGCCACGGCGGACGGCACCGGCAACTTCACGCTCAGCGGCACCGTCCTGATCACCGATCAGAAGGGCTTCTTCCGCGCGATCACGCCATAAGGCCCTCCTGACAGCTCCCAGGCCCGCCACTCGCAAGGGTGGCGGGCCTTTTTTGTCGCGCGGGAGCGCTTTTGGGGCCCGACGTCTATGACACGTCGTTTTGCGTCCGGCCCGGGCTCAGCGTCGAATGGGTGGATGCGCCGTCATTCCGACGGCTGGGAACCCAAAAAACTATGACTCCTCGCAACCTCCTCGCCGCGGCCTTCGTGGCCGTCGCCACCTTCACCGCCTCCGCGGCTGACCCTGTCGTGGGCGGCGCGCCCATGTCGCCGACCAAGGACATCGTGGACAACGCCTCGGCCTCGAAGGACCACACCACCCTGGTGGCCGCGGTCAAGGCCGCCGGCCTGGTCGACACGCTCAAGGGCAAAGGGCCGTTCACCGTCTTCGCGCCGACCAACGCTGCCTTCTCGGCCCTACCGGCCGGCACCGTCGATGGGCTGTTGAAGCCCGAGAAGAAGGCGGACCTGACCAAGGTCCTGACCTATCACGTGCTCGCCGGCAAGTTCGCCGCCGCGGACGTGGTCAAGGCCATCAAGGACGGCAACGGCACCGCCAGCTTCAACACCGTCGCGGGCGTGAAGCTCACCGCCAAGCTCGAGGGTGACAAGGTCAAGCTGACCGACAGCAAGGGCGGCACCGCCACCGTGACGATCGCCGATGTGAACCAGTCCAACGGCGTCATCCACGTGATCGACAAGGTCCTCCTGCCGTAACACAGACCCTATCGCTCTCGGAGAGTCACTCAATCCCGGCCCCGCCCGCTTCGCGCCGGCGGGGCCTTTTTTCGTCGGTGGGCAAGCCCTCGACCGTACCAAGGCCCCACCTTCCGCAAGTCCCTCAAGCAAGACTCGCCCACCGCGCCTCAAGGTCGCACCCGCCTATCGCCTATCGCCTATCGCCTATCCCCTATGCCGAGCCTAAGCGAGGCTCAGCACGTGCGCCGGGCAATCGGGCCGCAGGCCGATGTAGTTCCAACGGCCCCGCCATTCGTACGATTCGCCGGTGATCAGATCGCGCACGCGGTAGCTGGCATTCTCCTCCAGACCGAGGTGCTCGAGCGGGACCTCCACCTGGCAGCTTTGGTAATGGTGCGAGTCGAGGTTCACCGCGATGAGCAGGCGGCTGTCGCGCGAGGGCGTGACCTTCGAATAGAACAGGATCTGGTCGTTGTCAGCCCGATGGAAGCGCAGGTTGTCGTAGAGCTGCAGCGCGCGCTCGGAGCGGCGGATGCCATTCAGGCAGGTCACCCAGTCGATGATGTTGCCTGGGGCGTTCCAATCGCGGCCTT
The DNA here is from genome assembly GCA_018240025.1 of Verrucomicrobiota bacterium. GTDB lineage: Bacteria > Verrucomicrobiota > Verrucomicrobiia > Chthoniobacterales > SZAS-18 > SZAS-18. Next base: position 45,679 of record JAFEGM010000008.1, read on the forward strand.
TGTAGTGGTACTTCTCGCTGTCCCAGTACTCTTCCTTGCCCGGGAACGGCTCGTTCTCGCAGAGCTCGAAGCCGGAGTACATGCCGTAGATCGGTGAGAGGGTGGCGGTCAGGGCGAAGCGATGCAGGAAGGTGTTGCGCGGGGCCCGCTGCAGATGCCAGGGCAGGATGTCGGGCGTGTTCGGGAAAATGTTCCCACGCATGTACTCCTTCACCGGACTCTGGGTCAGTTCCTCGAAATACTGGATCAGTTCGGCCTTCTGCGTCCGCCAAGTGAAATACGTGTAGCTCTGGGTGAAGCCGACCTTGGCCAGCGCCTGCATCAGCCGGGGCCGGGTGAACGCCTCGCTCAGGAAGATGACGTCCGGGAACTGCTTCTGCACCGCCTCGATGATGAACTCCCACATCGCGATCGGCTTGGTGTGCGGATTGTCGACCCGGAAGATGCGCACACCCTTGCCGGCCCAAAACAGCAGCACGTCGCGCATCTCGCTCCAGAGCGCCTTCCAGTCGGGGCAGGTCCAGTTCAGCGGGTAGATGTCCTCGTACTTCTTGGGCGGATTCTCGGCGAACTTGATCGAGCCGTCCGGCCGCACGTGGAACCAGTCCGGATGCTCCTTCACGTAGGGATGATCCGGGGAGCAGTTGATCGCGAAATCGAGCACCAGCTCCATGTCGCGCTTGCGGATCTCCTTCAGCAGCCATTCGAAATCCTTCATCGTGCCGAGCGCCGGTTCGATGGCGTAGTGGCCGCCGGAGGGTGCGCCGATGGCATAGGGCACGCCGGGATCGCCGGGCTCGCAGGTGGTGGAATTGTTGCGGCCCTTCCGGTTCTTGAAACCGATCGGATGGATGGGCGGGAAGTAGATGGTGTCGAACCCCATCGCCTTGGCCGCGTCGATCCGCGGCAGGCAATCGCGGAAGGTTGATCCGCGATCGGCATGACCCTCGGCGCTGCGGGGGAAGAATTCGTACCACGCGCCGAAGCGGGCCGCTTCCCGATCCACCCGCACGCGGTGCGGCTCCATTTCGCAGGTCAGATCGCGATCGGCGTAGGCGGTCATCAGCACCTGCAACTGGGGATCGACCGCCAGGGCGCGCACTTCGGCGGTCGAGCCGGCGCGCAGCGCGGCGGCAAACTCCTTGAGTCGCGGTGCGTCGGCCGTCTTCTTCGCGCGCTGGGCGGCCGCATCGATCAGCCGGGCGCCTTCCTCGATCTCCAGCGCGAGATTGGGCACGCCGGCGTCGAACTTCTTCAGATACTCGTGCTGCCAGGTCAGCCAGCGCTCGGTGTACACCTCGATGGTGAACTCGCCGAGACCGATGGTGTCGAAGCTGCAGACCCCGCGCCAATGGTCGTTGCCGAGGTGCTCCATGGCGGTCTCGCGCCATGCCTTCTCGCCCTCGCAGCGCCATTTGAGGAAGGCCACGGTCACATCGTGCCCGTCCTTCAGAAGATCGGCCTCCACCACCAGCGGTTCGCCGACGATGCGCTTGATCGGGTAACGGCCACTGTCGAGCGCGGGGCGGACATTCTCGATGAAAGCGGTGGTGAGCTGTTTCGGGGACATCGGGGGGAAGATTCAGGACTGAGGCACGAAGAATCAAGGCAGGACGGAGGCCCCGACGTGCGCTCCGGGCCCGGCCGCCGCCTCTCCCATAGCACAGCTTCCAGCTTCCGAGGCCGCGAGGTCCCAAATGTTCCGCGCGACGTCGCATCCTGGCGCTTGAATCTTCCCCGATTGGGGGCGAAACGCGGCCGGTGGAAACCATTGGCGTCGGCTTGCTCGGGTTCGGAACGGTGGGGCGCGGGGTCTTCGAGGCTCTGGCGATGAATGGCGACCTGATCGCCGAACGCACCGGCGTCCGGCTGCAGATCGTGCGGGCGGCCGTGCGCGATCTCGCCAAGACCCGGGTGCATCCGGCGGGGGTGCCGCTGGATTTCTTCACCGATCGCGCCGCCGACGTGATCGCCGATCCGCGCGTGCGCATCGTCGTCGAGGTGATGGGCGGCCTCGACGAGACGCAGGCCCACCTCGAGCAGGCCATCCGCGCGGGCAAGACGGTCGTCACCGCCAACAAGGCGCTCCTGGCCGAACGCGGTCGGGCCATCTTCGAGCTGGCGGCTCGGGAGGGCGTGGCGGTCTTCTTCGAAGCCTCGACCGCAGGTGGCATTCCGATCATCAAGGCCGTCCGGGAGGCCTTCGTGGCGAATCACTTCACGAGCTTCCACGGCATCATCAACGGCACCAGCAACTACATCCTCACCCGCATGACCGAGGCCGGGCTCGACTTCGCGCAAGCCCTGCAGGAGGCGCAGGCGCAAGGCTACGCCGAGGCCGATCCGACCCTGGACGTGAATGGCTGGGACGCTGCGCACAAGGCGATCCTGCTGGCCACGCTCGCCTATGGCATCTGGATCGATCCGGCGCAGTTGAGCGTGCAGGGCATCGACAGCGTCGGCGCGGAGGACATCGCCTTCGCCAAGCAGCTCGGCTGGCGCATCAAGCTTCTCGCCGGCATCCGCGTGCAGCCCGACGGCGGCGTCAGTGTCGGCGTGCACCCGACCCTCATCCCGCAGGACCACGTGCTGGCCTCGGTGAACGGCGTCTTTAACGCCATCGCCCTGCATGGCGACGTGGTCGGCGACGCCCTGTTCTACGGTCGCGGCGCCGGCAGCGGCCCGACCGCCAGCGCCGTCATCTCCGACCTGGCCGATGCCGCCACCGCCCTTTTCAGCAAGAGCGTGCCCCGGTGCTCCGGCGTGCGTCCGCACAGCCTGTATGGCCGCATCGTCCCGCCTGACGACGTCACCTCCCGCTTCTACCTGCGCCTCGCCGTGGAAGACACCCCCGGCGTGCTCGGCCAGATCGCCAGCGCCCTCGGCCGCCACGGCATCGGCATCTCCTCCGCCCTCCAGCCCGAGCAGCACGACCCCGCCGGCCGCGCCCAGCTCATCCTCATGCTCGACCGCGCCCGCAGCGGTCAGCTGCGCGCCGCCGTCCGCGAAATCGAGTCACTCCCCTGCGTCCAGCCCCCAGCCAAGCTGCTGCGGGTGGAGACGCTGAAGGGGTAAACTTGGCCTCAAAGAACTCAAAGAACACAAAAATGCCGATCTCAGAGCACAACCGTCTCAGAGTTCGGAGCTTGGAAGCCCTCCGACCAGATGTATTTTCGGCATTGAAATCGATAGGAACCGAAATTGATGAGCAGGCCGTGCTCGATGCGGCATGACTTCAGATACCCGAGGAGTTGCGAGACGTGATCCTCGACCAAGGACCTGGCGGCTTTGGTTTCTACAATGAGCACTCCATCCACGAACAAGTCGATCTGTTCTTCGCCGATGAGCGTTCCGTCTTCGTCGAAGACTTTGACGACCTTTTGCTGCTCCACTTGGCATCCGAGTTTTCGGAGTCGGTGGGCAAGCGCATTCTCGTAGATCCTCTCGCGATGCCCATGTCGGTGGTAGCAATGGATCGCGTATGCGGTGGTCCGGACTCGCTCACAGAGGTCTCGTATGTGTTTTGGAAGCATATATACGGATAATATTTCTCTTAGAGTTGTCTACTTTTTGTGTTCTCTGAGTTCCTTGAGGCCAGGAATTTTCCGCGTGCTGTCGCCTCAAACCCTCATGAGACGGCTCTTCATTGTGGTGTTTTCGCTCTGTTTCGTCTTTGCCGCCTGCGCGCAAGCCTCCGAGCTGCGGCCGGAGACGGGGAAGGTGCGGTGGGGGAGGGATCTGGAGGCGGCGAAGGTGGTGGCGGCGAAGAGTGGGCGGCCGATCATGCTGCTTTTCCAGGAGGTGCCGGGGTGCGCGGGGTGTCGGCAGTACGGGGCCGAGGTGCTCTCGCATCCGGACATCGTGCGGGCGGCGGAGAACGACTTCGTGCCGGTGGTCGTCTTCAACAATCAGCCGGGGCGCGATGCGGAGATCCTGCACGAGTTCGGGGAGCCGGCCTGGAATTTCCAGGTGGTGCGCTACCTCGATGCCCAAGGGCGCGACCTCATCCCGCGGGAGGACACGATCTGGTCGGCCCAGGCTACGGCCTCGCGGATGGCCCGGGCGTTGCGCAAGGCGGGTCGGACGGTGCCTGCGTCGCTCTTGCGGCTGGCGGGCTTTCTCCCGACTCAACAGACCAAGGCGGTTCCCCTGACGGCAGCTTTCGCCATGTTCTGCTTCTGGGAAGGCGAAGCCAAATTCGCCACCGTGCGCGGGGTCACCGAGACGGAAGCGGCCTTCATCGAGGGCCGTGAGGTCGTGCGGCTGACCTTCGATCCCACGGTCGTCAGCTGGCCCGATCTCGTGCGGCGCGCCGAGGAATTCGACTGCGCGCACCACATCTATGCGCCGAACGAGGCGCTGGCGAAATCCACCCGCAGCAAGTTCCCCATCACGGTCTTCGACCCGAGCAAATGCCGGCGGGCGCCCGAGAGCGATCAAAAGCGCTGGCAACGCCGCAGTTAGGGCGTTCCGGAAATCTCGTACCGCTAGCGGCGCACCGAGCCGGCAGTTACAAAAAGGCCAGAAGGCTAGAGTAACCGAGAACCAGTTTTGGAGCTTTGGTCTTCCAGCCCTTTGTGACACCCGAGGCGGCCGCGGTCCGACCGGCTAGGAGTTTGTGAAATGCTCTAGCGGGGCACCGGCACCCGTTCGAGGATCTGGGCCACGGCGCCGGCGGGGTCCAGTCCCTCCAGTTCGAACTCCGGCCGCAGGAGCAGGCGATGCTCCAGCACCGGGCGGGCGAGGAAGCGGAGATCGTCGGGAGTGACAAAGTCGCGGCCCTGCAGCGCCGCCAGGGCGCGGCCGGCCACGATCAGGCTCTGGGTCGCGCGCGGTCCGGCACCGACCAGCACGGCCTCGTGGCTGCGCGTGGCGCGGACGACATCGACCGCGTAGGACACGAGTTCGTCGCGCACGGTCAGACTGCCGAGCGTGCCGCGGAGCTGCGTGAGCATTTCGGCGGTCATGACCGGCTGCACGGTCCCCGCGGCCAGCGCCGCCTCGGGGGAATCGGGCGAGAGTGTCCGGCGGGCCAGCGTCAGCTCGTCCTCGCGGCCGGGGTAGGGCATGACCACCTTGAAGAGGAAACGGTCGCGCTGCGCCTCGGGCAGGGGATAGGTGCCCTCGCTTTCGACCGGATTCTGGGTGGCGAAGACCGTGAAGTTGGTCGGCAGCGCGTAGGTGGTGCGATCGACCGTGACGAGGCGCTCCTGCATCGCCTGGAGCAGCGCGCTCTGGGTCTTGGCCGGGGCGCGGTTGATTTCGTCGGCCAGCAGGAACGTGGTGAAGACCGGACCGGGGACGAAATTAAAGGTGTTCTTCGAGAGGTCGAACACATTCGTGCCGGTGATGTCGGCTGGCATCAGATCGGGCGTGAACTGGATGCGGTTGAAGTCGCAACCGAGCACACGCGAGAGCGTGCGCACGAGCAGCGTCTTGGCGACACCGGGCACGCCCTCGACGAGCACGTGCTGGTTGGTCAGGATGGCGATGAGGGCCATGTCGATCACCTCGGCCTGGCCGATGATGACCTTGGCGACTTCGGCGCGGGCGCGGGTGAGAGCGCTGGAAAGGGAACCGAGATCCATGTGGGAGAGCACTGCTGTTAAGCGCGATTGGGGAAGTTCGAAACCACTTTTGGAAATTCGAAGTTCGAGTTTCGACCTTCTCCCCCGAGTTTCGAGTTTCGAATTCAGCGTTTCCGCGCTAGCACGCGTTCCGCCGCCCCGTGTTCAAATTCGTCGCCCAACGCCTTCTCCAGACGCTCGTGGTGCTCTTCCTCGTGGGCACCATCACGTTCTTCATGGTGGTGAATGCGCCTGGCTCGCCCTTCGACGCCGAGCGTAACATGCCGCCGGAGATCCGGGCGAACCTGATGGCCTACTATGGGCTGGATCAGCCGCAGCACGTCCAATACTGGCGCTTTCTGACCCGTCTCGTGCTGTCGGGCGATTTTGGTCCGTCCTACAAATACAACAACCGCACGGTGACCGAACTCATCGCGGAGTCGCTTCCGGTCTCGGCCGAGCTCGGGCTGTATGCCGTGCTCATTGCCGTCGGCATCGGCGTCAGCGCTGGGCTCATCGCCTCGCTCCGGCCGAACAGCGTGACCGACTACGCGCCCATGTCGCTGGCCATGATGGGCATCAGCATTCCGCTCTTCGTCTCCGGGCCCATCCTGCTGCTCGTCTTCGGGATCTGGCTGCAGTGGTTCAATGTCTCGGGGTGGAATTCGCCCGCCGACAAAGTGCTGCCGGCGGTCACGCTCGGGATGTATTATGCGGCCTACTTCGCCCGCCTGACCCGCGGCGGCATGCTGGAGATCCTCTCGCAGGATTTCGTTCGCACGGCACGGGCCAAGGGAGCCTCCGAGCTGCGGGTCGTGTTTCGCCACGCGCTGCGCGGCGGCATTCTGCCGAGCGTGGCCTACCTCGGGCCCGCGCTGGCCGGCATCATCTCGGGCTCGTTCGTGGTCGAGACAACCTTTCAGGTGCCGGGGCTGGGGCGGTATTTCGTCAATGCCGCCTTCAACCGCGACTACACCATGATCATGGGCACGACGATCCTCTTCGCCACGCTCATCAGCGTCTTCAACTTGCTCGTCGACTTGGTGCTCGTCTGGCTGAATCCGCGCCTGAAGTTCGAGTCCTGACCTCGCCGCGCCATGCCGACCGACACCGCGCCCGCCACCCTCCTCGCCCCCGAGGCGGAGGAAGGGCATTCGCTGTGGCAGGACGCCTGGGCGCGGCTGCGCAAGAACCGGCTGGCGGTCTTCAGCGCCGTCGTGCTGACTGTGCTGGCCGTGGTCTGCGGCCTGGGACCGTTCTTCGCGCAGGACTACGCGGCGCAGGACCTGGCGCGCTACGCCACCAAGCCCAGCCTGCAGCATTGGTTCGGGACCGACACCCTCGGGCGCGATCTCTTTGCCCGCGTGCTGACCGGCGGGCAGGTCTCTTTTTCGGTTGGGCTCTGCGCCACGGTGGTCGCCCTGCTCGTCGGCGTGACCTTCGGTACGGTCTCGGGCTTCTACGGCGGACGCGTGGACATGGTCATGATGCGCTTCGTCGACATCCTCTATTCCATTCCGTTCCCGATCTTCGTGATCCTGCTGATGGTGCTCTTCCAGCGCAGCTTCCTGCTCATCTTCGCCGCCATCGGCCTGGTGCACTGGCTGACCATGGCGCGGATCGTGCGCAGCGCCGTGCTCTCGATCCGCAAGATGGAGTTCATCGAGGCCGCCGAGGCCACCGGCGTGCCGCGCCGGCGCATCATCTTCCGCCATGTCCTGCCCAACGTGCTCGGGCCGGTGATCATCTATACCACGCTGACCATCCCGGCGGTCATGCTGCTGGAGGCCTTCCTCAGCTATCTCGGCCTCGGCGTGCAGCCACCGTTGGCCTCCTGGGGCGTGCTGATCAGCGAGGGCGCGCGCAGCATGGAGGAGTTCCCCTGGTTGCTCCTCTTTCCCGCCGGCGCCCTCTCACTCACGCTCTTTTGCCTGAACTTCCTGGGCGACGGGCTCCGCGATGCGCTGGATCCGAAGACTTCGAAGGACTAGGCCGGAGAAGATTCAAGCGAACAAGGTTCAAGATTCAAACTGGATTAAGTAGTAAATTCTAAGGAAATGCCGACCCTCCTTTCTCGTTCGTCCTCACAGGGGTTTGGGATTTAGGCGGCTTCTGGAATTTTTCCCCATGCTTCTCTCCGTCGAAGATCTCCGCGTCAGCTTCCACACCCGGAACGGTGTGGTGCGGGCAGTCGACGGCGTTTCGTTCCAGCTCGAGCGCGGCGAAACGCTCGGGGTGGTGGGGGAGTCGGGGAGCGGGAAGTCGGTCACCTGCTATTCGATGATGGGCCTGATCCCGCAGCCGCCTGGACGCATCGAGGGCGGGCGGGCGGAATTCGACGGGGTCGATCTCGTCCACGCCACCAAGGCGCAGCTGAATGGGATCCGCGGTCGGCGCATCGCAATGATCTTCCAGGATCCCATGACCTCGCTGAATCCTTACCTGCGGATCGGCGATCAGATCATGGAGCCGCTGCTCATCCACACCCGACTCTCGCGCGACGAGGCGCGGAAGAAGGCGCTGGCGGCCTTGTCCGAAGTCGGGGTGCAGGACCCGGAGGCGCGGCTGCGGGCCTATCCGCACGAGTTCAGTGGTGGGATGCGGCAGCGCGTCATGATCGCCATGGCGCTCGTCACGCAGCCCGAGCTGCTCATCGCGGACGAGCCCACCACNNGTGCAGGCGCAGATCCTCGACCTGATCCGCCGGCTGCAGCAGGATCACGGTACGGCGGTCATTTTCATCACCCACGATCTCGGCGTGGTCAGCGGCTTCTGCGATCGGGTGCAGGTGATGTACGCCGGTCGCATCGTGGAAAGCGCCCCGGTGAACGACATCTTCGCGCGACCGCGGCATCCGTACAATCGGGCGCTGCAGCGCTCCATTCCCGCCTTCCAGCCCAAGGGCCAGGACCTCTACACGATTCCGGGCCAGCCGCCGGACCTCAGCCGGCCGCAGCCCGGCTGCGCCTTTGCGCCGCGCTGCGAGTTCGCGCGGACGGAATGTCGGACCATCCCCATGCAGCTGGTCGACGTGGCGCCCGGCCATGCCAGCGCCTGCCTGCGCGTGCAGGTCGAGGGTCTGCCGGAGATGGTCATGGCGGCGCCAACGCAAGGTTAGGGTTTGCGAATAGTTGCTCAGATTTTTCGATGCCAGCGCGGGCCAATTCGCCTATCGTGCGATGTCCCCCCGGGATGTGGCTCCGGCCACTGCAGACCACGAAATCCTCACTTCCACACCCCCATGTCCGACCTCTTCGAATCCGCCGCCGCCGCCGTGAAGTCCCTTTCCGAGCGGCCGAGCAACGACCAGCTGCTGCAGCTCTACGCGCTCTACAAGCAGGGCACGTCGGGCGATGTGAGCGGCTCCAAGCCTGGCTTCTTCGACCTCGCCGGCCGCGCCAAGTTCGAGGCCTGGGAGAAGATCAAGGGCATGAGCCAGGACGACGCCAAGGCGAAGTACGTCGAACTCGTGCGCAGCCTCGGCGGCAAGGTGTAGGCGTCCCTCTTCTTCCGCAGCAGACCGATTTCCGAACACGCGCGGCCGCGGCCGCGCGTGTTTTTTTGGGCGTTGGCGAAGCGAAAGGGCCTGGCGGGTCGGCCTACTGCCGCCCGCGCAGCTGCTCGGCCTTCCAGTCCATGGCCATGCGGATGCGGGCCCGTCCGCTCGGGTGATCGAAAAAGAAGATCTCTTCCCACGGGCCGGGGTCGAGCTTGCGGTAGTCGCCCAGCTTGAGGGCGCATTGGGCGAAGCCATCCGGTTCGCGCGAGACATTGAGCCCGAAGGCGTCGGCCTCAGCCTCGCTGCTGCGGATGATCGTGTTCTTGATCGGCGTAACGACGAAGAAGAACACCCCGAGCAGCAGCATGAGCAGCGGGAAGCCCGCCGGATCGTCGATGCCGCGCACTCCCCAATGCGGGAAGCGGGTGCGGATCAGCTCGAAGAAGCGGTCGCAGAACCAGAATCCGGCCACCAGCATGACGCCGAAGAAGACGAGGAACTTCCCGATGTGATTGAGCACGTAGTGGCCCATCTCGTGCGCCATGACCATGCGCACTTCGGGCAGGGAGCAGCGCCGGAGCAGGTTGTCGTTGAGGGCGATCCGGGTCGTCCCGAGAAAGCCCGAGACGTTGGCGCTGACCCGGTTGGTCTGGCGCGAGGCGTCGAATTGCAGCACCTGGTCGACCGGGATCTGGTTGGCCCGTGCCATCGCCAGGATGGGATCGCGCACTGCCGGGTCGGAGACCGGCGTGTATTTGTTGAAGAGCGGCTCGATGAAGACGGGGGCGATCAGGAGCCCCGTCGCGAGCAGCGCGACCGTGACGAGGCTGCCCGCCACCCACCAGGCGCGCTGAGCGCGGCGGAAGACGGCGTAGAGCAGGGCGAGGCCCAGCGGCGTGACGATCAGGGCAACGGCGAGCCCTTTCAGTTGGTCGAGCATCCACGGCCCGAATGTCTGCGTGGCGAGCCCGTACTGATGCTCGCGGAAGTACTCTTCGTAGGCCGTCAGCGGGAAGCTCAGCAGCCAGGTGAGACAGACGTAGCCGAGCCCGTAGAGGACAATCTGAAGGAACGCCCCCGGTTCTTTCCGGCCGCCCAGTCCCGCAGCCGGGCCGACCAGCGCATCTGCAGCAGCAGCAGCGAGATGGCGGAGGAGAGCAGGAAATTCCAGAGCAGCAGCCAGTAGGTGCCCTCGAAGTAGGCGTCCGACTTGGCCCGCTTGGCGGCGGGCACGGTGTCGAGATACGCCTTGGTGGCCGCAGCGGGATCGAAGCTCTCGGCCGGCGCGGCGGCAGCGGGCGGGGGAGGAGCGGCCGGCGGCATGGCGTGGACGGAAGCTCCGCCAACGAGCCCCAGCCACAGTATGAGAAGAAGCCGAAAAGAGAGTCGCATGCGAGGTATCTGCGGCCGTCCCCAGCTAGGGCAAGCAGGGGTGAGGATTTGGCAGCTTCGGGAGAACGAAAAAGCCCCCCACCGGCGAGCCGGAGGGGGGCTGGGAGACGGAGTGGAGCCGCTTAGAAGCTGTAGCTCAGCGTGCCGGTCACGCGATTGGCCAGCTTGTCGTCCTCACGCACGGAAGCCTGGTAGTCGACATGCAGGCCGAGGCGACGGCTGATCATGGCCGAGAAGCCGGCGTTCAGATCGATCGAGCGGCCGTTGCCGTCGTAGGTCGACAGCACGGTGGTCGAGTTCAGGATGTTGTTCAGCTTGCCGCTGACGTTGCGGGAGCCGTCCTGGAAGTCATGCCGGTAGGTGGCGCTGAAGCGAGCCGAGGCGTCCATGCGACCGAGCTTGCCCTGGAAGAGGCCGAAGAGGCCGAAGGTTCCTTGGTGGCTCGAGATGGTCTGGCGGCCGAAGGAGAAGTCGAGGCCGGCAGCGTCGGTCTCATTCCAGCCGCTCAGCGTCGTGCGGAGGTAGCGATAGCCGACCACCGGGCCGAAGACGAAGCCCTGACCGGCGCGGAACTCGTAGCCCACACGGAAGTGGCCGTACTGCGCCGAAGCCGAGGTCTGGCCGAGACCGAAGACGGTCGGGACCAGGGTGGGCCGGCGGATGCGGTTCACGTCGAAGGTGCCGCCGCCGAAGCTCAGGTCGACGAAGTAGGGACCCGGACGATACTGGGCGTAGGCATTGACCGTCGTGAAGTCCATCTTGTAGCTGCCGCCGTTCGAGACGCCGCCGCGGACGTCGCCGATGGAGACGATGCCGCCGATGCTGAGGCCATTGGCCAGCTGCACATCGCCACCGGCCTGGCCGACATTCATGCGGAAGTTCGTGCCCAGGCTGCCGAAGTCACCCACGCGCTCGGCGTCGAGATAGGTGTAGGAGCCGAAGAGGTCGAACTTGGTGCCACGCTCCGAGCCGGTCACGTTGCCCTTGGCATCGCGCGAGATCGACTCGCGGATGATGTTCTGCGAGCGGATCGTGTCGAGACGGGTGATGGTGGTGTCCGAAACGAGGTCGAGAGCCGCCAGCGAAGCGCGGGCCGGAGCCGCAGCCGAGACGAGCGCGAATTCCGGGTTGAGAGCCTCGGTGATCATGCGGACGACGAGCAGTTCCGCGCGATTCGTCGGATGCACGCCGTCATAGAACAGGAAGCCGTTTGGATCGCCCTGGGCCGTGCCGAGCGGCGGCAGGAAGGCGTTGTTGACGTTGGTGAAGCCGAAGTCCGCCGGGCGTTCGCGCAGGCGGTTCACGAACGCGCGCAGATCGACGAAGGTGAAGCGGGCGCCGCTGGAGTCGCGGATGGTGGAGAGCTGGGTTTGCAGCTGGCTGTTGAACGTGTCCGTGTAGGTCGAGCCGAGCGGACGAGCCGGGCTGTTCAGGAACTGGGCGGTGTTGCCCAGGTCCGGCAGACCGAAGACCAGGAAATTCCGCCCGCCGCGACCGATGAGGGTGTTGATGCCCGTGGAGACCGCCGTCGCCGAAGCGGTCGCGATGCCATTGATGGCCGTGGTGTTCTGGTTGGTTGCGATCGAGACCTTGTTGAAGAAGTCGTTCGCGCCGAAGAGCACGCTGACCAGATCATTCGAGGCGATCGAAAGCTGGCGCTGATTGAACAGGCCGATCTGGGCGCCGAAGTTCGGCGGATTGGTCACGTCGCTCTGGGCGGTGGCGCCGCCGAAGGCAAAATTGAGGTTGCCGCGCACGGTCGGAGCGGCCGTGGTGGCGTTGGCCAGGCCCGGGACGAGGATCTCCGGGAAGACTGGCCCATTGGAGAAGCGGCCGTTGAAGTACGGCGGCGAAGGCGGCTGGGTGCCCCCGGTCGCGGCGAAGAGATTGCCGGTGTCCGAAAGACTGTCACCGAAGAAAAAATGCGAACTGTAGCGCGTGTCCACAAACGACTGCGCGGCGGCGCTGCTCACAAGGGAGAGAGCGGCGGCCCCGGCGATCGCGGAAAAGTAGCGAGGCGTGGTCATGGTGTAGGGGTTGGAGTGCAGACGAGACCGGCAGCCGGCGGCGAGGAGGTCCGCCCGAACCGTGGATCCGGCTCCCGGTGGGAGGGAGTGAGGTAACCCTCCCACCGCTCAGGCGCAAGCCGAATTGCTTACTCGGGGCGGGCTGGACAGCGGACCCGGAAGGGCCGATGGTTCCCACCCGCGACCCGCGGGAAACGCTTCCCGATGTCCGCCGAAATCCTTGCCAAACTTCTCGCTGCCGAAGCCATCCCGACGGCGGCCGGTCTCAAACTCCAAACGCTGACCGAGGGCACCTTCGTCCAGCACAAATCCTGGGGTTTCGGCCGCATCGCCCGCTGGGACGCCGCCGGAGGCCACGTCATCATCGACTTCATCACGAAGAAGGGGCACCCGATGCCCTTCGTCTTCGCGGCCGAATCGCTGACGCCGATGCCGGAGACGCATTATCTGGCGCACAAGATCAAGGACCCCGCCGCGGCCAAGGCGCGGGCGCTGAACGAACCGCTGGCTGCCGCGCAGCACATGCTCGAGAGCCTGGGGGGAAAAGCCTCGCTGCAGCAGCTGCAGAACATGCTGGCACCCGACATCGTGGCCAACGACGCGGCCTTCAAAGCCTGGTGGGACAAAGCCCGCAAGGCCATGAAGGCCGACGGCCGGTTCCTCGTGCCGGCCAAGAAGACCGAGCCGATCGAGTTTCGGGCCGAGGCGGTGGCGAAGTCGGACGATGCGCTCACGCTCTGGAACAAGGCCCGCAAGACCAAGGAGCAAGTGGCGGCCTTGGAGGAGATTGCCAAGCACGTGGGGGAATTCTCCGATCCGGCCACCAAGCTGAAGCCGGTGGTCGACGCCGCCGCGGTGGCCGCGCACAAAGCGAAGAACCTGGATTCGTCCGCCGCGCTCGAACTCTTCGCTGCGACCGAGGAACTGGCGCTGGCGGCGGGACTGCCGGTGCCGAGCCCGGGTCTGGCGGAGGCGGTGCGGGGGCTGGAGAAGGATCTGGTTTCGATCCTCATGCCGCTGGGGGCGGCCCGGCTGCGGGCGGCCCTGCGCCGATTTCCGGAGGCTTTTGGGGTCGAATGGACCCGCCGGGCGGCCACGATCCTGCCCCGCGTGCACGGCCAGCGGGTCGCCACGGAGATCTGCCGCGTGCTGGTGGAGACGGGCGAGGACGAGGCGCTGCGCGGCATCTTCGACCAGCACATTCGCGCGCTCACCATTACCCCGGACATGCTCTACTGGCTGGCCAGCGAGCGGGCCGAGGCGCCGGCGAACGAGTTCGTCTCGCCCGAGCTGCTCGACGTCATCCTGACCGTGCTGGAGCGCGACCAGGCCAACGATATCAAGCGCGGCACCCGGTTGCGCGACCTGCTCCAGACGGACCGTGACCTCATTCCGGACCTCGTGCGCGAGGCCGAGATCCATCGTGTCCGCACGGTGGCGGCGCACCTGCTGAAGACGGTGGTCTACGACGAGCTGACCCGCCGTTCGCTGCTCGCCCGCATCATCAAGATCCACCCGGCCATCGGCTCGCTGCTCGACGGTGGCGACGATGCCGACAAGGCGGACGAGGGTCCGTTGCTCGTCTCCTGGGAGAGCCTGGAGCAGCGCAAGGCCGAGCTGGACGAGCTGGTGAAGGTGAAGATCCCGCAGAACGTGAAGGACATCGCCATCGCCCGCAGCTACGGCGATTTGCGGGAGAATTTCGAATTCAAGAGCGCCAAGCAAATGCAGGGCGTGCTGCAGCGGCGTCGGCGCGAGCTCGAGGGCCAGCTGGCCGACTGCCGCGGCACCGACTTCGCCCATCCCGACACTTCGCAGGTGGGAATCGGCACGGTCGTCGACCTGCGCGGCGCCGACGGCCAGCAGGAGACCTTCACCATCCTGGGCGCCTGGGACACCGACCCCGATAAAAACATCCTCTCCTACCTTGCCCCCTACGCCCTCGCCCTGCGCGGGAAGAAGGTCGGTGAGAAGGCCAAGCTGAGCACCGGCGAGATGGAAATCGTCGCGATCCGGCCCGCGCGGCCCGCGTAGAGGTTGCGGTGGGGCCGGTGCGTTCTTCGGGAAATTCGCGGGAAGTTCGAACTTCGGCCTTCGAGCTTCCGGCCCGTTACTTCCAATCGAGTGCGCCCTTCTTCAGCGCATAGGCATAAGCCACGGTCAGAATGCCGACGAAACCGAGCATGCTCCAGAGGATCATGAGGCCGTGCTTGGTCAGGAACTCCTGATAGACCACGGCCCACGGGTACAGGAAGACCACCTCGAGGTCGAAGAGCACGAAGAGCATCGCGACCAGATAGAACTTCACGCTGAAGCGCGGCGAGGACTCCCCGATCGGGAGCATGCCGCATTCGTAGGCCGAGTCCTTGACCTTGGTCGTGCGACCGGCCTTGCCGAAGGCGACGCTGGCCACGAGGACGACGACGGCGAAGCCGATGGCCACGATGGCCTGGAGCAGGATGGGGAGGAAATCGGAGACCATGCGGGCGGGAGGAGACCGTCCGTCGGGGGCCGGCGTTCGGCAACAAAAAAGCGGCCCGTGCGGGGCCGCCTTCTTGGGGGAAAAGAATCGTGGGGGATGCGATCAGCGCTTGCCCTTGGCCGGAGCCTTCTTGGCCGGGGCGGCCTTCTTGGCCGGAGCCGCTTTCTTGGCGGGCGCCGCCTTCTTGGCCGGAGCGGCCTTCTTCGCGGGAGCCTTCTTGGCCGGGGCCGGCTTGGCGGCCGCCTTCTTGGCCGGAGCGGCCTTCTTGGCGGGCGCGGGCTTGGCGGCCGGCTTCTTGGCCGGAGCGGCGGCCTTCTTGGTCGCGGCGCTCACGGTCTTCGCCTTGGCCGCCTTCGCCTTCGGCGCAGCCTTGGTCAGGGGCTTGGTCAGCGCGGCCTCGACCAGCTGCTCGACTTTGGCCTCCTCGACGGGAGCCGGGGCGGGCATGGCGGGCACCGGCACGGAAGCGGGCGCGGGCGCCGGCATCGGCTGGGGCAGGGCCTGATGAATGTTCGGCATGCCGCGGTATTCCTTCATGGTCTTCTTGACCAGACCGCGCGAGACCAGGTTCTGCAGCTTCTCGTAGGCGCGCAGGCGGAGCATCTCCTCGCCGCCGCTGGCTGCATTGCGGGCGCGCAGGTTGGCGTGCACCAGCTCAAAAAGTTGCTTGAACTCGAAGTCGCGTTTTTGCGAGAGAACAGCGACCAATTCTTCGGTCACGAGATCAGGAAGGCGGCGGGAAAAAGCGTTTTTCTTCGAGATAGCCATATCAGGTGGGGTACCCCACCGCGTGCTGCGGCGAGTCGGAAAGCATAGCAGAATTTTCGCTGAAAGCGAGCGGATTGTTCTCAATTGCGGGACGCGGTTGCCGCGATGGGACATTCCGTCGCGCCTCGCGCCGAGGGCGCCGTCCGTCCGTGCCACGCCTCCCGCTCAAGTCTCGGGAATGCGGGCGTCGGTCTCGTACGGCAGGACCTCCACCTGCTCGCTGCGCCGCATGCGCTCCTGCAACGCCCGCCAGGCCGACGCCTCGAAGAGCCCGGGATTGGCCGCCTGCAGCCAGCCGAGCTGCTCGGGGGTCAGGCGGAGAAAGCGCGGAAACTCCTCGGGGAAGATGTCGTTGTCCCGCACTGTGTACCACGGCTCGGCGGCCATCTCCTGCTCGGGGGTTTGCGGCTCGGGCAAATCGCGGAAGTTGCAGTCGGTCACCCAGCAGAGTTCGTCGTAGTCGTAGAAGACGACGCGGCCCGAACGGGTCACGCCGAAGTTCTTCGGCAGCAGGTCGCCGGTGAAGATGTTCATGGCGGCGAGATCGAGGATGCAGCGGCCATAGTCCTCCGACGCCGCGCGCGCCTCGGTCGGATCGGCCTGCGCCAGCACGAGGTTGAGCGGGCGGACGCGCCGCTCGACGTAGGCGTGCTGCAGCACGACGTGGTCCCCCTCGAAGCGGACCGAGTGCGTCGCCTGCGTGCGCAGCTCCTCCAGCAGGCCGGGCTCGAAGCGGGCGGTCTCGATGCGGATCTGCTCGAACTCGTGCGCGTCGATCAGCCGGCCGGCGCGATCGTGCTCGAAGACGAGCCGATACTTCGCGATAACGTCGCGCCGGGTGCTGTCCTTCGGGTAGTCGAACTGGTCCCGGATGAGCTTGAAGACCACGTCCAGCGACGGGAGCGTGAAGACGATCATGACCATCCCGCGCGTGCCGGCGGCGCGCTGGAAGCGGTCGGTGCTGTGCCGCAGGTGGCGCACGAGGTCGCGGTAGAACTCGGTCTTGCCGTGCTTGTGGTGGCCGATGCTGGTGTAGAACTCGCTCCGCGGCTTGCGCGGCAGCAGGACGTGCAGGAAGCCGACGAGCGCGTGCGGCCGGACGGCTTCGACCAGGAAATGCGAGCGGGTGAAGCTGAAGAGCACGCCGAGCGCAGTGTCGCCGAGCAGCAGCGCGTCCAGCCGGAGGCCGCTGCGCCCATGCCGCAGGCAGAACGCCACCGAGACGAAGGCGCCGAAGACGGTCAGGGCGCGGCCGACGACATAGGCGCCCTTGCCGCGGTAGAAGACGCTCTGCACCAGCTCGAGCGCCACCGCGCTGCGCGGGGCCAGGGCAGCATCGATCCGCCGAGCCGCCTCCTGCACGCCGGCGGTGAGATCGGGCGCGCAGCGCTCGGCGGAGAAGCCGGCTGCGGCCAAGCCGGCGAGGATGAGCTCGGGCAGATCCGCGCCCTCCACGCGGCGATGCACCGGATCGGCCGGCGTGGGCGGCGAGTCGAAATCGGTGTCGAGGAACTCGATGCGGGCATCGACGCCCACGGTGGTGAAGATGCGCCGTGTGACCGAATTGAAGAAGCTCTCCGCGATCTCCCACTCCTGGCAGCGGGCGATGAGCGAGGAAAAGACCGCCTTCATCGCCGCCCAGAGGTCGCGATCGCGCAGGCGCGCACCGAGGAGCTGCCGGATCTCCGCCGTGACCGCCGCCAGCGACTCGCCGTAGAGCCGCAGCCGCGCGGCCGCATCCTGCTGCGCGCCGCTCCAGTCAGCCGCCAGGAAGCGGTGCGGCGCCCGCTGGGTGCAGGCCTGGAAGCCCGCGAAATAGGCCTGCGCCGCGCGAAAGATGGCTTCGGCGCAGAGCGTGGCGAGTCGGCTGTCGGTCATGGCGGTCGGGGCAGACTGAGATACGAAGTTCCCTGAATTTCTCCAAATTACCCAAAGTCGGAACCGAGGCATCGACCTGGAACCGACCGACCCTCGCCAGCTTTGGTCCATTTGGCCAATTTTGGAACTTTGGTATCTCCGGCCGGCCCCGCCGCCTGCAATCCCGGCGAAACAGTTTGAAACTGACCCGGCGATGCCTGCATCCTTCGGTTTCGTCGCCGTCAGCCTATGTCCCGCGCGCTCGCCCTCGTTGTCTATGCTTTTACGGCGGTCTTTTTCGCGCTGTTCTTCTTCTATCCCATCGCGCTGACGGTCGGCGGCGCGTTCTTCCTCAACGGGCGCTTCACGCTCGATTTCATCGGCGAGGTCTTCGCCAATCCCATCTACGTGGAAGGGTTGCGCAACTCCTTCCTCCTCGGCGTCTGCAGCACGCTGGCCGCCCTCGGGATCGCGCTGCCGCTGGCCTGGCTGGCCGACCGCTACGAGTTCACCGGCAAGAAGGTCTTCTCCGCCCTCATCCTCGCGCCCATGGTGCTGCCGCCGTTCGTCGGGGCGATCGGCATCAAGCGCATCTTCGGCCAGTCGGGGGCGCTCAATGCCGCGCTGCTCGACCTCGGCCTGCTGACGGAGCCCATCGATTGGCTGGGCGGCGGACGTTTCTGGGGCTGCGTCGCGCTGAACGGACTGAATCTCTACCCCGTGCTTTATCTCAACATCGCGGCCGCCCTGGCGAACATCGATCCCGCCATGGAGGAGGCGGCCGAGAACCTCGGCTGCACCGGCCTGCGCAAGTTCTTCCGCGTCACGCTGCCGCTGATTCTGCCCGGGCTCTTCGCCGGTGGGACGATCGTCTTCATCTGGGCCTTCACCGAACTGGGCGTGCCGCTCATCTTCGAGTTCGAGCGCGTGACCTCGGTGCAGATTTTCTTCGGGCTGAAGGACATCAGTTCGAGTCCGTTCCCCTTCGCGCTGGTGGCGGTGATGCTTTTCGCCACCGTGCTGATCTATGCGGTCGGCCGCTTCACGCTCGGCCGCGGCGGCCACGCCATGATGCCGAAGGCGACCAGCCAGGGCGGTCCGCGCCCGGCCAGCGTCCTGATAAACGTGTTCTGTGTCGGACTCTTCGGACTGGTGGCCCTGCTCGCGCTGCAGCCGCATTTTGGCCTCGTCTCGTTCGCCTTCGCCAAGGACTGGTACGGTACCGTCCTCCCGGACACTTTGACCCTCGATAACTTCCGCGACGCGCTCGGCCACAATCTGACGGTCCCGTCGATCGCCAACAGTCTGAAGTATGCCGGCCTGGCCACCATGGCCGACGTCATCCTCGGCATTCTCATCGCCTACGTCATCGTCCGCACCAACCTCCCCGGCCGACAGATCCTCGACACCGTCTCGATGCTCCCGCTGGCCGTGCCGGGCCTCGTGCTGGCCTTCGGCTATCTGGCCATGACCCAGCCCGGACGTCCGTTCGCCGCCTTGAATCCGACGATCAATCCGTTGCCCATCCTGGTCATCGCCTACGCCGTCCGCCGCCTGCCCTACATGGTACGCTCCGCCGTGGCGGGCTTTCAGCAGACTTCCCCAACGCTGGAGGAGGCCGCGCAGAGCCTGGGCTGTCCGCCGCTGCGCACGCTGCGGCGCATCACCGTTCCGCTCATCGCCGCCAACCTCATCGCCGGGGCGCTCCTCACCTTCTCCTTCGCCATGCTGGAGGTGAGCGATTCCCTCATCCTCGCCCAGCGCCAGGCCGACTACCCCATCACCAAAGCCATCTTCGAACTCTTCCAGCTCCTCGGCGACGGCCGCGCCGTGGCCGCCGCTCTCGGCGTCTGGGCCATGGTCTTCCTCGGCTTCACCATCGTGGTCGCCAGCACCGTGCTCGGGAAGAAGATGGGGGCGTTGTTCCGGGTGTAGATCCACCTCTCGGGCAGGTAGTGTGGTGCGGCGCCACCGCTCGGCTCTCGGCCTACGCTCAACTGCCCGCCGCAGCTTGGAAAGCGTAGAGGTCGTAGTCGTGCGCCTACGACCTCTACGGTTCAGCAGGTTCCTCGTTCCGCTTACCGCCGTTCGGCTGAAAGGGGGGCTTCCGTTAACTGCGTCCACCCTCCGAACTTTCCCCACTCAGGCGCTTATGGGAGCTACAAAATAACCGAAGAGCCCGCAGAGCGAATTAGAGCCAGCAACGGACTTAAGGAAGGTCTTGTGTAATTGTCCCTCATGATCGCCTATATGCCCATCTTGGAGGAATTGTGTTCGCCAAACGTTCGAGCTTGTGCGGAAGGTCATGCGGGGGTGCCATTATTTAACTATACAGCACCAGCCGTATGGTATGGCTTTCCCCCGGCATTGATTCCAATTTGGAGTGATGGCTCAGGCCCTAATTACATTGGGGTTTGGAAGCACTGGTTTTGTTGGCGAACATACTCGTTTGTGAAAATGTATGTTGATGCCGGGCACATGACTACGGAGATTGCGCGCACTGAGCAGCAACTATTCTCTTATATCGCTATACAATCGATGGCCGCGAGCGACGGGGTTAGCTCAAGGCTCGAATACTTTGCGCAGAGGATCGGGCTCTCAAATTTGAAGGAACTGGACGAGGGAACCGTTGAAAGTGGGGACGACCCTAAGCAATTTAGAAGATTGTCACCATTCAGCGTAAATGTGCCCTTGGAGTCCGCCGAAGTCTCAGCTTACGACGGAAGCTTCCCTGTTCCTCAGCGAAGGTCGTTTTCTGGCAGTTCACCTTTTGAGTTCAAGGATGAGCTGTTCGATTGCCTGCCGTCTCAACCAAGCTGGCTGAATGCTGAAAAAGACAAACCTTCATTATTCGAGAGCTACCTTAATGACGGTGACCTCGAGTCTGCGTGGTTTACACTGAATTCGAAAGGTTGGTCGTTCAAGGATGCTATCCATTGCGGGAGGCGTTTGGCAGAGCGCAGCACGAGTAACCTATTTGCGGCAACCATGGCTTGCTGGTGTGATCTCGCAGCTGGTGACAAAGGGGGCTATTGAAATCATTCGTTGGGCCAAAGGTCCTTCGCTGTTTGGAGTGGGTAACCGGGTATATATTGGTAAACTTCTGATGGCTTGAGGCTCGTGGGTCGAAACGCAGCTTTCCACCCAGCAGGTAGGCCACGGTGCGCGATCGACCGGCGCATCGGCGAGGCGCTCTTGATCTCCGCGTCGATAATTCGAACAGATCGGGCTCTTCGCGCAACCTTTTGGATCAAGCAGGCTGAAGATCGGCTCGAACTGGAGCAGGGCCCAGCTCGAGCCACCGTCGGCGCAACAGCTCGTAGCTCCTTCGAAGCGCGCAGGTTGTTAGCGGAGGGCGGAGGGCTTGGCACAGGCTTCGTCTCTGCCTACCGCCCGTTCCGCACCGGGCGCGCCTTGGCGGCGGCGGTGGCGGGCGGGAGGAGGAGGCGTTCGAGACGGGCGAGGCGTTGGCGGAGGTCGGCGACTTCCGCTTCGCGGGCTTCCAGGCGGCGGGCGAGTTCCTGGGTGGCGGAAACATTCAGCATGGCGATGCCGTCGTAATCGACGGTGCGGAAATCGGCCACCTCGCGGCCATAGACAAAGACCTCCGGGGCGGCCGCGGTAAAGGCGGTGCGGAAGGCGCCGGGGCGCACCTCGAGGACTTCGTACACGCCCTGTTCGGCAGCGGCGACGAGACGGACCCGCTCGCCGACGCGGAGGTCGGTCGGCAGCTCGATCCAGCCGCCGGCGCCGAGCGTGCCGCGGAGGAAGATGTCGGGCACCACGTCGGTCACGCGACTCACGGCCTGCGGGAAGACCTGCTCGACCTGCTGGGCCAGGACCTTCTTCTGCGGCGTGTCGCCGCGGGCCAGGCGGTCTTTGAACGTGTAGTCGGTCACCTCGATCTGCCGCAGCGTGCGCAGGTCGGCGGCCGAGTCGCTCGGGCCGACCACGCGCTTGATCCGTGCGTCGGAGAAGGCGTTGAACTCGCTCGCGGCCACGCGGTCGGAGGCGTGGAGCGAGAGCGGCACATTGCCCGGGCCGGCGGTGCCGGTGTTGCCGCTGCCGTTCAGGTAGCCGTAGGTCAGCGACGTGCTGACGGAGCCGACGATCTGCAGCTTGGCCTTGGTCGGATTGTTGGTGCCGATGCCGACGTTGCCGTCGTTGCTGATGTGCAGGCGGATGGCGTTGTCGGTGTAGAGCGACAGCCCGAACTGGCCGGTGCCGTTCGTGCGGCGCGAGGCGATGCCTTCGCCGGAGCCGGGGTTGCCGAGGATCAAACCGGGCAGGAGGGCCGTGCCGTCGTTCAGCCCGGTGGGGTCGGTGACGAAGGCCAGCGCGCGCGGGATGCCCGGCAGGCTGAGGTCGTTCGTGAGGTTCGCGCTGACGATCGTGTTGCCCGCGATGCTCGAGCCGGTGACGGCCCCGGGCGCGATCTTGGCGGTCGTGACCGAGTTGCCCGCCAGCTGCGTCGTGCTGACCGCGCCTGCGGCCAGCTTCGGATTGGTGACCGAGCCGTCCGCGATCTGCAGCGTGCTGACCGAGCCGGTGGCCAGCTTGGCATTCGTGACCGCGCCGTTGGCGAGTTCATTCGCGCCGATGGTCCCGCTGGCGATGCTGGCGTTCGTCACCGCGCCCGCGGCCAGTTGCGTGGCCGTGACCGCGCCGGGCGCGAGCTGGGTCTGGCGGACCGGCTCCCAGACGCCGTCGCCGAGATACTGCAGCGTGACCGCCGAGCCTTGCCCGCCCTCGAGGTCGAGCGTCTGGACGTAGATCGGAATGCTGCTGCCGACCGCGGCGAGGCGCTCGCCGGTGCCGGAGATGGCGGCATTGCGCCAGGCCCGCGAGCTCTCCTGCGCGGCCCAGGAGACGCCGGCGTCGCGCGAGAGGAAGATGTTGGAGTTCAGGGCGGTGGCGAGGATCTTGTCGCCGCGTGCGGAGACGCTCACGCCCGTCCAGACGCGCGACGATTCCCGCGCGGTCCAGGTCACGCCAGCGTCGGAGGAGACGTAGAGCTGGCCGGAGTTCACGCCCGCCACCAGCTTGAGACCGTCGGCCGAGGAGGCGAGGCAGTTCCACTGGCGGTCAGCCTCCCGGGCGATCCAGCTGACGCCGCCGTCGGTCGAGGTGTAGATCCGGCCGCCGTAGTCCGCGGCGCTCAGCTTCAGCCCATCCGCGGACGAGGCCACGGCCTGCCACTGGCGCGGGGCGTCGTTCAGACGGGTCGTCCAGGTCTGGCCGCCGTCGATCGAGGTGTACAGAAAATCCCCCAGTCCGGCCGCATTGCTCGAGGCCAGCAGGCGAAGGCCGTCGGCCGAGGACGCGATGCCGGTGAAACGCCCGGCCGTGCCGCAGGGATTGGCCGTCCAGGTGACGCCCGCATCGGTCGACGTGAAGACCGCGCTGGGCGTGGCCGAGGCGAGCACGGCCGCGAGGCGCTGACCGTCGGCGGAGCTGGCGCAGCGGGTCCATGGGCGCGTGGCATCGCGCTGGGTCCAGGTCGCGCCGCCGTCGCCGGAGGTGAAGATGAACCAGTTGAAGGCGGTCGCGACCGCCCGGCGTCCGTCCTGTGAGAAGGCGAGCGAAGTCCAGGACCGCGCCACATCGCGCGGGGTCCAGACGCCGCCGACCTGCCAGCCGCCCGTGCCGGTACCGGTGATCTGGACGAGATCGCCCGGATTGGCCGAGGGCGGCAGCTGATAGTTCGCGCGGGTCGACAGGTCGGCGCTGTAGGAGCGATTCGGCGCCAGCGCGGTGCCGTCGACGGAAGCGAGGATCGGCATGGCCAGCGTGCCGGGCGCGAGGCTCGCGCTGTTGATGGCACCTTCCTCGAGATGCCGCGACTGGATCGATCCGTCGGCGATCTTCCCCGAGGTGACGGCGCCGTCGGCCACGTTGCCCGCCAGCATCGCGAACGCGCTGCTGCCCAGGCGCTGGTCGGGCGTGAGCAACTGGAAGCCGTGGGTGCCGTCATTGAACCAGACCCGCAGGCGCACGTCGTTGCGGTTGAAGGCGGTGAGCGGCACTGGCGAGGTCATGCCTGGGACGCTGAAATCGCCGAGCAGGACTGCGTAGAGCCCCTTCTGCACCGGCAGTGTGATGGCCGTAGCTGGGGCGGCGCCGCCCGTGCTGCTGCCGTCGTGGCTCCAATACGTGGCGGTGCCGGCGAAGTTGACGAGGGCGAATTTGAACTGGCCCTGGCCGTCGAAGTTCACGCCGTCGACCGCCACGCGGCCCTGGTAGTGGAGGATGGGCGGAACGACGACCGGCGGCGCCCCGGCCGGCAGAGATAGAGGCGCGAGAAGGAGCAGGGCACAGGCGGAGAGGAGGGGAATCTTCATGGTGACGAGGGCGGTTGCTTTCCCGATCACTGCGCAGCGCCCAGCCCCGACCCAAGCCGCTCCGCACGATCGGGCCGAATGTCCGCCCCGGACTGATCCCTTTGACCCATCGCGCACCCCTATCGCCTATCCCCCTATCGCCTATCGCCTATCGCCTACGCCGAGCTTCAGCTCGGCTATGACGGATTTCCCGATCTTGCATCTTGCCAACCGTGGGCCGGCTGGCAGTCTGGCGCGCTGTGAAGGTCAATCAGACGGTTCTGATTCTAGTCGTCGTCATTTGAGGCTCCAAGGGAGTGATTCCCGCGGAGGCAGCCGGTCGCTGCTCCGTTCCTGCGCTCCCGCATTCGCGCGCATTTCCGCACCCCAACCCATCCAACCCATACCATGAGCACCATGTACTCCGCCCCGGCCCTCCCGGCCGCGCCGGCCGAATCCGCCTCCACCGCCGCGCCCGAGGTCGGCGCGGTCCTGTCGGGAGCCGAGATTCTGGTCGCCAGCCTCGAACGCGCTGGGGTGGAGGTCATTTTCGCCTACCCGGGCGGCGCCTCCATGCCGATCCACCAGGCGCTGACGCGCTCGCGGAAAATCCGCACCATCCTGCCGCGGCACGAGCAGGGCGGGGTCTTCGCGGCCGAAGGCTACGCCCGGGCCACCGGGCGCGCGGGCGTGTGCATGGCCACCAGCGGGCCCGGTGCGACCAACCTCATCTCGGGCATCGCCGATGCCTACATGGACAGCATTCCGCTGGTCGCGATCACCGGGCAGGTGCCGCAGGACATGATCGGCAAGGGCGCGTTCCAGGAGACCGATGTCTTCGGCATGACGCTGCCGATCGTGAAGCATTCGTATCTCGTCTGGGACATTCACGATCTCCCGCGCATCGTGAAGGAGGCCTTTCACATCGCGGAGACCGGTCGGCCGGGCCCGGTGCTCATCGACATCCCGAAGAACATCCAGCTGCAGCAGGCGGTGCCGGTCTTCCCGGAGGAGATCCAGCTGCGCGGCTACCGCACCAAGCGTGTGGCGGCTGATGACGCCGTGCTCGCCGAGGTGCTCGAGCTGATCGCCCGGGCCAAGCGGCCCATGATCTATGCGGGCGGCGGTATCATCTCCGGCGGGGCCGCGGACGAGCTGCGCGAATTTGCCGAGCGCACGCAGATCCCGGTCACGACCACGCTCATGGGCATCGGCGGGTTCCCCGAGACGCATCCGCTCGCGCTCAAGTGGCTCGGCATGCACGGCAGCGTGGTGGCGAACAATGCGGCCAACGAGGCCGACCTGCTGCTCGCGCTCGGTGTGCGCTTCGACGACCGCGTGACCGGCAAGGTGGAGAAGTTCTGCGAGCACGGCGTCATCGTCCACGTCGACATCGACCGCTCGGAGATCCACAAGAACAAGTTCGTGCGCCTGCCCATCGTGGCCGACGTGCGCGAGGTTCTGCATAGCCTCAATGCCACGCTCGCCGCCGGCGGCCACGAGCGGCGGTCGGCGGACTTCACCCGCTATCCCGAATGGTACGCGCAGATCGAAGCCTGGCGCGGCGGCCCCGGCCGGCATCCGTTCTCGTTCCGCGACACGCCCGATGCCATCCAGCCGCAGTATGCCGTGCGCCTGCTCTTCGAAATGACCGGCGGCCAGGCGCTCATCACCACGGGCGTCGGCCAGCATCAGATGTGGGCCGGCCAATACTACGACTTCGCGCAGCCGCGCCGCTTCCTCACCTCCGCGGGGCTCGGCGCGATGGGCTTCGGCTTCCCTTCGGCCATGGGCGCGAAGGTGGCGCGGCCGGATCTCGAGGTCATCAACATCGACGGCGACGGCTCCTTCCTCATGAACGTGCAGGAGCTGGCCTGCGCCAAGGTCGAGCGCATTCCGGTCAAGACGATCATCCTCAACAACCAGCACCTCGGCATGGTGGTGCAGTGGGAGGACCGCTTCTTCGCCGGCAACCGCGGCCACACCTACCTGGCCGACCCCGGCGCGCCGCACGAGATCTACCCGGACTACGTGGCCATCTGCGCGGGCTTCGGGATCAAATGCGAGCGTGTGACCCGGAAGGAGGACCTGCCCGCCGCCTATGCGCGCATGCTGGCGGCGCAGGAGCCGTATCTGCTCGATGTCATGACGCCCTACACCGAGCACGTGCTGCCCATGATCCCGGCGGGCAGGACGTACAAGGACATCATCACCGAGTGATGCGGTGGTCGCGCGCGGCGGGCGGCAATTTTGCATTTCCCCCGCGCGCCTCTTCCGGGTTTGCTCGGGGGAGATGAACCCGACCCTGCGCGCCGCCTTCAACGCCAGCTTTCGCCCCGAGCGCTACGACGCGCTCGTGGAGGAAGCGAACACGCACTACTGCTGGCCCACCGACTTCCGCATCTCGGAGACGCCGCTCTTCCTCACGCCGGAGTTCACGGCCGAGATCGCGGGCGCGGCGCGGGAGCTGGTCCGGCAGCTGCAGACGCCGGCCTTCGCGCAGCACGCGGCCGATTCCATCCCGCCGGGGCTGCGCGTGCCGAACGAGACGGCGCACCCGATTTTCATCCAGGTCGATTTCGCCATCTGCACCACGCCCGACGGCCGGCTCACGCCGCGGCTGATCGAGCTGCAGGGCTTCCCGTCGCTCTACGGCTTCCAGGTCTTCCTCGGCGGACTTTATCGGCGGCACTTCGGGCTCGATGCCGGCCTGCGCTCCTACTTCGGCGGACTCGACGACGACTCCTACGTGGCGGCCCTGCGCGAGGCTATCGTCGGCTCGTGCGCGGCGGAGAATGTCGTGTTGCTCGAGATCAAGCCCGAGGAGCAGAAGACACGCATCGACTTCGCCGTGACCGAGGCCCTGCTCGGCGTGCGTCCCGTCTGCCTGACGCAGGTCCGCAAACGCGGCCGGCAGCTCTTCTACGAGCGCGACGGCCGCGAGGTGCGCATCGAGCGCATCTACAACCGCGTCATCTTCGACGAGCTGCAGCGCAAGCCGCTCGACTTCGGCTTCAGCTTTCTCGACGAACTCGACGTCACCTGGATCGGTCACCCCAACTGGTATTTTCGCATCAGCAAGCATTCGCTGCCCTTTCTCAAGTCGGCCCATACCTCGCCGGCCTACTTCGCCGACCAGTTCCCGGCCGGCGAGGACCTCGGCAACTACGTGCTCAAGCCGCTCTATTCCTTCGCCGGGCTGGGTGTCGACATGGAGCCGACGGCCGAGAAGCTGGCCGCGCTGGACGATCCGCACGGCTACATTCTGCAGCAGAAAGTGGCCTACGATCCCTTCCTGCCGACGGTCGAGGGGCATCTCTCCAAGGCAGAAATGCGCATGATGTTCCTCTGGCCCGAGGGCGGTCAGCCGCAGCTGGTCAACAACCTCGTGCGCATGAGCCAGGGCAAGATGATGGGCGTCGACTTCAACAAGAACAAGACCTGGGTCGGGGCCAGCGTCGGGCTGCATCACGGCGAGCCCGGCTGAGCTTCGCGCTACTTCGCTTGGCAACTCGGGCGGGTCGATCGGGCTTCGTTTGCGGAGCTCGATCTCCTAGGCTGGGCGCATGAAAATCGCTCCTCCCGCGGTGCTCCTCCTGCTCGCCGTGGCGAGCCTGAGCGCACAGAACCAGACTCCGACGGTCAACGCCACGCCGCGGGCGCTGACCGCGCGACCCGGCACCGGCGCGGTGCGGCTGTTCCTCGGCGACGTCTTTCGCGATGCCGATCTGCAGTCGCTCAGCGGCACGCAGGCGCGTGTTTCCACGCCGCTCGGGGCCATCAATCTCGAGCTTTTCGACCGCACGGCCCCGCGCACGGTGACGAACTTCCTCGGCTACGTCAGTGCCGGCCGCTATGGCAACGTCGTCTGGCACCGGCGCACGAATTCGGCCAACCCGTTCGTCCAGACGATCGACACCGGCGCCTACGCCTTCAGCGGCGGTTCGTTCGCCGCGGTGCCGGCCTTCGCGCCGCTGGCCAACGAATTCGGCGCCTCCAACGTGCGCGGCACGGTGGCCATGAACCGGCCCACCGGCAGCCCGGACGGCGCGACCTCGGCCTGGTTCATCAACCGCGGCGACAACCAAACGCTGCTCGATGCCTTCGAGGGCGGCTTCACCGTCTTCGGCCGGGTCATCGAGGGTGGGATGACGGTGGTCGACAACATCTTCGCGCTGCCGACCGGCAATCTCGGGACCGACCGCGAGCTGATGCCGCTGCGCAACTTCGCAGGCGGCACGCCGACCTCGGCCAACTTCGTCTTCCTCGATGCGATCGCGACCGGCCCGAAGTTCGTGGTCAGTGCGAGCAGTTCCGATCCGAACATCGCCGCGCTCGCTTCGCCAGCGGCGGCGGCGGACTTCAGCTCGACGCTCACCTTCGGCCCGAATAGCGGCACGGCGCAGATCACGCTGACCGGCACCGACTTCAATGGTGCCTTCGCGCAAACCTCGTTCTCGGTCACGGTAGGGAATGCCCCGGCGCAGACCAATCTCGCCAACATTTCGACCCGCGCCCGCGTCGGCACCGGGGAGAACGTGCTCATCGGCGGCTTCGTGGTGCGCGACAACGCCAAGCAGGTGCTGGTGCGCGCGCTCGGCCCCTCGTTGACGGCTTTCGGCGTGCAGGGCGCGCTGGCCAATCCGCAGATCGAGCTGCGCTCGGGCGGCAGCGTGGTGGCGACCAACGACGACTGGCGCGCGACCCAGCAGGCCGCCATCCAGGCCAGCGGCTTCGCGCCGGCCAACGACCTCGACGCTGCGCTCATCGCCACGCTGCCACCGGGTTCGTACACACCGATCGTCAGCGGAGTCGGCGGGGCGGCCGGCGTGGCCATCGTGGAGGTCTACGAGCTGGCCGTGAACGAGGCGCCGCGGCTGATCAATCTCTCCTCCCGCGGCCGCGTGGGCACGGGCGAGGACGTCATGATCGGCGGTTTCGTCATCAACGGCAGCACGCCGAAACGCGTGCTGGTGCGGGCGGCGGGGCCTTCGCTCACGCCCTTCGGCGTGGCCGGCGCGCTGGCCGATCCGAAGCTGGAACTCTTCGCGGGCGCCAATTTCCTCGCTGGCAACGACGACTGGCGGCTGGCCAGCGGCGGCGGCGCGAATCCGGATCTGGCGGCCATCCAGGCCTCGGGTTTCGCGCCGGCCAACGACAAGGAGAGCGCGGTGCTCCTCACGCTCGCGCCCGGCGCCTACACGGCCATCGTCCGCGGCGTGGGCGAGACCGCCGGCGTGGCCATCATCGAGGTTTACGATCTCGACTGATGCGGAATGCTGCCGGCGTGATGCGTCCTTTCCTTCCCTTCGCCCTGGTGGCGCTCGGCGCCGCCTCCCTCTGCGCGCAGGTGCCATTGAGCGGGGTCTACAGCGGCACGAGTCAAGGCACGCGCGTGACGGTCGGACCGCCGCAGGTGGCCACGCCGACCTCGGAGGGCTTCTCCTTCGAGATCAAATACGGCGCCATCGCCCACACGGGCACGTTCCAGGCCGGCGAAGTGACCGTCACCTCCAGCGGCACGCTGGCGGCCGACGGTACGTTTCGCTACACGTTCGTCAGCCAGTTCCTCTTCTCGGTCAGGGTCACGACCGAATACAGCGGTCGCCTCGTCCTGCAGCCGGGCGGCCAGACGGCGGTGGGATCCGGCACCTACACGCAGCGGACGGTGACGCCGAGCGGCGACCTTTTTTCTTCGGTGAGCGACGGCACTTGGTCGGTGACCGCACCGGTCACTTTTCCGACCGGCGCCGGCCGTCTCACCAACGTGAGCACGCGCGGGTCGGTCGAGACGGGCGATGCGATCATGATCGCCGGGCTCGTCATCGAAGGCACGCAGCCCAAGCGCCTCGTGCTGCGCGCGCTGGGCCCCAGCCTCGTTCCGTTCGGCATCTCCAATGCGCTGAGCAATCCGAGCTTCCGGCTTTTCCGCGGCGCGGAGGAGATCGCCGCCAACGACGACTGGGCCACCGACGCCCGCGCCGCCGAGGTGACGGCCGCGAGCCTGGCGCCGGGCGACGCCCGCGAAGCCGCGCTCGCGGTCACGCTCGCTCCAGGACTCTACACGGTGCTGGTCGCGGGCGTCGGCGGCGCCACGGGCATCGCCATCGTGGAAGCCTACGATCTCGACAACGCCAACGACGACGGGCGCATCTCCAACCTCAGCACCCGCGCCTCGGTCCGGCTCGGCGAGGGCCAGGAGATCGTCGGCTTCGCCATCCGGGGCGGACCGCGCCGCGTGCTCATCCGCGGCCTCGGGCCGACCTTCCAGAGCTTCTTCAGCAATTATCTGACGAATCCGACGCTCTCCCTCTTCAACTCGGCCGGCCAGGCGCTGGCTAGCAACGACAGCTGGACCACGGCGGACAACGCGGGCGCGATTCAGCAATCGGGCCTCGCGCCCGGGCAGAGCGCTGAGGCGGCGCTGCTCCTGCAGCTCCAGCCGGGCAACTACACCGCCATCCTTAGCGGTGTGGGCGGCGCGGTGGGCATCGGGTCGGTCGAGATCTACGAGGTGCCTTGAGCGGCGGCGACTGCCCTCTGGGCGTGCTCGACCGTCCAGACCGCGGGAGGAGGCGAAAGCGGCAGGGCGCAGCTCGCTCGAAGCTCGCCGCTTCCTGCCGCACTCCAAGAGTCTACGGCCCGCTCACCACCCGATAGAACCGCTGCGGCGGCAGCGGGACCGTGGCGTCGAGCGCCACGAAGCGACCGTCCGCGCCGGCCGGCTGGGCGGCGGTGAGATGGGTCCAGGGCGAGCTCAGGCTGTCGGTGTACTGCACCACGTAGTTGAACCCCGGAATGCCCGCGCAGACCACTTCGATCCCCGTTGGGCCGGGGGTGATCGAGACGACGTTGAGCGAGATCGCATTGCCCGGCCGGACGCTGACATTGACCGTGCCCGAACCGCTGCTGCCGGGAAATCCGTCGGTGACGGTGAAGGTGAAGGAATCGGGCCCGGCGTAGTTGGCAGGCGGGACGTAGACGACGGTGCTGGGTCCCAGCATGACCGTGCCGCCCTGGGCCGAGGTGGCCGAGACCGCGCTGACCGAGATCGCATCGCCATCGGGGTCGCTGCTGACCGCGCGGAGCTTGGCGACGTTGATGCTGGCGGGCGTGTTCGGGACCGTGCCGAGCGTGCTCGTGCCGCCGACGGGAGCACGGTTGACCCGGAGGTTGAAGGCCTGGGTCGCGTCCGGCGCCACGCCGTTGGTGGCGGTGAAGGTGAGCGCGTAGTTCCCCTGCGTACCGGCCGCGGGGACGCCGGACAGCAGGCCGCTGGCCGGCGCGAAGGTCACGTTTGCCGGCAGCGTGCCGCTGCTGAGCGCAAGCGTGGGCGCCGGCGAGCCGTCGGCCGCGACCGTGAAGCTGCCGGCGCTGCCGATGGTGAAGACCACGCTGGTCCCGCTGAGGAACGACGGCGGCGTGCCACCCGCCGCCGGCGGGAGCGTGCCGAGGAAGCCGAGCGTGAGGGCGAAGGCGCCGCTGCCGACGCTGCGGCCGAGCATGTTCAGATCGCCCTCGTGGACGTAGCTGGCGCTGGTCACGCGCTGGCCGGCGCTGTCGAGCACCTCGGTCGAGTGCGTGTAATTCGCGCTGCTCCGGGTCTGCGCCGCGACGGCGGAGGTCAGGCCCAGCGCGAGGACGAGCGCCCCGCCGCGGACGGAGGAAGGAAGAGGAGGCAGTGACATGGCCGTGGCAGCGGGGGCCGCTTACTTCGCCAGACCGTGTACGATGGCTTCCAGCCGCTCGAGCCGGGCGCGCAGTTCGTCCGCCTCGGAACGGAGCGCGTCCTTCTCCGCACGCAGCTTTTGCACCTCGTGCAGCAGCAGGGGAGTCAGGTCCTGATATTTCACCGTCTCCGGCTGGCCCTTGGCATCGATGACCGCGAGTTCCGGAAACGTCTCGGCCACCTCCTCGGCAATGAGGCCGAACTGGAGCGGCTTGGAGCCGTCGGCGTACGGCTGGCGGTAGCGGAAGGTGACCGGCCGCAGGGCGAAGAGGCGCTCGCTGGCCGCGCCCATGGGCTGGATGTCCTCCTTGTAGCGTCGCGAGGAGGAGACGGTACCGAGCTGGCCATTGGAGTCGATCACGACCGGGACCGCGTCCGCCGCGCCGGTGGTGACGCCGACGATGCCCGAGACGAAGGTCTTCGTTTGGACGCCGGCCGTGCCCAGGCGGGTGACCCCGAAATCGCCCGGCGTCCCCGGATGCCCGAGGGCGATGTTGTTGAACGCCCCGCTGGCGTAGTTCGACCCGGCCAGCTGTCCGATGGCGATGTTAGCGGTCCCGGTGAGGAGGCTCGAAAGCGCGAACTCGCCGATGCCGACGTTGCCGGAGCCGCTGCCGTTGTTCGCGAGCGCGCCGGCTCCGAGAGCGACATTGGCATTGCCCGAGGTGGTGGCGTTGGCGGCCTGGTAACCCACGCTCGTATTGCGCAACCCGGTCCCACCGCGGTAGGACCCGGCGCCGACCCCCACATTCTGACCGCCGATGGTGTTATTGCTGAGCGCGCCGGAGCCGACCGCCACGTTCTGGCTGCCCGACGTGTTGTTGTACATGGTGGAATACCCGAGGGCCGCATTCTGCGTGCCCGTGCTGCTCAGAAACATGGCGGCATCGCCAAAAGCGGCATTCTGGCCACCCGTGGTGTTGGCGTAGAGGGCCCCGCCGCCCATGCCGACATTCTGATTGCCGGTGGTGTTTTGATAAAGCGAGAAGGGGCCGGCGGCGACGTTGTTGCTACCGGTGGTGTTGAAATACATCGAGTAGTACCCCGTCGCGACATTGGCGAAGCCGGTGGTGTTGCGATTGAGCGAGTATGCGCCGACGCCGGTGTTCTGGTTCCCGGTCGTGTTGCTGAAACCCGCCTGCGCGCCGAGGGCGGTGTTGTCGCTGCCGGTGGAGTTGGATTGCAACGCCCCGATGCCCGTGGCCGTGTTCCGGCTGCCGGTCGTGTTGGCGAAGAGCGCATACGTGCTGCCCGCCGTGTTCCAGACACCGGTGGTGTTGGAGGTCAGGGCGAGATAGCCGGTGGCCGTGTTGAAATCGCCGGTCGTGTTGTTGCGCAGCGCCTCCGTGCCGAGGGCGGTGTTGTGGTTGCCGGTCGTGTTGGTGGCGAGGCTGAAAAGGCCGAGCGCGGAGTTGTTGCTGCCCGTGGTGTTGTTGCGCAGCGAGAGGCCTCCGACCGCGGTGTTCTGGCTGCCGCTGGTGTTGACGGCGAGCGCGAAGAAACCCACCGCCGTGCTGCGGTCGACGGTGCTGTTGGCCAGCGCGCTCGCGCCGACGGCGACATTGGAGTTGGCAGTGGTCGAGTTGGCCAGCGCCCCGGCTCCGACCGCGACATTGCTGTTGCCCGAGACATTGCGGTACAGCGAAGAGTCGCCAAAGGCCGCATTTTGGGCGCCGGTCGTGTTGAATTGCATCGACCCGCCGCCCGCCGCGACGTTGTTCGAGCCGGTGGTGTTGGAGGAGAGGACTAAACTGCCCAGAGCGACGTTGGAACCGCCGCTTCTGTTGAAGTTGAGCGCGAAGGCGCCGACCGCCGTGTTGTAGCTTCCCGAGCTCAGCGACGTGAGCGCGCCGGCGCCCAGCGCGGAGTTCCCCACGCCGGTCGTGGTAAAGCTCCCGGCCCCGGGGCCGACGAAGACGTTGAACGTGCCGTAGGTGTGGAAGATCGTTTGGCCCGCCTGGCTGAGCACCCCCACGCTGGCGCTGGTGGTGGCCGGCAAGGTGAAGGCGCCGGTGGCGGCGATGCTGCCGGCGGTGAAATTGCCGCTGGCATCGCGCCGCACCAGCGTGCCGGCGGTGGCCGCGGTGGTCGCGCCGCTGGTCAGGGCCACGGAATTCTGGATGTCGGTCGCGCTGGCGCTGCCGACCGCCTGGGCGCTGCCGGCCGTCATGGCGTAGCCGACCGAGGCGACGCGCTGATCGGGCGTCAGCAGCTGTGAGCCGTTGGTGCCGTCATTGAACCAGATGCGCAGGCGGACGTCCGGGTTGGCGGCGAAGACGCTGGCCGGGACCGACGTCATGTTGACGAAGGTGCTGTCGCCGAGCTGGAGCGCGTAGACGCCGTTCAGCACGGTCACGGCGACCGCCGCAGTGGGCTCGCTGCCGGCCACGCTGGAGCCGTCGTTGCTCCAGAAGGTGACGGCACCGTCCGCGTTCACGAGCGCGAACTTGAACTGGCCGACCCCGCTGAAGGGCGTCGTCCCCACGCCGACCCGGCCCTGGAAGTTGAGTCGGTCCGGCACCTGGGCGCTGACCGGGACGGCGGAGAAAAGGAGCGCCGCGCAGGCGCTGGCGAGGAAGGGATTGGTTTTCACAAGGAGCAACGGGTGCTCCTGCTTTGAGGCCGCGCCGCCGATCCAGCGACCCGTTTGTGACCAACCGTCCCAAATTGGAGCCGAACGGTCCGTGCTCCGCCGTCCGGTGCGTCGGGGCGGGGTGTCCTCGAAACTACGGACCCGCCGCCCTCGGAGGGTGTGGACTATTTCCCCCGCCGGAACATGGCGTCGAGCTTATCCTCGTAGGCGTGGTAGCCGAGGAATTCGTACAGCTCGGCGCGGGTCTGCATGAGCGGCACCACGTCCTTCTGCGTGCCCTGCTCGCGGATGGCCCGGAAGACCTGCAGCGCGGCCGCATTCATGGCCCGGTAGGCGGAGAGCGGATACAGCACCAGGCCGACGCCCGCGCCGGCCAGTTCCTCGACGGTGAAGAGCGGGGTCTTGCCGAACTCGGTGATGTTCGCCAGCACCGGCACCGGCACGGCGGCGGTGAAGGCTTTGTATTCGTCGAGCGTGTGCAGCGCCTCGGCGAAGATCATGTCGGCGCCGGCCTCGACGTACTTCAGGGCCCGCTCGATGGCGGCATCGCGCCCCTCGTTGGCGTAGGCATCGGTGCGGGCCATGATGACGAAGTCGGAGTCGATGCGGCCATCCACCGCCGACTTGAGGCGGTCACACATTTCGTCGGCGCCGACGAGCTCCTTGCCTGGCCGATGCCCGCAGCGCTTGGCCTGCACCTGATCCTCCAGATGGCAGCCCGCCGCGCCAGCCCGGATGAAGTCCTTGATCGTGCGCGAGATGTTGAAGGCGCTGCCCCAGCCCGTGTCCGCATCGACCAGCAGCGGGAGCGACGTGCGATCGGTGATGCGCCGGATGTCCTCGCAGACGTCGGCGCAGGTCGTGATCCCGAGGTCCGGCAGCCCCAGCGTGGCCGCCAGCGCGCCTCCCGACAGATAGAGTGCACGGAAGCCGGTTTTCTCCGCCATCATGGCCGAGTAGGCGTTGATCACGCCGACAACCTGCAGGGGCTTTTCGGCGGCGAGGGCGGTGCGGAGCGATGGCATGGTCGAATGGGTGAGAGGTGAGAGGTGAGAGGTGAGAGGTGAGAGGTGAGAGGTGAGAGGTGCGGTTTTGGCGGAGTTAAGGGCGATGCACGGCTAGCGGAATTCAGATTCCGCTCGCCCGACGGTTCACCGCCGGCGGATCGATCACAAACGGACGACGACCTTTCACCTCTGACCTTTCACTTTTCACTTTTCACCTTTCCCCCTCCTCCGCGCGGTGCCACCAGGCGCATTCCTGGTGGGCTTTGCCGTAGCGGCGGAAGCGGGGGTGGCGTTCGAACTCCCAGCCGGCCTGGGCGCCGTTGCGGAAGACCAAATCGGCCTCGTCCCAGTCGACGAACTCCTCCAGTCCGGGCTGCTCGCGCAGGAGGCGACGGATGTCGTCGCGGATCTCGACCAAGCCGAAGTCGAGCGCGCTCATGACGGCACAGCCGAGGAAATTGTAGTCCGGATTCACCTGCTGCACGGCGGCGAAGCAGAAGTGCCGGCGCAGCACGGGTGCGACCTCCTCGCGCTTGGCCTCGCCCCACGCGACCAGCATGATGAGGGCGTCGAAGAGGGCGATGCGGAAGTAGGAGTCCCCCGACTGCGAGGTGAGCGCCTCGTCCAGCTTCTCGATCGCGCCCTTGGAGGTGGCGGCCAGCTGGCGCGCGGCGTCCTCGGTGATCATGTCCGAAGTCAGCGAATCGCGCACCGGCCCCGGCAGGGCGAAGAGCTGCTGCAGGAGCGGAAAGGCCCGCGGCTCGCGTAGTTCGGCCAGCACGTAGGTGCCGTAGGTGGCGAGCTGCAGCGTGGCCGAATCGGGCGCATTGGGCGACTGCAGCACCGTCTCCAGCGCGGTCAGCAGCACCGGGATGGCCGTCTTGCGATGATGCACCGCCGCCCGCAAGGCGGCCTCCGGGACGCGGCGATGCGCCTGGCGGAGTTCGAGAATGACTTCCTCAACGGTCATGGCGGAACGGACTATCTACACGGACTCGTGCCGGACAGAAATCACATGCTGACGAGACCGCCCGCGCGATCAAGCCCAGACCGCGCGGGCATTCCAGCATCACCCCAGACAGGCCGCGAGCCGCTCAGTCAGCTCGGGGCGCGCGTCGACCTTCAGGCCGGCGTGGGCGCGGCAGACGAGGATGCGTCCGTCGGCCAGGGCCAGTTCGAACTCGACCGGCTGGGTGCCGGGGAATTCGGAGAGCGCGCCGTGGGTCTGGTCGAGCAGGCTGGGCAGCGCGTCGTTGACCTCGAAGCGCAGCCGCAGCGGCGTGGTCACGGCCTTCGGCTTGCGCGGGCGGACTGGCTTGGCGCCCTCGGGCTTCTTCGCGGGAGCCTTCACGGGCTTGAAGTCGTCGAGCGAGACCTTGGGTTCCTCGCCGCGCCGATCCACCCGGCAGCGGACCTGCAGCACCTTTTTGGGCTCCAGCAGCGCGGCGTGTTTCTCGAACGACTCGCTCCAGACGGTGGCCTCGATCTGCGTGGCCAGGTCCTCGATGAAGACGACCGCGAACGGCCGGTTGTCCTTCTTGGCGAATTTCTTCTGCACGTCCGCGATCCAGACGATGGCGTGGAACGTGCCGCGATCCTCCACCTCGGCGATGTTGGCCAGCGGGCGGTATTTGTCCTTCTCGATCAGCTCGCGGTACGCCTCCAGCGGATGCCCGCTGAGATAGAAGCCGAGCAGCTCCTTCTCGAACCCGAGCCGCTCGTCCTCGCCCCAAAGCGTGAAGGTCACCTCGTTGAGTCCGACCGTGGCGCCGCCGCCGGGCGCGCCGCCGAAATCCTCGAAGAGCGAGAATTGGCCGATCGCCTTCTCCCGCTGCGTGCGCTGGGCCGTGGAGACCACCTGATCGAGCCGCGCGAAAGCCCGCTCCCGCGGCTCGCCGAAGGCGTCGAACGCGCCGCATTTCACCAGGCTTTCGAGCAGCTTCTTGTTCAGCAGCTTGCTGTCGAGCCGCAGGCAGAAGTCGTCGAGCGAGGCGAAGGGCCCCTTGCGGTCGCGTTCCTCCAGAATGCAGCTGACGGCCGCCTCGCCCACGCCCTTGATGCCGGCGAGGCCGAAACGGATGCCGTCCTCACCCTCGGGCACGAACTTGAGCGAACTCCGGTTCACATCGGGCGGCAGGATCTCGAGATTCATCCGCCGGCACTCGGCCACGAAGACCGAAATCTTCTCGGTCGCGTCGCTCGCCTGGATGGCGTTGCTCAGCGTCGCGGCCATGAACTCGACCGGGAAGTTGGCCTTGAGGTAGGCCGTCTGCCAGCTGACCCAGCCGTAGGCGGCGGAATGCGAGCGGTTGAAGCCGTAGCCCGCGAACTTCTCGAGCAGGTCGAAGATCTCGTTGGCCTTGTCCGGCCCGATCTCGTTCGTCTTCCAGCAGCCCTCGATGAACTTGCTGCGCTCCTGCTTCATCTTCTCGACGTCCTTCTTGCCCATCGCGCGCCGCAGCATGTCGGCGCCGCCGAGCGAGTAGCCGGCCAGCAGGTTGGCGGCGGCCATGACCTGCTCCTGGTAGATCATGATGCCGAAGGTGTCGGCGCAGACCTTCTCCAGCAGCGGGTGGGCGTACTTGATCTTCGTCTTGCCCTTCTTGCGCGCGATGTAGTCGGGAATGAGCTCCATCGGGCCCGGCCGATAGAGCGCGATGAGCGCGATGATGTCGTCGAGGCCGACGAGATCGAACTGCCGGCAGAGATTGACCATGCCGCCGGACTCCAGCTGGAAGACGCCGATCGTCTCGCCGCGGTTCAGCATCTCGACCGTGGCCGGATCGTCGAAGGGGATCGTGTTGATGTCGAAGTCCGGCGCCCGGCGGGCGCGGATGAGCGTGAGAGCATCCTCGATCAGCGTGAGCGTCTTCAGCCCGAGGAAGTCCATCTTCAGCAGGCCGAGGTCGTTCAGCGTGTTGCCGTCGAACTGCGTGATGACCTGGCCGTCCTTGTCGCGCGCCAGCGGGACGAAGTTGGTCAAATCTTCCGAGCCGATGACCACGCCAGCCGCGTGCACGCCGGTGCCGCGGACGAGCCCCTCGAGCACGGTGGCGTGCTGCCAGATGGTCTTCACCTGGGCGTCGTTTTCGACCAGGCCCTTGAGCTCCTTGTTGATCTGGATGGCCTCGGGCAGGTCGTAGGGAATCTGGCCCTTCAGCGGGATGAGCTTCGAGAGCCGGTCGCCGTCCGCGAAGCTGCCGCCGAGCACGCGGTTCACGTCCTTCAGCACCGCCTTGGAGCTGAGCGTACCGAAGGTGATGATCTGGCCCACGCGGCTCTCGCCGTATTTCTGCCGCACGTAGTCGATGACCTCGCTGCGGCGCGTCTGGCAGAAGTCGACGTCGATATCGGGCGGGCTGACGCGCTCCGGGTTGAGGAAGCGCTCGAAGAGCAGCTGGAAGCGGATGGGATCGATGTCGGTGATGCCGAGCGCGTAGGCCACCAGCGAACCGGCCGCCGAGCCGCGGCCCGGGCCGACCGGAATGCCGTGCTGGCGGGCGTGGTGGATGAAATCCCAGACGATGAGGAAGTAGCTGGTGAAGCCCGATTTCTCGAGCACGCCGAGCTCGTACTCGAGGCGCCCGCGCAGATCCTGGTCGGTCCGGGCGCGTTCGCCGAAGCGCTGTTCGAGGCCGGCCCAGGTCAGCTCGCGAAGATATTCGACCCGACCCTTGCCGTCGGGCGGCGTGAACTCCGGATACTTCGGCTTGCCGAACTCGATCGTGACATTGCACCGCTCCGCGATGCGCAGGGTGTTGTCGCAGGCCTCCGGCAACTCTGCGAAGAGCTCGCGCATCTCCGCGCTGCGCTTGAAGTACAGCTCCGGCGAATAGTGCATCCGCTTCGTGTCGGCCACGTTGGCGCCGGTGCCGATGCAGACGAGGACGTCGTGCGACTCGTGGTGCGAGCGCTCGAGGAAGTGCACGTCATTGGCCGCCACCAGCCCTAGCCCGAACTCGCGCGCCAGCTCGACCAGCTGCGGATTGTTCTGCCGCTGCAGCGAGAGCCCGTGGTTGTGCAGCTCCACGAAGAGATTCTCCCGGCCAAAGATGTCGCGCAGCTCCGCCATGGCCGCCTTGGCCTGCGCGTGCTTGGCCTGCGAAAGGAGCATGTTGACCTCGCCCTTGAGACAGCCGCTAAGCGCAATCAGGCCCTTGGCGTGGCGGGCCAGGATCTCCTTGTCGATGCGCGGCTTGTAGTAGTAGCCCTCGAGGAAGCCGGCGGAGACGAGCTTGGAAAGGTTCTGGTAGCCTTCGGCCGTCTCGGCCAGGAGCGTGAAGTGGTAGGCCGCGTCGCGCGCCGAGCCCGCGCTGCGGTCGTGGCGGGAGCCGGGCGCCATGTAGACCTCGCAGCCGAGGATCGGCTTCACCCCCGCCTTCTGCGCGGCGCGGTAGAACTCGATCGCGCCGAACATGTTGCCGTGGTCGGTGATGGCCACCGCCGGCATGCCGTCCGCCTTGGCCGCCTTCATCAGCGGCCCGGCCTGCACCGCGCCGTCGAGGGTGGAGTAGTGCGTGTGCAGGTGGAGGTGAACGAAGGGATCGGCGGCCATGGCGGGAAACGGGCGGAAACGGGCGGGGAGGCACTGAAGCACTCCGGCGGGGAAACTCGAAACCCGAAGTTCGAAACGAGGGGAGAAGATTGGCCTGCGGCTTTGGGTCGAATCGAGGACGAGGACGAGGACGACGACGAGGACGAGGGAGAGGATTGGCCTGCGGCTTTGGTCGATCCGAGGACGAGGACGAGGACGACGACGAGGACGAGAGAAGATTGGCCTGCGGCTTTAGACCGACTCGAGAACGGGGGAGAAGATTGGCCTGCCTCGGCAGCTTTGAGTTCCGACCTTCGAGTTTTCTCCGCGCTATCTGAACAAATTGTATTTCAGAATCGCGTAGATCGCCCGGAAGCCGTCGCGCCAGCCGATCTTCTTTCCCTCGCGGTAGGTGCGGCCGTAGTAGGAGATTCCGACCTCGTAGATGGCGCAATCGGGCAGCTTGGAGACCTTGGCGGTAATCTCGGGCTCGAAGCCGAAGCGATCCTCCTCGATCTCGATGCGCTGGATCACCTCGCGGCGGAAGGCTTTGTAGCAGGTCTCCATGTCCGTCAGGTTCAGGTTGGTGAACATGTTGGAGAGCAGCGTGAGCAGGCGGTTCCCGACCATGTGCCAGAAGTAGACGACGCGATGCGCGTCGCTGCCCACGAACCGTGAGCCGAAGACGACATCGGCCCGACCCGCCTGGATGGGCGCGAGGAGGCGGGGGTATTCCTGCGGGTCGTACTCGAGGTCGGCATCCTGCACGACCACCACCTCGCCGGTGGCGGCCCGAAAACCCGTGCGGAGGGCGGCGCCTTTGCCCTGATTGCGTTCGTGCAGGAGCACCTGATCGACCAGCGGCCGGACCTCGCGCTCGATCAGTTCGCGCGTACCGTCGGTCGAGCCGTCGTCGACCAGCACGATCTCCAGGTCCCGCCACGGCGAAGCGCGCACCGCCTGGATGAGCTTCAGCAGCGTGTTCCGCTCATTATAGCACGGAATGACGACGCTCAGCTTCATGGAGTCGGCGCCAGCACGCTGCGGAGCTTCTCGAATTCCGTCAACGCCATCCCGACCACCTGGTCCATGTTGTAGTAGCGATAGGTGGCCAGGCGGCCGACGAAGCTCACGTCCGGCTCCGCCGCGGCCAGGGCGGCGTAGCGCTCGTAGAGTGCCTTGGCGTCGGGTGCGGGGATCGGATAGTAGGCGTCGCCCCCGGGCTCGTAGTCGGCCGGGTACTCGCGCACGATGGTGGTGACCGGCAGCTGCTGGCCGGTGGCGTGCTTGATCTCCACGATGCGGGTGAACTCGTGCTCGTTGGGATAATTCACCTGCATGACCGGCTGGAACCACTCCTGGGCCAGCGTCTCGGGCTCGAAGCGGAGCGAACGCCAGGGCAGCGGGCCGAAGCGGAAGTCGAAGTATTCGTCCACCATGCCGGTGTAGACCACATGGCGGCATTGCACCTGCGGACGGATCTCGCGGAAGTCCACCCCGAGCCGGACCTCGATCTGCGGGTGGTCGAGCATGCGGCGGAACATGGCCGTGTAGCCTTCCTTCGGCAGCGCCTGGAACTTCTCCGAGAGGTAGCGGTTGTCGCGGTTCGTGCGTACCGGAATGCGGCCGCAAACGCTGGGATCGAGCTCCTTCGGGTCGCGCTTCCACTGCTTGCGCGTGTAGTTTTTGAAAAACATGTCGTAGAGCCGCCAGCCGACCTGCGAGACGATCACGTCCTCCGAGTTCTGCGGGCTCTCGATGGCCACCCGCCACTCGGCCAGCGTGCGCTCCATTTCCTCCGAGGTGGCGGGCCGGCCGATCAGCTGCTCGAACGTGTTGAGATTGATCGGGAACTGCCAGAGCCGGCCCTCGGCGTGGGAGAGGATCTGGTATTCGACCGGATGCCACTCGGTGAACTGCGAGAGGTAGTCGCGAATGCGCTCCGAGTTCGTGCGGAAGTAGTGCGGCCCGTATTTGTGGATGAGGACTCCGGCCGCGTCGTGTTCGTCGTAGGAGTTGCCGCCGATGTGCTCGCGGCGCTCGACGATGAGGCAATGCAGGCCGCACTGCGAAGCCAGCCGCTCGGCCAGGACGATGCCGGCGTAGCCGCAGCCGGCGATGAGGACGTCACATTGGGGCATGCGAACACGCATCCTCCGTCGCGAATGGATTTCAGGCAACGTCAACCGCGACCTGCGCGTGGAGGTCGCCCGGAGGCCAGCACGCGCTCGTAAAACTGCAGAGTTTCCTGCGCCGCCCGGGCCCATGAAAACCGCGCGGCTTGGGCACGGGCGCGCGCCCGATCGAAAGGTGGCCCCTGTTCCAGTTCGAGCATGGCGACGGCCAGAGAGCGGGGTGAAGCAGGGTCGATGTAGCGAGCGACCTCACCCCCGATCTCAGGCAGGCTGGTTCGGTCCGAGCAGATGACCGCACACCCTTGCTGCAACGCCTCGAGGACGGGCAGTCCAAAACCTTCGTACCAGCTGGGAAAGAGCAAGGCGCGCGCCTCGCAATAGAGTCGCAGCAATTCTTCTTCGCTGACGTAGCCGAGGTAGCGGACCCAGCCCGCGGCCTCGGCGGCGCGGAGTTCGTCCTTGAGTCTGTCGGATTTCCAACCGCCGCCACCAGCGATCCAAACCGGTGCGGGGGCCGAGCTCTGCTCCCGGTAGTGCGGCAGCGCGGTGAGCAGCGCTTCGTAATTCTTCCGTGGCTCGAGGGTGCCGACGGCCAACCAGAACGGATCGCTGGCCACCATCGGGTGCGAGCCGCTTGGCGCGTGGCGAGAGCCGTGGTGGATGACGGTGTGATCCACCCCGGCCTCCTCCAGCCAGCCCGGCAAAAGGGCCGCGAACTCGTTCCGGGCGCTTTCGGAGATGAAGATCACGCCGTCCGCCCGCTCTACCGCCTGCAGGGTGCCGCGCTGGCAGGCGAGGCGATTCGCTTCCGTGGTGAACTCAGGCACGGTCCAGAAGGCCACGTCGTGCACGGTGAACACCAGCTTGGCGCCGGATACGCGCGGCATTCGTACACTGGTTGCGTGTACGATATCCGGTCGGCCGAGCAGCGGATGTGCGGGATCCTCCCAGATCGCGCGCGCCCTGGCCGCCGGAACATCGAGCAGGGGCATGGTGACCCCGGGAAGATCGAGGCGGGTCGCGCGCGCACATGACCCGTTCAGCCAGTCGCCAAACTGATGATAGAGCACGAGCTCGTGCCGGTCCCTGATTTCCTCCGCCAGGGCTCGGGCAAGCGAATCCGCATACCAGCCGCAACCGGCTCGCTCCACGGCGGTTTGGGCGACATCGAGGCCGATTCTCATCACCATGCGTGGTTGGCCCGCAGACGCTGCTCCAGCCGCGCCGCCAGGCTTGCATCGACCGGAATGCCGAGGGCAGCGGCTTCGATCAGCACGTGCGCCGCCCAACGCCGGGCGAATTGGCGGCGTTGCCTCCGATCCCGCACCTGCGGGAACTCCGACTGGGTCAGGCACTGCGCGAAATACTCCAGCGAGCGGTGCACGGGAGCGGGGTCAGGCGCGTAGCGGTGAACCACCGACAGGGCCTCTCGAAGGAATTCTACCCTGCCAGCAATGCTCGCAGTTCCGCCGCCGCGGATTCTCTGGCCCGCCAAGGGCGGCAGGCCGTGGAGGTATTCGAAGCTTTCCCGGCGACCGACTCGCAGCCAGTACTCGTAGTCCATCGCGTACCGCAGACTCTCATCGAAGTTTCCAAAGCGCTGCATTACTTCACGCCGCCAGAAGACCGATGGCCGGCACAGGAAGTTAGTCTCGAGAAGTCGCCACCAGTCCCATGGCTCCGTCGGGAATTCCTCGCCGGT
This sequence comes from Verrucomicrobiota bacterium, assembly GCA_018240025.1. Classification (GTDB taxonomy): domain Bacteria; phylum Verrucomicrobiota; class Verrucomicrobiia; order Chthoniobacterales; family SZAS-18; genus SZAS-18. The sequence goes on from JAFEGM010000008.1 coordinate 89,291, forward strand.
AGCGTTCTGTCCCGCCAGTTTCAAGGCTCGCCCGTAAACGACCTGCGTGCGGGGATGATCGCGGAAATGCCCAATGACATGGCGCAAAGCTCCCGCCAGCAAAAGGTCTCCTGCCTCGAGATAGACCAGGATTGCGCCGCCTGCTTGGTCGAACCATGGGCCCAGACCATTCTGGCCCGGAAAGTCTCGGGGGGAAAATCGGCGAAGCTGACCGCCTGCGGGCGGTTCCGTCATCGGGGAGTCGACTGCTTCCTCAAAGATCAGCAGTTCCGCATCCGCTGAGGTCACTTCATGGCACAGGCGATCGAGCACTGCTGGAGTCGAACGCTGTTCCCCACGATGGTGAAGCATGACGGAGACGGAGGGTCTGGCCCGTGCAGCTGTCTTGTGAATGGTCGCGCTGACGGGGCATGCCACCGCGTGCTCGGAGCGAGCAGCTTCCTCCAAGCGGATAGCCAGCTTCTGGGCAGCGGCTTCCGCCTGCTCCGAAGGGCTCGTTGAGACGCCGCGACCTTCTTGCAGCGCCCACAAGAGTGCCGCCAGAAGGTCGGGCCGGCGGGCGTCCAGCTGCCGGAGGGCGCCGCCACAAGCTGCCTGCAATTCGGCGTCGATGTCGGTCACCACCGGAACGCCCCGGCCAAGAGCGCTCAAGAGTGGGTCGATACACGGAAAACTTCTCCCCGGCACGAGCAGCGTGTCGAGAGCCGCGTCCCATCCATCGCGTTCGCCTTCCCACCGGATCTGCTCCTCAATCCGAAGCGCGCGCGAGAGCGCTCGCACCTCCCCGTCGCGCAGGCGGTCCCGGATCCCGAAGTGCATGGTCGGTGGGGGCAGACCCCGATGCACCGATGTAGAAGAGAACAGGCGAAAAGCGATGAGAAGTAATTCCGCGATCCCCTCGTATTGCCCAGCCCAGGGCGCCCAGACTCTCGCGCTCCTCCGTTCCGGCGACGGAGGGGAGTCGCTCCCATCGTCCAGGAGGTAGGGCGCGCCGTCCGCGACCTCGGGCATCGTCGTGGCCGTCGGAAAGTAGACGAGCGCGTCGGGGGCCAGTCGGCTCGCCAGGCTCCGGCAGGATCGGGGCCAAACCTCTTCGGCGGGCAGAGGGCCCTCGAGACGCGGCGGCTCGCCCCCTCCCGGCAGGCAGACAAGCCGATCCTGCGCTCGAGCGAGTTCTTTTCTGACGAGCTCGTGCGTTCCAGGCGAAGTGATGAAGATGCATCTCCTTTCCCATTGGGGCAGGGCCAGGAGTGCCTTGAGGGAAGCGATGGCGAAGGCTCGACAGGGCGGCGGGTACTCCAGGCCAGTGGCTTCGATGACCAAGGTTGGCGGCGCCACCATCATAGGGACCGGTCGGAGAGCGCGGTTTGCAGCAGTCGCCGCGCAAGGTCTAATTCGGCCTGAAGTCGCGCCGATTCCGAGCGCAGGCGCGAGATCTGATCCTGCGTTGTTTCCCAAGTGGGGACCGAGTCCGGTCTCCCTCGCCGGAGCACGTCTTCCAACTCGGCGATGCGGCGCTGCCGGGAGGCACTCTCGGCCCGGACTTTTCGGAAGCGGCTCTCCGCCGCTTGCAGCCGCAGTTCGCCTGCCTCCAGAGCGGCCGGTTGTTCGAACAACTGGAATGCACCTCCGCGGGCTGCCAGGAGGGAATCGAGGGCCGTGCGGACGATCGCGACAGGCAAGGTACTCAAGCACGGCGCATCCCCAAAAGGGCATTCCCAGCCGCAGCCGAAGCAGGTCATCGGCTTGAGGGCGACAGCGGCTGGCCCGACGCCAGACGGTCGAAAACGCGGCCAGGTTCCTCCCCCATACACCCCGAGCACCGGCCGTCCCAGAGCCGCCGCGGCGTGGAGGGCTCCGGTATCGTTGCCGAAGTATGCCCGCGACGTGAGCAGCAGCGCCGCCAAGTGGGGAAAGGTGCCCGCGGTTCCGAGATGGACTCGGCAGCGCGACGCCCCCAAGGTCCGCGCCAACTCCGCGGTTTCTTCCAGGGCCTTCCGCTCGGACGGGGACCCCAACAGCAGGCTTGGCAGTTGATGCTTGGTCTCCGCGTACGCGATGACTTCGGCAAAATGACCGCTGGGCCAGGCCTTGATCGGAACGTTCGAAGTGCCAGCCGGACAAACCGCCAGGAAGGCTTCCCTGGTCAATCCGAGACGACCGAGCATCGCCTCGGCTTCTGCCAACGCTTCCGGCGGGACACCCAGGGTCGGGGGAGCGGCTGCGGGCTTTCCGGTCAGGAACTCCGCCAAGCGCTGGGACTTCGCTACTTCGGCCCAACCTTCCTCGACCTCCACCCTTTCGGGATACGTCGCTTCCAACTCGGCGAGCGACCATCCTCCCTCCTTCGGCAGCAGACGCGTCAGCGTTTTGGTGACCGCCTGGGCCATTCCAATTTCCAAAGGCGCCGAGCCCAATCTCACCGCGCGTGCGGTCGGCGCGAAGGCGGCGGCGAGGTATTCCACCCAAGTTGCGTGGAAGCAGGCACCCACGACCAGATCCGGGTCGTAGGCTTCCACGACATGCCGCAGAGCATCGACCGTCCGATCCTTCGCATTCGGAAGCGACCGGTACGGCTCACAATCCGTGGTGAGCCACCGAAGCCGGGAAGGAAACAGGGGGGCCAGGTCGGCATAGGCTCGCCGCACCAGGATGGCCACCTCGACGTCTGGCCAAGCTTTCAGGATGAAACGACAAGCCGATTCGAAAAGAATCAAATCCCCGTAGGTATCGGGCCGCACCAGCAAGATTCGTCGAACCCCAGTGTGACCCCTTGGCGCAACGGGACGAGGCCTGCTCCAATATCGCTTGAATCGCTGCACGATTTCTCGCATGGCGTTCTTACGCATGTGGTTGCAGGTGCTGATCCGGTGCGCTGGTGTCCCGTGGTCCGCCCGCCCGGAAGCTCTCCCAGCGAGGCTTTCCCCCAAGGGCTCGACGCAGCTCCCGCCAGAGTTCTGGCCCAGGCCGGACGCGATACCGAACCGCGCCCTCGAGCAAGAACGCCGCGTGGAGCAGCGCACGCCAGCGCCAGTAGGACGGGAGCGTCGCACGCGCCTCCAACTGGGCGTCGGCCAGCGCCCGAAGCCATTTCACCTGCGCCGACGCCGAACCGCCATGCCGCCGCACGACCTGCAGGCTTTCGCGGTGAACGTCCACCCGAGCGCGCAGAGTCTTTGCAGCCGGATGCAAGCGTGAACCCGCCAGCGGCTTGCCTGGCAGTCGCACAAATTCGATCTCGCGCCCGAGTCGAAGCCAGTACTCGTAATCCAAAGCGTACTGCAGGGTCGCATCCAGCAATCCGTAACGCTCGGTCACCTCGCGCCGCCAAAAGACGGCTGGTTGGCAGAGAAAACACACCACTTGCAGCCGTTCGTAGCTCCAATCTTCGGTGGGGTAAGGGGCGATCACCTTCCCTCGGGCGTCCAGATGGTCGGCGTTCCCGAAGACCACCTGACACTCAGGGTGCGTGCGAAAATGGGCGGCCACCCTCTCCAGCGCCTCCGGGTAGTAGAGATCGTCGGAGTTGAGAAACGCGTGGATTTGGCCCGTCGCGCGGCTCAAACCACTGTTGATGGCGTCCGCCTGTCCATGGTCAGGGCCTGAATGCCAGCGGAAGGCCCGACCGTCCTCGGCAGCCCGCCTGAGGATATCCACGCTCCCATCGGTGCTCCCGCCGTCGTGCACGGCGAAATCGAGGTCGGCCCGCTGAGCGAACACGCTCGACAAGGCCGCCGGCAGGAACGCCGCCTGGTTGAAACTGGGCATTACCACGGAAATCTGCACATCTTCACCTCACCGCAGACGGCCCTGTTCGCAATCGAATGCGATTAGCTTCCGAGCGCTGGAGCACAGCCGAAACCGGGACGCTGGATTCTTGTTTTTCCCCAGTCTCAACGTATGGTCCGCACCCCATTTCCACATGCGTAAGAACGACCTCCGCGGTTCCATTATCATCTGTACTTGCAACCGGCGGCACTGGCTTGAGCTCACCCTGGCCACCCTGGCTCGGATCGACATGCGCAATTTCGAACTCGTGATCGTCGTGGCGCCGAGCCAAGACGGCACTCTGGAATGGCTGCGTGAGCACGCGACCTACGCCAAGATCGTTGAGACTGAGGTTCTGAATCTCTGTGTGTCTCGTAATCTCGGCATCGCCGCCGCCGCTGGTGAGGTCGTGATCTTTTTGGACGATGATGCCTACCCGCTCATCGAGGACTGGGCTCAGAACTTTCTCGACATGTTTGCGCGCGATACCGCGGGTCGCCTCGGAGCGCTCGGCGGGACCGTCCTGCACAAGGCAACCAATGGCCGCGAATTCTACCGCGGGGTGATTTCCTACAGCGGGCTGGGCTACGGCGTGTGGACGGAGGCGGCCTACCCTCCTCCGGGGTACTTTCGGGCCGTGCAGGGCTGCAATTGCGCGTTCCGCCGTTCCGCCCTTGTGGAGATCGGCGGGTTTGAGCCGTACATGATGAGTTACCTCGACGAGAACGAGGTTACCTGTCGATTGCAGGCGGCTGGCTATCGGGTCGAGTTCCTGCCCCACAACGCGGTTCGCCACCTTCAGGCGCCGAATCACCTCCGCACTTCATCGAACGAGGTGGCATGGGATATGACCCTGCGCAGTTGGATGTTCTTTGGAATGAAGTATGGGAAGCAGTCGAAGTGGCAGAACTTTCGCCGGTCGTTTCGTGAAAACTGGCAAGCCTACCACACCAAGGAGATGATTCGGCGGTATCGCGCCGCCGGGGCGACGCCTGAACAAAAGCGGACGCTTCTGCGCCAGTGGTTCCGCGGAAATTGGGAAGGCACCCGCGACGGGCTCCGCCGACCGAGACACATCGAACGGTTCGAGGAGGCGGCGCCGCCATTTCAACCGTTCTCTCCTCCACCGGCCCAGGCGCCCCGGAAGCTGCGCGTTCTCCTGATCGATGCGAACATTCCGGCCGGCACGACTCCCAGTGGCACCGGACGCCAAATGCTCGACCTCGGCAATGCTCTGTATCTGCGCGGGCACGAGGTGCATCTGCTGACCGCCGATTCGAACGCTCAGCGCGTGGAACGATACGACTTCTTCGTCCATGCCATCGAGTACCAATCTCATGAGGGGGTGCAGCTCATCTCCCCGGGCGTCGATGGCCGAATTCAGTACACCACGGACGTGTACGCCAAGATCCTGAAGTTGAAGGCCATGGACATGGCCCCTGACATCATTTTCACCACGAACTGGGATTTCAGCGCCCCCGCACTGCTGACCCGCCAGATCGCCCCGCTTGTCCTCTGTACCGTGACGTCGATCGCGCAGTTGACCGAGTTGGGCGAAAAAATCCGGGACGACGACATGGAGCTCTGCATCAAGCTCGACGAGTGGCAAATCGATCAGGCGCCGGCGATCGTGGCCTCGTCAGATGGCATCGTGGACAATTACAAGACGATTTACGGGATGGATCTGCGCGCGAAACCGCTGTTTCGAAAGATCCCCCTGGGTGTCTACCCGACTTATTGGCCGAAGAAGCGGGAGAAGACCGGGGTCAAGAAGCTGACGTGGGTAAGTCGCCTCTCGCAGCGGAAAGGAGCCGGAGACTTTCTGGAAGCGCTCCCGAAGCTTCTCGAACAGTTCCCAGATTGGGAAGCCCACCTTTGCGGAGATGACCGGGTGCCCTTCATCGACGAGCAAACCTCGGGACCCTTGAAGGAGGAGTTTCTGGCTCGCCACCGCAGCGCACCGTGGCTGCGACGCGTCTTCTTCCACGGGATGGTCTCAGACCCCCTTCTGCATCACCATTACTCGACTTCGGATATCATGGTCTGCGCTTCCTGGTCCGAGTCGTTCGGCCTGATTTACCACGAAGCCATGCAGTACGGGGTGCCTGTAGTGGGGTGTCTGACCGGAGGCGTCCCCGAGGTCGTCGCAGATGGGGTCGAAGGCATCTTGGTTCCCGTGCGCGACCCTGTCGCATTGGGCCAGGCCCTCGCCAAGCTAATGGCGGACGACGTTCTGCGTGAGAAGTTGGGGCAGAACGCGCGGGTGCGAGTCAAGGAGCGGGACAATGCCTTCGTGTACGCACAACGCATGGAGGAGATGTTCCTAGCCGAAATCGAAAGCTGGCCCCGCCGCAAACGACCTGAACCCACACGGCCATTCGCTTCGGAAAATCCCGTCGCTGCAACGTCAGTCGTTGCCTGACGCACGAGCTATCCGCCGGCGTAGGCTTCCGCGATCGTCGCGGTATCGCCACTCGCCTTTAGGGTTCCGTGGTCGATCCAGACCGCGCGACTACAGAGCTTTTGGATCATGGGAAGGTCGTGGGTAATGAGCACCACGGTCTTTCTGGCCATGAATCTTGCCTGCAAGGCGGTAAACGATTTCTCCAAGAACGCAGCGTCGCCCACCGCCAGGACCTCGTCGATGAGGAGGACATCCGGGTCCACTTCCAATGCGACCGAAAAGCCCAGACGCATCACCATTCCGCTGGAGTAGGTGTAAACGGGTTGATCGAAAAACTCCCCCAATTCGGCAAACTCCTCTACCCGCGAAATGCACTCATCGAGTTGGCGCACATCCTTCCCCAGCAGCAAAGCGCTGAGGCGGGCGTTTTCGCGGCCCGTCAGGTTGCTTTCGAAGCCTACGCCTAGCGCCAGCAGACTGACGCGCACACCGCGGGCGATCCAAGCACTACCCCGATCGGGGGCGATCAATCCGGCCATCAACTTGAGCAAGGTACTTTTGCCCGCCCCGTTAGAACCAAGAATACCGAGCGCATCGCCTTCATGCACCGAAAAGGTGACATCATGGAGCGCCCAATAGTCCCGGCTGCCTGCGATCTTCCTCCGCAGCCGATAACGAACGGCTGCACTCTCCAGTCTGATCAGTTCACGAGGCTGAGTCATTAAAGTGCGACCTTCGGAAGCTCCAGATCCAAGTGCTTCAAGAGCCAGATGCCGCCCGCGAGCCCCACTAGCGAGATGGCAGCCACGAATGCGAGTCGCTCGAAATCCGGCCATTGAGCGTACAGAAGAATGTCGCGATAGGCATTCAGAAGCTGGGCGATCGGGTTGTTGTGGAAGTAGACCTGAGCCGACGCCGGCACGTCCTTGGTTTGGTAAAAGAGCCCCGAAGCAAATCCCAGGAATTGCATCAAAGCAGCGATCACCGCCAAGCCGTCCCGAAAGTAGGGTATCCAGGCAGAAAGCGGGATCGCGATGGCCAAATTAAACATTAGATTGACCGCCAAGACCAGCGGCAAGGCACAGTAGGCTAAACTCGGCGGCGTGTAGAAGACGGAAACCCAGACAGCGAGAAACCCGAACGCGAAGAGAAATTTCCAAGTTCCGCCCAGCACGGTGATGATAGGAAAGACGACCTTAGGCAGGTAAATCTGCTGCATCAGCGACGCCCGGCTAACGATTGAATTGGCGGCACTCGAGACTGAGTTCGCAAACCACTGAAAAGAGAACGTTCCGATCAGCAAGAAAGGCAAATACTGGGGGGTCTTGCTGACGAAAATGACGCCAACTACCAGATACATTACCAGCGCATAGAGGGTGGGCTCCAAGAGCCACCAAAACACGCCGATGTACGTGCGCGCGATTTCATTCTTCAGGCTGGCATAGGCCTGAAATCGAATGATATGAGCATACCGAGAAAAATCTTGAAAGACAGCGCCAATTCCTGACATTGCGGGCATGGAGTCTCCCTCAATTTCCAACGAAGCACAAGTGGCAGCCGGAAATTTTGACGCAGGAGCGCTCGGATCGTCGAATCCTGCCCTGCGTGAACAGGCACGTCGAGCCTACCTCGCGGAGGTCGGACTCGGCGCGGCTCCGGGCTTTGAGAGAGTGGAACGAAATCTGGCCTTTTTCCTTGCGAGTCTCGATGATCGGGCCGGCGGACCGAAAGACGAATTACAACGTCCGGCAGCGTTAAGGAAGGGCGAACTTCTCAGGTCGGTTGGATTGGTACAACGTCCTAACTTCGAGCAAGTACTGCAGAACCTGGAGTTTTGCACGGCGAACAACCATCGGCGTGCGACCGTTTCGCCTGGCGCCGAGAGGACCGACCGGAATCGGAAGAGAGTGCCAGTGGAACGATTTTCTGCTCCCGCGCTGACGGAGGGCTACGGCAGATTGCAGGGTATCTACGCCAGCATGGTCGCTACGAAGGCTCCCTATTTGAGCATGCGCGGTTCCATCTGGAGGCGCCTCGCCCACCGCTTGATTAACCTAGGTTGGAAACTGTTCGGCAATCGGCAGCGCGCGCACAATCAGCTGGCAATTCAGGCAGGCCAGGTCTCTTCCCAGCTCCTCCACGCGCTGATGAAAGAAATAGAGACTCAGCGTGCTATCATTGAAGAGCTGCAGGAAGAGCGGGCTGCCCTGAGGGCGGGCGAGCTGTCCACCGTTGGACTATCTTCGGATCGTTCAGGTGAAGGCCCGATCAAACTCTCCACGCGTCAATAGAAGATTGCCGAAGCCGAGTTTGGCCACCTGCTCCGGGCGATAGACCCTGCAGTTATCCTCCAGCAGTCTTATGGTTAGCCCCTGCTGCTGGACGAAGCCAAGGTAGTCTTCGGTCGAAAACCCTCCTTCACGCAAGCCCGTCTCGTTCCATTCGGCGAACATGCAGAAATCGGACGCGCGGCCCGCTAGTCCCGCCATTCCTTTGAAGGCCAGGGGTTCGGCTCCCTCAACGTCAATTTTGACAATACTGGGAAGATAGTCGCTGGGTAAATACTGGTCCAAGGCGACCGTGCGAACAGAGACGGGTTCCGTCGTTTCCTGCTCGAAATCGGCCCCCTCGGAAAGCCGCTTCATGAGGCTCGAACCGCCGCTGTTCTTTCTCCTGCAATGCAAGGTGAGGATGCCCTCTTGGTCAGCCACCGCGGCTTGGTGGGTTTGGACTCCATCGAACAACCAATTCATTTTCACATTGTCCGCCAGCAAAGCGTAGGTTCGTGGATTGGGTTCGAACGCATCAACGCGTCCCTGGCCACGGAGGATGCTGCCGGCCATGACCGAGAAGTATCCGATATTGGCACCGATATCGAGAAAGTTCATTCCCGGCCGGAGCAAACGATAAAGCAGATCGCTCAACTCTGGCTCCCACTTCCGATTGGTCATAATGGAGGGAGCCATCATCAGATCGTCAGCATGCAGCAGAAGCGAAGTCCCGTAGGTAGTCTTGGTGAGCAGGCGATCGTTCCCCACAAAGACCCCAAACGGCAAGGAGTGGTAGGCGTGCATGCGGGCGTCCATTTCGGCCTGATCGAAACGGCGCGACCATTCGGCGACGTGAGCAGCCGAAGCTGACACAACGCCGTCGACCTTGCGCTCGATACCTGCAAGTTGCGCCGCCCGCTCTTGCTCACGTGCGGCGGTACGCGCGCCCTCTTCTGCGACTTTCTGCGTAGTCGCTTCCAATGCCTCCAAACGCCCGTAGATTTGCGTTCGGAGACTCCGTTCCTCCTCTGCCGCCGCGAGCGCAGCCTCAGCTGCCGCCTCTCGCTGCTTCAGATCTTGGATGCTGGAAAGGCGTAGACCCAGACTCTGCAGGGCCCAATTGAGAAACTTCAACATGCGAGAATGGTAGGTGGCACGGGCCCGAGAACCAGTCCCTTACCACTCCACTCCGCGTTCGTCCAAGAAACCGTGGCTGGAGGTGTGCAATCGCGAGAGATCGGAGCGCATCATGACCCGTCCAGGGGGGCTTGCGCCCCCTTTTCCTTGACCCACTTTTTCGCGAACGCTACCAAGGCCGCGTCATGCGCTCGCTCCGATTGGCCGCCCTCTCGTCCCTGCTCGCGGCCGGGCTCTGGGGCCAGATCCCGCAGATCGACCAGGAGCAGAATCTCCGCAAACCTCCGCCGCAGCAGCAGCCGGACGACGCGCGAAGCCTTGGCGAGCTCAGCACCGGAGTGGCCCCGTCGAGCCCCGGCGATGCCGATCTGGGCGAGCAGGTGATCCTCAAGCGCCAGCAGAAGGCCACGCCTTGGACCTTCACCGCGGAGACCTCCATCAACGCCACCAGCAACATCGGTCTAGTCGACCGCGGCGCGCAGAGCGACTCCTTTTTCCTGGGGCAGATGGCTCTCTCGTATCAGCGCAAACTGCGGGAGAACGTGCTCCTGGAGGCCACGGTCTCGCAGGGGTTCTTTCGCTACAACAAGTTCACGGCCTTCGACTTCGACTCGCTCAATGCCGGGCTCGGAGCCACCTGGTACGTCAAGGGCCTGGCCCTGAGTGCGCGTTACAACTACAACCGTCTGACCGACGGGAGCCGGTACCGGGAGTTCTTCCGGCAGCACTCGGCCACCCTCGGCGTGCAGAAGACGATCTCGCTGAACAGCGCGGTCTTCACCTACTTCGGCGGCACCGCGCGTATCAACTGGAACGAGCCGTTGAACACGCAGCGCGACGAGTACGCGCTCTACATCGGAGGCCGCGCGGCCATCACGCGCAGCTTCACGCTGGACGCCTTCTACCGAGCCGCGCTCTTCGCCTACAATTTTCCCTTCTCGACCGGCCCGGCGGGCTCCGGCCAGACGCGGACGCGGCGCGACGTGAACCAGACGCTCTCGCTCGCCCTGCGGTATCAGCCGAAGCCCTGGCTCAGCGCCTCGGTCTCGACCTCGTTCGGCCTGAACAGCTCGAACACCAGCCCGTTCGATTATCGGGTGGCCAACGGCGGGCTCACCCTCGGGGTGTTGCTGCGGTTCTAGTCGGTCCGTCCCGTGAGCCGAATTCTGCGGGTCTCGCCCGCGGCCGCGCGCCGCTTCTGCCGGGCCGCGCTCGGGCTCGATGCGCCGCATCGCAGCGTGGGCGAGGCGCTCGCCTACCATGGCTGGATCCAGCTGGATCCGATCAACGTGTGCGGGCGGATGCACGATCTCATCCTGCGGAATCGGGTGCAGGACTACCGCGAGGGCGACCTGCTGCGCCACGCCCACGGGCCCGACCGTCCCGCGCTCGAGCATTTCCTGCCCGGCGGCAGCGTGCTCTGCGTCTTTCCGCTGGAGGCCTGGCGGTTCGTCGCCGCGCGCACCCGCTGGCGGCGTCGGCGGGAGGACGGACCGCTCGAGCCGGCGCACGAGCGGGTCGCGAAGTTCGTCGAACGCGAGCTCGCTGAGCGCGGGCCGCTCAGCTCGGCGGAGATCGAGCACGACGCCCGCGCCACCACCGGCTGGGGATCGGACGGGCGCATGGTGAAGGTGGTGCTGGAGCAAATGTTCACGCGCGGCCGGGTGCTCATCACCGGCCGCAATGCGCATTTCCATCGCCGCTACGACCTGCCCGAGCGAGTGCTGCCGGCCGAGTTGCTGGCCGAAAAACCGGCCAGCGAACGCGAGATGGCGCGCTGGAACGTGCTCGGACGCCTGCGGCAGCGGCGGCTGGTTCTGCTCTCCGCGGCCGATGCCGCGCTCGTCGGACGCGGCGCCTGCCGGGTCGAGATCGAGGGCACCGGCGCCGCCTACTGCCTGCCCGAGGACGTCGAGCGTCTGGCGGCCGCGCAGTCCGACGCCGCCGAGCCGCCCGCGGCGCCGCTGCTCCTCGCACCGCTCGATCCGCTCATCTACGATCGCCGTCTGACCGCCCGCTTGTGGGACTACGCCTACACCTGGGAAGTCTACACGCCACCGGCCAAGCGGGTGCGGGGCTACTACGCACTGCCCGTGTTGCTGGGCGATCGCCTCGTCGGCCATGTCGATCCGAAGGCCGACCGCGCGGCGGGCCGCCTGGAGGTCGTCGGTCGGCAGGCGCCGCGCGGCGTGTCGCTGACGGGCGCCGTGGCCGGTTTGGCCGCGTTCCTCGGGCTGCGCCGATGAGCGCCGGGCTCAGAGCAACTGGCGGCCCTTCACGTCGAGGTACGCATTCACCAGCTGGGCCGTCATGCGCTCCTGGTCGAGCAGCGAGAAATGCACCCCGGCACGCCGGAGGGCCTCCCCCGTCTGCTGCAGACCGCGCCAGCGGAGATGGCCGCCGGCGCGTTCGTAGAGGGCGGCCGTGTTCGCGACCGGCGTGACCGCGGGGTCCTCCGCAAAGAGCGGCACGGCCTCGGGCGGGCGCACCATGGGCAACATAACGAGATGCTGCCGGGTGAGCAGGCCGATGTTCCGGCGGAAATCCTCCGCCAGCACGGGATCGTCCAGCGAGGTGAGAAAGACGAGCAGCGCGCGCTTGGTCAAGGCCACGCGCAGATGGGCGCAGATCTCGGCGTAGTCGGGCGAGACGAGGCGCGGCTGCAGCGCGTAGAGCGCCTCGCGACAGGCCTGGGCGTGGGCCACGCCGTTGCGGGCGCGGAGGAAGGAACCTACGCGATCGGTGAAGGTGACCAGCCCGAAACGGTCGCCCTGGCGGCTGGCCACGTCGCCGAGGAGCAGGGCCGATTGAATGCAGCGCTCCAGCAGGGTGGGCGGCTCGGCCGCCATGGCGAAGAGGTCGCCCTCGGCCAGCTCGGCGTGGCGCTGGATGCGCGGTCCGGTTAGCGCCGCCGGGCCAGCGGTGAAGGGTGCCAGCCGGGCACTGAGGCGGGAGGCGTCAAGCACGACATAGATTTCCTGGGTCCGCTCGATCTGATAGACCCGGGAAATCGGCCGGCGACGGCGGGCCGTGGCCTTCCAGTGGATTTCCTCCGGCGGATCCCCCGGCACGTATTCGCGCAGCTTCTCGAATTCCCGGCCCTTGCCGACCATCCGGCGGCGGCGCAGACCGTCGGCGGCCCGCGGGAGGAAATGCACCGCGATCTGCTGGCGGTCGCGCCGCAGATCGGGATACACCCGCAATTCGCAGCGTACCGGCTGCACCCAGCGCTGCTCCCAAAGGCCGAAGGGCGAGCGCATTTCCAGGTGGATCGAATCGAGCAGATACCGTCCGCGCCGTCGGGGCAGCAGCGGCCAGTTCCAGGCCACGTTCGCCTGGCCAGCCGGCAACTGGACCACGGGGAAATCAGGCTCCGCCTTGATCTCGCGCGGCAGGGCGGCGCCCAGCCGGATCAGACCGGCCTCCAGCGCGCCTTCGCGGCGGAAGGTGAGCGGCAGCGGGCCTTCGCGCTCCTTGGCCAGGCGCACGGTCTCCGGCAGCGTGATCCGCGCGGGCGGACTGCGCTGCCAGGCCAGCAGCGCATCGACCGCGGCGACCGCCGCCAGCAGGCCCAGCCCGATCCACCCGGCCTGGCTGACCGATCCTCCCCAGCCGGCTGCGCCAGCGAGCGGCACCCCCACGAGGGCGACGACCCAGAGGAGCAGGGAGGACGGAACGAGGGGCATGGCGGGCTTTATTCGTCACTCGTTCTGCGCCGCTTGTCACTCGCGGGACGCGGAGCGGGCGTGGTTTTCATTTTGCCAATCCGGCCGGCTCCGCGCACCATGCGGGCAAATGACTTGGTACTACGCCGAAAACAACGCCCAGCAGGGGCCCGTGTCCGACGATCAGCTGCGCGCGCTCGCCGCCGGCGGACGGATCAACGGCCAAACGCTTGTCTGGAAGGACGGCATGGCCAACTGGACCGCACTGGAGCAGGCAGCGCCCCACCTGCTGGCGGCGCCCGCGCCGGCCATGGCTGCGGCGGCCGCGGCGGGAGTGCCCGACCAGGCCTTTCCCGCGCTCGGGCCCGAGACGGCGCTCTGCTCGAGCTGCAATCGCTTCAAGCCACTCGACCAGATTGTCATGATCGCCGGCCAGCGGGTTTGCGCGGACTGCAAACAGGTTTCCCTGCAACGCATCCGTCAGGGTGAGACGCCGGGTCAGCGCTTCCGCTTCGCGGGCTTCTGGATTCGCTTCGTGGCCGTGGTTCTCGACGGCATCATCCTGATGCCCATCTCGGTCGGTCTGGCGATCTACCTGCTGCCTTCGCTCATGGGCGCCGACGCCGGAGCGCAGCTGCTCTATCAGATCGCGGCCAACATCCTCGGTCTCGCCTACAAGATCTTCTTCAATGGCAAGTACGGGGCGACTCCCGGCAAGATGGTGGTGGGCATCCGCGTGGTCCGTCAGGATGGCTCGTCGCTCGGCTTCGGCCTGGCGGCCGGTCGCGCCCTGGCTGAGATCCTGAGCGGCATCCTCATCGGCATCGGCTATCTCATTGCTGCCTTCGACGCGGAAAAGCGCTCGCTGCACGATCGCATCTGCAACACGCGGGTGATCTACAAGTAAGCCCGTCCGACGGCTGCACGCTCTCCGTTCACGTGGCCAAGCCCAGGGTCCGGCAATGCCTGCATTGCGAGCTCACGCTCACGCCTGAGCTCTACAATCAGCCCGCGCCGGTTCCCTGTCCGCGCTGCCACACGCCGCTGCTGGCCCGGGCTTTCCCGGCCACCCTGCGCCAGCTCCCCACGGGTTCGGCGGGCGAGCTTCTGACCAACGCGGAACTCTCGAGCTGCTTCTTCCATCCCAACAAGAAAGCGGAGGTCAGCTGCGCCCAGTGCGGTCGCTTCCTCTGCGCGCTTTGCGATCTCGAGGTCGAGGGCAAGCATCTCTGCCCCAGCTGTCTGGAGACGGGCATGAAGAAGCAGACGATGGCCACGTTCCGCACCGGCGTGACCCGCTGGGACAACATCGCGGTGCTCCTCACCATCGTGCCGCTGATCTCCATTGCCGGCCTCTACTTTACGATGTTCACCTCCGCGGCCGCGCTTTTCATCGCGCTGTGGAAATGGAACTCCCCGCGCGAGCGTCTGGTCGACCGGGGTCGTGGCCGGATGATCATGGCGCTGATCCTCGCGCTCCTGCAGCTGGGCGGCTGGGCGGCGCTTCTCTTCTTCTATCTCGGACGGCGCTATTGATCCGGCTCGCAAACCTCGCAGACTTCCCGCGCGCATGTCGGATCCCGTGCCCTACCGCAAGCTCCCGGGTCGGTCGCCCACCTTCCGCTTCGGGCTGAGTTCCGCCCCGGCCTCCACGCTCTGGCTCGGGCCCGACCATCTGCTGCAGACGATCCAGACGCCCAGCCGCGAGGAATACCGGCGTTATGACTATCGCGACATCCAGGAGGTTTTCGTCCAGGTCACGCGGCGGCGCCTGCAGGTGAATCTGCTGCTGGCCGCGCTGCACGGGATCGTGCTCGGCACCTGCCTCCTGGCCAACGCCCGGGAACTCGCCATTTACCTGATCTGGAGCGCCCCCTTCGTGGTCGGCTATCTCGTCAACACCCTGCGGGGCCCCTGTTGCCAGGGCTACCTGCTCACCGCGGTGGGCGTGGAGCCGCTCAGCTCGCTGGCCCGGCTGGGGCCCGCGCGGCGGGCGGTCGACCAGCTCACGACCGAGATCGAGCAGGCCCAGGGCCGGTTGGAGCCCGCCACGCTGGCCCAGCACTGGCAGCGGTCGCATTAACGTCCTGCCGCATGGATCTCGCCCGTCAGCGCTGTCTGCTCCATCCGCTCCGCGAGGCGGCCGCCCGCTGCCCGGAATGCGGGCAGTTCCACTGCCGCGAATGCGTGACGGAGCACGACGGCCGGGTCCTCTGCACGCCATGCCTGCGTCGGTTGGCGGCCGCCCGGACCGCGGGCGACGGCACGCGACGCTTCCTCTCCACGGCCTGGCAGGGGCTGCAGCTGGCGGTCGCTTTTGTCTTCCTCTGGTTCTGCTTTTTCGTGGCCGGGCAGTTCCTCGCCCGCACGCCCCAGGAGTTCCACAACGGCGCCCTGTTCCGCGGACGCTGAGCCATGAGTGCCGTGCTTGCTCCCCCTCCACCCACCCCGGCGTCCGCGGCGCCGCGGGCGGTCGAGCGCCTCGGCGCCGAGCGCGGCGCGCCCGCCCTGGTCGTGCTGGAGGAGGCCGTGCACCTGCTCCGCTTCGCCCCGGTCCGGGTGCGCACCTTCTACCTCACGGGCACGGTGCCGTTCCTGCTCGGCTTTCTGTATTTCTGGGCCGATGCGACGCGCAACGTGAACGCCGAGCAGCATCTGGTGGAGGCCGCGCTAGGCCTGGCCGGGCTGTTCGTCTGGATGAAATGCTGGCAGAGCGCCGCCGCCAGCGAACTGCATCTGCACTGCGCGGGCGCCTCCCTGCCGCCCTGGACGTGGCCGCGGGTGCGCCGGCTCATCCAGGTTCAGCTGCTGCTGCAGCCGCTCAAGCTGCTCGTCCTGCCGCTGGCCGCGCTCGTCACGCTGCCCTTCGCCGCGGCCTGCGCCTATTTCCACGCGGTCGCGATTTACGGCGACGGCCAACTGACGGTGGCGGAGGTGCGTCGGCGTGCCCTGGAGGCCGCCAAACCCTGGCCGGGCCAGAACTTCCTCGGCCTGACCTGGATCGCCCTCGGAGGCATCGTGATCTTCGTGAATCTCTACATCCTCGGCGTGCTGCTGCCCATGCTGCTGAGCATCTTCACCGGCGTGGAGACCGACGCCTCGCAGAGCCTCGGCGCCTACGTGGGCAACTCGACCTTCTTCGCCGCCACGCTGGCCGCCGCGCATCTTTTCCTCTTCGCCCTGACCGGCGCGTTCTACATCGTTCGCTGCTTCCGGGCCCAGTCGCGGCACGACGGGCGCGATTTGCTCCGCGCCCTGGAACTCGCCCGGGCTGCGCGCGGGCTCGCGCAGAAGACCATCGCGGTCCTGCTCTTCTGCGCCTGCGCCCTGCCCGCGCCGACGCTCCTCGCGGCGGTCTCGGCGCCGCCCGCCGGCGGGCCGGTGGCGGCGCGTGAGGCACAGCTGGATCGCAAACTGCAGGAGGTCTTCGAGCGCCGGGAATTCGCCTGGCGCCTGCCGCGCGCGGGCCGGGAGATCGATCGAAAAAAGGAGGAATCGGCCCTCGAGCGCTTCTTCGGCCGCATCAGCAAATGGATCGGCAATCTCTTCCGCACGGTGCAGGATTGGTGGCGGGCGATCCGCGAGTGGATGCAGCGCAAGTCGCAGGACAACTCCCGCGATTCCAGCCCGTCGAGCTGGAGCGGCCTCGGCGGAGCGGGCGCGGCCCAGCCGCTGCTCTACGCGCTGACCGCCCTGATCGTGCTCCTCGGCTTGTGGATCGGCTGGCGGCAATGGCGGCGGCGTCAGCTGAAGAGCGTCGTGCAGGCGGTCACGGCCGCACCTGCCGCCACCCCGGCGGCGGATTTGGCGGACGAGAACGTTCTGGCCTCGCAGCTGCCGGAGGACGACTGGCTGCGCCTGGCCGGAGAGCTCGAGAGCCAGGGCGAGTATCGCCTGGCGCTGCGGGCGCTGTTTCTCTCCGGGCTGGCCGGATTGGCCGGACGCGGAGCGCTGCAGATCGCGCGGCACAAATCGAACCGCGACTACCAGCGCGAGATCGAGCGTCGCGGACGGAACCGGGCCGAATGGACACCCGCGTTCGCGGCCGCCGTGCGGCTGTTCGAACGCAGCTGGTACGGCGAGCATCCCGCCACGCCCGAGACGCTGGCCGAGTTCCGCCCCCTGCTCGACATCCTGCGGCGCGAACCGGCTGCGGCCCCCGCGCCTCCGCGACTGGTGCCGACCATGCCACCCGTGCCGGCCTAGCCGTTGCTCCGCCGATGAAACTTCCCGCCTGGCTCCTGCCTGTGGTCCTGCTCCTCGCACTGGGAGCGGGGCTGCTGACCCTGCTGCGCCAGCGGCTGGACGAAGGCTCCTCCTACGAGCCGTACTCGACCTTCCGGGCCGATCCGTTCGGCGCCAAGGGACTCTACCTCGCCCTGGCCGAACTCCCGGGCCGACCGCTCCAGGTCGAGCGGAGTTTTCGCCCGCTCTCCCGCCTGGCGCGGGGCCTGGACGGGAGCGAGCCGGATCTGACCGGCACCACCGTGCTGCTGCTGGGGGAATCGCCGCAGCAGTGGGCCAGCTTTCCGCCGGCGTCACGCATGAAGGCCATCGAGCAGGTGGCCCGCCAAGGCGGCCGCGTGGTGCTCGCCTTTGCGCCCACCAAGACGACGCCGGTCCGCTATGTCTTTTCGCGGACGGACGAGGCCCAGGCCAGCCCATCGCCGAGCCCTTCGCCGAGTCCCTCCCCAGCCAAACGGCCGCGGCGTGACGAGGACGAAAGGCCCCCGACGGCCGAGGAGCGGCGCGGTCGGGTCGAACCACCCGCCTCGTCCAAAGCGATCATGGGCGAGGCCTGGGGTGTCGCGCTGGTCACCGAAACCCGCCGTCCCGGACAGAAGCCGAAGACCGCGCGGGACGACGATGAAGTCCGGCAGGAGGACACCTACGCGCCGTTGCCCGCGATTCCCGATCCCGCGGCGGGAGCCGGCCGCGAGTCGCTGCCGTGGCTCAGCGTACTCGATTTCCAACTGTCGGAGAGCGAGACCCCGCTCTGGCGCGCCGTCTTCAGCCGGGCGCGCAAGCCCGCGATCATCGAGCGGGAGTTCGGACGCGGCACCTTGGTGCTCTGCTCGGACGCCTTTTTCCTCAGCAATGAAGCGCTCTACCGCGAGCGGTATCCCGCGGCCCTCAACTGGTTGCTCGGCCGGGAGGCGCGGCGGGTGGTCTTCGACGAGCACTACCTCGGCACCGCCGAGGACCCCGGCATCATGGCGCTGGCCAACCGTTTCGGGCTGACGGGCGTGGTCCTCGGCTGCGTCTTTCTCGCGCTCCTCTATGTCTGGCGCAATGCCAGCCCGCTGGTCCCGCCCCCGCCCGACCCCGGCCACGAAGGCGCTCCGCCGCAGCCCGGCCTCGGCGCGGAAGCGGGTTTTCCGAGTCTGCTCCGCCGGGCCGTCGCTGCGCCCTCCCTGGCGCGGTTCGTCTTCGAGCAGTGGAGGTCGAGCCCGACCGGCCAGGAACTGCGCGCCGCGCCCACTCCGGCGCGCGTGGCGGAGCTGGAGCAGGTCCTCGGCACGCTCGAGCCGGCGCAAAAAAAGGATCCAGCGCGAGTCTATCGGGAAATGCGCGCCCGGCTCGGGCTGCGCCCGCGGAGCCACCGCTGACGCGGCGCGCACCGTTCTCCGCGACGTCCAGCCGGGAGTCTAGCTGATCTGAGACGATTTCTGCGGTCGGGCGAGCAGAATACGTCGGTGGGTGGAGTTCCACCTCCGCCGACGATTGCCGGGGCTTGAGGTGGCTCCGCCGAGCGCGACACACGGGCGGAAGCACGTCCCAGCAGCCGTCGGGTGGAGGTGGAACTCCACCCCACCGACGGAGCCCACGTCGTTCTGACGCACTGATTGTAGAAATCGTCTGACTCCGCGCGGCTCTCAGGCGTCAGGTCGTTCGGCCTCTCCCGGCACCGGCGCGCGGCGCGGGATCCAGACCCGGAAGACCGAGCCCTGGCCCAGGCGGCTCTCGGCCTCCATTCGCCCGCCCATACGGCCGACCAGCTTCCAGCAGAGATGCAGCCCCAGCCCGGCGGGATCGACCAGGCGCCGGCGTTGCGGCGAGGTGGTCCCGGCCCGGAACGCCTCGAACATGGCTGTCAGCTCGTCGGTGGTCAGGCCGGCACCGGTGTCGGAGACCTCGAAGACGAGATCCGCACCATCGAAACGCGCCTGCACGTGGACCTCGCCGCGGACGGTGAATTTCACCGCATTGTCCACCAGATTGAGCAGCACCTGCTGGACCCGCCGGCGATCCCCGATGATCGGCAGCCGGGGCTTTTCGGTCACAGCTTCGAGATTCAGACTGCGCTGCCGGGCCGGCTTCGCCAGGAGTTCGATCACCTCGTGCACGAGGCCGGCGAAGTCGAAGGACTCGCGCTGCAGCGGCAGATGACCGGCCTCGATCTGCACGCGGTCGAGCAGGTTGCGGCAGAGCAGCAGCAGCCGGCTGCTTTCGGCCTGCACCTCGCGCAGGTGGTCTTCCTCCTCGGCGTTGAGCGGCCGGGCGAGTTCGAGGTCGAGCTGAGGCGCGACTTCCACCAGATCCTCGAGCGGACCCGCCGGCGCCGGCGGGTCCTCGGGCGTGGAGACCCCATCGTGCCGGGGCGTACGGGCCAGGCGAATGAGGGCGGTCCGGAGGTCGCGGGTCCGCGACACCACGTAGTTCTGATAGTCGCTCCGCAGGGCTTTCAGCTGCTCGGCGGTGGCCTGGGAACGCGCCTCCTGGTGCAGATGGCTGAGCGCCCAACTGACCAGCCGGGTCAGTTCTCCGACCAGTCCGAGATCGGCCGCCAGCTCCGGCTGGGCGGCGTGGCGTTCCAGGAACCAGGCGGCCACCGGCTGGCCGGAGGCATGGAGGGGAACCACGGCCAGAGCGCGCACCTGGCGGTGTTCCAGCGCGGCTGGCACCGGGCCGTCGAGCCCGAAGAGCTGCATTTCCCCCGCTGCCAGGGAACGCTGGGCGAGTTCGGCCCACCAGGGGGTGGGCTCGGCGCCCGACTGCAGCGTCCCGTGGCTCAGACCGAAGGTGGCGAGGGGCTGCAGGCGGCCACCCTGCCAGCCGGCCACCCACGCGGCGGCGAACTCGCCCTTTTCCACCGCCACCCGGCAGAGGGCCTGCAGCAGCGAGGCCCGCTCCGGGATCGGCAGAAGCTGCTCCAGCGCGGCGCAGAGACAGTCGAAATGTTGGGGGGCCCGTTCTGCCCGGGGATGAGCCGCGGTCCCCTGAGCGCATCGCCGCCACCAGATTTGATGGACCTCGCCGGCCCGCAGTACGCCGTGGAGGGTGTTGTCGCAGGCGGGGACCCCGCCCGTCCCGGCCGGGGTCGGCCAGTGGTCCAGCCGAAATTGGGTTCGCACCAGAGCCTGGGCGAGCGGCGCGAGCGAGCCTGCCTCCTGGGTCAGCGCTGCGCCCGGTGCCTTGCCCTGCACCTCGGCGGCCGAGCGGACCCCGTGGAGCACGGCAAACGTGTCGTTGCAGTACACGATGCGGGAACGCTCCAGGAGGGCCTCATGCAGCCGCTCGGGCGCCTGCCAGACGGGCATCGGCGGATGCAGCTCGAGCAGGCAAAGTCCCTCGGCCGAGCTGCTCCAAACCGCCTTCAACGCCGGGGCCAGCGGCGCCGGCGCCGAGGCCGCGGGCGGTGCCTCGGTCACGACCGCCTCGATGCGATCGACGTCCTGCTCGGGGCCCCCGCGGAGTTCGAAGGTGAACCGCAGCGCGGGGCCACCCCCGGGCGGGCGCAGGTCGAAGGCCCCCTGCCGCCGTGCCCCGCCGGCCTGTCGGAGCTGCTGATCGATCGCGGCGCGCTCGGCCACGCCGAAGTGGTTCAACCAGGCGTTGAGACCGCCGGTCGGTTCGGCGGGCAAGCCCAGCCAGCCGCCGACCCGCGGATCCCAGGTGACTTCATCGGTGCGCCGATCCCACCGCCACCAGCCGGCGCCGGCACTCTCGAGCGCAAGCCGGGCGCGCAGCTGCTCGTCCTCGAGCGATGCCTCGGGCGCGAGACGACGGGGACTCCGGCGCCACCGACGTCCGAGGGCCAGGCCGGCCAGCGCGGTGATCGCAGGAAGGACCAGGGCCCACATGTCCGACAGAGCCACCGCCAAGAAGCGGGTTGGCCCAGGGTCGTTCAGAAAGGATTGCATCGAGCGGCGGTCCGAAAGCGAGGGGTACCAAAGGCCTTCGCCGGATGCACGCTGAGAGATTCGCTATTTTGGGACCCCCCGTGGAGTCAAGGCGGCAGGCGGCCGACTTCGACCGGCAGACTCAGCACGAAAACGGCGCCGCCTGCGGGCGCGTTCGAGGCGCGGACTTCGCCGCCGTGGGCTTCGACGAGACGTCGGACGATCGAAAGCCCGAGGCCGAGCCCGCCCGCCGGCGCGCCGACCCCGCGCTGGAAACTGCCGAAGAGTCGCTCCCGCTCCGCGGCCGACTCCGGCAGTCCCTGACCGCGATCGCGCACCGCCAGGGCCAGGCGGCCATTCGCCAACTCGGCGCTGAGCGTGATCGGCGCCTCGGGCGGGCTGTGGGCGGCGGCGTTGAAGAGGAGATTTTCCAGCGCAGTCTCGATCAGCCCGAAGTCGAGTGCGCAGGGCGGGAGGTCGTCCGGCGCCTCGAGCTCGACCCGCTGGGCCGGCAGCTGCGCGTGCACCGCGGCGGCCACGGTCTGGAGCAACTCGCGCACGTCGCCAAATTCACGCTTCACCTCCAGCTGGCCCGATTCCAGGCGCGAGGCGTCGAGCAACTGGTCCACCGTTCGCTCCAGGCGCCGGGCGGCCGCGCGCACTTCCGTCAGCAGGGGACGGCGCTCCGCCTCGGGCCGCGCCTCCAATTGCTCGGCGGCGGCGGAGATGACGGCCAGCGGTGTCTTCAACTCGTGCGAAACGCTGTCGAAAAGCGCTCGCTGCAGTCGGCCGCTCTCCTCGGCGAACTCGGCCGCGCGGGCTGACTGCAGCAATCGATCGCGCTCGACCAGCACGGCGACTTGCGCGGCGCAGGTTTCCAGCAATTCCCGCTCGGAGCGCAGCACGGTCACGCCGGGGCGCGGCCGCAGAGCCAACACGCCGACGCCGCCGCGGTTGGTCCGCAGGGGCAGGTAGAGGGCACTCGCTTCCCGCAGCGTCTCGGTGAAGCGCCCCGCCGGCCGCCCGTGCTCGTGGGCCCAACGGGCCACCCCGCGCTCGCGCTCCGAGAGGACGCCGGCATCGGTCCCCGTGGTCAGCTCGCCATCGGATCCGAGGGTGAGAAACGCGACGTGCCCGTCAGCCAGCCGGCCGACCTGCTCGGCCGCCGCGGACAGCGCCGAGGCGAGATCGGGCGCGGCATTGAGCGCGCGGGTCAGCTGATAGAGCGCCTGGGTCCGGGCCTCGCGCGCCCGCTCGGCCCGTTCGCGGGCCCGCAGCCGTGCGGTCAGGCTGCCGAGCACGAGGCCGAGGATGACGAACATCGCCAGCATCATCTGGTCGCCCACCTCGGCGACCGAGAGCGTGTAGAGCGGCGGGATGAAGAGAAAATTCCACAGCTGCGAGGCCGCGATGCTGGCGGTCACGACCGCGCCGCGCGAAACGAAGAGGCCGGTGAGCGTGATGGCCAGCAGGTAGATGATGGCCGAGGCGCGGTAGCCGGTGAACGGGACGAGCGGCAGCGCAACGAGCGTGGTCGCGGACAGGATACCGCCGGCCAGCGCGTAGTCGCGCCAGGCCACGCGCCGCCGCTCGGGTGCCGCCGGCACGCTCTGCTGCTCCTCGGACTCGGCGCGCACGACCGAGACGTCGATCGGCCCGCTCTCGCGCACGAGGCGGTCGAGCAGCGCGCGGCCGCGCCAGGCGGCGAGGCCACGGCCGGGCGGTTTGCCGAGCACGATCTGCGTCGCTCCGGCCTGCTGCGCGCTGCGCAGGATGGCCTCGGCGAGGTCGTCGCCCGTGGTGCTGACGACCTCGGCCCCGAGCCTCCGGGCGAGTTCGAGATGCGAGGCGAGGCGCGCGAGATCGCGCTCGCCCAGCGGCGACGAACCCTGCACGTGCAGGGCCGTCCAGGGCGCATCGAGATTGCCGGCGAGGCGACGCGTGTAGCGGATCAGCCGCTCGGACGACGGCGCGGGCCCGACCGCCACGAGCAGTCGTTCGCGCGTTCGCCAGGGCGCGGCGATGCGTTCGGCGGCCATGATCTCCCGGACGTCGCGCTGCACGCGGTCGGCCATGGCGCGCAGGGTGAGCTCGCGCAGGCCGGTCAGATTGCCCTCGCGGAAGAAATGCTCCCGGGCCGCGGCTGCGCGCTCGGCGCCGTACACGCGGCCGGAGTCGAGCCGCTCGCGGAGTTGTTCGGGCGAGATGTCGATCAGCTCGACCTCGTCGGCCGCATCGAGCACGGAGTCGGGCACCAACTCGTGCACCGGGGCGCCGGTGATCTCGCGCACGGCGTCGGCGCGCGATTCGAGATGCTGCGCGTTGAGCGTGCTCCACACGTCGATACCCGCGTCGAGCAGCTCGATGACGTCTTGCCAGCGTTTCGGATGCCGCGAGCCGGCCGCGTTGGTGTGGGCCAGCTCGTCGACCAGCACGAGGGATGGCCGGCGGGCGAGCGTCGCATCGAGATCGAACTCCTCCAGCGTGGCCCCGCGGTGCACCACACGTCGACGCGGAATGAAGGGCAGTCCGCTGGTCAGCGCGGCGGTCTCGACGCGGCCGTGGGTCTCGATCACGCCGGCCACGACATCGCGCCCGTTCTCGTAGGCGGTCTGCGCCGCCAGCAGCATGGCGTAGGTCTTTCCCACGCCGGGCGCCATGCCGAGGAAGATCTTGAGCCGGCCGCGCGAGCCGGCCGCTTCGGCGCGCTGCACCTGGGCGAGCAGCGCGTCGGGATCGGGCCGGTCGTCGGTCATGCGTTCGTCAGCATCGACGCCGCCGCGCGGTCGACAAGGGTGGACGCCGCGGTAGCGGATTGGGCACGAAGTAGGTCCAGAAGGCGGGCTCGGCGGCGGCGCGCTCGGAGCCTCCGCCGTCGCCGTCGCGCGGGGCGGTCAGCTGCCGCGGCGGGATGGGGCTGGTGCGGGCGAGATACTGGAGGATTTTCACGGCCAGCCAGGCGAGGAGCCAGCGGACTGGCGGGCCGGGCCGTGGAGATTTCATGGGCGAGGAGAAAGCGCGTCGAGCGCGAGGTTGAGCTGCAGGATGTTGATGCGCGGCTCGCCGAGCAGGCCGAACTGCGGTGGTTCGATGGAACGCTCGATCAACGCCGCCAGGGCCTCGCGCTGCGCCGCGTCGAAGCCGCGCGCCTGCGCGACGGCCACGAGCTGCGCGCGCACCGCCGCAGGCGAGAGGTGCGGATCGAGCCCGCTGCCGCTGGCCGTGAGGAGATCGGCCGGCGTGGCCGCAGCGCCGGTGCGGGCGCGGAAGGCGGCGTCGCGGGCCTCGACCGCCTCCCTCAGCTTGGCCGAGGTCGGGCCGAGATTGCTGGCGCCGCTGGGCACCGTGGCGAAAGCGGGATCGGCAGCCGAGGGCCGACTGCAGAAGTTGCGCGGGTCTTTGAATTCCTGCGCCAGCAGCGCCGAGCCGACCGCCTGGCCGCTGCGCCGGACGAGGGATCCGCGGGCCTGCGGTGATGCGATCAGTGCGCCGAGTCCGGTCACGAGCAGCGGATAGAGCACGCCTGTGAGCAGGGTGAGCAGGACGAAGAGTCGGAGAGCGACGAGGAACATGTTCAAACGAGGCGGAGGGTGACGAGCAGGAGGTCGAGCGCCTTGATGCCCACGAACGGCGCGACCAGACCGCCGAGGCCGTAGATGAGCAGATTGCGCCGCAGAATGGCGGCCGCGCCGGCCGGTCGGTAGGTCACGCCGCGCAGGGCCAGCGGGATGAGGGCGACGATGATGAGCGCGTTGAACACGACCGCGCTGAGGATCGCGCTCTGCGGGCTGTGCAGCCCCATGACGTTGAGCGCCTGCAACGGCCCGGCTGCGCCATTGAGCGCGTAGAGCGTTCCGAACATGGCGGGCAGAATGGCGAAGTACTTCGCCACATCGTTCGCCACCGAGAAGGTGGTCAGCGCGCCGCGGGTCATGAGCAGCTGCTTCCCGATCTCGACGATCTCGATGAGCTTGGTCGGGTTCGAATCGAGGTCGACCATGTTGCCGGCTTCGCGCGCGGCCTGCGTGCCGGTGTTCATGGCCACGCCGACATCCGCCTGCGCGAGGGCCGGCGCGTCGTTCGTGCCGTCGCCGGTCATGGCCACGAGATGTCCGGCGGCCTGCTCGCGCCGGGCGCGGGCCAGCTTGTCTTCGGGCTTGGCCTCGGCCAGGAAGTCGTCGACGCCCGCCTCGGCCGCGATGGCGGCGGCGGTGACCGGATTGTCGCCCGTGATCATGACCGTGCGGATGCCCATGGCGCGGAGCTCGGCGAAGCGTTCGCGCAAGCCGCCCTTCACCACGTCCTTCAGCTGCACCACCCCGAGCACGCGGGTGCCATCGGCCACCACCAGCGGCGTGCCGCCGCTCTCGGCGACGCTCCGGACCGCACGCGTGACCGCCTCGGGGAAGATGCCGCCAAGCTGCTCGATGTGCCGCTGCACGCTGTCCGCGGCGCCCTTGCGCAACTGGCGCGGCCCGAGATCGATCCCGCTCATGCGCGTCTGGGCCGTGAACGGCACCAGCGTGGCCTGCAGCCCGGCCAGGTCTCGCGCGCGCAGCTCGAAGCGTTCCTTGGCCAGCACCACGATGCTGCGGCCCTCGGGCGTTTCGTCGGCCAGCGAAGCGAGTTGCGCCGCCTCGGCCAGCTCGCGCTCGCTCACGCCGGGCGCGGGCAGGAAGGCGCTGGCCTGGCGATTGCCCAGCGTGATCGTGCCGGTTTTGTCGAGCAGGAGTACGTCGACATCGCCGGCCGCCTCGACGGCGCGCCCGGAGGTCGCGATCACATTGCGCCGGATGAGTCGGTCGATCCCGCTGATGCCGATGGCGCTGAGGAGCGCGCCGATGGTCGTGGGGATGAGGCAGACGAGCAGCGAGATGAGCACGACCAGGCTGGTGTCGATGCTGCCGCCGCCGCTCTGGGCCGAGCTGTAGCGTCCGAAGGCCGGCAGCGTGGCGACCACGAGCAGGAAGATGGCGGTCAGCGCGAGGAGCAGGATGGAGAGCGCGATCTCGTTCGGCGTCTTCTGCCGCCGCGCGCCTTCGACCATCGCGATCATCCGGTCGAGGAACGTCTTCCCCGGCTCGCTGGTAATGCGGATGACGATGCGATCCGAGAGCACCCGTGTGCCGCCCGTGACCGCGCTGCGGTCGCCGCCGCTCTCGCGGATGACCGGGGCGGATTCGCCCGTGATGGCGGCTTCGTCGACCGTTGCGATCCCCTCGACGACCTCGCCGTCCGCGGGGATCGGGTCGCCCGCCTCGCAAACCACGCGATCGCCGCAGCGCAGTTCGCTCGCATTTACGCGCGACTCGCTGCCGTCCTCGGCCAGCCGCCGCGCCGCGGCCGTCGTGCGGGCCGCGCGCAGCGCGTCGGCCTGCGCCTTGCCGCGACCCTCGGCCAGCGCCTCGGCGAAGTTGGCGAAGAGCACCGTGATCCAAAGCCAGAGCGTGATCTGGACGTGGAAGGCGGTCGGCGTGCCGAGCGTGATCCAGGTCGCGACGAGCGCGCCGACGAAGACCAGGAACATGACCGGATTCTTGCCCTGCTCGCGCGGGTCGAGCTTGCGCAGGGCATCGAGGCTGGCGCGCCGCAGCAGAACCGGATCGAACGCGCTGGATTGGGCTTTCATGGAAATGCGGAAGAGGCGGGGACGCTCAGAACGTGCGGCCGGCGAGGAGCAGGAAGTGCTCGGCCAGCGGCCCGAGGCAGAGCACCGGGAAGTAGTTGAGGGCACCGACGATGAGCACGACGCCGAGCAGCAGGCCCGCGAAGGTCCAGCCATCGGTCGGGAACGTGCCGGTCGAGGCGGGCGTGTACTTTTTCGTCGCGAGCGAGCCCGCGATGGCCAGCACCGGGAGGATGACGGCGAAACGGCCGACCAGCATGGCGAGGCCGAGCCCCACGTTGTAGAACGGCGTATTGACGCTCAATCCGCCGAAGGCGCTGCCGTTGTTGTTGGCCGCGCTGGCCCAGGCGTAAAGGATCTCGGTCAGGCCGTGGGCACCGTTGTTGCCGAGTCCCGCCAGCCCCGCTTCGGTCACGCAGGAAATGGCCGCACCGATGAGCAGCACCGCGCCCGGCGCGAGCAGGCCGACGGCCGTCCAGATGATCTCGCGGGCTTCGATCTTCTTGCCGAGATACTCGGGCGTGCGGCCGACCATCAGTCCGGCCAGGAAGACGGCCAGCAGGACGAAGAGCAGCATGCCGTAGAGCCCCGCGCCGACGCCACCGAAGACGATCTCGCCGAGGAGCAGATTGAGCAGCGCGAGCCCGCCCGCGAGCGGCGAGAGCGAGTCGTGCATGGCATTGACCGAGCCATTGGAAGCGGCGGTGGTGGCGGTGGACCAGAGGACCGAATTCATCACGCCGAAGCGCACTTCCTTGCCCTCGAGGTTCTCGGTCAAGGCGGGCAGAGCTGGATTGCGCTGCAATTCCGCCGCCCAGCTGCCGGCGAAGGCGGCCACGAGCAGCAGCATCATCACACCGAAAAGCACCCAGCCCTGGCGCGCGCTGCCGATGAGGCGTCCGTAGGTGGCGGTCAGCGCGGCCGGCAGGAGCAGGATCGCGAGCAGCTGCAGGAAGTTCGAGAGCGGCGTCGGGTTCTCGAAAGGATGCGCGCTGTTCAGCCCGAAGAAGCCGCCGCCGTTGGTGCCGAGCTGCTTGATGGCGATCTGCGAGGCCGCCGGACCGAGCGGAACGATCTGCTCCGCGCCTTCCAACGTGGTGACCTTCTCGTAGGCGGCAAAGGTCTGCGGCACGCCCTGCCAGATCAGCACCAGGGCGAAGACCAGCGAGAGCGGCAGTAGCACGTGCACCGTGGCGCGGGTGAGATCGACCCAGAAGTTGCCGAGCGTGTCGGCATTTCGGCGCAGCAAGCCGCGCACCAGCGCGACGAGCACCGCGCAGCCGGTGGCCGCGCTGAGGAAATTCTGCACGCCCAGGCCGAGCATCTGGGTGGCGTAGCTGAGGGTCGATTCGCCGCTGTAGGCCTGCCAGTTCGTATTGGTCATGAAACTGACCGCGGTGTTGAAGGCCAGATGCCAGCTCGTGCCCGCCTGCCCGGCGGGATTGAGCGGCAGCGCGCCCTGCGCGAGCAGGAGCCCGAAGACCGCGAGGAAGCCGAGCAGGTTGAAGACCAGCAGTGCGACCGCGTATTGCCGCCAGGTCATCTCCGCGTCCGGGCGCACTCCGGAGAGGCGCAGCAGGGACCGCTCGAGCCAGCCCAGCGGGAATGAGAGCAGGTGCCGCTCACCGGACAACACGCTCGCGAGGTAGCGCCCCAGCGGCACCGTCAGCGCGGTGAGCAAAGCGAAGAAGAGAGCGGCTTGCGCGAGATCCCGAGCAGTCATGCCCGACGATTCGGCCGGCGAGGATCAGCGCCGAATCAAGGTAGGGGCCAAGCGCGTTAAGAAATCATAAAGAACGGCCTGCGGAAGGTTTGGCCTGCGGCTTTGGTCACTTCGAGGACGAGGAGGAGGACGAGGACGAGGACGACTCCCCGAGGAAGCTGAAGGGTGATTTCGGGGACATCTGGCCCGCAGGAAAAGAATGCGAGCAGAGCATGCGGCACTCGTCCTCGTCGTCGTCCTCCTCCTCGTCCTCGAAGCGACCAAAGCCGCAGGCCAAACTTCAAGAGTGGACGATGACCTCGATCGCGGGGCATTTCCCCCACCGATCCAGCAACGCGCGCGCGGCCGCCTGCCAGCGGTCCCACGCTGCGCGGTTCGCCCGCGAATCGCCGTCCAGCATGCGCCAGCCGTGCTCCTGCAGATCGTGCCAGCGCCCGTCGGGCGTGAGCACGCCGGCCACGCGCTCGAGGTCCGCCAGGCACTCGACGGCTGTGCGGAAACGCGGGGGATCGTCCAGATAGACCCAATAGTCCCAATGCGGCGCGCGGATCGAGGCCGGATCTTCCTCGTTCAGGCGATGCGGCTCCAGGGCTGCGCCGAGGGCGGCCTCGAGGTCGCCGCTCTCGACGGGAAGGAGAACGAGAAGAATCGACTTCATGGAAATTTGGCCTGCGGCTTGTTTCACTTCGAGGACGAGGACGAGGAGGAGGACGAGGACGAGGGCCGCATGCTCTGCTCGACTCCTTTTCTGTGGGCCAGGACGTTGCCGAAGTCACCCTTCAGCTTCCTCGCGGGATCGTCCTCGTCCTCGTCCTCGTCCTCGTCCTCGTCCTCGTCCTCGGAGCGATGCTGCCGCAGGCCAAACTCTCGTCCTCGTCCTCGTCCTCGTCGTCGAAGCGACCAAAGCCGCAGGCCAAACTTGCCCTACAGCCGCACCGGCAGCCCGGCCGTGCGCAGGTGGGCCTTGGCCTCGGCGATGGTGTGCTGACGGAAATGGAAAATGCTGGCGGCCAGGACCGCATCGGCCTCGCCTTCCTTCAGCGCGTCGGTGAGATCGGACAACGTGCCGGCGCCGCCGCTGGCGATGACCGGCACGCGCACGGCCCGGCTGACGGCGCGGGTGAGCGCGAGATCGTAGCCGGCCTTGGTGCCGTCGGCATCCATGCTGGTGAGGAGGATTTCGCCGGCGCCGAGGCGCTCGCCTTCCTGCGCCCAGGCGAGGGCATCGAGGCCGGTCGAGCGGCGCCCGCCGTGGGTGAAAACCTCCCAGCGATCCGCGCCGGGCACGCGCTTGGCGTCGATGGCCAGCACGACGCATTGCGCGCCGAAGGCCTGCGCGCATTCGCGAATGAGCTCGGGCCGGGCCAGCGCGGCGGTGTTGAGGCTGACCTTGTCGGCCCCGGCCAGGAGCATGCGGCGCATGTCGTCCACGCTGCGGACGCCGCCGCCGACCGTCAGCGGCATGAAGCACTGCTCCGCGGTCCGCCGGACGACGTCGAAGAGCGGCGCGCGATCGTCGGAGGACGCGGTGATGTCGAGAAAAACGAGTTCGTCCGCGCCCTGTCGATCGTATTCCAGCGCCAATTCGACCGGATCGCCGGCGTCGCGCAACTCGACGAAGTTCGTGCCTTTCACGACCCGGCCACCGGTCACGTCGAGACAGGGAATGATGCGCTTGGTCAGCATGACGGTCGCATCGCTCAAATCGGCGAAATTCGAAAACGCAATCTGCGGCATGTGGCCGGCCGGCCGATTTCGGACCTGCCGGAGGTTGCAACCGGGAGCCCAGAAGCTAAGTCTCTGCCTGATGAACGGATGGGCGCTTCAAGAACCGGACGATGAGCCGAGTCCCTTTCTGCTTTCGCCCCAGCCCGTGGTCGGCGCGAGCGAAGCGGCTCCGCCGCCGAGTTTCGAAGAGGAACTGGATGAACTGCCCGACACCTACGGCACCCAGGCGCTGTATCTGAGCGCGTGCGATCCGGGACGCGTCTTCGCCTACTGGGACATCGACTGGAGCCAGTTCGACGCCGGCGAGCAGGCCCTGCTGCGCATCGCCCGGGCCGATGGCGGGGTGGAATGCGAATCGCCCATCGCCCGCTCCGATTCGGGCCACTTCGCCGATGTGACCGAGCCTGGCGGCACCTATTTCGCGGAGATCGGCTCGCGCCGGGAGGACGCCTGGCACGCGCTGGCCCGTTCCGGCTTGGTCACGTTGCCGCCGCCGCTGCCCGCGCCCGAGGCCTTGCCGGCGGCGTTCGCCACCATTCCCTACGAGCAGTCCTTCGCCCAACTCGGCGAGGTGCTGAAGCCCTTCGCGCAGCATCCCGAGGAGGGCATGGCCGAGATCGTCGCCCGCCTGCAGCAGGAATGGGTGCAGCACGGCGCGCTCCCGCTCGATCAGCTCAGCGTCGACCAGCGCAGCAGCCTGGAGTCGATCCTTCGTCACGGCGGTTTCGGCGCGGGCGACGGCGGTGGCGGCCTGACCTGGCCGGTGCTGCTCTCCGCGGGGGGAGATTCCTCCGAATACGGACCCGCTCTGGCGGCCTTCCGCGCGCTGATCGAAGGCGCCGCGCCGGCCGCGCGCGGCGGGCAGGGCGATGCGACCTCGCATGCGCCGGGCCGCGTGGAGCTCGACCTGCAGTGGGAGCTCTGGCAGCGCGCGTTGCAGGGTCAGACGCCGACCAACGGCGCGCAAAGCGGCGGGCTGTGAAGGCCCGCGGGCCCAAGGGCGCCGAGCGCGCCCGCGAGCGGACGGCAAAGGCGCGGCTCAAGCTCGGCGTGCATGCCGACGACTTCCTGCGCCATCTCGAGGTCGAAAAAAGCGCCTCGCCGAAGACGCTGAAAGCCTACCGCGCCGCGCTCGAGCGGGTGCGGCGCGAGCTGCCCGGCTTCCCCGCCGACTGGCGGCAGGCAACGTCGGAGCATTTTCGCGAGCACCTCTTCCTCCGCATGAAGAGCGGCGCCGCCCGCGCCTCGGTCCGGGCCGAGTTCGCCGCCCTGCGGAGCTTTTACCGGTTCCTGCGTCTGCGGCAGTTGATGGAGACGAATCCGCTGCGCGACGTCCAATTGCCCAAGCTCCAGCGCCAGCTCCCGGTGGTGCTGAGCGCCAGTCAGATCGAGGCGCTCCTCTCCGCGCCGGCCCAGGCGCCGCGCGAAAAGCAGGCGCCCAGCTGGATGGCGGCGCGCGACACCGCCATTCTCGAACTCTTCTACAGCAGCGGCCTGCGCATCTCCGAACTGACCGCGCTCGACGTGCAGGACGTCGATCCCTACAGCGAAACCGTGCGCGTCTTCGGCAAAGGCCGGAAGGAGCGCCTCGTGCCCATCGGCGGCCCCGCGCTGCGGGCAATCTCACAATACCGCCAGCAGGCCCGCGTGCAGGCCGGTCCGCTCTTCCTCAACAAATCGCGTCGCCGCCTGCAGAACTCGTCCGTCTGGGATGCGGTGAAGAAGTATCTGCGCCTGGCCGGCATCGCGATCCCCGCCAGCCCGCACAAGCTGCGCCACAGCTTCGCCACCCACCTGCTCGATGCCGGCGCCGATCTCCGCAGCGTGCAGGAACTGCTCGGCCACGCGCATCTCTCGACGACGCAGATCTACACCCACGTTACGACCGAACAGATGAAGAGAGTGTACGAGAGCGCGCACCCACGCGCTTAGGGATTGGCCTGCGGCTTTGGTCGATTCGAAGACTCGGCGGAGGAATGGCCTGCGGCTTTGGTCGATTCGAGGACGAGGACGAGGACGACGACGAGGACGAGCCCGCGAGAGTAGTTCCTACCCGGCTACATCCGGGGTTTTCCAACTCGAGAGAGAATGCCGCCGCTAGCCTTCAATTCTCGGCATCCGAACCAAAAGAGCGCCCGCGCATCCGGAACTCGTCCTCGTCCTCGTCCTCGTCCTCGTCCTCGAATCGACCAAAGCCGCAGGCCATTCCTCCCCCCGAGTCCTCGAATCGACCAAAGCCGCAGGCCATTCCTCAAGCGCCGATCATGGGCAGATCGATCACCGCCCCAGCCTCCGCGGCGGCCTCTTCCACCGGCGGCGCGGTCTGTCCGGGGCAGAGGAAGGCGATGGCCGCCAGCGGGGGCAGGGTGATCGGCGCGGAGTGGTCGAAGCGATGCCAGCGGATGGGCTCGGTCTGGACGAAGCCGGCATTGCCGACGCCGGAGCCTCCGTACTCGGTGGCGTCGGTGTTCAGCACTTCGGTGTAGCCGCCGGGCGAGGGGAAGCCCATGCGATAGCCCAGGCGCGGCACGGGGGTGAAGTTCAGCACGACCACGAGGCGATGCGCGCCGGCACTCTCGGCGCGCGGCTTGCGCATGAAGGCGAGGACGGAGTTGTCGGAATCGCTGAAGTCGATCCACTCGAAGCCGTCGTAGCTGTCCTCCAGTTCGTGCAGCGCCGGGTGGTGCCGGTAGAGGTGATTGAGTTGCTGCAGGAGACGCGTGATGCCGAGGTGCCGCGGCTCGTTGGTCAGATGCCAGTCGAGACTGCGGTCGTGATCCCACTCGCGCACCTGCGCGAACTCGCTGCCCTGGAAGATCAGCTTCCGGCCGGGATGCATCCATTGGTACGCGAAGAGCAGACGCAGGTTGGCGAACTTCTGCCACTCGTCGCCGGGCATCTTGTTGATGAGCGAGCCTTTCCCGTGCACGACCTCGTCGTGGCTCAGCGGCATGACGAAATGCTCGCTGTACGCATACATCATGGAAAAGGTCAGCATGCCCTGATGGAAGCGGCGGAAGATGGGGTCGAACGAGAAGTACTTCAGCGTGTCGTGCATCCAGCCCATGTTCCACTTCATGCCGAAGCCGAGCCCGCCCGTGTAGGTGGGACGGCTCACGCCGGGCCAGGAGGTCGATTCCTCAGCGATGGTGACGACGCCCGGATACGACTGATACGCGACCTCGTTGAAGCGCTTGAGAAAGGCGACGGCCTCGAGATTCTCGCGTCCGCCGTAGGCATTCGGAACCCATTGCCCGGGCTTGCGGGAGTAGTCGAGGTAGAGCATCGACGCGACCGCATCGACCCGCAGTCCGTCGATGTGGAACTGGTCCAGCCAGTAGAGTCCGTTGGCGATGAGGAAGTTGCGGACCTCGTTGCGGCCGTAGTTGAAGATGAGCGTGCCCCAGTCGGAATGCTCGCCCTGGCGGGGATCGGCGTGCTCGTAGAGCGCGGTGCCGTCGAAACGCGCCAGGCCGTGCTCGTCCTTCGGAAAATGGCCCGGCACCCAGTCGAGGATCACGCCGAGCCCGGCCTGATGGCAGCGGTCGACGAACTGCCGGAAGTCGTCCGGCGGGCCGAAGCGGCTGGTCGGCGAGAAGTAGCCGGTGATCTGATAGCCCCACGAGCCGACGAAGGGATGCTCGGCCACGGGCATGAGTTCGAGATGCGTGAAGCCCATCTCCACCGCGTAGGGAATGAGGCGGTCGGCCAGCTCGAGATAGCTCATCGGGCGGCCCTCCTCGGCGATCCATTGCCAGGACCCGAGATGCACCTCGTAAATGCTCATGGGCTCCTCGTAGGGCTTGGACTTGGCGCGCTTCTCCATCCACTCGTCGTCGGCCCAGACGTAGTTGCCGAGGTCGTAGACGATGGAGGCCGTCTGCTTGCCGTTCTGGCTGAAGAATGCAAACGGATCGCCCTTGAGCCGCACGTTGTTGCGGGCGTCGAGGATCTCGAACTTGTAGTGCGAGCCGACCGGCAGCCCGGGCAGGAAGATCTCCCAGACGCCGCAGCCGAGCAGGCGCCGCATCGGATGCACGCGGCCGTCCCAGTGGTTGAAGTCGCCCACCACGCTGACCCGCCGCGCATTGGGCGCCCAGACGGCAAAGCTCACGCCTCGGATGCCGCCGATCTCGCGCACCTGGGCCCCGAATTCGTCGTAGAGCCGGTGATGATTGCCCTCGGCGAAGAGGTGCAGGTCGAGCTCGCCGAAGAGCGGCCCGTAGCTGTAGGGGTCGGGATGCCGCCAGACCGGCGTGCCGTCGGCGTAGGCGATCTCCAGCACGTAGCTCGGCCGCCCGTTGCTCTCGAAAATGGCTTCGAAGAGCCCGGCGGAATGCACGCGCGGTGCCTCGATCTCGCCCCGCGGATGGAGCACCACCTTGACCGATTCCGCCCGCGGCTGGAAGACGCGCACGACCCAGCGTCCGTCCGGCAGCCGATGCGGCCCGAGGAAGGCGAAGGGATCGTGGTGGGTGGAAGCGAGCAGGCGCTGGATGTCGACGGGCGAGTAGGTCAGATCGATCATCTTCATGGCGGTCGGCAACGGGGGACTGCGGCATTCAAGACTCCGCCGGGCGGGAGGGGAAGGAGCAAGAATGGAGAATCTGTCGCGTGCTCATCCTCTTCGGCGCGCAGAACCGGGTCGGCCCCCGCTGGCCCCGAAAAAAGCGGGAGCATTCCGGGCGGGCTCCCGACTCATCCGGCATGAAACGTGTCTTTTCCGCGCTCTTGCTCGCCCTGCTCGCGCTGGCGGTGCTGCCCTCCCTCGTCCGGGCGGACGGGTTCATCATCGTGACCGACGGCAGCGTCCTGCCGCCCCGGCCCGGCCATCCGGTCTATGCGCCGCTCGAGGTCTCGCGCCACCAGGTGAAGGTCGAGATCGAGGGCCAGGTGGCCACGACCTCGGTCGACCAGGAATTCTACAATCCGGCCTCCCGGGTGGTCGAGGGCACCTACTTCTTCCCGGTGCCGCGCGATGCGCAGATCGCCAAATTCCAGCTCGAGATCGACGGCAAATGGACCGATCCCGAGCTGCTCGATGCGGCCAAGGCCCGCGCGATCTACGAGGACATCGTGCGGCGGCAGAAGGATCCCGCCCTGCTCGAGTACGCCAACAACCGGCTCTACAAGGCGCGCATCTTTCCGATCGAGCCCCGCAGCCACAAGCGGGTGCGCATTTCCTACCGCGAAGTGCTGCCGCAGGATTTCGGCGCGCTGGCGTATCGGTATCCGCTCAACACCGAGAAGTTCTCGGCCGCGCCGCTGAAGAACCTGAGCATCGAGGTCGAGGCCAAGCTCGATCGCGCCTACGGCTCGGTCTATTCCCCCAGCCACGCGGTCAAGGTGACCAGCGAGGCCGGCGGCAAGCGCTTTCGCGCCAGCTTCGAGGCCAGCAATCTGCGGCCCGACACCGACTTCGAGCTGCTCTTCGCCGCGCCGGTCAAGGGCACGGGCGAGGCGCCGCTGAGCCTGCTGGCCTATCGCGATCCGCTCGGCGCGGCCGACGACGACGGCTACTTCGTGCTCTTCGCCGCGCCCCCGGTCGGCGCGGGCGGCAAGGCCCAGCCCGCGCCCAAGGACGTGGTCTTCGTGCTCGACACCTCGGGCTCGATGAACGGGCCCAAGATCGAGCAGGCGCGCAAGGCCCTGTCGTTCTGCGTGAACAATCTCAACGCCGGCGACCGTTTCGACCTGATCCGCTTCTCCAGCGAAAACGAGGCTCTCTTCGGCAAGCTGGAGGAGAACAGCGCCGACAGCCGCAAGCGGGCGCTCAGCTTCATCGACGGGCTCAAGGCCATGGGCGGCACGGCCATCCACGACGCCCTGCAGCGGGCCTTGGAGATGAAGGGCGACAGCGCGCGTCCCTTCGTGGTCATTTTCCTGACCGACGGACTCGCCAACATCGGCCCATCCAAGAACGACGAGATCCTCGGCATGCTCCGCAAGCGCAGCGGGGCCGGCACGCGCGTTTTCAGCTTTGGCATCGGGCACGATGTGAACACGCACCTACTCGACCAGATCGCCGAGCAGACCCGCGCGGCCTCGACCTACGTGCTGCCCACGGAGGACCTCGAGGTGAAGCTCTCGAATTTCTTCGCCAAGATCACCGAACCCGTCCTGACGGAATTGAAGCTCGATGTGACCGGCGGCGACGGCGTGCGCTTTACCTCGCTGCATCCGCAGACGCTGCCCGATCTCTTCGCGGGCGATCAGCTCGTGCTGACCGGCCGCTTCCGCGGCAAGGGCGAGGCGCAGGTCACGCTCCGCGGCAAGCGGGCCGGGCAGGAGCAGGAAGTCGCGCTGAAGGTCTCGTTCGATGCGCCCCGCGAGCGCGACGCCAGCCGCGAGTTCATCCCGCGCCTCTGGGCCACGCGTCGGGTCGCCTTTCTGCTGGATGAAATTCGCCTGCGCGGCGACCACAAGGAACTGCGCGAAGAGGTCACCGTGCTGGCGCGGAAATTCGGCCTCGTCACGCCCTACACCGCCTACCTGATCCTGGAGGACGAAGCCCGGCGCGACGTGCCCCCGGAGCGGCGCGCGCTCAGCCAGCTCGGCAAGGACGCCGCCGCGCGCCGGGTGGCCGAGAGCACCTTCAAGGAATTGCGCGAGGAACAGACCGGCGCCAATGCCGTGGCCGGCGCCCGCGGTCAGGCCCTGGCCCGCTCGGCCGACCGCGCCAGCGACGCGCTCATCGCCCAGAACTCCACCGTTTACGGTGCCAAGGCCGCTGCGCCCATGGCCGCGCCGGTGGTCGAGGCCGTGAAGCGCGCCGAGAGCTACACCGCCAACGCCAGCCGCTTCGTCAACGGCCGCGCCTTCTACCAGAACGGCAGCCAGTGGATCGACGCCACCATCGCCGCCCGCGGCAAGAGCGAGACCAAGAACCCGCCCCAGCGCATCGCCGCCGGCAGCGACGAGTACTTCGCGCTCCTGCGCAAGCACCCCGAAGCCGGCCAATGGCTCGCTCTGGGCAACTCCCTGCTGATCCACCTCGGCGGCGTGGACTACGAAATCCACTAGCCTCGCCTGGGCTCGGCATAGGCGATAGAAGATAGGCGATAGGCAATAGTGTGCGCGCTGGCCAGCGCCTCGCCACGGCCTATCGCCTATTGCCGATCGACTATGCCGAGCTTTAAGCTCGGCCAAGTTCGCGCTGGCCCGCGACTTCGCCACGGCCTATCGCCTATTGCCTATTGCCTA
The DNA here is from genome assembly GCA_018240025.1 of Verrucomicrobiota bacterium. GTDB lineage: Bacteria > Verrucomicrobiota > Verrucomicrobiia > Chthoniobacterales > SZAS-18 > SZAS-18. The sequence continues at coordinate 126,938 of JAFEGM010000008.1, forward strand.
TGGCCTATGGCCTATCGCCTATGCCGAGCCTCAAGCTCGGCTAAGGAAGGTTCGAGCGGAGGGAGCCGAGCAGCAGGGCGAGGGCCTTGCGCGAGTGTGGCACATCGAAATAGAGGAAGACGCAGCCGTTCTGCAGGCGGCGGACGTCGTCGGGGGCCTCGGCGGCGCCGATGGTGAAGGCGGTGTTGTGGGCGAGGGAGAGCTTTTCCCAGCGGCCCATCCAGGCCTCGGAGAAGCGGGCCTGATTCGGGAGGATGACGCCGATGCCGTTGGTGCTCTCGCGGAGGGTCTTCGGATCGTCGTCGTTCGAGGTCCCGAGGACGAGTGTCACTGGTGTGTTCGGATTCAGCAGGCCGGTCCGGGCGGTGAAAAAAGGACGCGGCAACGGGGGCACGGGCGCGCCGGTAGCGAAGCCGAGCTCGCGCAGGGCATGGAGGAAATCGTCCTGCAGACGGCGGGAGCGCAGCCAGAGGGCAATGAACGCCACCACCGCCACTGCGATGGCTCCGAGCCCTATCTCAGTGGTGCTGAGGGCGAGCACGGGATGTACAGACATTTGGCGATAAAAACAATCCGCCCGGCCAGAATGCAAGCGGGAACGCAAGCGGTGCCCCGGCAGGGGGTGTGTCAGCGCGAGGTCGATGGCGGCGGTCGCGCTCCGACCGCGCCGTCCAACGGTCAACTTCAGACCATCGGCTCGGAGCTTCGCACCCGCGACCTTCGAGTTGATTCGAGAAGCCCGGGCCCGCTTCTGCAGACCTCGGAAAGAAGACCCGCTCAGACGCGCAAACCAGGGCCCTTCGAACTTCGGACTTTCCCCCAAGCTACCAGATCTTCACCTGCTGGTCGGCCGGACGCACCATCGGGCTGCCGGGCGGGCAATTGAAGGTGCGGGCGAACTCCGGCAGGTTCGAGAGCGGGCCGTTGACGCGCAGATAGCCGGGGCTGTGCGGATCGGTCTTGAGGCGCAGTTTGACCGTCTCCGGCCGCACGTTCTGGCGCCAGACCTGGGCGTAACCGAGGAAGAAGCGCTGCTCGGGCGTGAAGCCGTCGATCTTCTTCTCGCGGGCCGCGGCGTCGCGGCCGAGCGCCAGCTGGAAGGCATCCCAGGCGACCTTCAAGCCGCCGAGGTCGGCGATGTTCTCGCCCTGCGTCAGCTCGCCGTTGACCTTCATCCCATCGATCACCACGTAGCTGTTGAACTGTTCGATGATGAGCTTGGCCCGCGCGTCGTAGGCGGCGCCGTCCTCCTTCGTCCACCAGTCCCGCAGGTTGCCGACCGCATCGTACTGCCGGCCCTGATCATCGAAGCCGTGCGTGATCTCATGGCCGATGACCATGCCGATGGCGCCGTAGTTGATGGCATCGTCCGCCTCCATGGAGAAGAACGGCGGCTGCAGGATGCCCGCCGGGAAGACGATCTCGTTCATCAGCGGGTTGTAGTACGCGTTGACGATGGGTGGGCTGATCAGCCACTCGGTGCGGTCCACCGGGCGGTCGATCTTGGCCATGGTGCGTTCGAACTCAAAGCGGTTCGCGCGGAGCACGTTCTGCACGAAGCTGCCGCGGTCGATGTTCAGCTTGGAATAGTCCCGCCACTTGTCGGGGTAGCCGATCTTGACCGTGAAGGAGAGGAGCTTCTTGATCGCCTCCATCTTGGTCGGCTCCGACATCCACTCGGTCTTGAAGATGCGGGCCGCCATGGCGGTGCGCAGGTTGGCCACCAGGTCGAGCATCCGGGTCTTGGCCGCGGGCGGGAAGTACTTGTCGGTGTACATCTGGCCGATGGCCTCGCCGATCTGCTCCGTGCTCTTCGTCACGATGCGCTTCCAGCGAGGCTTCAGCTCCTTCGCGCCGGTCAGGGCCTTGCCGTAGAAGGCGAAGTCCTCATTCACGAAGGCGCTGCTCAGCGCCGGCGCGGCGGCATGCACGAGGTGCCAGCGCAGGTATTGCTTCCAGTCGTCGAGCGGGACCGCCTTCGAGAGACGTCCCATGGCCTTGAGGAACTCCGGCTGCGCCACGACCGCGCTGGCCACGTCCTTCAGCCCGGTGCCGGTGAGATAGGCGTCGAACGAGAAGTCGCCCAGCGCCGCCCGGATCTCCGCGCCCGTCATCTTGTTGTAGGTCTTGACCGGATCGCGGCGTTCGACGCGCGTCATCGAGGCCTTGGCCAACTCCGTCTCGAGCGCCAGCACGCGCTTGGCGCGGCCGTCGGCGACGTCGGGCTTGTCGCCCAGCAGGGTCAGCATCTTGGCCACGTGGTCCACGTAGCGGTCGCGCTGTTTTTTCGAATCCTCGTCGTCCTTGACGTAGTAATCGCGATCCGGCAGGCCGAGTCCGCCCTGCTCGAGCTGCGCCACCACGCGGGTGGTGTCGCGCGCATCCTGATCGGCGTAGAACAGGAAGCCGACCTCCACCCCGAGCGCGCGCAGCCTGCCGATGGCCGTGGCGAGCTGCTTGCCATCCTTGAGGTCATCGATGGCCTTGAGATCGGCCGCGAGCGGCGTGGCGCCGTCCTTCTCGATCCGCGCCTCGTCCATGCCGCTGGCATAGAAGTCGCCGACCAGCTGCTGAATGCTCCCTTTGGCGGCACCCTGCTGTTTGGCCGCCGCCTCGGCCAACTCGCGCAGGTTGGCCAGATTGCGATCCTGCAGCTCGGTGAACGCGCCCCAGATGTTGTACTCCGGCGGGATGGGCGTCTTGTCGATCCAGGCTCCATTGACGTAGCGGAAGAAGTCTTTCTCCGGCGGCGTCTTGGTGTCCATGTTGGCCGGGTCGAAGGCAGGTCCGGCCCAGACGGCCGAAACGCCCAGCGCGAGCAATGCGAGGGGAAGGGGGAAACGCATCGGCGGCTGATAGAGAGCCCCGCCGCAGTGTCGAGCGGCAAAATAAGGGAACGGCCGTGGGGGCTCGGCAAATCTCGGGAGTTCCAAAACTCCTAGGCCCGAAATTCACGCCTCCCATCTTCCGCCATTCCCCCATCGCCCATTCCCCCCACCGCCTATCCCCTATCGCCTATATCGCCTATCGCCTATCGCCTAT
>JAFEGM010000008.1:130040-152121 GCA_018240025.1 Verrucomicrobiota bacterium
GCCGCGGGCGTCGCCGGCGGCGGCGAGGGTGGCGGCGTATTCGAAGGCGATGCGATCCGGCAGGGTGCCGCCGCGCGCCTGCATCTGCACCCAGGGGGCGAGGATGCGTTTCGCCTCCTCCAGCTGGCCGGCGGAGCGCAGCCCGGCGGCGTGGGTGGCGGCGAAATCGGGCTGACCGGGCGATTCCTCGTAGACCTCGGCGGCCAGCTTGCGCGCGTCCTCCACGCGCCGATTCAGCAGCAGCGCGCAGCGCGCGGCATCGCTCCGCACGACAGGATCGTTCGTGCCCACTTCCAGCAACTGCCAGGACGCTTCGCAGAGGTCGACCGTCTGCCCGGCGGCCTGGGCGACCTGCCGCCATTCTTCGAGGACCGCCTGGTCGAGAGGCGGCATGGAGGCGAGTTGATGCAGCAAACGCAGGCGCTCGGTGTGCCAGCGCCAGGGCTTGGCGATGTAGAGGAGCCGCAGGAGGAGGGTGCGTTGACCGACCGCGCGCTTTTCCAGGCCGGCCCAGGTTTCCGTCCGCAGGCGCTCGTTGTTCTGCAGCTGGGCCAGGCGGGCATTCCAGGCCTCCCGCTCGGGCTCGGCGCCGGTCCAGTCGACATTCCGCAGATGCTCGCGGAGGTCCGCCACCCGGCGCGCATCGTCGAGATGCCGCGCGTAGGTCAGCGCCAGCGGCAGGGCCCGACGCCACTCGGGCGGCGTGCGTTCGAGCAGCCGGGCGGCGGCGTTCACCTGCGCCTGGTCGAGCAGCCAGTTGGCCAGCGCGGCGGACATGCCGCGATTCTTCGGCGCCTCGGCCAGCAACGGGTTGAGGACGGCGTCGACCGCGCTGCGGTCGCCCAGGCGCTTCACGATTTCCGCCAGCTGCAGACTGTCGTCGAGCGTGGCGCCGTCGAGCGAGAGCACCGTCATCGCCTCCTCGCGGGCGCGGCGGATATCCCCGGTCTGCAGGCGGAGCTGCCGCAGCAGGCGACCCGCGTTGAGCCGTTCCCGCGGATCCTTCTGCGCCTCGTAGAGCAGCAGCGCCGCCTCGGCCGCCGCGTCCTTGTCGCGCGCGGCCCGGAAAACCAGCGGGCTGGCCAGCTGGATCTTCATGGCGGGGTCCTTGGGATCCAGCTTCACCGCCTCACGCAGAAGTTGAATGGCGCCGGTCAGGTCGGCCAGACGGTAGGCGATGGCGGCGGCCACGAACCGGCCGCGGGCGGTCTGCGCGGCCGCTCCGGCGAGGAGCAGCTGCGCGCTGGCCTCGCTGGCGGGCCGACCCGCCCGGACCAGCGCGAGCGCCAGCTCGAGCCGCTGCTCGGGGGTGGCGTCCGGGCGGTCGCAGACGCGCGACCACAACTCCACCGCCTGCCCGGTGTTGCCGCTCTCCGCAGCCAGCCGGGCGGTGGCGAGCAGTACGCCCGGCTCGCCCGGCGCGAAGGTGTAGGCGTCGCCCAGGCGCTGGCTGGCCGCGTTCCAGTTGCGCTCTGCCATGAACGTCTCGGCCTCGGCCACCAGTCGGCGGGCATGCCACGACTTCACCGCCCGCAGGGTCGGGAGCGCGGCGAAGCCAGCCGCGACCAGCAGCACGAAGAGGACCGAGCCCCACCGCATCCGCCGGCGGAACGTCGCCACTTCCTCGTGCATCTCCGTCGGCGCCTGCGGGTCGAGCGGTTTGAAGAGGTAGCGGAGCTTGTGGGAAAATTGCATCGGGAGAACGACCGGCGCGTGCCAGCCGCTGGACCATATCTCGGCGTCTCCCGCATCCAATGCGAATTGCGGGCGGGCGTGGTCGAGCGGTGGTCCGACACGATCTCCGAGACTTGCGGGATGAATTGACGCCGCCCCCCATCGTCGCAGCCTCGGCCATGCATCAACTCGCCGCCCTCGCCCTGGCGCCGCTGCTCGTCTGGCAGGGCGCGGGCGTGCGCCGCCGGACGCCGAAGCTGCCCGAGCCGCCGGGCGAGCGAAGCGGGCGCGCCGGCGCGGGCTTGCCGCTGCGTCTGCTCGTGCTGGGCGATTCAGCCGCCGCCGGGGTCGGCGCCGGGACGCAGGCGGAGGCGCTGCTCGGGCAGCTGACGCAGCGCCTGGCGGAGCGGCACGAGGTGCAATTCCAGCTCCTTGCCCGGACCGGCGCGCGCAGTCGGGAAGCGGCCGGTTGGGTGGAGGCGGACGCGGCCCTCGCCCCGGACCTAGCCGTGCTCTCGCTCGGCGTGAACGACGTCACCGGCGGCGTCAGCCAGGCCGCTTTCCTGCGCACCTACTGCGGCATCGTCCGTACGCTTCTCGCCCGCGGCGCCCGGCGGATCGTGGTCTCCAGCCTCCCGCCGGTGCATCGCTTTCCCGCCCTGCCGCAGCCGCTCCGCTGGGTGCTCGGCCGCCGCGCGCTGGCCTTCGGGAATGCGCTGGAACGGTTCGCCGCGAGCGAGCCCCGCTGCGTCTTCGTGCGCATCAGCGAGCTGCGCGATCCGACCCTCATGGCCACGGACGGCTTCCACCCCGGTCCGAGCGCCTACGCCACCTGGGCAGAGGAAATCGTGCGGGCGCTGGGGGAGTGAGCGGGGATCGGGCGAATCTCACACGAAGGCACGAAGCCACAAAACTGAGGCTGGAATCAAGCACGTCGCCGGGCGGGAACTTGTCCTCGAAAAGGTCGGTCCGTTTCCAAAGCAGCAGGCGTTTCGCAGGAATCGGCGGATTCTTTCCGAGAATGGAGGCACAACCGAATCTTGCCAGGCCTCCCGGCTTCCTTTGTGCCTTCGTGTCTTCGTGTGAGCCTTCTTTCGGCGGCACTACCGCTTCTCCGTCGCCGCCTCGACCGCCCGGAAGACACGCAGGAAGTTGCCGCCGGCGATCTTGGCGAGGTCGCGCTCGCTGAAGCCGCGTTGGTAGAGCGCGGCGAAGAGGGCGGGGAAGCAGGTGACATTCTCCAGGCCCTGCGGGACGACGCCGCCGAAGAAATCGGACCCGATGCCCACGTGGTCCACGCCGGCCTGCTGCACGAGGTGCTCGAGGTGGTCGCAGAGCTGCGGGATGGTCGCGCGCGGGCAGGGGCCGTGCAGCCGCTCGTGCTCGCGCATCGCCTCGGCGATCTCCGGGCCGTGCAGGCGGGCGCCCCACTGGTTGGTGAAGGGACGGTCCCAATCGCGCGAAGCCTGGCTGATGAAGTCGGGCACGAAGGTGGCCATGACGATGCCGTCGTTGCGGCGCAGGCGGACCAGCACGTCGTCGGTCACGTTGCGCGGATGGTCGCAGAGGGAGCGTGCGTTGGCGTGGGTGATGGCGATCGGCACGGTCGTCAGGTCGAGCGTCTGGTGCATCACCTGCGCGGTGGTGTGCGCCAGATCGACGATCAGCCCGAGCCGGTTCATTTCGCGAATGACCGCGCGGCCGAAGTCGGTCAGCCCGCCGTGGCGCGGCTCGTCCGTGGCGGAGTCGACCCAGTCGAGCGTCTCGTTGTGACAGAGCGTGACGTAGCGGACTCCGAGCGCGTGCCAGACCGAGAGCAGGTCGAGCGAATTCTCCAGCCCCACGCCGCTCTCGACCGCGATGAAGGAAGCGATCTTCCCCTGCTTGCGGGCCAGCGCGACGTCGGCCGCCGAGGTGGCGGCGAGGAAGGCATCGGCGTGGCGCGCATTCATCCGCCGGATGAGCTCGATCTGCTCCAGCGTCGTGCGGGCCGGATGCGGCATTTTGGTCGGCACGAAGGCCGCCCAGAACTGCGCGCTGACCCGACCCGCGCGGAGCTTGGGGATGTCCGTCTCCCGCCCGCGACGCGAGCGTTTGAGGTCGTAGGCCGCCAAATCGCCCGGGGCGTTGGGATCGCGCCGGATCAGCCAGGGCAGGTCGTTGTGGCCGTCGATGAGCGGCACGCGCTCGAGCAGCGCGTGGGCCTTGGCGAGGGCGTCCTTGGCGGAGAGCTTGGAGGCAGGCATGGGAGGCGGGGCGCAGTCTGCCCGCAAGCCGGCCGCGGAGGCAATGCGGAGTTCGGGGATTCGGTGGGAGGGCGGCGGGCGAGCAGCGGGCGGAGTTGGTTCCGCCCGGGTCTGTCCTATCCAGGGCTGTCCCTTTCTGGTGGGAGGGTGGGAGGTAGGAGGCCGAGATCTCGCGGAACGCCCGGGTTGATGGCGGGTACGCCGCCAGCAATTCCGCGAGTCTCGGACGGTGCTGCAGTCGGCTGCCACGCAGTCTTCAGCTCCGACGCCGAGCCCAGCCCAACGCGGCGGCGCCGAGGGTGACGGGAAGCCACGTCGATGGTTCGGGCACAGCGTTGGCCACAAGGAGAGTGGCGCCGAAGGCGTCACCGGGCCGCGAGCTGAGCAGGTCCCACTGGATGGTGAGGTTGAGTGTGTTGCCGCCCCCGGCGTTGATGGCCCCGAGGTCGAGAGCATGGTCCGTGAAGTAGGCTTGGGCGGAGGCGACGTCAGTGAAGGAGACGTCCAGGACGACGTTGGACGCACGGCTGACGCGTAGGCGGAGAGAATCGAACCCGAGGCCTGCCGACTGCGGGTTGAGCAGCGCCAGCTGGAGTCGGGCCGGCGGAGTTGCGAGCGCATTCAGGCTGATTCCGAGCTGCAGTGTGAGCGAGTTGTTCGTACCTCCGCCGGCCGTGGCCTGGGCAAGCAGGAGCGACTGCGAGGCGGCGGGGTTGAAGATGGGCGAGGTGAGGGCATTCCCGGCGAGCGCGCTGGCGACATCGGCCGCGAGCGGCGCCCCGGTAGCGAGGAGGGTGGCGCTGCGCCCCAGGGGAGCGGCCGCCGGGGCCGCGACGCCGAGCCGGGCCTCTGCGACGGATTCGCTGAACGTGGAGGCCCCGCCCGGGAGGGCGGCGAGGCCTTGAGCCACCACCGCACGGACGGCGTCGGAGCTTTGGAAGGTAGCCGCCTGCGCGGTGACGCTGCCGCTGAGACCGGTGCCGGAGGCGGTAGCTCGGGCCGTCGCGTTGGGAGTGGCGAAAGACGAGTTTCCAGCCAGGGCCGCGGCGCCGATGGTGATGGCGGATCCGGTGCCGGTGGCCAGGGCGGTCGCATTGCCCCCCGTGCCGTAGCTGCTCCCCCCGCCGTCGGCTCGCGCCTGCGATGCGATCGCGCCGAGGCCGGTGGCGTTGGTCGTGGCGGTGGCGTCGCCGCCGCGAGCGGGCGTGGAACTCCCGCTGCTCGGGGAAGACCCTCCGGTGGCGGTGGCCGAGGCGATGGCATTGGCGCTGTTCTGGGAGTGCGCGGTCGCGGCGGCCGAGGCCGCGCCGGCTGCGCCCGAACTGGTGCCTGCCGCCCCGAAGAAGCCGACGCCGCCTCGCGCGGTGGCGCTGGCGGTGGCGCCGAGGCCGTCCGCTCCCGCCGTTGCCTGGGCGGCCCCGGCAGTGCCAGGACCACTGGAGTTGAGGACAGTGGCGCTGAAGCTTCCCCCCTGTGCGTTGGCGGTGGCGAGGGCTTGGCCGAAATCGTTGCGGCCCTGCACGGTCGCCTCCGCGGAACCGGGTGCGGTGGGACTGTTGCCGCCCGAGCCGTTGTAGATGAACCCACCCGTGCCGCCGGTCGCATTAGCGCGGAGGTCGAGGGTCGCGGTCGCCGTGGTGGTCGTCCGGGTCAGTCGGCTGATGGCATTCCCGCCCCGATTCCCGATGCTATTGCTTCGACTGCCGCTGCCGCCGATCGCGCTTTGCGTGAGGATGAGCAGGCCGGGGGCGACACCGTCCACTACGTTTTCCATGGTCACATCCGCCCCCCGCCCGGCGACCTGACCGGTGCCGATGTTGTCGGTCCCGCCGCCCGCACCGCCAATCCCCGTCGCCGAGATGGTGGCATTGCCGCCCGAGCTGCCGAACACCGAGCCGAAAGTTGGGCTGGCGCCGTCGGCCCCGGTGGAAACCCCGACACTCCCGCCGCCGTTGCCACCCTGAGCGGTGACCTGCAGGGTGAGCTGCCCGCTGCCGAGCAGCGTGCCGGAGCCTGCGGCCATGGCCGTGCCGGCAGCTCCGCCGGGGTGACTTCCCGCGCCGCCGCCGAACTGATAGAGACCGCTGCCACCCGCCCCGCCGAGCGCAGTGGCCGTGAGGTCGAGCGTGGGGCCGCTGCCACTCCCGGAAACCGTGGCGGTGGCACTCCCTCCGCTGCCGCCGTAGCCGCTGAATGACGTCAAAGAACCGGCACTTCCGCCGGTCGCGGACGCTGAAGCGGCGACCGCGGCTCCGGCCGGGGCGCCGCTCGATTGCGCCGTCGCCGAGGCGTTGCCGCCAGAGCCGTGGACGAAGCCGAGGGTCGAGCCGCCTCCTGTGCCGCCCGTGGCCGTCGCCCGGTTAGTGGGGTCGGTGCTGGAGGCCGAGGCGGTGGCATTCCCACCTGCCGTGCCCGGGGATCCGGACGTCCCCTGAGCACCCGTTTGCACGTCATCCACGGCCAGCGCGAGCGGGCCGAGGGCGGCACTCAATACCCAGCAGAGATTCCTCAAGGTCATGTTCCGATGTCTACCAGCGGGCTCTGCGCTGTCGACACTTCGTAGAAGGGACCCGCGCCCACCGGACAGAACTTTTTGATGCGGCCGCGATGAGGGAGGCGATTTTCCCCTCCTGCGGGCCAGCGCGACCTCCGACGCCTAGGGTGGCGGCGAGGAAGGGAACGGCGCGGCGCGCGTTCGTCGCCGGATGAGCTCGATCTGCTCCCGTGTCGTGCGGGCCGGACAGCCACCGCGATAGAAGACAATCGAAAGAACCAGAAGATAAACCAACCAATCGACCCTCTTCGTGGCCTCGCCGATCGCAAACGAGGAAAAGCGAATTAGAAATCGTATGGCAATTGGCGTGTGAGCAGGAGCTGCCTAGCGTGCGGCAGTCTGATTCACCTCCCGCTTCTTCTATGACAAAGCGAGTTTGCCGCCATCACGAGGGCACGATCGTAGGGATGAACATGGGGGGCGATGGTTTGAGTCCGAATTCGGCTCTCCTCGAAATCAGGTTCCTCGAAGAAGGAAAAACGGAGCCTCTATCACTTCACGTCTTCGCTCCTGGGTTACCCCTCTTCGCGCCGATGTGCGCGATGGCACTCTACGCATACGACAAGGGGTGCAAAGTGGAGTGCGCCTACGACGAAGAGGCGCGGTTGATCTACCTGCAATTGCCTCCACGGAAATGATGAAAGCCGCTCCTCGGCCTCCAATGAGATGAGGAGATTTGCAACGGAGATGCCGCCTCAAGGCGGGTCGATATTCGGTGGGCCGGCGAGGTTGATTGCCGCCGAGAGTTTTCGGTCGATACCCAGCCCGAGGCGAAGGCGAAAGCGGCAGGGCGCGCCCTGAAGGGTCGCGCGCTTCCTGCCGCACTCCGAAGGGTCCGCAGCATCGCACCGTGCAGTGCGGAGGGGAGTTTCGCGGCTACGGCACCACGTTCACCAAACGGCCCGGTACGACGATGACCTTCTTCGGGGCTTTCCCGGCGAGGGCTTCGGCGATCTTCGGCAGGGCCAGCACCAGAGCTTCGATCTCGGCCGCGGGCAGGTCCTTCTTCACGGTCAGCTTGTCGCGCATCTTGCCGGCGATCTGGACGACGATCTCGACCTCGTCCTCGACCAGGAGCGATTCGTCGTGCTTGGGCCACGGCTGCTCGCAGCAGAGGCCAGTGGGGCCGCCGAACTTCCGTGCCAGCGCGTCCCACAACTCATCCGTCAGATGCGGCGCGAAGGGGCTCAGCAGCACGAGCAGCGTACGCACGGCGGAGAGCGGCCGAACCTCGGCGCGGCCGAGTTCGTTCGACGCCACCATGAGCGCCGAAATGGCGGTGTTGAAGGCCATCGCCTCGATGTCGGCGGTGACCTTCTTGATCGCGGCATGCAGGGCCTTCAGCACGGCCGGACTCGGCGCCACGTCCTGCAGCGCGGGGGAAATCTCCCACGTGCCTTCGGTGGCCTGCTCATCCATGACCAGACGCCAGACGCGGGCCAGGAAGCGGTGCACGCCTTGCACGCCGGCGGTGCTCCAGGGCTTGGAGTCGGTCAGCGGACCCATGAACATCTCGAAGAGCCGCAGCGAATCGGCGCCGTAGTCGCGCACCACGTCGTCGGGATTGACCACGTTGCCGAGCGACTTGGACATCTTCTGGCCGTTTTCGCCGAGGATGAGGCCCTGATTGACCAGGCGCTGGAATGGCTCGGCGGTCGAGACGTGGCCGAGATCGAAGAGCACTTTGTGCCAGAAGCGCGCGTAGAGCAGATGCAGCACGGCGTGCTCGGTGCCGCCGACGTAGAGATCGACACCGCCTCGCACGGGGGCCTCGGAACGGCCGCCCATCCAGTATTTCTCAGCCTCGGCGCTGACGAAGCGCTGTTCGTTGCGCGGATCGCAGTAGCGCAGGTAATACCAGCACGAGCCGGCCCATTGCGGCATGGTGTTGGTCTCGCGCTGCAGGGTCTCAGAATAGCGGATCCAGTCCGTCGCCTTGACCAGCGGCCCCCGCGGATCGCCGGTGGGCTTGTAGTCGTCGAGCTCGGGGGCGAGCAGGGGCAGCTCGCTCTCCGGGATGGCCTCGTGCCGGCCGGTGGTCTGATCCCAGACGATCGGGAACGGCTCGCCCCAATAGCGCTGCCGCGAAAACAGCCAGTCGCGCAGCTTGTAGGTCACGCGACCCTGGCCAACGCCCTTTTCCTCCAGCCAGGCGATGATGCGGCGTTTGGCCTCGGGCGTGGGCAGGCCGTCGAGGAAGCCGGAGTGGATCGCGGTGCCGTCGTCGACGAAGCCCCGCCATTCCACGCCCTCCTTCGCCGGCTGCACCACCTGCACGATGGGCAGCTCGAATTTCTCCGCGAAGGCGAGGTCGCGCTCGTCGTGGCCCGGCACGGCCATGATCGCGCCGGTGCCGTAGCCCATCAGGACGTAGTCGGCGATCCAGACGGGAATGCGCGCGCCGTTGACCGGATTGACCGCGAAAGCGCCGGTGGCCACGCCCGTCTTGTCCTTGGCGAGGTCGGTGCGGTCGAGATCGCTCTTCAACGCGCAGGCCGCGCGGTAGGCCGCTACCGCCTCGCGCTGGGCGGACGTGGTGATCCGCTCGACCAGCGGATGCTCCGGCGCCAGCACCATGTAGGTGGCGCCGAAGAGCGTGTCGGGCCGGGTGGTGAAGACTTCGATGCTGCCCTCGCCCTCTGCCAGCGCGAAGCGCACCTGTGCGCCCTCGCTGCGGCCGATCCAATTGCGCTGCGAGATCTTGATCGACTCGGGCCAGTCGAGCGGCTCGAGGTCGGCGAGCAGGCGCTCGGCGAACTTGGTGATGCGCAGCATCCACTGCTTGAGCGGACGGCGCTCGACCGTCTCGCCCTTCTCGCGCCATTCGTCGACCTCCTCGTTGGCCAGCACCGTGCCGAGGCTGGGTGACCAATTGACCGGCGCCTCCGCCACGAAGGCCAGGCGCTGGGCATCGATCTCCTCGCGCGAGAGGCCGCGCTCCTCCAGCTCGCGGATGGGCCGGGCGGTCTTGGTCGTCTCGTCGAAGTAGGAATGATAGAGCTGGAGGAAGATCCACTGCGTCCAGCGCACGTAGTCGGGCGCGGTCGTGTTGACCTCGCGGCTCCAGTCGTAGGCGAAGCCGAGCGCCTGCAGCTGGCGGCGGAAATTGTCGACGTTGCGCTGCGTGTTGAAGCGCGGATGCTCGCCGGTCTTGATCGCGTGCTGCTCGGCCGGCAGCCCGAAGGCGTCCCAGCCCATCGGGTGCAGCACGTTGAATCCATTCATCCGCTTGTAGCGCGTGGTGATGTCGGTGGCCGTGTAGCCCTCCGGATGCCCCACGTGCAGTCCCGCGCCGCTCGGGTAGGGGAACATGTCGAGCACGTAGAACTTCGGCCGGCTGGCGTCGAAGCCCGGCTCGCCCGGATTGGCCACGCGGAAGGTCTCGTGCGCGGCCCAATGCTGCTGCCAGCGGGGTTCGATTTCGTGGAACGGGTACGGACGGCGCATGAAGAGAAGGAGGAAGGAAAAAGGATGAAGGCGGAAATCGACCCGCGCGCGGCGGGTGGGATTGATCCACCAAATCGGCCCCTCCGGCCAATGCAGATTGGTGGGCGCCAGCGGGATCTGCTTTCATCCGGCATCCTTCTGCCTCCATCTTGCCCTCATGATCTTCCTCCCGCCTGAAATCGTGGCCGCCGTGCATACCCTGGCCGACGCCTCCGAGGTGCGGGTCTATGAGGGCCTGCCCCATCCACGCGACGAACCCGAGCTCCTGGCCAGCGAAGCGGAGCGCGTGCAGGCCATCGAGTTCATCGCCGACCGATTTTATCCGGGCCCCGAGCCGCTCCGCCCTGACGATCTCGAATTCGTGCGCAGCCTGGCGCGGCAGCCCGAGTGGTTCAGCGCCATCGGCGTGCGCTACTGCGATGGCCGCGAGCAGTTTGGCGACGTGAAGCTCTGCCTCTTCCACGCCGACTTCGCCCTCGAATGGGAAGCCGGCGGCAAAACCCGGCGCATCCTCCTGTGCTTCGGCTGCGGCGAGTCGGTCTATTTCGATCCCGACGTCGAAGTCACCAGTTACACCGCGCAGGAGCCCGAACTGCGCCGCCGCCTGCTGCAGTATCAGCGCCAGCGCCCGAGTTCGGAGGCATGGCCGGGGCCTCGCTGAGGCTCGGCATAGGCGATAGCAGATAGGCGATAGGCAATAGGTGGCCACAGCGCCGCGCCCGAGCAGCGCTCCTAGATCAGCACTATTGCCTATCGCCTATTCCCTATCGCCTATGCCGAGCCTCAGCGAGGCCAAGCGAGGTTTGCGTGCTGGCAGGCCGGCGGAGACCTCCTCGCGGGGGCGGGGTTCGAGGGTCCAGCTGAGGGTGTCGTGGTTGAACGTGGAGGCCGTGCGGGCGAAATCGTCGGCGGCCTCGCCGAGCTCGCGCTCGATGACCCGGCGGAGGCGGCGGGCGCCTTCGCGCTCGGTGTAGCCTTCCTTGCGCAGGAAGCGGAGCAGCTCGGGGCCGGGCGGTTCGATGACGAGCTCCCGGTCGAGGCGCTCGCTCAGTCGGCGCTGGAGGCGGGTGCTCTCCGCCTGCGCCATCTTCCGGCAGATCTGCTCCTGGGTGGCGTCGGAGAGACGGGTGAAGGCGATGGTCTCGTCGAAACGCGCCACGCCTTCGGGGCCGAAATAGTCCTGGGCCTGCCGGAGCATGCGGCGGCGCCGAAGTTCGCGGGGCGTGCCGTCGGGCAGGCGGGCCACGGAGGCGCCGCCGAGGTTGGAGGTCATGAGGACGAAGACCCAATCGAGGCGGATCTCCCGATTCCACCCGTCGCGCAGGCGACCTTCGTCGAGGATCGCCAGCCAGAGACGGGCGAAATCGCGGTGCGCCTTCTCCACTTCGTCGAGCAGGATGACGCCGCCGGCCCGGCTGTTCAGACGCAACACCTCGCGGGAGAAGACGCCCTCGGCGCCGCCCGGCGTGCCCAGCCAGCGGGCGAAGGAGCCGGCATCCTGGAACTCGGCCATGTCGAACTTGGCCAGATGGAGGCGCCAGTCTTCGCCGGCCTGCTCGCGCCAAAGCCACTCGGTGGCGGCCCAGCACATCTCCGTCTTTCCCACGCCAGTCGGACCGAGGAGCAGGAACGAGCCGCGCGGCCGGCCTTCGCGGGTGAGTCCGCCCCGGATCCGCTCGAGCGCGCGGCCCATCTCCAGCACGGCCTGCGGCTGGCCGAGCACACGGTCCCGCAGGAAATCGGCGGCGGAATGAGGGGATGCGGACATGGCAGACTTTTAAATACAACACATCTATGTAATCGATTATGTGAGTCAAGCTGATTGAAGCATGGCGTATCCGTTTGCATTTCGCGCACGCCTCCCTTATCACCAGCCGATGCTCGGCCGTCTTCTTGCTTTGCTCGCGTTGCCCGCGCTGATGACCGGCTGGGCAGTGGGCGCCGAGCCGCTGCGCCTTCTCGGCAGCGGCACTCCCGACCGTCGGCCGGAGGATCGCGATGTGCGCATCTGGCTCTCGGGGCGCACGCTGGCGGAGGCGGCGGCTCCCGCGCCCCGGCGTGCCGAGCCCAGCGCATCCCCAGGCTCGACCCCCGGCGAGGCGGCCGCACCCGCCGAGGTCGGCCTGCCGGCGGGTGTCGAAAACACCGAAGCGGAGCTGATCGAGGAAATCACCCAGAGCATCCTGCCGTACCCGGACTTGGCGACGGAGGCGGCGCTGCGGCTCGCGCCCGCGCGGGAGCCCGCCTCGGCGGAAGCTCCGCTCGGGCCGACGGCCGCGGCGCCGCGGGTCTGGCGCGAGGTCATCGCCACCGGGCGCGACGAACGCGAGCGCAGCCTGCTCGCCCTGCTCGTCGTCTTCGCGGACCGGCTGGAGCGCCGCGAGCGCATCCCGGCGGCCGCGACCATCGCCATGGCGCTGCATGAAAGCGGCTACGGGCGCAGCCGCCTCGCCGCCGAGCACCACAACTACTTCGGGCTCAAGCTCGGTCGCGCGGCCGAGCCGTTCGTCGAACTGCCGACGCGCGAACTCGGCCGGATGGTACGGGCGAACTTCCGCGCCTACCGCGATTTCGAAGCCGGCATCGACGGCTTCGCGGAATTTCTGCGGCGCTATCCCCGCTACCGCCCGGCCTGGGCTGCGCCCGACGCGCGTGGCTTCGTGGCCAGCCTGCTGCGGGCGGGCTATTGCCCCGAGCCCGACTACCTG
The DNA here is from genome assembly GCA_018240025.1 of Verrucomicrobiota bacterium. Taxonomy (GTDB): domain Bacteria; phylum Verrucomicrobiota; class Verrucomicrobiia; order Chthoniobacterales; family SZAS-18; genus SZAS-18. The sequence goes on from JAFEGM010000008.1 coordinate 142,670, forward strand.
GATTGCATCGAGACCATCCTGCGGCGACATCGGCTCGACCTGCTGTGAGGGCAGGCAGCGGAAGAAGACAGGGCCTCAAAGAACTCAAGGAACGCAAAGACTCCGGCGGTTTTGGAAGCCAAGGCTTGGCCGCAGAGATGCAGGGTTCGCAATGACACCGGAGACAACGGCTCCGATCCCTTTGAGTTCTTTTGAGTTCTCTGAGGCAGAAAGAACCGCGTCTCGGCACGCCGGCTTAGATCAACTCCGCCTTCGTCACAAAGCTGCGCTCGAGCGTGTGGCCCGGTGCGATGGTCTGGATGCCGAGCTTGTCCTCGAACGGGCGCTGTTCGTGGTGATCTGGCAGGCCCCAGCAGGGTTCCAGACACACGAATTCGCCGCGGCCGTCGCTCCAGAGGGTGAGGTACGGGCATTGAGCCAGATCCAGCGTGAGGCGCCGGCCGCCGGCGGGATCCTCCAAGGCGGCCCACTTTTCGCCGATGGCGGGCAGTTCGATGAGATACGAGCCCGGCAGCGTCTCCTTCGGGAATTCGGCCTCGCCGCCGCGATGCAGGACGTCGCGCATCTCGCCGGAGAGGAAATCGCCCGGAGCCAGATGATGCCGGTATTCGCCCGCCGGCAGGAGAATGCGGGCCTGGTCGAGGTCGGCCACGGCGAAGCCCGGATGCAGGCCGAAGCTGACGTGGGCATCGAGCTCGGGCTCGCGATTCTCGAAGGCGAATGTCGTGCGCCAGCTGCCGTCTTCCTCGAGCGCATAGGTCAGGGTCAGCGCGACATCGAGCGGATACTCGTGGACCGAAAACAGCGGCCGCTCCACGAGATAGACGAGCGCATTCTCCTCGACCCGTGGCGCCGGCAGACGCTTGCGCCGCATGAACCCATGGTTGCCGTCCTTGAGTTCCTGCCCGCGGTATTTCGTCACGCCATTCTTCAGTCGATGCAGGTAATAGCCCATCACGGTGGCGTGATTGCCCCAGCCGGCAGCCGGCGCGGTCGTGAGGCCATCGCGATGGAGAAAGCCCAGCCAGCTGCCGTCGGGCCGGCGGCGGGCCAACGAGATCGGCTCGGCGCCGGTGCGGGAAACGAGCAGGCGCGCGCCGGTGGCGTCGTCCTGGAGGAGATCGAGCTGATGGCCGTCCTGCTGGCGGGTCTCGTAATGCATCCCGCAGCTTGCGCTACCCTCGCCCCCGGACGGAAGGCGAAATGCAAGCCTCCGCGTGGCCCGCGCGTGGCTCAGGCATCGCCCGGGCCGGCCGGGCCGCGGAGTCGACGCCACCAGCGTCGGAAGGGGAAGACGAGCTGCGCGAGAAAGCTGCGCGGCATGGCCATGCCCGGATAGCCCAGCGCGATGTCGCGCCCGTCCTTGGGCATCCAGGCCGTGCCGAAGAGGTAATCCCAGACGCTGAGCGTAAGCCCGAAATTGACCCCGCTGCGGCCGTCCGGGATGACCTCGGAATGATGCCAGATGTGCATCTGCGGGTTGTTGAGGACGTAGCGCAGCGGCCCGAGCGGAAGCCGGATGTTGGAATGGTTGAGGTGGCCGATCGCGATGGTGAAGAGATTGACCAGCAGATACTCCGAGAGCCCGTAGCCGAGCAGGGCGAGCGGGAGGTATTCGAGCGTGCGATAGACGATGTTCTCGCCGAAGTGATAGCGCAGGTGCGCCGCATAGCCCATCTGCTCGACCGAGTGGTGGACCTTGTGGATCTCCCAGAGCGCGGGGGAGGCGTGGAGCAGACGGTGGATGTTCCACTGGATGAAATCGCGGGCCACGAAGAGCAGAGCAATGTGCGCCCAACCCGGCAGCGCCTGCACGTTGAGCGCGACCAGATTGCGAATGCCGAACGCCCAGGCGAGGAAATCGCTGAAGGCCGCCGCGACCACGTTCGAAATGGCGGCGTATCCGACCAGCGAGAAGAGGAAGAAATTGAAGAACATGTAGAACGTATCCAGCCAGAAATCCTGGCGGAAGGCCGGCTGGTCGCGGCGCCACGGGAAGAGCAGCTCGAGCGCGTAGACGACGGCCGAGATGCCAATGAGCCAGTAGAAGTAGTTCCCCCAGTGCAGATACGTGATCTCCGTCCAGAGATAACGGGCGTAGCCGAAGAACGATTCGCGGAAGAGGTCCCAGTAATGCGCGGCCATGGCGGGGAGGGGGAGAATGCTACCCCGCCGGCGGCTTGGGAAGTCGGTCCACGAAGGCGAGGGCCTCCGCGGCGTGCTCGATGACCAGCGGAAAGATCCGCGCCTGGCCGTTGGGGAAATGCAGCTCGAGGTGGTTGAGCGGCCCGGTCTGGCCGGATTGGAACCGCATGTGCACCCGCCGGATCTCGCGCAGATCGCGCCAGAGGAAGCGCCGTCCGTCGCGACGGGTCAGGCCTTCGGCATCGAGCACGGCCACGCCACGGCGGAACTCGAGCAGGGAAAATCCCAGCCAGAAGCCCAGCGGGCAAAGGCCGAAGAGCGCCATGAACGCGACGCCACGTTTCCAGCCCATGTAGACCAGCGGCAGTGCGAGCAGCGTGCAGAGCCCGAGCATGAAGGCTTGGCGTACCCAGTAGGATCGGCGCAGAGGCAGCAGCAGCGGCATGCGGGAATCTGACCCGATTTCCCCCCGCGGGTGAATGCCAAACGCACGGTTGGAGGTCGTCGACCCATCCGCGCGTCGGCGCGGCGCCGAACCCTTGAGCCCGCTGCCTTCCCACGATGGCCGAATTGTAAGCTGACCGGGGCGGGGGCCGATGCCGTGTAATGCCACCTCTGGAACTGCCATGAAGAAGACCTCTCACGCCCTGCTTGCCCTGGCTTTGGCCGGGATGCTCCCGTTCCACGCCGCCGCCGCGGAAGCGAGCGGCGCCGAAGCCGCCACCGCGGGGGCGGATCGGCTCAAGGCGGGCAAATTCGATGAAGCCATCGCGGAGTTCTCGAAAGCCATCGCGGCCGAACCGAACAACGCCGGCTACTATCAGAGCCGGGCCTTTGCCTACAAAAGGAAGAACGACCTGACCAAGGCCATGGCCGACTACGATGCCATGGTCCGGCTCGCGCCGAAGAACGCGGCGGGCTATTTCCTGCGCGGCTCGGCGAAGTTGGCCGCTGGGCAGTTCGATGCGGCCATCGCCGACCTGAGCGAGGGTTTGAAGCTCGATAACGACAGTGCCGAGGGCTTCAATTTGCGCGCTTTCGCCTACGGCCGGAAGAAGGACTACGCCAAGGCCATCGAGGATTACACCAGCGCCCTCAAATTCCATCCCGGCGACAACGGCGCGCTGAAAGGTCGCGCGCAGATGCGGCTCGCCGCCAACCAGCCGGCCGAGGCGGTGAAGGACTTCGACGATTTGCTCAAGGCGCATCCGAAGGACGTCGACCTGCTGACCAAACGTGGCGGCGCCAAGCTCGCCGCCGGCGACGCCGAGGGTGCGCTGGTCGATCTCGACGAAGCACTGACCGAGGATGACGACTACGCCGAGGCGCTGCGCCTGCGCGGTCAGGCCTACGCCAAGCTCGGCGCGCCGGAGAAAGTCCTGGCCCAGTATGACGCCCTCGTGGCCGCCAATCCGAAGGACGCGACCAGCTACCTGCGCCGCGGTGGCGCGCGGCTGGAGCAGAAGAAGTACGACGAGGCCATCGCCGACTACCAAAAGGCGCTCGAGCTGAAGCCGGACGATGTGCCGGCCTTGCAGCGGCTGGCCTATGCCTATCTCAAGAAGGGCGAATGGGACAAAGCGCTGGCGGCCTACGACCAGGTCATCGCCAAGCTGCCGAACGAGGCCCAGCCGCGTCGCTTCCGCGGCTTCGTCCATGCGCAGAAGGGGCAGGACGACAAAGCGCTGGCCGATTACAATCAGGTGCTCACGCTCAAGCCGAAGGATACCTACACCTACCTCAGCCGCGGCCTGCTGCAGGCCAAGATGAACAAGCTGGCGGAGGCGAAGGCCGATCTGCAGAAGGTCGTCGCGCTGGATGCGAATTCGCCGCTGGCCAAGGTGGCGCAGGAGCGGTTGGCCAAGATGCCTTAAGCGGTCGGGACCAGCGCGGCAATTCGGGCTTTTCGCGCGCCCGGCCGCCCTGTAGCAAGGCCGCGTGATCACCTTCCTCCAACGGCGACGGCTTTGGGTCAAGCTGCTCGTCCTGATCCTCGCCTTCGTCCTGCCCTTCGGCGTGCTCGGCTACTTCACGCTGGCCACCTACAACGAGCACCTCGGGATCGCCCGGCTCGAGAAGGATGGTAATGCGGTCATTCGTCCCCTGGCGGAGTTGGCGGTCGGCCTGACCGAGCACGAGACGGCCATCCGGCTGCGGCAGCCGGCGGAGATCCAGGCGGCGCAGGCCACGGTCGATCGCGCTTTCTCGGCGCTGGAGGACGCGCGCCGGCTCTACGGACCGCAGCTCAGCTTCACGAGCGCGATGCTCGACATGCGCGGACTGGGCCACCTGCGGCCGGAGGTGGTGCGGCCGGCCTGGGAGGCGCTCAAGTCGCAGTGGGCGCAATTGAAGCCGGCGGAGGTGGCGGCCCGGCATCGCACGCTGGGTTCGCTGATCCAGACGATGATCCAGGACGTGGGCGACACCAGCACGCTCATCCTCGATCCGGCGCTCGACAGCTACTACGTCATGGACCTGGTCATCGGCGCGCTCCCCGCAGTGCAGGACCGGCTCGGCCGGCTGGCCACGCAGGCGGCGTTCGAATCCGGCGAGCCCGATTCCGCCAGCACGGTCGTGGGGCTGGCGGCGCTGGTGCGCGACAACGACCTGCCGCGCATCGACACCGGGGTCGACCGCGCCATCAAGGAGGACGGACGCAATTTCGGCCGCAGCGAGAGCCTCGGGCGCGAGCTGCCGCCGAAAGCCGCCACGCTCCGCCGGGAGATCGATGCGCTCGTCAGTGCCGCCAGCGGCGCCACGCCGGCGCGCGACGCGGTCGTGGCCGCGAGCCACCGGGTGCAGGACGCGCTCATCAAGCTCTGGCGCTCGGCGGCCGACGAACTGGACATCCTGCTCGACCAGCGGTCCGCCAGCTGGCGGGCCAAGCGCTTCAACGCCTTCTCGCTGACCGGGGCCGCGCTGGTGCTCTCCACGCTTCTCGCGGTGTACGTGATTCGACTGATCACGCAGCCGTTGGGGCAATTGACCGCTGCGGCCACCGCTGCGGCCACGCGGGGCGATCTCTCGCTGCCAATTCCCGAAGAGGGGCCCGATGAAATCGGCCAGCTGGCCGGCGCCTTCCACGCCATGACCGGACGCTTCCGTTCGGTCGCGGAGGTCGCGGGCGATCTCGCCGACGGCAACGTCCGCGTGGACATCCAGCCGCTCTCCGAGGCCGATGAAATGGGCACTTCGCTCACCCGCATGGTGACCAACCTCTCCGAGGTGGCCAAGCTGGCCGAGCGCATGGCGGCGGGCGATCTGCGCGTGGCGGTGAAGCCGCATTCCCGGGACGACGTCATGGGCCATGCGCTCGAGACCATGGTGGGCAGCCTCTCCACGCTGACCGGACAGGTGCAGCGCGCGGCCATCGTGATGAACTCGTCGGTCACCGACATCGCCGCGACCGCGCGGCAGCAGCAGGCGACCACGAGCGAGGTGGCAGCGACCACGACCGAGATCGGCGCGACGTCCAAGGAGATCTACGCGACCTCGAAAGAGCTGCTCAAGACCATGAACGAAGTGGCCGACGTGGCCGAGGAGACCGCCTCGCTCGCCACCGGCGGCCAAACCGGGTTGGTGCGGATGGAGGAGACGATGAATCTGTTCGTCGAGGCACTCGCCGGGATCAACGCGCGGCTCGGTGTGCTGAGCGAAAAGGCCGCCAACATCAATCAGGTCGTGACCACGATCTCGAAGGTGGCGGATCTGACCAACCTGCTCTCGCTCAACGCCGCCATCGAGGCCGAGAAGGCCGGCGAATTCGGGCGCGGCTTCGCGGTCGTGGCGACCGAGATCCGCCGCCTGGCCGACCAGACCGCGGTCTCCTCCTACGACATCGAGCAGATGGTGAAGGAGATGTCCTCGGCTGTCGCGGCCGGCGTGATGGGCATGGACAAATTCGCCGAGCAGATCCGCCGCGGCGTGCAGGACGTGCGGCAGGTGAGCACGCAGCTCAGCGGCATCATTCGCCAAGTCCAGACGCTGACCCCGCGCGTGCTGGCCGTGAACGAAGGCATGGAGGCGCAGGCCACCGGAGCCGATCAGATTACGCAGGCGCTGAGCGGCCTGAGCGATGCGACCCAGCAGACCGCCGATTCGCTGCGGCAGTCGAACGCGAGCATCGAGCGCCTGCACGACGCCTCGCGCGGGCTGCTCAAGAGTCTCGACGGATTCAAACTCAAGGGCGCCTGAGCGGTGGCTGCCATGTTGTTCGTCCTCTTCCAGACCGGCCCGGAGCGCTACGCCGTCGAGGCCGCGCGGGTGGAGGAGTTGCTGCCCCGGCCGGCGACGCTGCGTCCGCTGGCCAAGGCGCCGCCGGAGATCGCGGGCCTGACGGATCACCGCGGCGCGATCCTGCCGGTGGTCGATCTCTGCCAGATCCTCCTCGGCCGGCCCGCCGCGCCGCATGCCGCCACCCGCATGCTGGTGGTGAAATGCGGCGAGGTGCGGCTGGGCTTGGTGGTCGAGCGCGCCTGCGAGACGCTGCGGCGCGAACCGGGCGAGTTTCAGGCCACTGGCGTGAGCCTGCCGGACGCGCCGTACCTGGGACCCATGACGCGCGACGGCCGCGGGCTGGTCCAGTGGGTCGAGCCCGAGCGGCTGCTCCCGCCGGCCGTGCGGCAGGCGCTTTCCGTGCGCCTCGCGGAGGAGGTGGCGGCATGAATATCATCGTCCGGGTGCTGCAGGAGGCGATGGGGCTCGATGTCGCCTCGATCGGCGAGGCTGCGCTCGAACGCGGCATCCGCCGCAGCATGGAGCGGGCCGGGGAGACAGACCCGAACCGCTACATTCGCCGCCTGCGCGAGAACCAGGCCGAGCTGCTGGCGCTGATCGACGAGGTCGTGGTGCCGGAGACATGGTTCTTTCGCGATCGCGCCGCCATCGATGCGGTCGTGGCCCGCACGCTCAGCAGCAGTCACGCGCGTTCGTTCCGCTTCCTCTGCGTGGCCTGCGCCTCGGGGGAAGAGCCGTATTCGCTGGCCATGGCCCTGGCCGAGAGCGGCCTGCCGCGGGCCCGCGTGCAGCTGGAGGCGCTCGACATTTCCGAGCCGCTGCTGGCGCGGGCACGGCGCGGGATCTATGGAGCGAATTCCTTCCGCGGCACCGACTTGGCTTTTCGCGACACCTACTTCGAGCGCCTGCCGGAAGGCCAGTTCCAGCTGGTGCGCGATCTGCGGGAATCGGTCCGCTTTCGGCGGGCGAATCTGATCGATCCGGGCGCCATCCCGACCGGGTCGCTCTACGACGCCATCTTCTGCCGCAACGTGCTCATCTACCTCGGCGCCGCCCAACAGCGCGCGGTGGTGAGCGCGCTGGCGGAGCGGCTTTCGCCCGACGGACTGCTCCTGGTTGCGCCGGCCGAGAGCGGCACGTTGCTGCGGCTCGGCCTCGTCTCGGCGCAGATTCCCCGGGCCTGCGCCTTCCACCCGCCGCGGACGGTCGAGTCGCCGGCGATCGCGCGGCTGCGGGCGAGCGCGCTCGCGCCGGTGCCGGAGGGGCCCGTCATGCCCGCCCGGTTGCCGCTGCCGGCTGCGACCCCGCGCGTGCCGGAGATCACCGATGCCGCCCGCCTGCTCCTGCGGGCGCGCGAGCTGGCGGATTCTGGCCAGCTCGAGGCGGCCGCGCCGCTCTGCGAACGGTATCTGGCCGAGCAAGGGCCCGCGGCCGACGCCTACTTCCTCCTCGGCCTGGTGGAGGACGCGCGCGGCCACACCGATGCCGCCATCTCCTACTATCGGCGCGCGTTGTACATCGATCCCGTCCACCGTGAGACCCTCATCCACTATCCGCTCGTGGCCGAGCGCGCGGGCGACGTCCTGACCGCCTCGGCCCTGCGCGAGCGGGCCCGCCGACTGCCGCCGCTGTCATGAAGATCGACACCTGCTGGAGCCGGATCGGGGACTGGGGCGACCGCAGCTGCGCCGAGCTGCCGCGGGTGGTGACGTGCCGCGAATGCCCGGTGCACGCGGCCGCCGCGATGGACATCCTCGACCGGCCGGCCCCGCCTTCGCCCGCACCGCCGCCGCCGCTGCCGCCCGCGCCGCCCAGCCAGACGGCCACGCTGCTCTTTCGCGTCGGGTCGGAATGGTATGGCCTGGAGCCCGGTGAAATCGCGGAGATCGGCGAGCGGGCGGTGATCCATTCCCTGCCGCACCAGCGCGGCGGGCTTGTCCTGGGCCTGGTCAATGTGCGCGGGGAGTTGGTGGTCTGCGTCTCGCTCGCCAGCGCGCTCCAGGTTCCGCCCGAGACAGCTCCGGCTCGCCGCGCCACGCCGCCCCGGCTGCTCGTGCTGGGCCGCGGCGCGCGCCGGCTGGCGACGCCGGTGGACGAGGTTTTCGGGTTGCATCGGTACGATCCGGCACTGCTGGCTGAGGCACCGGTGCTGACCTCGGAAGGCGGTCGGTCGCACGTGCGGGCGCTGCTGCGGTGGGATCAGCGCACCGTCGGACTGCTCGACGCGGTCACCCTGCTGCCGGCGTTGGAGAAGGCGCTGGCGTAGCGCTTGTCAGGCGGTCGGCCCGGCCTAGGGGTCGGCATGACCATCGACGTAATGATCCGCGCCGTGCAGGCGGCGCTCGGGGTGACCGTGGACGGGAAAGCAGGACCTCAGACGTGGGAAGCCATCTATCGACGGCTCCTCAAGAAGGCGCCGCCGGCTTCGGAGCAGGTCGATACGCGGAGCGAAAAGGCCATCGCCACCCTGCACGCGGAAGTCCAGCCCTACGCCCGGGCGCTGGTGCAGCGGGCGGCCGATCACGGCATCACGATCAAGGTCATCAGCGGCACGCGGACCTACGAGGAGCAGAATGAACTGTACGCCAAAGGCCGCACCGCCCCCGGGTCGATCGTGACCAATGCGCGCGGCGGCTTTTCGAACCACAACTTCGGCATCGCTTTCGACATCGGCGTCTTCGAGGGCTCGAGCTATCGGGACGAGTCGCCCAAATACAAGGCGGTCGGTGCGATCGGCCAGGAGCTCGGCCTCGACTGGGGCGGCAATTGGAAGTCGATTCAGGACGAACCGCATTTCCAGCTCCGCCCCGACTGGGCGGACGGTCTGACGGAGAAAGAGCTGCTGGCCGGCCTGCGTCAGCGGGTGGCCGACGGCCAGGACGTCTTCAAAGCCTGAGGCCGACCCGGCGAAGACCGCTCAGAACTGGTCTTCCTTGTCCTTGAAGAGGACATTGAAGGTGGTCATGGAGCCGTAGCAGCGGGTGAGGTACTGCTGCATTTCCACCTTCTCGCCCTCCGTCAGCTTGGCGTGGGCATTGATCTTCTGCTCGGTTCTTCGGTTGTTTTTGTAG
>JAFEGM010000090.1 GCA_018240025.1 Verrucomicrobiota bacterium
GAAGAAAGGGGTCGTGTTGGCCATACCAAAACCCGAGCAGGAAGTGTACCGGCTCTACGCCTTACCGAGAGATTTGTCCCCCTTTCTTTTTCCAACGAACGCCCAGCTTATCTTAGTGCCATTCAGGTCTGTCCCTTTGTCTGGATTCTGTTTGCACATTTCTGGGTCGCAGGACGAGAGCGCTATCGAGACGACGGCTTTTCTAACATGCGATGACCACTTAAGACCACTCCCATCAGGAGCATCAGCCGAGTCCTTTTGGCGCGGACGGCAAAGACGAAGGTTCGCGCAATCTTAACTTCAACTCGCTTAGAAGCGCGTAATTGTGAAGTCGCCCCCTTAAGAGGCGGCGCGTTGATCCCAAAGACATCAATAGACAATCGGCTCAGATCATCGATCGAAAATTCGCCCAGTTCGTGCCCTTCGAACCAACCAGGCTGAGTTGGTGGAAGATCGAATGCGCCCCGTACTGCAAATAGCCCGGGGACCGTAAGGGCGGGAAGCTCCAGAAAAACGTCATGAAGTTCAAGGCCATCTTCGCGCGTGCGAAGAAAATCAATAACCCACTCGACTGCCGATGAGACGCCAGTATCAGGGAAGGGGGCAAAGATTATGAACTCCAATTCCCCGACATTTCCCGTAAGCCTGACGATTTCGCCGACGTCATCCCGCCGATACATTAACACATCGTCGAAGCCAATAACTCCGACATTCCGGACGGTATCTTCGATGCGAATTTCCTGAGTCTGATCGCGTTCAAATCCACGCCCGTCCCAAATCATCTGGAGCCAACAGTAGGTAGCTAACTTTGACGAGGAACTGGGCATCCAAATGAACTGACTTCCAGGATTTCTCTCCGAAAGGGACCCGAAAACACTTCTCGATAGCAATGAGGCCGGAGTCGCCTCAAGTTCAAATCTACTCCTCTCTTCAACGAGAGTTGTATGGCCCCTGACCTTGTGACCCGGGATGAAATACTTGGCTCCAAGCCGAATTTCAAGCGGAAGGTAGGCATGATAGGCAGGTTGCTCATCGTCCTCTGGTGCAAAGGGAGCGTCTTTTAGTTCAGACAGCATTTCATCAATGATTGACGAAGCCCCAGCTTCACGCCTCAGAGCAATGTCCGTATGGACGCCCCTCTGAGTCTCAAAACCGACTCGGCCAGCGCCCAAACAGATACTAGTCGGTGAAAACGCGAACGATGTCTGTCGGCCAGCGCTTGACTTCAATACCCTGCAGCCAACCTCCAAAGAAAGCACTGATAAAGGCTTCGGCGCTTCGCTCTCGAGGCTCAAGGCTGCGGGTACCCATGTGAAACCAGGGGCAAGTAGAAGGATTGCTCGCAAGAAACATCTCATCGTTGTTTTCCAGGTCCGACGATGACTCATCGGGCTCTGCGCCCAGCTAGTCCGGTGGTGGTGTTACGTAAGGCGACGGGGCACCTTCTCGTTCGGGTGCAATGATCTGAAAACACTCGCCAAAGAAGGTGCGCCAGGGTTCGGATTGCAAGGCAGACCATAAACGGGACGGCACTTTCGCGGGCCCTGTAACGATGCCGTATCGCTAGAGGGCGCGCAGGCATTCCCGGCGAAGTTTCTCTGCCAGCGGGTGGAGGTGGTGGTGAACCTGCCGTCCCTGCGGAAGGGATCGCGGCGAGGACCGGGAACCTCCGCGGAGCGGTGGGCTACTTCAAGTCGTCGCTCTGCGACTGAAGGTGGCCCCAGAGCGGAACTCGCCGGGCCGCGCATGGAAAAGGACTGACGAGGAACGGACGATGCCCTCCGGTTCCTTGCGCGCTCGCCCTCGCATCTTCGCAAGTTATTCTTCCTTCTTCCTCCCCTCAGCTTCCCGCATACGTTGCCACGCGCTTCTTCCAGCCCGCCAGCCAGCGGCCTTCATTGCGCTCGGGAGGAGCATTTTTCACGCGTTCGGTCAGCACGGCGTCGGCCGCGGCCGCGAAATCGGCCCGGGGATTCGGGGTGTCGCGCATGGCGGCGAGCACCTGCAGCAGGCCCCAGCCGCGGCCGGCGTAGCGCTCGGATTCCTTTACGCCCTCGCCCTTGAAATTGACGTAGTCGAGCAGCGGATAGATGCCGCCCCGGGCCGCTGCCACGCGCTCGAACCGGCGCTGCACGGTCGCCTGCTCGGCCGCGGGGACGGCCGCGAGCATTTTCGGCAGCGCGGCCTGCAGGCGCTGGGCGGCGAAGCGGGCCTGCTCCGCCACGGTCGAGGCCAACAGGTTGCGCAGTTCGGTCACGCGCGGGCCGCTCAGGTCGTTTTGAAACTCCGCCCGATTGGGCCACGGACAGCCCTGGGCCTCGCGCAGCCAGGCGGGCACAGCGACGCCGCGGGCAACGAGGAAGCGCACGAGCTGCGGGAAGCTCTCCTCGAACGGACCGTTCGTGCCTTTCGGATACCAGATGAAGTGGCCGATCCCGAGCGAGGGGAAATTCTCGCCCGCATTCCAGGAGGTCAGGCCGCTGACCGTCCCACCGCACTCGTTCTGCCAGAGCTTGCGCCCGGCGGCGAGCGCGTCGGCGTCGGAGACTTCGAGCGCAGACAGCGGCAGGGCGAGCAGGGCGGCGCAGGCGAGAACGATCAGGCGCATGGGGTCTTGGTCTTGGAAACGAGACGGACGTCGCGGATGACCATGGTTTTGTCCACCGCCTTGCACATGTCGTAGATCGTCAGCGCGGCCAGACTGACGCCGGTCAGCGCCTCCATCTCTGCGCCGGTCCGGCCGATCGTCCGCACGCGGCAGGTGATCCGAATGCCGTCGGCCTGCGGCTCGAAGCCGACCTCGGCGTGGTCGAGCAACAGCGTGTGGCAGAGCGGAATGAGATCCGAGGTGCGCTTGGTCGCAGTGATGCCCGCCAGCCGCGCCGTGCCAAGGACATCGCCCTTGGCGATCTCGTCCGCGGCGATCAACTCCAGCGTGCGGGGCTGCAGGGCGATGAACCCCTCCGCCAGCGCATCGCGAACGGAAACGGGCTTGCCCGAGACATCGACCATGCGGGCCGAGCCATCGGGTCCGACGTGCGTAAACATGCGGCACGATAGCGGCGAATCGCCTCGCGCTCAGCCCGAATCTCCTCCTATCCGCCCGAGCCCTCCCCACACGTTGCTCTTTGAAAGCCAATTTTCATCTCTCTAGCCTTTTCGCCTTCTCGTAACCTCCCCCCCAAGCAGCCCGCATCCGATCCCCACTGGGAATTCACCCCAGCCTGCGCCAGATTGCCCGACGATGTCCGAGCTCGACGCGCTCCTGCCCATTCTCTGCTGCCCGGTCACGCGCCAGGCCTTGCGCCGCGCCACGCCGGCGGAAGTGGCGCGTCTGGTGGACCGTCCCGCGGCGGAAGGCTGGCTGATCACGGAGGATGGCCGCCGCGCTTATCCGGTACGCGAGCGCATTCCCCAGCTCGTGCCGGAGGAAGGGGTGGAGCTGCCGCAGTCCGCGAGCTGAACCTACTTCTTCGAGGCCAACATCGAGTCGATGTAGCGCTGATTGCCCTGGCGCATGCGGGCGACCAGGACCTTGGCCACCGACATGAGCATCTTGAAGGCGGCGTTCGGATAGACTCCGGCCAGCGCGCGCAGGACGGCCTGCGGGACCTTGAGCATGATGCACTCGCCGACCGCGGTGACCGTGGCCGAGCGCGGGCCGTCGTCGACCAGCGCCAGTTCGCCGAAGAAGTCGCCGGGGCCGATCTTGGCCAGGAGCACCTCCTTGCCGTCGCGCTTGTGGGTCACCACGGCGGTGCCGTCGACCACGATGTACATGGCGTCGCCCGTTTCGTCCTGCCGCACCACCACCTGCCCGGGCTTGAACATGAGCGGGTCGGCCAGCTCGATGAGCGTCTCCATTTCCGGAGGGGTGAATTCCATGAAGAGCGCCAGCTTCTTGAGCTGCTCGGAGGAGGTGAAACTCTTGATCATGCGGGGGATGCGTCGTGGAGAATGGTGCCGTCGCGCATCCGAACGCGGCGTCCGGCGGCGGCGGCGACCTCCTCGCTGTGGGTCACGACTATCATTGTGGTCAGAGCCTGAGAAGCGATCTTTTGCAGGACCTCCAGCAGATGGGTGGCTCCGACGGAATCGAGATTGCCCGTGGGTTCGTCGGCCAGGAGCAGGCGGGGCCGGTGGACCAGTGCCCGCGCGATGGCCGTGCGCTGCATTTCCCCGCCGCTCAGCTGGTGCACGAAATGCCCGGTGCGGGCCGACAGCCCGACCAACTCGAGCAGCTCGCGGCCGCGGGGCTCGGCCTGCGCCGGCGACACGCCCTGCAGCAGGAGCGGGAGGGTCACATTCTCCAGCACGTTCATGGTCGGCAGGAGATTGAAGAACTGAAAGACGATGCCGAGGTCGTGCCGCCGGTAATGCGTCAGCGCGGTCTCGTCCGCCGCATGGAGCGCCAGCGGGCCGACCCAGACTTCGCCGCGCGTGGGTCGGTCGAGTCCGCCCAGCAGATGCAGCAGCGTGCTCTTGCCGCAGCCGCTCGGGCCGGTGATGGCCACGAACTCCTTCTCCGCGATCTCGAGATCGATGCCATGCAGGGCCTGCACGCGCGCCGTCTCGGCCGACTCGTAGGTCCGGGCGACGTCGACGAAGCGGATCATGGCAGCGCGCTCAATGCCGGAGTCGATCGGGCAGGAACATGACGAAGCTCTGCGCCACCAGCCAGCTGGTCAGGTAGAAGAAGAGCATCTCCTCGAGCGGGAGCGGCCCGATGAAAATGCCCACGTTCTGCGCGGGGTCGAAATGCCAGATGCCCGAGTGCACGGCCACCGAGTCGATCAGACTGAAGAACGTCCCGCCGATCAGCGTGGGCGCGACGATGGCGCGCAGGTTGCGCCGGAAGGCCGCGTGGGCCAGGGCCCACTGCCCGGCCAGGATGGGCGCGCTCCAGCCGACGAGATGCACGAGGTAGTTGAGCGAGCGGTCGTGGAAGAGCGTGACCGGTGCCGTGGCCGCGGCGAGGAAAGGAAGCAGGAGGAAGGACGAAGGATGCAGGAAAAGGCGCGCGCCGGCGGTGATTTCCGCCTTCTTCCTTCCTCCTTCTTCCTTGCCCGCCGGCAGGTAGAGCACACAGACCAGCGCGACCAGCACCGTCTCGATGAGGAAGAAGGCGTACTCCTCCGCGGGCAGGCGCCAGACGATGCCCCGGAAGGGAATTTCCACCGGCGTCACGCGGTTCCAGTCGAAGCCCCAGATGCCGTGATGCACGGCCCAGTTGTCCCACGGCGAGGCGGCCACCATGACGATGGCGCCGACCACGGCGATCCACTTCCAGTGCTCGGCCTGCAGCCGCCGGCGGGTCAGCCAGAGCAGCAGGAGGAAGGCCGGGAGATTAAAAGTGAGATGAAACGAAAAATACGTCACGGCCTCGCGCCGTTCAGTAGGTTTCGTCGCTCACGTCCTCGATCGGCACGTCGATGTCGCGGCGGATCGAGCGGAGGCGCTTCTGCAGGCCGCGATTCGACTCCGGCCCATTGATGAGCTCGTTCAGGCCGGCCACGATGGAGGGCAGGTTGGCCGCCACGCCGAGGGCGAGCAGACCGATGGCCGTGGCATTGCGGGTCGAGCGGCTGAAGCGCGCGGCGATGAGCAGTCCCAGGCCCGCGCCGATGGCGGCACGTCCCAAAGCGTAGATTCCTTTGGCGGGAGCGCTCTCGAAAGTCCTCTGCGATACGATCTGCATGGGCGGCACGCTACCGAGCGAAAATGGGAAGGCCAATTCGGATTTCAGATTTCAGTCATAAGACGCACTCACGGGTATGACGGTCCCGCGCTTGGCGGGGACGGCCCTTCTGCTACCTTGCCGAGTGATTGCTGCATTGCTGCCGCGCGAGCTGCGCGGGATCCACGACAAGGTCGCACAGGGCGTCCGCATTTCGGACGAGGACGCGCTGACGCTCTACCGGACGAAGGACCTGAACGCGCTGGGGGCCCTGGCGAATCTGGTGCGCGAGCGCAAGAACGGCAACGTCGCCACCTACATCCTCAACCGCTACATCAACTACTCCAACGTCTGCCTGCTCTCCTGCCAGTTCTGCGCCTTCGGGGCCAAGAAGCGCGAGGCCCACGCGTTCGAGCAGACGATTCCGGAGATCGAGGCGACGGTGCGCAGCGCGCTAGCTGACGGCATTACGGAAGTCCACATGGTCGGCGGCCTGCATCCGTCGCTCAAACCGGAGTGGTATCTCGACCTCCTGCGCACGCTGCGGGCACTCGACCCGGCGCTGCATTTGAAGTGTTTCACGGCGGTCGAGGTCCGGCATCTGGCGGAGCGGGTCTTCAAGCGGCCGATCCGTGAGACGCTCGAAACCCTGCGCGAGGCCGGGCTGGGCTCGCTGACCGGCGGCGGGGCGGAGATCTTCGATCCGGAGATTCGCGATCGCATCTGCCGCGGCAAGGAGACGGCGGAGGAGTGGGCGGAGGTGCACCGCACGTGGCATCAACTCGGCGGCCGCAGCACCTGCACGATGCTCTACGGGCACCTCGAAGGCCTGCATCATCGGGTCGACCACCTGCGCCGCCTGCGCGAACTGCAGGACGAGACGGGCGGGTTCACGGGTTTCATCCCGTTCGCCTTCGAGCCGGCCGGCGCGCGGCCGGAGCTGCGGCATTTGCCGCACGCCAGCGGCTACGACGAACTGCGCAATCTGGCCGTGGCGCGGCTCTATCTCGACAACTTCGACCACATCACCGCGTATTGGATCAGCCTC
Organism: Verrucomicrobiota bacterium; assembly: GCA_018240025.1. Classification (GTDB taxonomy): domain Bacteria; phylum Verrucomicrobiota; class Verrucomicrobiia; order Chthoniobacterales; family SZAS-18; genus SZAS-18. Next base: position 6,726 of record JAFEGM010000090.1, read on the forward strand.
GGCCTGCCCTTCGCCAGCGTGGCCCTGAGCTACGGGGTGGACGACCTGCACGGGACGATCTCCGAGGAGAAGATCTTCCATCTGGCCGGCGCGCAGACGCCGCAGGAGCAGACGGTCGCGGCGCTGGAGAAGGCCATCCGCGAGGCCGGCCGCGAGCCGCGCCAGCGGAATACGCATTACGAGCGGATCGACTCGACCGCGCGGGGTCGTTTCGGCGGCGGACGCGCCGCGCTGGTGTCATGAGCGAACCGGCCCCGGTTATCGATCTGAACGCCCCGCCCATCCCGCTGGCCGGGCCGTTGGAGCGCTCGCTGGCACAGGTCATGTTCGTGGGCGGTTGCATCAGCGTCGTGCCGGCCTCGCTCCTGACGGCCTACTCGCTGATCCTCATCTACGCCGTTTTCCCCGTTGTCATCACCGGTCTGCTGAACTGGTGGGGCTGGTGGCTGCTGCTGAACCATCGTCGCCGCGGCTGGGATCGGCCGGTGAAGTCGCAGCCGCGTTTCGTCTGGCTGATGACCCTGATTTTCCACGGCCTGCCGCTGATGGTGGCGCTGCCGTTCGTGGCCAGGCTGACTTTCGACGTCGGCCCGCGGCCGGACGAAATCCCAAAGCTCTTTGGCGGCGTGGTCTATCTCGTCTGGCTTCTCTTCGGCACGCTGGCTGGATTCCTGGCCCATCGGGAGCTGCGCCGGCCGAATCCGCCGGCGGTGGAGGTGGCCGCGTGAGTCGCGTCCGGCTGGGCTGCGTGGCCTTTCTCAATGCCAAGCCGCTGGTGCACGGGCACAGCCGCGAGGTGGCCCTGATGCCGCCGGCCGAGATCGCGCGGCAGCTGGCCGACAATCGTCTCGAGGGCGGACTCTGCCCCGTCTTCGCCTGGCTGCGCGAGCCATCGCGCTATGTCGCCGCGGATGGCATCGGCATCGCCTGCCGCGGCGCCGTGCATTCGGTCATCCTTGCCCACCGCGGTCCGCTGACCGAACTGCGGCGGGTGCGGCTCGACGGCGCTTCCCGTTCCTCGGCCAATCTCCTGCGCGTACTGCTGGCCGAATTCCACGACAGCCGGCCGGAGTTCGTCGACCTGCCCGAGCCCGCCAGCGGCGACGAACGCCTCCGCGCGGCTGGCGACGGCATGCTGTTGATCGGCGATGCGGCGATCCGGTTCCGTCGGCGTCGGCAAAGCGATGTGCAGGTGCTCGACCTCGGCGAGGAATGGCTGCGCTGCACCGCCCTGCCTTTCGTCTTCGCGGTCTGGCTTCTGCGCGCCGACCTCCCCGACCTGGCCGGCCTCGGCGACCGCCTGCGGGGCTGGGCGGCGGAGAACGCCGACCGCGTGGACGAACTCGCGCGCCGCTACGGCGGCGACGACCCCGCGTTTGCCGCGCACTATCTCGGCGAGTGCATCCGCTATCGGATCGGCCGGGCCGAGAAACGCGGCCTGGCGAAGTACGCGGAGTTGCTGGCGAAGTATGGGCTCATTGCGGCCAATCCACGCCGCTTGCGCTGGGTGTAAGGCAAGGGTCTCGCGCGAAGCCGCGAAGGCGCGAAGAAGAAAGACATTTGATAAGGCAAACCGCCGTCGATCCGTGGTCGGACGTCGATGAAGACGGGTGATTTTGTGACCTGCCTGAAAACCTCCATCCCTCCTTCCTTCGCGTCTTCGCGGCTTCGCGCGAGACTCACCCAGCTTCCGCAATGCCCACCGGCCAAGTCGCCGGCAGCGTCGCCCGCTCCGTCTCCAGCGAGGCCATGGGCCACGCGCAGTAGTCGGCGGCGTAGTAGGCGCTGGGGCGGTGATTGCCGCTCAGGCCGATGCCGCCAAACGGCGCGGCGCTGCTGGCGCCGGTGAGCGGCCGGTTCCAATTGACCACGCCGGCCCGCACCTCGGCGCGAAAGCGTTCCCAAAGCGCCGCGTCGTCGCTCAACAACCCGGCGGCGAGGCCGAAGCGGGTGGCATTGGCCTCGGTCAGCGCGGCGGTGAAATCGGGCACGCGCACGACCTGCAGGACCGGGCCGAAGATCTCCTCGTCGGGACGCTGGGCGACTGCGGTCACATCGAGGACCAGCGGGGCGACGAAAGCGCCCTCGCGCCGCAGCGGGCTCAGCGCCACCGCGCCGGCCGAAATCAGGGCCTCGGAGGCCGCCACGATCCCTTCGGCCGCGCGCTGATGGATGACCGGACCGAGGAAGGGCGGCGGCTCGTCGAACGGACCGCCTTGGCGCAGGCGCGGCAGCAAAGCCAGCAGCCGCTCCAGCACGGCGCGGCCGACGGCATCGTCCACCAGCACGAGCCGGCGGGCGCAGGTGCAACGCTGGCCGGCGCTGAGGAAGGCGGATTGCGCGATGAGCAGCGCGGCCGCGTCGGGATCGACCGGGCCGACCACCACGAGGGGGTTGTTGCCGCCCATCTCGAGCGCGAGTTGCACTTCCGGCCGGCCGGCGAAGCGCCGATGCAGCGCCAGGCCGCCCTGCACGCTGCCGGTGAACAGCACCGCGCCGACCGCCGGATGCGAGACGAGATGTTCGGCCGTTTCGCGCGCCCCGAGGACGACCTGCAGCGTGTGCTCGGGCAGGCCGGCCTCGCGCCAGCAGTCGAGGAGGAATTCGGCCGCCGAGGGCGTGAACTCGCTCGGTTTGAAGACGACCGCATTGCCCGCCAGCAGGGCCGGTACGATATGACCGTTGGGCAAATGGGCGGGAAAATTGAAGGGCCCGAGCACGACCGCGACCCCGTGCGGCCGATGGCGCAGGACGGCGGTGGCGTCGGCCTGCGCGGCCCGCGTCTCGCCGGCGCGCTCGGCCTGGGCGCGGAGCGAAATGGCGACCTTGCCGATGACCGAGGCGATCTCGGTGCGTGCCTCCCAGAGTGGCTTGCCCGTCTCCAGAGAAATCAGGCGCGCGCCCTCCTCGGTCCGGGCCTTGACCCGGGCCGCGAAGCGCTCGGCCACCGCGGCGCGCTCGGCCAGCGGGACCCGGACCCAGGCGACGTTGGCGCGCTCGATCGCCGCGGCGCATGCCGCGGGACCGGCCGGTTCGAAGACCTTGACCGGCGCCCCGGTGCAGGGATCGACCGAGTTCACGGCGCGTTCTCGAAGGAGATGGCGACGATCTGATCGAGGGCGATGAGCAGCCGGCCGGCGGTGCCGACCTGCAGGACGAGCCAGCCGTTCTCGGCCTTGTCGAACTTGCCGTCGAGCAGGCGAACGCCATTGCCTTCGCGGACCGTCACGACGCACTTCTTACCGTGCTTTTCCGCCGCCTCCCGCAAGCCGGCGGCACGGGGATCGGGCCCGGCCGACTGGGCCGGCAGGGCAGCAGCGAGCGAAGCGAGGGAGAGGGCGGTCAGCAGGAGCGATTTCATGCGGGGAAATTGCAGCAGGGTGCGCGCCCGGACGCTGGTGTCCGGAGTCGGGCCGCGAGGCCGAACGGATCCGGCGCGAAAACGTGGAGCAGGAAGGCTGGAACCAGGCGCTCAGGCCTTCTCCTTCGCCTCTTCCTTCTCGTCGTCCTCGTCCGTCTCGTCCTCGTCGTCGGCGAATTCTTCGTCGTCCTCGATCGGCTTGAACTTCCGCTTCCGCTTGTTCTGCGGCAGCGGGGCCAGCACCATGTTGATGCTGCGACCCGCCTTCTTGGCCGGCATTTCCACCTGCGACATGGTCGAGAGGTCGTCGCGGATGCGGTTCATGAGCGCATCGCCCAGCTCCTGGTGAGCCATTTCGCGGCCCTTGAACTGCAGCTGGACCTTCACCTTGTTGCCCTTGTCGAGGAAGTCCTCGCCGCGGCGCATCTTGGTCATATAGTCGTGGGCGTCGATGTTCACGCGGAACTTGAGCTCCTTGACCTTGGAGGTCGAATGGTGCCGTTCCTTGTCGAGCTTGGACTGTTCGTAGCGATATTTCCCGAAATCCACGATCTGGCAGACCGGCGGATTGGCGGTGGGAGCGATCTCCACGAGATCGAGGCCGAGCTGGTTCGCCTTCCGGAGGGCGTCGCTCGTCTTCATGATGCCGAGGACTTCCTTGGTGGCGGCGAGAATGACGCGGACCTCGCGGGCGCGGATGCGACCGTTGACGTTGATGCGGTTGAGAGGAATCAGAGACTTGAACTGTCGGAGCGGCCACCGCGCGAGCGAGAGCGCTGCGGCCACGGTTATCGGTGAGGAGCGTCGACGGCCGGGGCAGTCGACACGGAGTCACGGGCTCGCTCGGCGAAGCCGGATCGGATGAAATCCGCCTTCGCAGCTTCCACGCCCGTGACGCCGGGGAAGCCTCCGGCACAGTCTGCCGGGGAAGGCCGAAGAATCAATCTCATTTCAGAGTCAGGCCGCTTTTGGCCACTCTGCGCCTGGGCCAGCCTACTTGTCCTTCTTCCCCCCGCCCTGCTGCTGCCGGTAGATCAGCATGCCCTTGAGCGCATCGACCGCCCGGTCGAGCTGCGGATCGCGGATGGCCTCGGCCTCCCGCCGCTCCGCTTCGGCATGCTGGTCGGCATTGCGCCGGATGCTGAGCGCGCGCTCCTGCTCCGGGGTGAGTACCGAGCGGATGCTGGGCTCGATCCCTTTCTCATGGATGACCTGGCGGCTGGGCGTGAAGTACTTCGCCGTGGTCAGGCGCAGGGCGGAATTGTCGGGCAGCGAAATGACGCTCTGCACGCTGCCCTTGCCGAAGGTCTTCTCGCCCACGGCGATGGCGCGGTTGAGATCCTTGAGCGCCCCGGCCACGATCTCCGCACCGCTGGCGCTGCCGTTGTTGATCAGCACCGCGATGGGCAGATCCAGCCGCGGCTTCACGTTCGGGCTGGCGGCGGTCCGGTAGATGCGATTGGCCGAGGGCGCGCGGCCATCGGTGTAGCAGACCATGGTGCCGGGCTGGACGAAGAGCGCGCAGACGTCGACCGCGCTGTTGAGCAGGCCGCCGGGGTTGTTGCGCACGTCGAGGATGAGCGCGTTCATGCCCTGCTTGGTCAGCTCGTCGAGCCGCTTCGCCAGATCCTCGGCCGTCGGCTCGTTGAACTGGGTGATGCGGACGAAGCCGATCTTCGCGCCACTGGTCGCATCGGTGATCAGGCGCACGTCCTTGACCGTGTCGACCTTGATCTCGGTGCGCGTCAGTTCGTGCTCCTTCACCTCGCGAGTGGAGGGCCGCAGGACCGTCAGCAGGCATTTCTCGTTGGGCTTGCCCTTGAGCAGTCCGACCGCCTCGTTGACATCGAGTTTGTCGGTCGGCTTGCCGTTGATCTTGACGATGACATCGCCCGACATGATGCCCGCCTTCGCCGCCGGCCCGCCGTCGAGCGGCGTGACCACGGCCAGGACGCCGTTCTGGGTCGAAACGACCAGTCCCAGCCCATCGTAGCGACTGCGGGTGTCGTCCTGCATTTCCTTGAACCCCTCCGGCTCGAGAAACTGCGAATGCGGGTCGAGCGCCGAAAGCATGCCCTTGAGCGCGCTGTAGGTCAGCTCGCGATACGAGACCTTGCCGCCCTCGACGTAGTCCTGCCGAATCAGCTGCAGCGCCTTGGCGAAGATCTGCAGGTTCGCGTAGGCATTGTCCTCGTCCTTGTCGATCTTCTCCTGCTGCTCCGCATCGACCTTGGGCGCGCCGGGCGTGGGCGCTTTCCGCGGATCCTGCGCCAGGGCCAGGGTCAGAGTCAGGAATAACGTCAGGACAGGTACGGCGGAGCGCATGGCAGAAGGGCGGCGGGAAGTCTCGGCCACTCGTGGCGGGGTGCAACCGCCGCCGCGGCAACGGGGTGTCATCGGAGCCGCTGGACGAGACTTCGCTCAGCGCAGGGCGGCCAGGCGCTCCTGCGCTTGTGCCCGCTCCGCGGTCGGGGCGAGCGGGCTGGTCAGAAATTCGTTCAGGGCGGCGCGGGCCAGAGCTTTCTCGCCGCGTTCGAGCCGCCATTCGCAGGCCTGTTCGGCCACGCTCCATTCCTGCGGCTGCCAGGCGGACGCCTTCTTGAGATGCTCGAAGGCCCGCTCGGGCCGCTGCTCGGCCCAGTCGTGCCGCGCCCAGCGCAGGGCGAAGAGAGCCGCCTCGCGGGCCAGCCGGGCGCGCTCGCCCGGCGCCTGCAGCAGGGCGTCGCGGAAAATGCGTTCGGTCTCGGCGAATTCGGCCTCGGTGGTCGCCGACTCCCGCAGCGGCGCGAGCGCTTCCCCCGATTCGAACAGGGTCAGCGGTCGCTGCGCCAGCGCCGCCCGCGCGGCCTTGGCCCGACCCAGCTTGAACAGCCGCACCGCCAGCGCGGCAGGCAGTTCGCGGCGCAGGTCGGCGCGGAGGTGGTAGTCGCCGGCGATCTGATTCACCGGCGCCTCCAGAGCCTGCCCGGGCAGCGCCTCCAGCAGATCGAGCAGCGGGCCCAGCGTGCGGGCCGGACCGCTGCGGTAGGAGGTCTGCATCGCGCGCCGGGCGCCGACCGCATCCCCGCTCTTGGCCAGCAGCAGCGCGAGCTGTTGGTGATCGAGCGGCGACTCGGCCCGCGGATCGGTCCGCACCAACTGCTGCAGCGCGGCGATCGCCGCCGGCTTCAAATCGTGCTCCAGACAGGTGGCCGCGACCAGGCGCAGTACGGCCGGCGTGATGAGCCAGCGCAGCTCCACGTCGGCAATGGCCGCCCGGCCCTCGGCGGTCGCGCCGAGCTTGAGCAGGGCCCCGGCTCGCGCCAGCGCGAGGTTGCCGTTCTGGGGGAAGCGCCGGTAGAGCCGCTGATAGATCTCCAGCGCCAAATCAGGCGCCCCGGCCGCCTGCAGCTGACTGGCAACCTGCATGAGCGGCTGCGCACCGCTCTCGGGATTCGGCACGATGGCATCGGGCCGCGCGAGGTAGGTGTAGAGCGCCTTCCTCGCCTCCTCCTTGCGCCCGGCCACGGCGAGCGCGGGCACCAGCCGTTGTCCAGCCTGGACGTCGCCCTGGTCCCAATCGGCCTGCAGCGCGCCCACCAGGCCATCCGGCTCCTCCCGCTGCGTGAAATAGGCCGCCCGCGCCGCCTGGTAGGAAGAAAGCAGACGCGGCTCCTGGTCGGCCAGCAGCCGCAGGCGACGCAGGGCCCGCTGACTCTGCGCCGGCTCCGGCGCATGCTTCTCGAGCAGGGCCTGGGCGAGTTGGAAACGCTGCTGCGGCTCCCGGCAGCGCTGGATGCCGAGCGTGAGCAACTCGCGGGCGAAACCCGCCTCGCCCTCCGCCGCCAGAATCTCGGCCGTGCGGGGGAGATGATGATATTGCGCCAGCCGGAGCTGACTGCGCGCCAGTTCGCGGGCCTTGGCCGGCTCGGCGCGGACATACAGCTTGAGCAGTCGGGCGGCGGCGTCGGGCGAGAAGGCCGCGCCGCGCCGCTGCAGCGTCTCCAGCAGGCGGAGGGATTCGGCCCGGTTGCCGCGTTTCTCCTCGAGCTGAGAAAGGGCGATGGCCGCGAGCGGATGATCGCTCTCGCGTTCCAGCACCACCCGCCAGGCCGCGGCCGCGTCCTCGGTCAGCCCGGCCCGCTCGAAGTTCTGGGCCAGCCGCTGGCGGAGGTAGTTGTCGCGCGGAGCGATGGCCAGGTAGGCCAGAATCTGCTCCCGGGCGTCGCGGAGGTTGCCCAGCTTCTCCTCCGCATCGATCAGCTGCAGGACGACATCGCGCCGGCCGATCGCAGAAGGAGCCGGCGTGACCCGACTCAGGCTGCGCAGGAGCGATTCGCGCAGCCCGGTCCAGTCGCCGGTCGAGCGCAATGCCGAATGCAGCGAGCGCCAGTACTCGGCATTGCCGGGCTCGGCCGCCTGCAGCCAACGCCGCAGACGCAGCGCGAGGCTGTTGTCCTGCCGACCCTGCAGCGCGGTGGCCAGCGACGAGACCTCGTCCAGCGCGGGCTTGCGCGCGAGATAGTCATTGACCAGAATCTCGGCCTCACCCGGCGTCGCGAGCGTCCAGGCGAGCAACCGGCTCCGGTGGCGGACTTCCCGCACGGTGTCGCGCAGGCGATCGTCGTCGTCGGTCACCCCCGGCGGCAGCGCGGCCAGCGCCTTTTCCCAAAGGTGCAAGGCGAGCGCGGGCCGGCCGATCGCCTCCAGCCGCTGGCCGCTGGCCAGCACGGCGGCGAAATGCCGGGTCAGATTGTTCGACGAACGCCCGCCGTCGAAATTCTGATCCGGATCGCGTCCGATGGCCGGGCGCAGCGCCAGCCAGCGCTCGAGGGCCGGTCGCGCGGTCGGCTCGTCGCCGGCGAGCGCAGCGAGCCAGGCGGTGGTCAGCGTGGCCTGGGCCGGACCGCCCTCCTCCGCGACGCGCTGCATGCGCCCGGCGTAGTCGGCCCGCTCGGCCGGCGGCAGCAGCAGATACAGCATGCGGACGGCCTCGAACCAGATGGCCTCGAAGGTCTCCGCCGGATTGCGCCCCTCGGTGGCAAAGCGCAGCACGCCGATGGCGGCTTCCCGCTCTCCCAGCAAAAGGTGCCAGCGGGCCAACTCGACCCCGAGGCTGGCGCGGTGGGTCTGCAGGCTCGCCAGGACGGGCGCGGCCAACTGCGTGGCTTCGCGGTACCGATGCTGACCGACGAAGACCCGTGCGATCGAGTCGCCCCAGAACTTGGTCTTGCCCGCGTGCTGCGGTGGAAAGAGGCCTTCCACCAGTCCCTCCGGCGTCGGCCGGCCGCCGATCGTGCGCAGGTAAAGATCGAGCCCTTCCAGCAGGACCGTACGGCGTTGCGCCTGCCGGTCGCCATCGGCCGCGCCGTGGACCCATTCGCCCAGCCGCGCAAAGAGCCGCCCCTGCAGCGCGACCGCCGCGAAACCGCGCACCGGCGGCGAGGTGGGCGGGCCATCAGCCTTGGGCTCGAGCCAGTCGAGCACGAGATCGGCCCGGCCGACGTGGAACCACGCGGCCAGCATTTCCGAGGGCGAGGCTGCGTGGCGCCAGCGTTCGATCCAGGCCGCCTCCGCCGCCGGATCCTTCGCTTGGGCAATGATCTGGGCCAGCTCGCGGATCGCTTCGAGCCGCGCGGCTACCTCCGGCGGCGGGCGATTGGGGGACACTTCGCTGCCGCCGCTGGCTCGCCGCGCGCTGGCCGGCCGGACGGAAGCGGGCGTATCGGGAATGTCGACCGGGAGCACCAGCGCACCCGTGGCCGCGGGCGTCTCGGTACTGGCCAGGAATTGTTCCAGCGCGGCCCGGGCTCCCGCCAGATCGCCGGCCTGCCTATCCAGTGCGGCCAGACGCAGCAAGCGCTGCACATCGGTCGCATCGAGCCGGGCCGCCGCCCGCAGCGCCTGTCGCTCGCGGGGCACATCGCGCATCCGGCGGAAGAACTCGGCTGCCCGCCCCAGCAGCGTCGGATCGCGGGGAAAACGGGCCATTAGCCGCTCCCAGGTTTGGCCGGCTGCGTCGAGCTCGAGGGCCGATTCCTCCAGCCCGGCCAATCGTTCGAGATTAGGGATGGTGGCCTCTCCCGGTAGTTGCGTGAGCCGACGCTGCTGCTCCACCGCGGCGCTCAGGTCACCGCGTTCCTCGGCCGTCTCGACCAGATTCTGCAGCGCGGCGACCGGCTGACCGGCCGTAAAGCGGGCCTTGCGCAGGAGTTCCCAGGCGTCGTCGTCCCGGCGCTGCGCCTTGCGTACCTCGGCCAGGGCAGCCAGGGCCTGATAGTCCGCCGGAGCTGCCTTCACCCGCGCCTCGGCCCGGCCGGCCAGCCAGTCGAGCAGGCCGGCGTTCGCGCAATAGACGGTCAGCTCGCGAAAGGCCTCCAGCTGGCGCGCGGGGTCGGTCACCGCCTCCTGCGCGCCGGCCAGCAATTCAGCCGCGCGCTGGCGGTTACCCACCTTCTCCAGCGCCGAAATGTACTGTGGCCGGATATCTCCCCGCTGCCGCGCGTTGCCGGCCGCGTACGCGCGCTCCCAATAGGTGGCGGCATCGAACCAGCGCTCGGCCCGCTGAAAGGCGGAGGCGAGATCGATGAGGGCCTCGGCCGATCCGGGTTCCGCCCTCACGCGTTCCTCGAGCAGCGGAATGGCCTCGTCGAACTCGCGGCGATCGAGCCGCGCCAGCGCCAGCGCGCGCCGATGCTGCGCGGCGCGGGGCGCATCGATCTCCATGAGCGAGCGCAGCATGTCGACAACCACGTGCTGCCGCCCGGTTTCGGCGGCCAGGCGGGCCACGAGTTCCCGGGCAGGCACATTCGTCGGCTGCTGCCGCACGAGGCGCATCGCCGTCTCGATGCCGTCCTCCGGCGCCCCGGCGCGCGCCTGCAAACGCGCCAGTCGCAAGGTGTCCTCGACCGTCGCCTTCGGTCCGCGCGCGGCCTGCGCCAAGCCGGCGAGAAACTCGCGCACCTCGGGCAGATCGCGCGCCGGCACCAACGTCTTGCCTGGCGCGGTCGACGTCTGATTGGCATTGGCCGGCCCGAGCACCGCCTGATACAGGCGCTCGTCGGCCTCGGCCTTTTCGGCGGGCGTGCGGGCGGCGATGTAGGCCTCCTGAGCGGTGCGGCGGGCGGCGGCGAAATCGCTGAGCTGGAGCTGACATTCCGCCAGGGCCAACCGGCGCGCGGCGGGCGACTGCGGATCGATCCGCACCGCCTCTGCCAGCGTCTGGGCCGCAGCTTCGGGCTGGGCGTGCGAGCGCAGGAAATCGGCCGCCCGCTCGAGCCGCGCCGCCCGGACGCCAACCGCTTCGCCGGGTCGGGCGGCAGTCCACCGCTCGAGTTCCGTCCGCACCGCGGCGGCGCGGCGCTGGCCGGCCAGAAACTCGACCAGCGCGATCGTGGGCCCCTCCTCCTGCGGCGCCCGGTCGCGGGCCGCCCGCAGGGTTTGCTCCGCCTCGGCGTCGAACCGATGACGCTGCAGGAACGTCAAGGCGGCGGCCGCGGCGGCTTCGTCGCGATTGGGGGCGTCGAGGAGAGCCTTCACCCGCGCCACCGCCTCGGCCGTCCGGCCGAGCTGCACGTCCAGTTCGGCGCGGGCGAGAATCAGCTCGGACGACGGACGTGCCGCCTGGCGCAGCAACTCATCGTACTGCTCCGCCGCCTTGGCCCACTCGCCGCGACCGGCCAGCTGACGCGCCAGGCGGGTGCGCATTTCGCGTTCCCGGGGCACGAGGGCCAGCGCCTTTTCGAGCCAGACCGCTTCGCGCGCGGGGTCGGCCAGTTCGGCAAAGAGATCCGCCAGGCGCAGGAGCCGGGGCAAATCGCGCGGCGCGGCTTCGGCTGCGGCGGTCCAGGCCGCGACCAGTTCCTCCTCCCGGCCGGAGCGCTGATGCAGCCGGATCAGCTGCTGCTGCAACTCCGGCCGCAGCCAGTGGCTCGGTCCGGCCAGTTCCAGCGCCCGCTGCAGCGCAGATTGGGCAGCGGGGAAGTCGTCCGCAGTCAGGGCCGACTGGGCCAGCAGGCGCAGCGCCTCCAGCCGCTCGGCTGGTGGAGCCTGGCTGGCGACGCGCTCCAGCAGCTGGCGGGCTCGCGCCGTTTCGCCGGCATTCTCCAGCGTGCGGGCGAGGGAAAACTGCAGCGCGATGTCGGCGGGATTCAGCGTGGCCGCCTCCTCCCAGGCCTTGGCGGCGCCGGCGGAGTCACCGCCGTCCTGCCGCGCCTGGCCGAGCTTGACCAGGATGGCGGCCCGCTGCGAATCCGCCGCGGGCAGTCGCTCCAGCGCGCGGCTCAACGGCTCCGCCGCGCGCGCTCCGCCAGCGAGGTCCGCCAGCGCCAGCCAAGGCGCCGGGCTGGCGGGATCGAGTTCGGCCGCCCGTTCGTAGGCGGCGCGGGCGGCGTCGGGCTGCCCCGCTTTCCTCAGCAGGTGCCCATGCAGCAGCGCGCGCGGCCCGGTGGTCGCCTGGGCGAAGGACTGCAGCAGGGCCGAGGTGGTTCCCCGGGCCTCATGCCATTTCCAGAGCCGGTCGAGGATGGCGCCTTCGGACGGATTCCGCTCCAGCAACTCCAGATACCGCGCCGCCGCCCGTTCCGAGAGCGGCGCAGCTTCCTGCGCGGCGAGGGTGGCCAGGCCACCGGCCAGGGCCACGGCGGCGAGGGAACGGCGGAGCATCGGCACTTCGACCTCCCGATACCCCGCGATGTTCAGCCGGGCAACGCGGGAACGCCTGCCCGTGTGTCCCGGCCGACTGGCGATGCGCGCCGCTTTGGCGGAGAATGCCCGCATGGAAGACGCCCGCTGGCTCGAAGCTCTCGCCCGCCTGGGCCTGGAGGCGAAGGATTTCGCGGAATCGTTCGCGCGTGCCAGCGGACCGGGCGGTCAAAACGTCAACAAGGTCTCGACCGCCGTCACCCTCGTGCATCTGCCGACCGGCACCGGCGTGACCGTGCAGGACTCGCGTTCGCAGCTGGCCAACCGGCGTCTGGCACGCGAGCGCCTCGTGGCCGAGATCGAACAGCGGCGCGCCGCGCAGGCCGCCGCCATCCGCGACGCACGCGAACGGGAGCGGCGGCGCAAGCGACCGCGGCCGGCCAAGGTCAAGCGGGCCATCCGCGAGTCGAAGATCCACCGCTCCCGGCTGAAAAAGCAGCGTAGCGGGTCGGGAGAGTAGTCGTCAGCCGCGTGGCGAAGCCCGAGGTCTCACGCGAAGCAGGGAAAACGGGCCTGGCGGCCGGTGCCGGTACCAGAGTAT
>JAFEGM010000091.1 GCA_018240025.1 Verrucomicrobiota bacterium
TGGGAGTGGGAGTGGGAGTGGGAGGGGCGGCCTCCGGGGTTGGGCGGAGGTCGGCGCGGAAGGAGGCGCTGCGGGGGCGGCGGGGCTTCATGGGGCTGGGCCAAGTCACTCGCCGAGCGCTTGCTGGGCGAGGTAGAGGGCGGTGAGGCCGGTCTCGAGCGTGAGGTTCACGCTAGTGAGCGGCAGAACCTCGCGCAGGCTGTCGAAGAGGGCGGCGAGCGGGTCGCCCGCAGGGGCGGGGAGCCACGATCTCGGCTCGGGCACGCCGCTGGCGGCCAGGCGGGCAGTGATGAGGAGGATGCCGGCGGCCACCACGAGCAACTCGAGGATGACCAGCGCGAGCAGCGTGAAGGGCTCCGGGATTTTCTGGATCTGCTGGCCCAGCCACTTCGCGGCGATGCCGAACTCCATCACGTTGGGCACGTTGGGCCAAGGGGTCTGGACGGTGGAATCGCTCAGGGTCCGGAGTGGCGTCATGGCGAACTGCCGCAGCGGCCAGACGCGCGGCTCGTTCCAGGCGGGGCTGGTGACGATGAGGGTGCCGGCCTGTTCTGGAGCGATGCTGGCTTGGGTCGTGAGCGAAATGAGTCCTGGCCCGGTGCCTGCGCTCGGGCCGGCGAAGCTGGCCCAGGCGGCGGCGAGCGTGGCCTGCCAGGTCGCGCCGGCCGGCACGTCGACGAAGGCGGCATTCTGCCCGCCGTAGCCGCCGAACCAGAGGGTCGGGGTGGCCGAGGCTGGCGGTTGGGCGGACGAAACACTCATGGCAGGGGACCCGCCCCGGCCGGGCCGTGGTGGTGATGGCGATGGCCGTGGTCGTGGCCATGGCGGTGGCTGGGCCGCACGCTGACCGTGCCGGTCTGCGCGCCGACCCAGAACTCGACCGCTGCGCAAGGCTTGCGGAATTGATAGAAAGGCTCGCGGATGCCGGCGGCGAACGGCTGCTGCAGGCGCAGACTTTCCCAACCGTGCGCCGAGAAGTGCCCGAAGGACGCGGCGGCGGCGGCTTGGGCGGCCTCGGGGGGCAGGAGGATGCGCTCCCAGAAATCGCGTTCGCGCCGCTCCAGGTCCTGCACCAGCACGGCCAGCGCCTGCGAAGGGGGCATCAGCTCGGCCCGCTCGCGGATGGGCATGAGCCGATACTGGTAGTCCTCGCGCAGCAGCACCGGGAGGCTGAGGGAGCCGCGCTCCCCGGCCAGGCGGGCCACGAAACCCTCGGCGATGCGATAGACGAACTCGAAGAGCACGAGGTCGTCGAGATCGCGCGCTGTCGTGCCGGGTCGCGGCAGGGCCTCGGCCGCGTAGAGCCACCGATACGGCACCCGCCGGTCCGCTTCCTCCCAAAGCCAGAAAAGCGCATTGCCTCGGCGGAAGAGCTCGCGTTCCGACTCGGGGCCAGCCGGCGCGGGCGAGAGGGGATCGGGCGGGAGATTCATGCGGCGGCGCTCCAATGGCTTTGCCCGCGGGCGTACGCGGCGCGGGCAGTGGCGGTGGCGGCTTGAAAGGCCGCGCGGACGCTGGCGGACTCGGCCGTGGCGCGGGCTTCGGTGGCGAGATACGCCGCCAGCCCCTCGGCCACGGCGCCGAGCGAGACGAGCAGCAGCGGGAAGACGGCGACCGCGGTGGAGGCGTCGAGCGCCTTCAGCGTGAGCTGGAAGCCGAGCTGCCCCTGGGCCGTGCCCAGCGCCGCGGCCGCCTCGCCGGCGGCGACTCCGGTGGCGGCGGCGATCTCGGCCTGGGCGGTCGCGCTCATGGCGTGGGCGGATACGGCGTGGTCTGCGCCTGGAACGGCATCTCCGGCAGCCCATAGAGCTTTTGCACCCGCTGGATCTGCTCGAGCGTCTGCTGCCAGATGACGGTGGCGTTCTCCTGATCCGCCGCGGCCCCGCCGCCGCCGAGGGCCGCGACCGCATGGGCGATCTTCACCGCGGAGGCGGCCGCATCGACCGCGAGCTGGGCTGCGCCGGCCTCGCCCGTCGGCAGTTCCGGGGCCTTGGGGGTGATCGAAACCGTCGGCGCGCCGGTGAATCCGCGCATCACCTGCAGGAGCTCGATGAGCCCCGCGACGCGCGTGTCCTTCTTCGGCGCTGGTGGTGGAGTGGGAGGAGGAGGCATGGGAGCGGAGCGGAGGAGCGGAGGAGGGGAGGAGGGGAGGAGCGGAGGAGGGGCGGAATCGCCTAGGGCTCCTTGGGCGGGGGCCAGATGGGGCCGAGGGGGCCGGGGCCGAGAGGGGGTTGGAGGGGCTCGTCGGGCAGCGGCTCGGCGGGGGGATGCGCATTCACCCAGGCGAGGGCGTCGAGGAACGAACTCGACTGATAGAGCGGGGCGGCGCCGCGCAGCGCGTCGACGTCGCGCAGGACGACCAGGCGCTTGGTGGCGGCATTGGCGAAGACGCTGTAGCGATGCTGCGCGCCGGCCTGAATGTTGGCGGCGAGGCGGCCGAGTTCGGCGCGCATGGCCTTGGCCTGCTGGTCCTGGGCCTCGACCAACCGGAGAAGCTGGTTGAACTCCTGGCGCGACTGGGCGGCGAACCGACCCAGTACGCTCTCGCTCGGGGAAGGTTCGTCGCTCATGACGCGGGATTCAGCGGGCCTTCAACGAGCGGCCGCTGAGGCTGAGATCGACCTGCTGCGGATCGAGCCCCGGGAAGGCGATGGTGACCGGCGCGGTCACCCACAGGCCCGCAGTGGTGGCGAACGGATTCCCTGCGCTGCCGTCACCCTGGAGTGCGGCATTCTCCTGCTCGATGCGGGCGAGCTGGGCCAGCAGACGTTTGAGCAGCTGCAGCAGGTGGCGCACGCCTGGGCTGGGCGGAATGGGACGCGGGCCCCGCCCGGGATCGAGCGCGGCCTTCAGGTCGGCGATGGCCTGCGCGACTTCGTTGTTGGTCAGGACGTCGACCGAGGTGCGCGCGGTGACCGGACCGAGGTTCTGGACCGCATTGACCGTGCGGCCAAGGACCGCCAGGGCGAGCTGTGTGGCGGCTTGCTGGTTGGCGACCGCGTTCTGCGAGCCCGTGTTCGTGGAGACCACGAGGTTGGCGGTGGCGAGATTGCCGAGGCGCGCCGGCTCGCCGGCGTTGGCGTGCAGGCTGGTGGCATTGAGGACAGCCGAGATTTCGTCGAGCGAGTCGGCGGCGTCGGACGGCACGTTGGTCGGCGTGGCGTCGAAAGCGCCGGAAGGGGCGTTCGGGGCGGGCATGGTCGGTCAGCGTTTGGGGGCGGGGATGGTGACCTGGGCGACCCCGTCGGGGCCGGCCACGGCGTGGTGGCCGTCCTTGGCCAGGTCGACGCCCAGCTCGCCGGGGCCGACGTTGACCACGTGGACGGTGATCGGGGCCTGGACGTAGTAGGGCTGGTCCGGCGTGTTGGGCGGGAGCGGGCGCTGCGGCGAGGCGCCGGGCTTGCGCAGGCCATCGAGCGAGCCGCCGGCGGCCGCGATCTTTTCCAGGAGCGGGAGGAGCTCGGTGAGCAGCTGGCGGAGCGCGGGGCCGAGTTCGCCCGGGTTGCGCAGGGACCGCTCGAGAAGCGGCTTGAGGGCAGAAAGCGAGGTCATGGGAAAGTCTGCGGCAGGCGAGGCCCGCCAGGTGGGAGAGGGCCGGAAGGCGGCGGGCCGCGAGGGACGCGCCCGCCGCCTCCGGGGTGGGATCAGGCCTTGCCGTTGAAGGCGGCCAGGGTGGACTTGAGGTCCGCGATGGTCTGGGCGAGCTCGTTGTTGGAGAGCACGTCGACCGCCGAGCGGGCCTCGAGCGGGCCGAGGTCCGAGACCTTGTTGACGGTCTTCCCCACGATGGAGATGCCGAGTTCGTTCATCGCCTGCTGGTTGGCGACCGCGTTCTGCTGGGACAGATTGGTGTTCGCGATGGCGTTGGAGTAGGCCAGGTTCGAGAGCATGGCCGG
The DNA here is from genome assembly GCA_018240025.1 of Verrucomicrobiota bacterium. Lineage (GTDB taxonomy): Bacteria > Verrucomicrobiota > Verrucomicrobiia > Chthoniobacterales > SZAS-18 > SZAS-18. The sequence goes on from JAFEGM010000091.1 coordinate 3,897, forward strand.
CTGCTCGCCGACGCTCTTGAGGTTGGTGATGCCAATGACGGCAGCCGTCTGGTTGAGGGACGCCTGCATGTCGCTTGCGGGTTCGGGCATAGTTCGGGTCTAGTTTGTGTTTATGGTGTGCTCAAACCGGACAGAATCCGGAGTGAAGGGATCCGCGGAGGGAAGTTAACTGGCGGAAATTAGGGGTGGGGAGCGGGCCGGCAGCCTACTGTCCGGGGCCGCCCGGATTGGGGTTGATCGGCTGCTGCATGCTCTTCAGCGCGCTGAGCAGATCGGAGATAGCACCGGGGTTGGCGTCCTTGCCGTCGGAGCCCACGATGAGCGTCACGCACTTGGCCATCGTCGCCATGACGATCTGGTTCATCGCCTGCTGCGAGCTGATGATCATCTGCTGCTGCAGGTTGTTGTTCAGGATCTGGTTGGCCAGCGCGAGGTTGGCCAGGATGGCCGGCTGCTCGCCGATCGATTTGGCATTGGCAATGGCGATCGACTGGACGATTTCTGTGGGCAGGCTCGAGTCGGGCATAGTTACCTCCAGGCGAGTTTAGAAACCGCGTTGCCGCACCCACCGAGAGGAGAGAGTCGCTCCACATTATTGGAGGAGAGCGACAGGGCGGTCGGCATGCCGCGATTTCTAGTTTCCGCCGGCCATTCCCACAATCCGGGTGGATTCCCCCGTCCGCGGCTGGGGGGATTCACCCCCATTGACGACGTCCTGGCCGCGTGCCCGGCACAACCGGGGAGGAAATCGGGGAGCGACCCCTGCGACTGACCTGCGAGTGGCCAGCCGCGCCCTGGCGGGTGAGAATCGACCGATGAAGACAGTCGTCTACGGCATCAAGAACTGCGACNNGAAGAAGGCCCGCGCCTGGCTGGAGGCGCACGGCGTGGAATACGCGTTCCACGACTACAAGGTCGCAGGCATCGACGCGGCGCGTCTCGCGCGCTGGGCGCAGCAGGCCGGTTGGGAGACGCTGCTCAACCGCGCCGGCACGACCTTCCGCAAGCTGCCCGAGGCCGACAAAATCGACCTCGCCGAGTCGAAGGCGCTACGGCTGATGCAGGCGCAGCCCTCCCTCATCAAGCGGCCGGTGCTGGAGCGCGGGTCGCTGCTGCTGGTCGGATTTTCGGCCGACCGCTACGCGGCCGCGCTGGGCTGACAGAGGCCGCGGCTCAGGCGCCGGGCGTCTGCAGATAGAGCGTGTAGTCGCCCTGGTGGGCGAAGCCGAGTCGGCGGTAAACCGGGTAGCCCATTTCGCTGGCCTGCAGCAGAGCCGTGCGGCAGCCGCGGGCGGCGGCGGCGCGCAGCGGTTCGACCGTGAGCAACGCGCCCAGACCGCCGCGGCGGTGCGCGGGTAGCACGGCGATGGCGAAGATGCCGACGTCCGGGCCCGCTTCGATCGTGCAGGCGCTGCCGACCGCCTCGCCGCCGCGCCAGGCCAGGAAGCGTCGGCGGTGCGGCTCGACCGGCAGCTGCGGCTCGAGCGCGGAAAGCGCGCTCACGACCTCCGGCGGCAGATCGGTGCCGCGCGCGGCGATCTCGGCCCAGAGCGCGAGTTCGTCTGACGTGACTTCCCGCACTTCGACGCCGGGCAACGTCAGCGGCGGAAGTTGCTCCAGCGCCAATTCCATGGCCGGGGCCGGCCCGAGGCAGGTCGCGCCGCCCGCCAGCAACGCTTCGGCCAGCGGCGGCGTCGTCGTCTCGGGCAGCGTCCACCAGAGCGCCGGTACGCCGACTTCATTCAGCAACGTCTTCACCTCGGCGACCATGGCGCGGGCCTGCCCGGCGTCCGCCGGCCGCGCGCGGTGCATGCCGTTGAAGAGCGGATGCGGGATGCCGCTGAGCGTCAGGCAAACGTCCTGCGTCTGGCGGAGCACGCCGCCAGGCGCCTGTCCGTAGAGGCGCCAAAAGGCCTCCATCGAACGCTGGTTGCGGTGGGAAGGCGCGGGCTCGGCTGGGGAATCGGGCATGCGGCATGATGCGCTCAATTCGCCGCGCCCGGGTCAGCGAAATGTGACCCGCCTCAGTCCGCTCCGATGGCCTGGAAAAGCGGGTCGGAGACCGCGAGCGAAGCCTTGAAGACCTGCGCGCCCTGCGCCGCGAAGCCGCCATCCTTGGGATCGACCCAGGTCTCCTCCGGCGTGCCGGCCGTGCGCTTCCAGCCGACCAGTTTCTCGCGCACGAAGTTGTAGGTCTCGGTCGCCTCGGCCACCTCGCTGATCTCGGTGTGCGCGCCTTTGCGCCGCTCGAAGACCGACGTCAGCGCGCCCTCGTAGTAATAGTAGAATCGAATGGTCTGGTCCCGGTCCGAGTCCGCCAGCACATGCATGATCACCTTCGGGTCGTTGCCCTCGAACCAGCCCTTGGCGTAGTGCCGCTGGGTCTTGCTGGCCTTCTTCATCTCGTGCCGGGCGGTCTTCCAGGTCTCGCCGTCGGAGATGCGATTCCATTCCGTGCGCAGGTCGTTGAACTCGGCCGCGGTGGCCGGCGCTTTCGTGATCGCGGCCGGCGCGGCGGAGGGAGCGGCCGCGGGTGCCGGTGCGGCCGCGGGCGCCGGTACGGCCGCGGTGGCAGGGGCTCCCGCGCGGGAGATGCTGGGGTAGGTCGCCTTCGCGACGATCAGCGTGCGCTCGGCGCTGCCGAGCTTGGCGCGCAGGACGCCATTCTTCTTGTCCTTCCCGCCGGAGCTGGAGAACAGCATTTCGTCCGCGGAGATCCACCGCGGACTGGCGTTGTAGGGGATCCCCTTGGCGCTCTGTCGCGTGGCCTTGCCGGCCGCGGGCTCGATGGACCAGATCGCGCTCGGCGGGCCCGGCTCGTCCTTGAGGGGATTGGGCTCCATCATGTCGACCTCGACGAGCAGCTGCTTGCCGTCGGGCGAGACCGACATCGCTCCGCCGCTGCTGAGCGTGCCCTTCGGCACGAGCGAAGTGAGCGGCCACTTCTGCAGCTGCTTGCCGCTGGCGTCGTAGCGAAAGATGGCGTCGAGATCGTGCGCGTAGAAGCCGGAGCCGTCGGGCAGCCAGGCCAGGCCGTAGATGGAGCCGTTGGAATCCGGCGCCTTGCGCAGATATCGGAAGCCGCTGCCGTCGGCCTTCACGAAGCCGAGGTGCCAAATGCTGCCGTCGAAGATACTGAAGGTCATGGCCGAGCTGTCGGGCAGCCAGTTGGGCCCGTAGGAGTTCTTGCCGGGGATCTGGTGGAAGATGGTCTTCCTGCCGCTGGCCACGTCGACCACCGCAATGAAGCGATTGCCCGCGTCGTCCGAATGCGTGTAGGCGACCCGCGTGCCGTCGGGCGAGATCTCGGGATCGGAGCCGACCGCCACCTGCTTCGCGCCCGTGCCGTCGAGCTTGGCAACGCAAATGCCCGCTTCGGTCTGGTAGGCGATGCGCCGCTCGGCAGCCGAGGCGGGGACGAGCAGCGCGCTGAGCGCGGCGGCGAGGAGCAGGAGGCGGCGGGGCATGCGCGAGGTTGCCCGGCTTCGGCTCAGGGAGCAAGCCGGCTAACGCGCGGGCTCGTCGAGCAGGCCTCGCAGCCAGCGGCCGAGAAAGAGCAGACCGACGCCGCCCGCCGCCACGACGCCGGCGTGGATGAGCCAAAACGTGGTCTGCGAGGTTGTCTCGTAGAGCGCGCCGAGTCGGCCGCTGATCAGTCCCGCCGCGAAGACGGAGAGCGCATTGAGGCCGATCAGCGTGCCGCGCATGGCGGGCGGCGAGAGCGAAGCGTAGAGCGCGAGGCAGATGGGCGTGAAGTAGAGCCAGCCGACGTTGGTGATGAGGTGAAAGGCCAGCGCCCAGGGGATCGGCGCCCGCCCGTCCGCGCCCGACACCCACGGCGCGGCCGCCAGCCAGGCGGTGCCCGCGGCAAAAATGAAGCAGCCGAGCATCATCTTCGCCATGGAATCCGGCTCGGATCCGCGCGCCGCCTGCTTGCGCCAGAGCGCGAGGAAAATCGGCAGCACCAACACCGGGGCGAGGCCGTCCATCGCCTGCAGCCAGGCCACCGGCACGGTGAACGAACCCACCTGCAGGTCGAGATGGTCGCGCACCCAGAGATTATACACATTCCACACCTGGGACTGGGCGATCCAAAAGCAGACGGAGATCGGCCAGACCAGTGCGAGCGCGAAGAGCCGGCGTTTTTCCTGGGCGGTCAGCGGCACGCGCTCGGCCGGCGCGAGCGCGGCCGCCGGGCGATCCGGGGGCAGGTGGCGGAGGCCGGCGAGATAGACGACGAGCCCCACCAGCATGCCCACGCCGGCGAAGCCGAAGCCCGTGTGCCAGCCGAACTTCTGGGCCAGCGCGCCGGTCAGGATCGGGGCGATGAAGGCGCCGAGATTGATGGCCACGTAGTAGAGCTGGAAGGCGTCGGCCTCGCGGCGGTCGCCGTCCGCGTAGAGCGACTTCAGCTGGGCCGACATGTTCCCGCGCAGCAGCCCGGCGCCGACGATGAGGAGCACGAGCGCGACGAGGAAGGTCGCGTCGAAGGCGAGCGCGAAGTGCCCCAGTGTCATGAGCGCCCCGCCGGCCACGATGGCCGCGCGGCGTCCGGTCAGGCGGTCGCCGATGGTGCCGCCGATGATCGGGGTGAAGTAGATCAGGCCGACGTAGAGCCCGAACGTCTGGGCCGCCAGTGCCGTGACCGTGAGCGGCCCCGTCAACGCCTCGATGGCCGCACGGAACTGGGCGAAGCCGAGAATGTGTTCGACGTGGCCCGGCTGCAGCAGCGTGCCCGTCATGTAGAGCACGAGGAGCGCCTGCATCCCGTGGAAGGAGATGCGGTCCCAAAGCTCCGTGCCCGCCAGCACCCAAAGCCCCCGCGGATGTTCGAAGAGACCGCGCCAGCCGGTCGCAGGGGAAGGGGACGAGGAAGACATCGGCGGATTGGAGCGTATGGGAGGGGTCGTCGGGAAGGTTGTTCTCGCTCTCCTTGTCGTCGTCCTCCTCGTCCTCGTCCTCGTCCTCGTCCTCGTCCTCGAATGACCCGATGCCGCAGGCCAAACTCCGAAGTGCGGCCTTCGGCTTGGTTTCGATGCGAGGACGAGGACGAGGACGACGACGAGGACGAGGACGACCTTTGCAACGCGTGGGCACCCACTCGGCGTAGACCGTGAGCGCATTCCGTGGAAATGCGGCGGGATGTCGTCCGACTTCCGCCTTCGTGCCTATCAGCCCAGCGACGAAGCCGCCGTGGTCGCGCTCTGGCGAGCCTGCGGGCTGGTCACGCCGCGGAACGACCCGCACGCGGACATTGCCCGAAAGACGGGCGAGCATCCGGAGCTGTTCCTTTGCGCGGTCGGCGAGTCGGGCGAAGTCGTCGGCACCTGCATGGCCGGCTACGAGGGGCACCGCGGCTGGATCAACTACCTCGCGGTCGCGCCGTCGGCCCAGCGCAGCGCTCTCGGTCGCGCGCTCCTGGACGAGGCGGAACGGCTGCTGCGCGCCCTCGGCTGTCCCAAGATCAATCTGCAGGTTCGCCGCACCAACCGCGGCGTGCTCGCCTTCTACGAGCGGCTGGGATTCCGCGAAGACGACGTGGTCAGCCTGGGGAAACGGCTGGACTGAGCGCTCGTCTCACGCGCAGAAGGTCGGACCGTCGGGATGCGCAGGGTTCGGCACGAGCCGCTCGGTGCGAGGGTGGATGACGACGTCCATCGCCTGCATCGGGATGGCACCGAGCAACACCTGATCACCCATGACGAGCGCCGCGGTCACGCAATCGCGGCCCATGGTTTCGACCTGTACGGGCCCGACGTAGCGGACCCGCTGGAGCGTGCCGTCGGCCAGCCGCACCTCGCGCGGCGAGAGGTCCCGCAGACGGAGCTGACGGGCCACGGACTCCGGAATGACGAGATCGACCGAGCCGCTGTCCACCAGCGCGTGCGCATCGACCTCCTCGAGCTCGGGCTGGGCGAAGTTCCTAAGGCGCAGGTCGGCAAAGATGATGCCCATGGCGTGGCATCATGCCGGTCGGAATAATAAAAGCAAGAAAAAACCTAGACATCAGCCGGCGTGCTCGGGATCGGCGTTGCCTGCCAGCGTTCCCAGTCGAACCACTCGGTGCCCGCGAACTGCCGTTTGTAGTCGTAGTGCGACGGCTGGCGGGTGGCGTAGCCGAGATAGAGCCAGCGGCAGCCGGCCGCGCGGGCCGCTTCGATTTCCCACAGCTGGGTGGCGATGCCGAGGCTGCGCGCTCCGTCCGACGGGGCGAAGAAGGCATACACGCTCGACCAGGCCCGCGCGCCCTGGGCGACGTAGCTGGCGGCCAGCAGGCGACCGGTGGCGTCGCGGACGCTGAGTTCGCGCAGCCGGCAGGGAAGATCGAGCTGCGGCCAAGGCCCGAGGAAGTCCTCCAGCCGGCCGGGGACGTTGTGTGCGAAACGCCCAGCGTGCTCTGCGAAGACGGTGTGATGCTCCTCGGTCAGGCTGACCGTCTGCCAGCGCGGGGTGACGTCCGCATTGCGCCGCAGCACCCGCCGCTGGCTCTTGCTCGGGCGGAAGCGGGTGAGGTCGACGCGCAGCGGAATGATGTCCTGGAGCGCGGTGGTCAGCTGCTGCGAGTAGCGGAAGAAGTAGGGTCCGAAATGCCGCCAGCCCTGGGCCAGCAGGTCATCGAGCCGGGCCGGTTCGATCTGCAGCTCGAAGAACGCTTCCTCGATCTTCGCCGGTGGCCCGCAATTTCCCGTTGCATCCGCGGCCGGTTCGGGGCACTGATCCATCCTGCAACACTGCCTCGTGGTGTAACGGTAGCACAAGTGACTCTGAATCACTTTGTCAAGGTTCGAATCCTTGCGAGGCAGCCATCCTGGCCAGCGGCCGGATGAGGGGAAAAATCCCGCAGCAGACCGAGCGTCCTGACGATCGCGGCTTGCCCTGGCGGGGGCCTGGCCGACACGATGCGGTCCCGGGTCTCCTCGTATGTCTTTCCTCCGCCTCCTCCTTTCGTTCGGCCTCCTGGCCGCATCCCTGCCCGCGGCCGAAACTCCGCCTGCGGTCCCTTCGGCCGAACGTCCGCTCTGGCTGCGGCAGCCGGCGGTCTCGCCCGATGGCCAGTACATCGCGTTCATCCACGGCGGCCAGCTCTGGCGCGTGCCCAGCGCGGGCGGCGAAGCGATCCCGCTGACCAGCGCGCGATTCGCCGCCAGCGCGCCGGTTTGGTCGCCCGACAGCCGGCAGATCGCCTTCAGCAGCGACCGTTACGGCAACGCGGACGTCTTCATCCTTCCGGCCACCGGCGGCGAGGTCCGGCGGCTGACCACGCATTCGATGGCCGATACGCCCACGGCTTTCTCGCCCGACGGCAAGTGGGTGTACTTCAGCTCGATGCGCCTGGGCGATCCGCGCGCCGCGTTCGGCGGAGTCGCGGCCGGCGCGTCGCTGCAGCTCTACGCCGTGCCAGCGGCCGGCGGGCGCGAACGGCTCATCATCCCGCTGCCCGCGCTGCAGGCTCGACCGAGCCCGGACGGACGGCAGTTCGTCTACACCAGCCTGAACGCGCCGGAGAACGAATGGCGCAAGCACGCCATCTCCGAGGCCGCGCGCGATCTCTGGATCTTCGACAGCGGCAACGGCAGCTACCGGCAGTTCACGAACTGGCGCGGGGAGGATCGCGACGGCTGGTTCAGCGCGGACGGGAAATCGATCTACTGGCTGAGCGAGCGCTCGGGCTCCTTCAATGTCTGGCGTCAGGCCGCCAGCGGCGAGGGGCAGCCGCAGCAGCTCACCTCGCATGAGAAACACCCCTTGCGCTTTCTGAGCCGCTCAGCGCAGGACGATCTCGTCTACGGCTTCGACGGCGAGATCTGGCGCCTGCCGGCCGGAGCGCGCGAGCCGCAGCGGGTGGCCATCCGCATCAGCCAAAGCTCGCTGCTCGAAGGCACCGTCTTCGCGCAGATGCGCGACGAGATCACCGAACTGGTGCCGAGCCGCGACGGCGGTCAGCTGGCCATCGTGGCGCGGGGCGAGATCTTCGTGCTCGCGACCGCCACGGGACGCTCGCGGCGCATCACCGACACGCCGCAGCACGAGCGCAACGTCAGCTTCAGCCCGGACGGTCGCACCCTGCTCTACGCCTGCGACCGGGCCGGCCGCTACGAGCTGTTCGAGACCACGCTCGACACGCCGGGCGCGACCGATTTCCTCAGCCCCGGGGCGCTGCGGGAAACGCGGCTGAATTTGCCCGGCAAGGCCGACGCGACGGAACCGGCCTACTCTCCGGATGGCAAGCGCATCGCCTACTTCGAGAACCGCGTGCGACTGATGGTGCTCGACCGCGCCTCGGGCCGGACCGTGACGGCCATGCCGGACGGACTGGCGTATTCGTACCACGACGGCGATCTGCCCTTCACCTGGTCGCCCGACGGACGCTGGCTGGCGGCCACCGGCGGTTCCGCCGCCACCAGCTTTGACATCTACCTGTTGGATGCGAGCGGGCAGAAGGCGCCCGTCAATCTCACCCGCACGGGCTTTCACGCCGTCGGACCAGCCTTCTCGCCGGATGGCCGGGTCATCTACTTCCAGGGTGCGCGCGACGGGCTGAAAACGCTGGATGCTCTCGCTCGCGAGACCGACCTCTATGCGATCTTTTTGACCCAGGCTGCCTACGATGCCGCGGTGCGTCCGGGCGATCGGCCGGTGGCCGCGCCGGTCGTGAAGTCCGCGGAAGTGAAGTCCGCCGCGCCGGCAAAGGAGCCGGCCTGGGAGCCTGAACTCGAGGACCTCAGCGGCCGCACCGTGCGGGTCACGCCACTCTCCGGCAACGTGGCGGCGGTGAAGCCGTTGGCCGATGGTCATTCGGTCGTCGTGGTCATGCTCCATCCGCTGACGGGCATGGCGGCCTACCGCATTCCGGTCGGCCGGCCGGGTCTGGCGCCGGTCTTCACCAAACCGCTGCCGACTGGCGACGCCGCCGTCTTCGACGAAAAAGGCGAGTCGTTCTACTACGTCGGCCCCGGCGGGATCGAGCGGGTCAGCCTGGCGAACGGCGCCTCCGCCGTCCTGCCGTTTGCCGCGGAGATGGCCTACGACCTGCGCGGCGAGATGAAGTACTTCTTCGAGCACGCCTGGCGTCTGACCCAGCAGAAGTTCTACCGGGCCGACATGGGCGGGGTGGATTGGGAATTCTACCGCCGCGAGTACGCCAAGTTTCTGCCGTACCTCACGCGGGGCGAGGATCTGGCCGAGCTGCTGAGCGAAATGGCGGGCGAGCTGAACGCTTCGCACATGGGCTCGTCCTACCAGCCGAAGCGCTCGGGCGGCGATGCCACCGCCAGCCTCGGCCTCTACTACGATCACGCCCACACCGGGCCGGGCGCAAAGGTGGCCGAGCACCTCAAGGGCGGCCCGGCCGGCCGCGCCGACAGTCAGCTGCGGGCGGGCGCCGTCATTCTGGCGGTCAACGGGCAGACCATTCGCGAAGACATGGATATCCACCCGCTGCTCAATCGGCAGGCCGGTCAGCCGGTGCGCCTGACGATCAAGCCCGCCGGTGGCGGCGCGAACGTGGAGGAGATCGTCACGCCCGAGCCCTATGTGAACGGCCTCCTGCAGGCGCAGGCCCGCTGGGTCGCGCAGCGGCAGGAGCAGACCGAGAAGCTGTCCAAAGGCCGCGTGGGCTACGTCTACGTGCCGCTGATGGACACAGCCAGCTACCAGAATTTCGTGGCGGAGGTCTTCGGCCGTTTCATCGACAAGGAAGCGCTGATCGTGGACGTGCGCTTCAACGGCGGCGGCAATCTGGCCGAGCGATTGATCGCCGATCTGACCGCCTCACCTGCCGCTCCGCTGGTGGATCGCCAGGGCCGCGTGCTCACGCCGGTGCCCGTGCGCCGCTGGAGCAAACCGAGCGCGCTGCTGGCCAACTCGTTCAGCTATTCCGACGGCAGCATTTTCCCGCATCTCTATCGCACCCAGCGCGTGGGCCTGTTCGCGGGCGATCCGGTGCCCGGCACCGGCACGGCGGTCTGGTGGGTCGATCTGCTTTCGGGCAGCCGGCTGCGCTACGGCATTCCGGAGATCCCGCGGCGCGAGGCGGACGGGAAATTCTACGAGAACAACGAGGACACCCCCGAGCTCGTGGTGCGGCGGCAGCCCGGGGCTATCGTGCAGGGACGCGACGAACAGCTCGAGGCAACCATCGAGGCGCTGCTGCGCCGGCTCGATGGGGCAAAATCCTCGGCTGGGGCCAAACCGTTCGAGGCCGAGCGCAGTCTGCACGGCATCACCTTCAAGGTCGCCAGTCCAAACGCGGCCACGGGCAATCGCCTGACCATCACGCCCCGCGGACTGAGCGGTGAGAACGCGCCGATCACCCTCGAGACCACCGCAACGATCCTGAGCGCGGAGGTGTCCGACCTCAACGCCGACGGTTCGCCCGAGATCTTTGTCTTCGGCGTCGAGCCCGGCCCGGAGAAGCGGGGCGCGCTCTTCGCCTATTCCTCGAACCGGAAGAAGTCGCTCAGCGTCATCGGCCTGCCGGACCTCACCGCCGCCGAGGCCCGCGGCTATCGCGGCGGCGACGAGTTCGCCGTCCTCGAAGGCGTGCTCGGCCGCCGCTTCCCGATCCTGCGCGAAGACGGCCAGCCCAGCGGCAAGACCCGTCAGCTGCAGTATAAGCTCGTGCCCGGTGAGACGAGCTGGCGCCTGCAGGTCGAGAAGGCGCTGGAGTTCTGAGGGGGAGGTGAAAGGTGAGAAGTGAGAAGTGAGCGGACAGATGACAGCACTTATCGGTCACCGAAGTCGTCACGAGATCAAAAAGTGACAGCACTTATCGGTCAGCGATTTTTGGCGGTGATTTTGAGGCGCACGGCGGTGTCATCGTGGCAGGCGGGTGGATGGGGTTTGCTGGAGTCGTGAGGTTGATACGTGAGAGTCCGCAGGAGGGGTTGAGAGTCGTGGGCGCGGCGACGTAAGCCGTAGAAAGCCAAAGTGTTGTTGGCGAGATCGAGTTCGGCGCGCACGAGCTTGGCTTGCCAGGCCGGATCGACTTCGTAAGAACGGCCCAAGACGACGGCCTGACCAGCCTCATTGGTGCGGCGCAAATAGATAATGCGGCCGGAGGGTAGGCGGGAAGGCTCGAAGTGGAAGCGTGAGCCGGGCCAAGGGCGGCGTGGCGGAGCGGATTCGAGGCGTTGCTGCAGGCGGTAGCGCAAGGCGCGTAAAAAGGCGTGGTTGCGCCGGCGGACGGTCGCCAGCGAGCGATGGGCGAAGCGCTGCCAGACGGCGATCTGCCAGCGCCCGTTGAAGCTCTCGATCTGGGCTTGGAAACCGGTCTCCTGCACCGGGCAAAAGACGGGCACAACGCCCAACTGGAGGCACAAGCGCACAACCCGGCCGAAGGTGTCGGCGAAGTGATGGGCGCCGGAGAAGATGGTGGCATTGTCGAACTGCGCGTAGGCGGGCAGGCCGTGTTGGCGCCAATGCTCCTGCAAGGCCAACAGGACGGCGTCGGTGGTGAGGCGAGGCAGCGGCCAGGCTGCAGGCAAGCCGCCCCAGTGCGAAATGGCGGTAAAGACTTCGAGGCATTGGCCACCGCGAATGACCAGGCCATCGACGCCATCGAAGGAGTCGAGTTCGACTTGGTGAGCGCCCAGAGCGGGTAGATACCAGCCACGAGGGGGAGCGGGACGGCGCACGCGGCGGCGGCCATCGAGCAGGCCGTGACGCTCGAGGATGCGATGGATGGTGCGCGGGCAAAGCAGAGCGACGTCGGGGAACTGCTGAGCCAGGGCGCGGGAGATGGCCGAGGCGCCAATTTCACCGAGGGGGCCAAGGGCGAGTTCGCGGCGCAGGCGCAGGACGTGAAGTTCGATCTCCGAGCTGGTGCGATTGAGGCAGGGTTGGGCCCCAGCCGGAGCGTCCTGGAAGTCGGCTTGGGCGAGCGGCTTGCCGTGGGTCTTGCGGATCCAATATTGGAGCGAAGACAAAGCTATGCCGGCCTCCGCAGCCAAGGCCCGCAGAGACGTCCCTTGGCGAGCGCGTTCGACGAGGTTACGGCGCAGTTCGGGGGAGATTTTTTCATGCCGGAAAATGGCTCGAATATCGCGGGCGAGTAGGGGGCGCGTCCGCGTAGGCGGCGCTCCGCTGCGGGCTCGCTCCGCTCGCCCTCCGCTGCGCGCCACCCACGCGGGTAGAACGTGCCTCCAAGAACACCGCGGGGGCGACCGATAGGTGCTGTCACTTTTGCGTTCTCCAACCCCCTTGCTGACCGATAAGTGCTGTCAGCTCCGGTGACCGACTACCGGTGTCAGTTGTCCAGTGAGAAGTGAGAAGTGAGAAGTCGGCGAGCCTGCGCCGCTCCTCTGCTCCTCCGCTCCTCCGCTGGACTACTTCGCCTGGGCGACGGCGCTGCCGTTGCGGGTGGGCTTGGCGGTCAGGGTCGCGAGGTAGTCGCCGAGGGCGCGGATCTCCTCGTCGGTACCGACGAGCGGGGGCATGAAGGCGCGGTAGGGGGAGTCGGGTTTGTAGTCGTGCAGGACCTTGAGCAGGGCCGTGATCGACTCGCGGTTCCGGTCGCCGAGCAGCCGGCGCATCGAGCGGTAGCTCTCCACGCTGTGGCAGGACATGCATTGACCGCGGAACATGGCCTCGCCCGAGACCAGGACGGGGTCGCTGCCCTCGCCGCGCCAGAGGTTGTGCTTGAGGTAGCCGTCTTTGTTCAGCTGGGCGACGCTGGTCAGGCGGATGCCGTTGGAGAACATGTGCTGCCCGATGACGTAGGGTTTGCGCAGCATCTCGCGGATGTACTCGCCCGAGGCGGTCGAGACCGCGGCGAGCAGGAGGATGGCGAGCGCGTGGGCCGGGGAGAAATCGCGCGGCGACTTCCAGGCGAAGAAGTAGGCCACGCCCACGACGGTGCCCGAGGTGATGACGATGACGATGACCGTGCGGGTGACCTGGGTGAAGCTGCCCGAGCCGATCGTGCTGATGCCGAGCGAGAGCAGTTGGCGCTGCTCCTCCGGCACGCAGTAGAGGAACCAGGCGAGCAGCACGGGCAGGGCCACGAACGAAGGCAGCAGCCAGGTCGAGCTCCAGCGGATCATCTTCGAGCGCAGGACCTCGTGTTCGTCGCCGAGGCGGGCATACGAAACCAGCGCCCAGATGCCGGCGAGGGCGAAGCAGACCACCGTGCGCAGCAAGAGGCTCGGCCAGTAGGTCGGATTGAAGAACGCCTGCCAGAATCGGCTCGCCTCCTGCCCGGTGCCGGCCACGGCCAGCCAGCTTTGGCCCGGCGTGAGCATGAAGGTGAGGATGCCGTTGATGATGATGAGCGTGCAGAGCGAGGCGCCGGCGTAGACCCAGCCGACGCGCAGATGCTGCTGCGCCGGGACGCGATCCCACGTGTAGTAGTAAACGGCGGCGGCGGTCAGCTCGACGATGAAGAAGACCCACTCGATGGCCCAGCCGAAGACGAAGTTGTGGATGAGCGTCGACGTGGCCTCCGGATGCGCCAGGCCGATGGCGAACCAGATGCCCACCCCCGAGACCGCGCCGAAGACACCGGTCAGGATGAGGAAGAAGCGCGCGTGACGGCGGAGCAGCTCGAGCGCGGCGTGGTTGCCGGTGCGCAGGAAATGCCGCTCCGCGATGGGGAGGAAGAGTCCGCCGCCGACGGCGAACTGCGAGATCATGACGTGGAAGATGGCGATGCCGCCGATCACCCAGCCGCTGCCGATGTAGGGGACGACCCAAAAGGGATAGTTCATGCTCGGAAGTTCAGAGTGCGATGTAGCCCCAGACCGTGGTGCCCAGGAGAACGAGGATGGTGAGAATGCCGAACCAGGTGGTGAGATAGGCGCGCCGCCCGCCGGCATTGGCCCGGTCGTAGAGCGGCACGAAGAACCAAAGCGTGAGTCCGACCGTGAAGAGCACGATGCCGAGACTCTCGCCGGCCGCGCCGGGGAACCAGTTGCCGAAGATCTTCAGCACCTGGAACGAGCTCATGTAGTACCATTCCGGATGGATGCCGGGCGGGGCGGCCTTGAGCGCATCGGCCTGGTCGCCCAGATCCCACGGGAACATGGCCGCGAGGACGGCGAGCACGTTCAGAGCGATCAGCCACATGGCCAGGTCCTTGAGCACGAAGTTCGGGAAGAACGGGATGCTCCTGCGCTGCGTGGCCGGCTTGGCCTCCTCGCTGGGCGGGGCGGCGTTGCCGTGCTTCTGCACGAGCCAGATGTGCAGCGCGAGGATCGGGATGTAGATGGCCGGCAGGATGACGACGTGGAGCGCGAAGAAACGCTGCACGGTGAATTCATTGACCTCGGGACCGGCGCGGAAGAGGTCGCCCAGCCATTTGCCGATCAGCGGCATCGAGATGGGGATCTCCAGCCCGACCTTGGTGGCGAAGTAGGCCAGGTCGTTCATCGGCAGCAGGTAGCCGCTGAAGCCGAAGATCATGGTCAGCAGCAGCAGGATGACGCCGCTCCACCAGCCGATCTCCCGCGGGGCGCGATAGGCCCGCATGAAGAAGACCGAAAACATGTGCACGAAGATGGCGAAGATCATCAGATTGCCCGACCACGCGTGGGCCGAGCGGATGAGCCAGCCGAAGTGGATCGTGTAGGTAATCTGCCGGACCGATTCGTAGGCTTCCGGGCCGGGCCGGTAGTACACCAGCAGGAGCACGCCAGTGACGCATTGGACGAGGAAGAAGAAGAGCGAGATGCCGCCCCAATAGTACCAGAACGAATGGGCGTGTTCCGGGACCGTCTTCTTGCGGGCGAGCTCGATGACCGAGGTCAGGTCGAGCCGTTCGTCGAACCAGGTGTAGAGATTTTGGAACGCTGCTTTCATGGTGGGAAGGGGCTCAGGTGCGCAGGACCTGCACACCGCTCGGGACGAGCTTGACCTCGAAGCGCTTGAGCGGCTTGGGCGGCGGGCCGGCCAGGTTACGACCGGTGTGGGCGTCGTATTCGCCGCCGTGGCAGGCGCATTCGATGCGGTCCTTGTCGGGCTGGTACTGGACCGTGCAGGCGAGGTGCGTGCAGACCGCGTCGAGCGCGATCCAGGTGTCGTCCTTGTGGTGAATGAGCAGGGCGGGTCGCGTGCCGAACTTGAAGATGAGCGCGCTGCCGAGCGGCAGCTTGTGCGCATCGGTCAGCAGGACCTCGTTGACCGCCGCCGCCGCCGCCGCGCGCTCGGCGGGCGAGGTGAGGAAGCGGAAGATCGGATAACCCACGGCGCCCGCGTAGCAGAGGGCGACGCCACCGAGGGCGAGAGCGACGAAGCGACGCCGGTCGAGGACTTCGTCATCGGCCGGTTGTTCCGGATTGGCAGGGGCGGGTGCGTTCATGGCAGAGCGATGTCGCGGTGCGGCGTGGCACGGACGAAGACGGAGATGAGCCAGCCGACCGCGGCCAGGCCCAGGACGAAGGTGAGCAGGAAGGTCGCGACCACCGACCAGTTGGCGACGACCGCGCGTTGCCAGACGTCGAAGCCCTTGGTCAGGAGCGTGAGATCGCGCAGGCCGTCGCGGAAGACCGTGAAAACGGCGATGGGCAGGAAGGCCAGCACCGCGAGCAGCGAGGCGTAGAGCGGCGCGGGCGGCTGAGCTGCGCGGAAGGCGCGCAGGGCGACCACGGCGACGACGGCCGCGAGCGCGCCCCAGGCCCAGCCGGTGGCGGGCAGCCAGCCGTGCTTGGCCAGCAACTCCTGCACGGCCGCGGGCTGCCGGGCGAGGAGCCACGGAAAGATGAAGCCCTGGGCCAGCGTGCCGAGCAGGGCCAGCCAGGCGCCATTGCTGCGCAGGACCCGCTGCACGTCATCGGAGATCGAGCGGCGCGCGGCCAGCCAGACGAACCAGCAGCCGGTGGTCGTGAAGGCGGCCGCGAACATGAAGAGCAGACGCGGCAGCAGAGTCGGATCGCCCGGCAGATGCGCGCCCAGCGGCGACTGCCGGTAGAGCGCGCTCCAGTCCTCGGGCCGGACCATCAGCGCGAGGTTCACGGAGAAGACCTTGGCCACGAGCGCCGCCAGCACCCACGAGAGCAGGCCGAGCCACCAGGCCGAGCGGCCGGCGGCGGCGCGTTCGGCGAATTGGTAGAGCAGCCAATAGCAAAGGATGAGGATCGGGATGAGCGCGATCCACCACGCGCCCACCAGCACGGTGCTGGTGTAGAGCGCGCGTCCGTAGAGCACCTGGGCGAAGAGCAGGGGCGGGACGCCGAAGTTGATGACGTAGGTCATGACGACCGTCAGCCGACGCGCAATCGCGGCCGCGGCCCCGCGCCGGGCGGGATCGCTGGAGGCCGCGAACGCCACGGCGACGAGCAGGCCTCCGAGGAGGAGATGCACGGCCGTGAAATGCAGCGCGAGGGTGACGATGTGGAGGGCCTTGAACAGCCAGACCGGGGCGGGCAGAGGGATCGGATCGACAACCGGGAAGTCCATGATGTGGCCCGGGATGCTGTCGCGGGAGCGTCGGGCTCGCTCACCGTCGATTGGCCGGGATTTTACGGACATTGCGCGCTTCGCTTGCGCCCCGGCGGGCGGCGGCTTGGCTGCGGCATGCGTCCGATGTTCCCTCTGCTGCGCGCGCTCCTCGGCCTCCTCCTACCGCTTGGCGTCAGCGCGGCGGAGAAATGCGATCTGCTCGTGCTGGCCGGGCGTATCCACACCGGCGATCCCGCCCAGCCGCGGGCCGAGGCGCTGGCCATCCGCGATGGTCGGCTCGTCTTCGTCGGCTCGCGCGAGGCGGCCGCCGCGTGGCGGAAGGAAGCGGCGCGCGTGCTCGAATTGCCGGAGCGCACGGTGCTGCCGGGGCTGAACGATGCGCACATGCATCTCGCGGGCGTCGGCTTCCGCGAGCTGAACTTCGACCTCGAGGGGACGACGAGTCTCTCGCATCTGCAGGAGCGGCTGCGCGAACGGGCGGGCCGCACGCCAGCCGGCAAATGGATCGTCGGACGCGGCTGGATCGAGTCGCGCTGGCAGCCTGCGGTCTTCCCGACCGCGGCGGATCTCGATGCCGCCGCGCCGGATCATCCGGTCGTGCTGGTGCGGGCCGACGGCCACGCGCTCGTGGCCAACACGAAGGCGCTGGCGCTGGCCGACATCGCGGCCAAAACGCCCAACCCGACCGGTGGCGAGATCCTGCGCGACGCCACCGGCGCGCCGACGGGAATGCTGATCGATGCGGCCATGGGCTTGGTTCAGCGGCACGTGCCGGGTCCGACCGAAGCCGAGGTCGAGGAGGCGCTGGTGGTCGGCGCGCATCGCTACGGGAAGCTGGGTTGGACGGGCTTCCAGATCGCCGGCCACAGCTGGGAGGAGTCGGAAATGGTCCGGCGCCTCGTCGCCGCCGGTCGCATCAGGCTGCGCGTGTACGACGCCGTCAGCGGGCCGGGCGCGGGCGAGAAGTGGGAGGATTCCCCGGGCGGCCGGTTGGTGCGCGAAGGCGCGGTGCTGGGCGAGACGAAAGGCCGCTACACGCGCCGTGCGATCAAGCTCTACATGGACGGCGCGCTCGGTTCGCGGGGCGCCGCGCTGCTGGAGCCATATGCCGATGCGCCGGCCTCCCGCGGCCTTGTCATGCAGCAGGAGGCGGCGCTGCTGCCGTTGCTGATCGAGGCGCTCAAGCAGGGCATTCAGATCGAGACGCACGCCATCGGCGACCGGGGCAATCGGCTCGTGCTCGACCTTTACGAGAAGGCCTTTGCGGCCGTGCCCGCGGCGGAGCGCAAGGTGGCCGAGCCGCGCTGGCGGATCGAGCATGCGCAGGTCATCTCGCCTGCCGATCTTCCCCGCTTCGCCAAGCTTGGGGTCATTGCCTCGATGCAGCCTTCGCATGCCATCGGCGACCTCTTCTTCGCCCAGGCGCGGCTGGGCCCGAAGCGACTGGCCGGCGCCTATGCCTGGCAGTCGCTCTGGAAGTCAGGGGCCGTGCTGGCGTTCGGCTCCGATGCCCCGGTGGAGCGCGGCGAACCGCTGATCGAGTTCTACGCTGCGGTGGAGCGACGTTCGCTGGACGGCTTCGCGAACGAGTTCTGGCATCGGGAGGAACGCCTGACCCGCGAGCAGGCGCTGGCGACCTTCACCGAGCGCGCGGCCTACGCCGCCTTCGAGGAGGGCGAGCGCGGCCGGCTGAAGGTCGGTCAATGGGCCGACCTGAGCGTCTTCGATGCGGACCTGATGCAGGTCGAGCCGGCCAAGATCCTGCAGGCCAAGTGCGTGCTGACGATGGTCGGTGGAGAGATCGTGCACGAGTTGAAGTAACGGTTGGGCCGGCGACCGGCCGGGCGTTTCTCCCGTCGCTCCGCGCGGGCTTGCACCGCTGCGCCGCGACGGCGAAGGAGCGCCATGGATCCCGTCTTGACCCAAGCTCTGCAGGATGCGCGCGAAGGCCGGCTCGAAGCCGCCATTTCAGCGGTGCGTTTCCTTTGTCAGCGTTCACCCGAACGTCCGGATGCGGCCCAGGCGTTGGGGATGCTCCTGCTGCAGGCCGGTCGCAAACAGCAGGCGCTGCATCATTTCCAACGGGCCGCCCGCCTGCAGCCGCACCACAGCATCGCCCGCGTGAATCTGGCCAATGCGCTGCTCGAGAACGGGCAGGCCGCGGCTTCCGTGAAGGAGTATCGTGCGGCTCTGGCGCTCGACCCGGACGATCGCGCGGCATGGGAAGGTCTCGTCATGGCCCAGGTCTCGGTGGGGGACGAGGAAGGCTGGCGCGCCACCGCGCGGGCCGGCCTGGAACGCTGGCCGGACGCGCAGGACCTTGCCCAGATTTTCGCCCAGAGCCTGCACGAGACGAACTGCATCGAGGAAGCGCTCGATCTGCTCGGCCCCTGGGTCGCGCGGCGTCGGCACGACGCGCTGCTACATTCCACCCACGCGCATCTGCTGAATCTGCGGCGACGTCCGCGGGAGGAGGTCTTCGCCGCCCATCGGGCCTATGGCGAAGCGCTCCGGGCCCGTCCACGGCCGCCGCGGCGCGAGGCCGATCCGGAGCGCCCGCTGCGGGTGGGCATTCTATCGGGTGACCTCTGCACCCACTCGGTGGGATTCTTCGCCGAGGCCGCTCTGGCGCGGTGCCCGGACGACTTCACGCCGGTGGTCTTCTCGACCCGCCGGGCGCCGGAGAACGACGAGATGGCGCGCGCCTATCGACGACGGCTCCCGCGCTGGCACGAGGTGGGGGCGCTGTCCGACGCGGAGCTCGATCAGCTCATCCGGGGAGAGGAAATCGATGTCCTGCTCGAGCTCTCCGGCCATACGTGGCATCAGCGTCTGCACGCCCTCAGGGAACAGCCGGCGCCGGTGCAGGTGCACGCCTGGGGGTACTGCAACACCACCGGGCTGCCGACGATGGACTGGCGGGTGGTCGATGCGGTGACCGATCCGCCCGGAGCCGAGGCCTTCTCGACGGAGCGCCTGTTGCGGCTCGAGCCGTGTTTCCTCTGCTACACGCCGCCGCCAGACGCGCCTGCGCCCGCGCTGCCGCCGGCGGAGGCTCCGATCACCTTCGGTTCGTTCAACAACGCGGTGAAGCTCTCGCCCGAGACCGTCGCGCTTTGGGCCCTGATTCTCGCGGCGGTGCCGGAGGCGCGACTGCTGCTCAAGGCCGAAGCCCTGCGAGGCGCGCCGGCGCGGGACCGGCTGCTGGCCACGTTTGCCGCCGCCGGGGTGGCTCCAGAACGCCTCGAATTGGCTGGGCACACCCGCACCATTGCGGAACATCTGGGGCAGTATCGGCGCCTGCACGTGGCGCTGGATCCGCTGCCTTACAACGGCACCACCACCACCTGCGAGGCGCTCTGGATGGGCGTGCCGGTGATCGCGCTGGAGGGCGATCGGCATGCCGCCCGCGTCGGCGCGAGCCTGCTGCGCACGACCGGCCTGGAGTCCTTCCTCGCCGCGGACGAAGACGCCTACGTGCGTCTGGCCGTCGAACTGGCCCAGGACCGCAGCCGGCTGGCCGAACTGCGGCAGACGCTGCGCTCCACGCTGGCGGCCTCGCCGCTGCTCGATGCGCCCGGCTACGCGCAGCGCTTCTGGTCGGCGCTGCGCGGGACCTGGCGCGACTGGTGCGCGCGTCAGCGCGCCAGCGAGTAAACCACGAGCACGACCTTCCGGTCCGCGGCCGGGCAGCGGGCCAGCGCGCTCGCCCGGGCCAGCCGCTCGGTCCGTCCGTAGCCGCCGCCCCAGGCGTTGCCGGAGCCGAGCGCGAGCGCGAGATAGCCGTTGTAGCCCCAGGTGGCGATGCGAGCGTCCCAGGCCCCGCATTGCGCCAGCGCGGCGCGTTCGGCCGCAGCGCGGGAGTCGTAGTTGCGGGCATGGCCGTAGCGTCCGGTCGACGGCGAGACGGCGATGGCGCAGAAGGTACCGGCCTCGCAGAGACCGACGCTGAAGACGAGCAGCAGGAGGCAGAGCAGGAAGCGTCCGACAGACCGCTCACGCAGAGAGGAAGAGGTGGTCATGCCGACGATTTCTGAGGCTCAGGCGGGTAGGCGTCAATCCAATCCCCCTTGGCCGGGCGCGCTGGATGCGCGCAGGGCGCAACCGGGTAGGGTGGGGGCCTTGATTCCCCAATCCACCATCGAGCGCGTGGCCGCGGCGAACGACATCGTCGAGGTCATCAATGCGGTCGTCCCGCTCAAGCGGGTCGGCGCGCGCTGGATGGCCCTGTGCCCGTTCCACCGCGAGAAGACGCCGTCCTTCAACGTCGATCCCGCCCGGCAGAGCTACAAGTGCTTCGGCTGCGGCGCGGGCGGTTCGATCTTCGGGTTCATCATGGCCTACGAGAATCTCGACTTCCCCGGCGCGGTGCGGCGCCTGGCCGAGCGGGCCGGGCTGGTGCTGGCAGAGGACGAGTTGCGCAGTGGCGAGGCCGATGCCGCTCACGGTTTGCGCCGTCGGCTCATCGCGCTGCACGGCGAGGCGGCTGATTGGTTTCATCGTCAGCTCTTCAAGAATCCGGACGCGCAGGTGGCCCGCGACTATCTCCGCAAACGCGGCATCGACGCGCAGGTGGCGCGCAATTGGAAGCTCGGCTACGCGCCCGACCAGTGGAGCCTGCTGCGCGACTGGGCGCGCGAGAGCGGTTACTCGCTGGAGGAATGCCTGACCGCAGGGCTGGTGGTCTCGCGCGAGGCCGAGGACGGCGAGGGCGGGGGACGCGGGCGGCGCTCGACTTACGATCGATTCCGCGACCGCCTGATGATCCCGATCCACAGCGAGTCGGGCGAGGTCATCGCCTTCAGCGGCCGCGTGCTCGCCGCCGACGCCAAGGCGGCGAAGTACGTCAACTCCCCCGAGACGCCGATCTTCACCAAGGGGGCCATTCTCTTCGGCCTGCACAAATCGCGCCGCGCCATCATCGATGCCGGCCGGGCCATCGTCTGCGAGGGGCAGCTCGATCTCATCACCGCCTTCGAGCACGGCATCCACAACGTGACCGCGCCGCAGGGCACGGCCTTCACTCCGCGGCAGGCCGCCTTGCTGAAGCGCTGCTGCGACGAGGCGCTGCTTTGCTTCGATGCCGACGCGGCCGGGCAGCAGGCCGCCGAGCGCTCGTTTGCCGCCCTGTTGGAAGCCAACATGAGCGTGAAGGTCGCCACCATGCCGGCGGGCGAGGATCCGGATTCGATGATCCGGCAGCAGGGCGTGGAGGCTTTTCGGGCGCGGTTGGACGCGGCGCAGGATTTCTTCGATTTCCAGATCGAGCGTCTGAGCCGGATGTTCGATCTCGAAGCGCCCGCCGGGCAGGCCGCCTTCGCGCGTCGGCTGGCCGAGAGTGTGCGCCTGGTGAGCGACAACTTCCTGCGCGACGCCGTGGCCAACAAAGTGTCCGCGCGACTCGGGGTCGGGCCCGAGCGCTTCCGAGACCTGGTGGCCCGGACGCCGAAGCGCAACTACCAGCAGGAGGATGCCGCCGTGCAGTTGGCGGCCAAGCGGGCGCAGCAGGCGCCGCCGCTGGAAACCCCGGTGGAGGCGGTGCGGCAGCTGCTGGCCCTGGCCCTCGACGATCCTGAGACGCGCGACTGGCTGCGGCTGCGACCGGACCGCGAAACCCTGTTGAAGGCGGCCAGCGGCGGGCGGCTGCTCGAGCGGGTGCTGACGGGCGAATTCCAGCCGGGCCAGCCGGCTTCGGTCAATGCCTTCCTGGCGACCTTCGAGCCGCGCGAGTCGCAGTTGCTCAGCGGCCTCGATCCTGCACCCTTTCGCGCCCGCGCCGAGATCATCCGCGAGGACTGCTGGCTCGACCTGGAGGAGGAGCGCCTGCTACGGCGGCGCGACGCCGCACAGCAGCGGATGGGTGCGACGGGAATGGACGACGACGAACTGACCACGCTCCACGGCGAGGTCATCGCCATTCAGTCGCGCCTGCGGGAGATTGCCCGCATCCGCGCCTCCCGGAAGAGCGACAGCTGATCGCCCACCCGCGCGCGAGCGCTGGAACCACGGGCGAAGCGCGCTGGGACAGGCGGTGCGAAAATTCGTTCAATTCTTTTTGAAGAATCCCTTGCGCGGCAAAAACCACTTGCACAGATTGCGCGGCTTCGGTCGCCCCGGCCCGTCCTCTGCGGTTTCCGGGAACCTCCGCGGCAGTCCTGCCCACCAGCGCTTTTGACATGCCGCAATCCGTCGTTTCCGCGAAGAAAAAGGTGTCGCAGCTGAAGAAGTCTGCCCCCCCGCGAGGCGTCAAGAAAGCTGCTCCCGCCAAGGCACCGGCGCGGGCCGCAAAGGCGGCCAAGGCGGTGAAATCGGCCGAGCGCAAGGCGGCGAAGCCGGTCGCGAAGCCGACGCCGAAGGCGGCCAAGCCTGCTCCGACCCCGGCCGGGAAAGCTGCGCGGACAGAACCCGCGAAAGGAAAGCCGGCGCCGGGACGCCCGCGTCCGACGGCCCCGGTGGCGACGAAGAGCGAATCGCCCATGCGTTCGCGTACCGCTCCTCCCGCCGCCGCTCCGCACCTGGCCGCTGCCGGCCCCTTCGATCCGCAGGAGAAGATCCGCGAGCTCATCCGTCTGGCGAAGGAGCAGGGCTATCTGACCTTCGACGACCTCAACGAGGCGCTGCCGCCCGGGGTGGCCGATCCCGAGCAGATGGACGCGCTGGTCTCGCAGCTGCGCACGATGGAATTCGAGATCATCGATGCCTCGCAGGTCGACCGCGTGCGCGACGTCAAGAAGACGGAGGCCGAAGAGGAAGAGGAAGAAGAGGAGAAGGAAGAGACCGAGGAAGCCGACGACGAGGAGGCCGATGAAGAGCGGGCCGGTGAGCGGGCCGAGAGCCGGCTCGACATTCTCGACGATCCGGTCCGCCAGTATCTCAAGCAGATGGGCCAGGTGGCGCTCCTGACCCGCGAGCAGGAGGTCGAGATTTCCAAGCGCATCGAGACGGCCGAATCGCAGCTGCAGAAGGCTCTCTACCGCTACGGCTTCACTGCCCGCTCGCATCTCGACGTGGCCAAGAAGTTGAGCGAGGGCCGCGAACGTTTCGACCGCGTGATCATCGACAAGAAGATCGAGAATCGCGACCGCTACATGACCGCGCTGCCGAAGCTCTGCGCGCAGCTCGAGGTCCAGGCGGCCGAGACGGCGAAGAAGTTCGAGGCCGTGGCCGACGCCAAGCGACCCGGAACGGCCGCGCACAAGGCTTTCGATAAGGCGCTCGCCGCCATGCCACGGCTCTACAACAAGCTCTACTTCAAGGGCAAGGTCATGGAGGAGTTTATCCATGTCGCCGACGAGCATTATCGCCTGCTCACGCTGCTCGAGACGGAATCGACCAAGTCGACGGCGGCCGCACGCGCCGACCAGCAGGCCCGTCTGCGGCAGCTGATCAGCGGGCTCTGGATGGATCCGGAGACATTCCGCAAGAGCTACGAAGAGCTGAAGACCTGGCAGGCGCGTTCGCTCAAGGCCAAGACCGAAATGGTGGTGGCCAACCTGCGTCTCGTTATCTCGATCGCGAAGAAGTACACCAACCGCGGCCTG
>JAFEGM010000092.1:0-78983 GCA_018240025.1 Verrucomicrobiota bacterium
ATCAACTACGTCACCGGCCACGCCATCTTCGAGGCCACCCACGGCACGGCGCCGAAGTACGCCGGGCTCGACAAGGTCAATCCCGGGTCGGTTATCCTCTCGGGCGAGATGATGTTCCGCTACCTCGGCTGGAACGAGGCGGCCGATCTCATCATCAAGAGCCTGAATGCGGCCATCGGCAGCAAAAAGGTGACCTACGACTTCGCCCGCCTCATGAGCGGCGCGACCGAGGTGAAGTGCTCGGAGTTCGGCGATCTCATGATCGCCTCGATGTAACGGCTCCGATCCCACCCGCACCGTCGCCCCCATGCTGCCGAGTCCGGCCCGCGCCATCCTCATCCAGGTGGGTGGGCTGACCGTGGCGGCCGTGTTGGCGGCGGTGCTCGGGCAATTCATTCCGCTCGACCGCGGCATTCTGGCGGTCGGCGAGGCCATCTCGAAGCACCAGCCGTGGAGCGCGGTGCTGTATCCGCTCGCGCTGGCCTTCTGCAATCTGCTCCTGCTGCCCGGCGGCCTGCTGGTCGTCGGCGGGGGGTTTTACTTCGGCATTTGGAAGGGCGTGGCGCTCGTCCTGGCCGGGCATTTGCTCGGCGCGGCCGCGGCCTTCGGGATCACGCGCTATTTCGCCCGCGGCTGGATCGAGCAGCGCTTTCTGAAAGACCCGAAATGGCGGGCGCTCGATCTCGCGCTGGAGCGGGAGGGCTGGAAGATCGTTTTCCTGACCCAGCTCAATCCGCTCGCTCCGACGAGCCTGATCAACTATTTCTTCGGTGCCACCCGCATGCGCCTCTGGCCGTGCCTCGGCTGGATCGCCCTGGGCCAGCTGCCGGGCATGTTTCTGTACGCCTACCTCGGCCGCCTCGGCCGCTTCAGCTGGCGCCTTTGGCGCGAAGGCACCGGCGGGACCGACCACAACGGCGCCCTCCTTCTTTGGTTCGGCGGCCTCGTCCTGACCGTCCTGCTGACCGTCCTCCTGGCCAAGATCGCCCTCCGCCTGCTTCACGAAGCCCAGCAGCGCGCCCTCGACGCCGAGGTCGAGGAAGCCCGCCGCCGCGAGCTGGCCGCCGTGACGGTGGGCGAGGCTGCGTAGCGCAGGGCGGGAGCCTGGAGACTGGAGATTCGAAATTGGAGCGTGGGATGCGCTCCGGAGTGTCCGCGAGTTGCCCCAGACGTGACGCCGGAGCGCCTTTTGTGCTCTTCGCGTGTTTTGCGATCGGCGCGCAATGCAACCGACCACCGATCACCGATCAGCCAGCGCGCCGCGCCAGTGCTCGATCCGTGCGGCCACATTCTCGGGCGAAGGGGCGCCGATCCCGCGGCGTGCGGCCAGTGAGCGGGTGAGGTCGAAGAGGCTGTGCACCTCCTCGCCCAGCACGGGGCTGGCGGCCTGAAAATCGGCCAGCGGCAGTTCATTCAGCGGCACGCTCTTGCGCGCGGCGAGGCCCACGAGCTTGCCCACGATTTCGTGCGCCTGGCGGAAGGGCACGCCGCGCAGGACGAGGTCGTCGGCCAGGTCGGTGGCGAGCAGGAGTGGATCGCTCGCCGCGGCGCGCATCGAGGCCTCGTCGGCGCTGGCTTCGTCGAGCATGGCCGCGAACACGGCCAGCGCGGCCTTCAGCGTATCGACGCTGTCGAAGATGGCCTCCTTGTCCTCCTGCAGGTCGCGATTGTAGGTCATCGGCAGGCCCTTGAGCGTGGTCAGCAGCGTCGTGAGATTGCCGATCAGCCGCCCCGATTTACCCCGTGTCAGCTCGGCCACATCGGGATTCTTTTTCTGCGGCATCAGGCTCGAGCCGGTCGTGAAGGCATCGCTCAGGCGCAGGAAGCGGAACTCGCTCGAGGCCCAGAGAATGACGTCCTCGCTCAGGCGCGAGAGATGCACGCCGCAGAGCGCGGCCGCGCCGAGGAACTCGACCGCGAAGTCGCGATCGCAGACCGCATCCATGCTGTTCTGACTGACTGCGGAGAAGCCCAGCGCCCGCGCGACCGAGGCGCGATCGAGCACGATGGTGGAGCCCGCGATTGCGCCCGAACCGAGCGGCAGGACGTCGAGTCGGCGCAGCGTGTCGGTCAGCCGGCCGTGATCGCGCTCGAGCATCTCGACGTAGGCCAACAGATGATGCGCAAACAACACCGGCTGGGCCCGCTGCAGATGGGTGTAGCCCGGCATCGGCGCCTGCGGATGCCGCGCGCCCAGCTCGACCAGCGCGCGCTGCAGTCGGCGGACCAGTTCCTGAATGGCAGCGATTTCGTCGCGCAAATAGAGCCGCAGATCGAGCGCCACCTGATCGTTGCGCGAACGCGCCGTGTGCAGCTTCGCCCCGGGCGCGCCGATGCGCCTGGTCAGCTCCGCCTCGATGTTCATGTGCAGGTCCTCCAGCTCCTGCTTCCACTCGAACCGGCCGGCCTCGATGTCGGCCTCGATCCCGCGCAAGCCGTCCGCGATCGCCTGCAGCTCCTCCGGCGTGATCAGCCCCGCCGCCCGCAGCGCGCCCGCGTGGGCGATGGAGCCGGCGATGTCCTGCCGATACATGCGCCAGTCGAAGCTGACGGATTCCGAATACGTCCGCAGCAGCGCCGCGGTGGGTTGTTCAAAGCGTCCGGTCCACACGGCGCGGAATGTGCCCGGGAACTCGAAATTCGAAACTCGAATCCAGCGGACCAGCAGGCAGTCAGGCATCGAGCGACGGCTTGCCGAAGATCGAACCCGACGCACGCTGAGTCGACATGGAATCGGTCTTGCAGCATCTCGCCCAGGCTCAGCGGCGGGGAGAACTGCGGTTTCTGGTCATCGGGGGCCGCGGGCTCGTGGCGCACGGAATCCAGCGCTTCACGAAAGACCTCGATCTCGCCATTGCGACCTCGGACCTGCCAGCCTTGGAGTCGATTCTGCAAGGACTCGGCTTCGCCACAGACGCGGTCATGTCCCAGTTCGTGCGCTTCCGGCACCGTGATCTCGCGGTCCCCCCGATCGATGTAATGCGCATGAGCCCAGCGACTTTCGAGCGCGCGTGGCAAAGTTCCCGCAGCTTTTCGGGAACGGAGGACGGCCCCCGCGCACCGGGACTCGAGGTCTTCGTGGCCATGAAGCTGCTGGCCATGCGGAATCAGCCGGATCGACGCAGTAAGGACTTGCTGGATTTGGAAGAACTCCTGCGTTCGGGGACCGAGCCGCTGACCCGCGCCAGCCTCCAGGCCCTCTGCGAGCGGTTTGGCGTCCCCGGGGACTTCGAGCTACTCTCCCGTCATCTCCCATGAGCGCTGACTGGAACGATTTCGATCTGCCCTTCGGCCTGATCGTGCCACCGTCTCCCCAGGTCCTTTGGCCGCACGAGGTCTGGGATCGCTGGGTGCTGGACCGTCATGCTGAGTTGGTCATGGCGGGGCTGCTGAGACCCGAGCACAATCCGCTGCCGCGCAATTTCGAGGCGCTTGACCTGACCGGCTTCGAACTGCCTTCAGCCCGGAGCACCCCCTAGCGGACGCACTCAAGGGGTCCAAAGATCACGAGAGCAACTGCTCCTTTGTGTTCTCTAAGTTTTTTGAGGCCGGCCTTATCCTCAGCCTTCCAGCTTGCTCGTCACCCCTTAAAACGGCTTGGCGCCCAGCAGGAAGCCCTCCATTTCGCGCGCCGCTTTTTCCATCCGCGTGAAGAGGAAGAGATGACCGCAGTCGTAGGTCACCAGCTTCGACTTGGGGATCAGCTTGGCCATGATCTTGGCGTTCAGCAGCGGGATGATGGGATCGTCCGTGCCGGCCATGATCAGGACGGGCTGTTTGAGGAAGGGGAGCCAGTGAATGCTCGTCCAGCCGAGGCCGGCGAACATCTGCTGGAAGTAGCCCACCGGGCCGGCCGCGCGCATCAGGCGGGTGAATTCGGTCGCCAGCTCGGGGTTGTTCCGGAAGTCGCCGCCGTAGATGATCGGAGAAATCTTCTCCATGTAGGACGGCTTGATGTAACGCAGTGGGCTGGCCATCCGGATGAGAACGCGCGGATGGGCCGGGATCATGAATGCGCCGGCGGAAGTGGCGGCAAGGATGAGGCGGCGACAGCGGTGGCGGCTGCGGCGGACGAACTCCTGCGCCATGGCTCCGCCCCAGGAAATGCCGAAGACATCGACCTCCTTGTAGCCGAGCTGGTCGCAGAGTTTGTCGACCGTGCGGGCGAGCCCGGCGAAGCGGTAGGGGAAATAGCGCGTGGGCGAGCCGCCGATGCCCGGGGCGTCGAAGCGCAGCGTGGGAATGCGGGGATCGAGCTCGTCGACGAAAGGCTCGAGCAACTCGAGGTTGGCGCCGATCCCGTTGAACATGACCAGCGGGACCTGCCCCGATTCGCCCTCGGTCGTGGCGATGCGCAACTTGATGCCATCGACCTCGACCGAGCGCATGAGGCTGCGGGTGTGCAGCATCTCGGGGCTCAGTGGTACTTCGTCCAGGTGCATGAGCGGGGAAGGCAGGGGGGAGCGGAGCCGCACGCCGGCCGGCTCCAATGAGGGGATCGCGCGAGCTAAGCCACGACGGGGCTTTTTGACACGAAAAATTTTCAGACTGGCTGCAATCTCTGGGCCCCGTGCGCACGCCTGCCGGTAGGGTTCTCGCGAAGGGGCGAAGGGGGGCGAAGGCGCGAGGCGGAAGGGGTGTAAGGGTTTCTAGTGAGAGGCGGCGCGGAGCGGATGATTCCGAACGGCGCGTTGAAATCCCCGCGCTCCTGTCCCATGTCTGCCGTCGCATGTCTTCCGTCCGCGCCTGGCTCGTTCTTCTCTTCGCCCTGGCCTTGGGCCTGCCCGCGCAGCCGCTGCGTCCGCCCAGGGGACCGCAGGACCCGATGTTCTCGCCGGAGGACGAGAAGACGCTCGCCGGCTATCTCCTCGATCTCGGCAAGCTCAACCGATTCGAGAAGGCGACCAAGGCTTTGTCGGCCAAGGTCAAGACGGATCAGGCACTGCGCAAGGAGATGGAGGAGGACGAGGCGAAGGAGGACGGCATCGCGCGCTGGATCGAGGTCGTCGCGACGACCAAGCCGGTCATGGTGAGTGTCCTTAAGGAGGCGGGGCTCGAGCCGCGGGAGTTCGTCCTCAGCAGCTACGCGCTGACGCTCTCCATGGTGCATGCCGACCTGCTGAAGGCGAATCCGCTCAATCCCCTCCCCACCTACGTGCCGCGCGCCAATCTGGGCTTCGTGCGGGCGCAGGAGGATCGCCTCGCGGCGTTGTTCAAGGCGCTGGCGGAGGACGATGACGACGCCTCCCCGGAGGCCAGCATTCCGAATCTCGTGCCGGGCAGCCCGGCGACTCCGCCGACCACCCCGGCACCGACGCCGACGCCGACGGAAGCGAAGTAGGCGCTGCTGGCCGATCCGGCCTGGCTCGAGCGCTGAACCCGGCACTCCAGAGAGAGGCTCCGGGCTCCAGCGTAGTCCGCACTCCCCGAGTGCGGCCGTGTCGCGGAGGCTGGAGACTGGAGACTGGCGAGCGAGATTTGATCCGGGAGCCGAAGGCCGTGGACTGCGCGCGGCTTGCCGCCGCTTTCATCGAGGCGCCTGCGGCTTCGGTCGATTCGAGGACGAGGACGAGGACGAGGACGAGGACGAATTCCCGGCTACGGAGTGGTGTCCTGTGCGAGGACCGGGAAGCGGCCACGCCTCGCTGATCGAACGGATGGCGGTGATCATCGTCGCATCGATCGCCGCTGCAGGCCCATCCCCCCGCAGGATACCGTCATCGGCAATCCTCCTCGTCGTCGTCCTCGTCCTCGAATCGACCAAAGCCGCAGCCGCCTCGATCAAAGCGGCGGCAAGCCGCGCGCAGTCCACGGTCTTCGGCTCCCGGTTTTCGTCTCCTGTCTCCAGCCTCTCGTCTTCTTGGAACTATTCCGGGACGTGGCGACCGGGGTTATGGCGGACGCACCGCGTGGGCCCGGGCGACGTGGATGTATTTCTCCGCCCACGCCCGCAGGCTGCCCTGCTCTTCGGCGGTGAGCGGGCGTACCACTTTCGCCGGCGCGCCCAGGATCATGGAGCCGGGAGGCGCCTCGAAGCGTTTGGTCACGAGCGCGCCCGCGCCGACGATGCAGCGGTCGCCGATGACCGCGCCATCGAGGACGGTTGCGCCCATGCCCACGAGGCATTCGTGGCCGATGCGGCAGGCGTGGACGATGGCCCGATGCCCGATGGTGCAGTAGTCGCCGATGAAGGCGCCGTAGTCGTTCGCCAGGTGCACCATGGTCAGGTCCTGGATGTTGGTGCCCACGCCGATCTCGATCGTGTTGATGTCGCCGCGCAGCACGCAGCCGTACCAAATGCTGGCGTCGGCCCCGAGCGTGACATCGCCGAGCACGGTCGCATTGGCCGCGACGAAGGCCGCCCGCGCCACGTCCGGCGTGCGGCCGAGGTGGCGGGCGAGACGTTGCGCGAGTTCCGGATTGCTCATGGCGGCAGGGGCTCAGCCGTCTTTGCTCAGCCAGCCTTTGCGCCAGAAAAAGATGAGCTGACCGATGGCGACGAGTCCCATGATCGTCATGCAGATGACGTAGCCATAGGGGTGCTTCAGTTCCGGCATGGAGAGCGGACCGGCGTCCTTGTCGAAGTTCATGCCATAGACGCCGGCCACGAAGGTCAGCGGGATGAAGATCGACGAGATGACCGTCAGCACGCGCATGATGTCGTTGGTGCGGATGCTGATGGCCGAGAGGTAGATGTCCATCAGCGAGGCCGACATTTCCCGGTAGTTCTCGATGATGTCCATGATCTGCACGAGGTGATCGTAGCAATCGCGCAAATATGGCTTCGTCGTGTCCTTGATCAGCCCGGTTTGGTCGCGCATGAGCGCGCTGACCATCTCGCGCTGCGGCCAGACGGCGCGGCGCAGCAGGATGAGCGTGCGCTTGATGACGTGCAGGCGCTGCAGGCTCTCCTTGCCCGGACGCGTGAGCAGTTCGTCCTCGAGTTCCTCCAGGTCCTCGCCGATGTCCTCCAGCAGCGGGAAGAAGTGGTCGACCACCGCATCGATGAGCGCGTAGGCGAGGTAGTCCGGTCCCTGCGCGCGCAGGTTCGGATTGCCGGCCAGAATGCGCTGCCGCACGGGCTCGAAGACGTCCTGCGTGGCCTCTTCCTGGATGGAAATGACATTCTCCTTCGAGAGGAAGAGACTCACCTGCTCGCTGCAGATCTCGTGCGTCTTCTCGTCCGCATAGACCATCTGCAGCACGATGAAGAGATTGCCCTGGTAGTCCTCGACCTTGGGTCGCTGGCTGGTGTTGAAGACGTCCTCCAGCGCCAGCGGATGGAGTTTGAAATGCTCGCCCAGCTTCCGGAACAGGCCCACGTCGCCGAGGCCCTCGATGTTGATCCACGAGACCATCTGGTTCTCGCGGCAATGGAAGACATCCTCGATCTGCTTCACCCGGCGGGCCCGCTCGGTGTCCTTGTCGTACTCGATGTACTCGATGACCGTCGACTTCGGGTCCGACGACTCCGGCGCGGTCAGCGTGGCGGGGGCGGTGCCCGGGGGGTGGTAGTGCGTCTTGAACATGGCGGCGGGGTGAAGGAGCGCGCGCGTTGGACCGATGTCCTAGCCGGGGTCGGCCGCAAAGCGAAGCGCAGAATGGCGAAGTCGGCGGCGTGGTCAGTCGCGCGCCTCCGGTTGCTCGATCTCGCCCTGCTCGCCCAGTTCGCAACGTCCGACCTCGAAGGCCATGATTTTGTCGGCGCCCTCGACCAGGAATTCCTCGGAGACCGACGCATCGCGCTGGAAGAATCGGATCGCGCCCTTCTTCCCGCCCGGCGCGAGCGCCGCGGCCTGCAGACCGCGTGTCTCGCTGACCGTGCGCAGGCGCAGGCCGCTTTCGGTCACGAGATGCGAGCCGCGCTCGTCCAGCACCGGCCGCAGCGTGAGGACCGGATTCGTTCGGCCGCGTTTGACGAACGGATTGCGCACCAGCTCGACGTCCAGCGTGGCCGCCGCCTCGGCCACCGGCCAAGCCAGCGGGACGCGGATGTTGCGTTCGAAGATGGGCTCCCAGCCGCCTTTGTCGGGGGCCGCTTTCAGCATGCGCGTGCGCTGCCAGTTCGCGGCCGGGGCGAACTGCGTGGTCGCGAGGAGGTTGGCGCCGTCGTCGTACACCGCGGTCAACGGGGGTTCGTTGGGGGCATTGGGCAACTCGCGCGGTACCTGGCCGGACGGACTCTGCCTCGCACCCGTTTCGTCGATCACCCACGGCGTCGAGGGAGCCGCGGGCGCAGTCGGCGCCTCGGCAGGGATCTGCGGTTTGCCGTCGCGCACGATCCAGGTGAGTCGCTCGCCGGTCGTGCTCTCGCCGCGGCAGAGCAGGGCACCGTCAGCCGTGAAGCCGAGCAGCTCCACCTTCGGCACGCGCAGCCGCGGATCGTCAGCCAGCCAGTCGTTGCCCTTGGTCGCGACGCCCGTGACTTTCAGCGGCGGCAGCGCGTAGCCGCGCAGCTCGTATTTGCCGTTGGGCACACGTTTGCCGCCGTCGTCCTTGGCGTCCCACTTCACCACCAGTCCGTTGAGCGCCGCGGGGAGCTTTTCCTCAGCCACGCCCTCGTGCAGCCGCCGGACGAGCACGCCCTTCGCATCGAAGACGCCGATCGAGTAGCGGGCCTGGTCGACCGGCGGCGGGAGGAATTGAAACGTCAGCGCGCGATTCTTCGGCCCGCCCTCGTCCTCGGCCAGGAGCTTCGACGCCAGGAGCAGGGCGAGGAGCAGCCGCGGACGCATGCGGGAACGTGCGGTCGTCGGCCCCACGGGGCAAGGACAGTGACATTCAGTCGCGTGCCGAATCCTGACGCTGCCGGAGTCGTGCGCGTGGTCTCACACCAAGGCACGAAGCCACGAAAGACTGAGGAAGGCGTGAGGATCTTCAAGCCTCTGACTGGCTTCCCTTCGTGACTTCGTGCCTTGGTGTGAGACCTCCGCACGACTCCGGGCGAGCAAGGCACGGGGCGAGGGTGCCTCAGGCCGAGATGGACTCCCGCCAGGCGCGATAGGCGAAAGGCGAGATCTCCGACGGCTTGATCTCGCTGCGGCCGCCCCAGAACACGTTTGTGTAGCTGACCGGAATGCCGGCCTCGGCGAGGTGGGCGTCGATGGCCGCCTTATGCTCGAGCACGCGCGGCTTCTCGGTGCCGTGGGCCACGGCCATGATGTTCACATTGCCGAAATCCGGCCCGCCCTCGCGCCAATAGGCGTGGGTGAGAATCTCGTGCCGGCCGACCTCGCCGCCGGCCTGCGCTTCCATCCCGGGCGGCACGGCCCAGTGGAAGAGCGCATTGAAACGGGTCACGCGCACGCCCGCGGTCGAGGGCTTCACGTGCTCCAGGAAGGTCGAGAATCGTCCGACCAGTCCGCGTTGCGTCAGATCCTCGGCGGTGCGGCAGAACTCCTCGTAGCTCACGCCCGCCTCCTCGGCGCGCGCGACCCAGGGGGAGTCGACGATCTCCTCCGGGCGGAACTCGCGCTTGAGCGCGATCAAAACGTGCCAGGTGCGCTCGTCCAGCTCGACGGTCGAAACCGGGATCATCCGTGCCGGCTCGGGCGTGCGGGCCCCGGGCTCCATGGACTTGCGCCGCACGTGGCCCACGCCGAGCGCGAAGATGCCCTTGGCCGGCATGAGGCGGAATTTGTCGGCGCCGATGATGGGCGCAAGCAGCTCGCAGTGCGCCTCCAGCGTGGTCACGCCGGTCGGCACCTTGAGCGTGGTCCAGAGTTTGTAGCCGGCGCCGGTGATCTTGGCATCGGTCGAACGCGTGACCACGTGGCCGCTGAAGGGATCCTGCTTGAAAAGGAAATCGAAGGCCGCATCGAGCCGCTCTTCCGGCACGCGCCAGGCGACCAGCGCGCCGGTGGCGAGGTTGGTGGCCAGGAGCGTCTGCCGCACCCGGCGGATGGTGCCCGCCTCGACCATGGCGCGGATTCGCTCCAGCACGACCTCGAGCTCCACCCCGCTCTGCTCGGCGATGGCGCGGAACGGTTCGCGCACGAAGCCGCCGATGCGGTCCTCGGAGACGGCCAGAATGCGGGCGTTGATGGGGTCGTGATGCTCGACGGAGGGTGCGGCGGTCATGATCCGCGCATTGTAGCCGCGATCCGCCCGCTGACGAATGCCGAGTGCCGGCTGGCCAAGCGAGGGGGAGGAATGGGCAAGGGAAACTCGAAGTTCGAAATTCGAAACTCGAAGGAAGTCCGAAGATCAAAACTCGAAGGCGCAGCGGTGATCGTCGGCCTGGCGACGCAAGGTTCTTGCGAAGCTGCGAAGGGCGTCCCGTCTTCAGGTACCAGGCCACCTGTCCATAACTTCGCCAAGCTGCGAAGGCGAACAATCCGCTCCTTGCCGTTCTTCGCAGCTTCGCCAGCAGCCTCACCTCGCTGGCCCGCGATCGCCGCGGCACCTTCGAGTTTTGTTCTTCGAACTTCCTTCGAGTTTCGAGTTTCGAACTTCGAGTTTCCCCCAGCTAGTTTGCGTCCCGCAGCGAATGCAGGCCGTCGGCGGCCAGGACCTCCTCGACCTTGGCCATGAGCTGGTTCAAGTCGTAGGGCTTCGGCAGGTAGCCAGCCACGTGGCCCTGCAGCTGCGGATCGGACGTGACGTCGGGGCCGTAGCCGCTGGAGACGAGGATCTTCAGGTTCGGCTTCATCGAGCGCATGATCAGCGCGCACTCGGGGCCGGCCATCTTGGGCATGGTCAGGTCGAGCACCACGAGATCGACGTTGAAATTGACCCGCTGGAAGCAGTCGAGCGCCTCCAGGCCGTCGCCCGCGGTGAGCACGTTCTCCGCGATGTCCGAGAGCGCCGCCGCGCAGAACTCGCGCAGGTCGGGTTCGTCGTCGACCACCATGATGGTGACCGGGCGGCGCTGCGAGGTGGGCATGGGCGGCTCCTCCTCCTCCTCCTGCGGCATGACCGAGGTGGCCGGCATGAAGACGGAGAATTTGGTGCCCACGTTCTCGGCGCTGTTCACCTCGATGAACCCGCCGTGTTTCTTCACGATGCCGAAGACCATGGCCAGCCCGAGCCCGGTGCCTTTGCCGACTTCCTTGGTGGTGAAGAACGGCTCGAAGACGCGGTGCAGCGACTCCTTCGGGATGCCGATGCCGTTGTCCTCCACTTCGAGGACGACGTATTCGACCTTCTCGCCCTCGCCGGTGGCCTGCTCGTCCACGCCCATGCGGGTGGAGACGATGATGACGCCGTTCTTGCGGTTCACCAACGCGTCCTTGGCGTTGATGACCAGATTGATGAGCACCTGCTGAATCTGCGTCTCGTCGGCCTCGACCAGCGGCAGGTTCTCGCCCGGGATGACCACCATTTCGATCGTCGCCGGGACGGTCGAACGCAGCATGGCGTTCGTCTCCTGGATCAGCTCGTTCATGTTGAACAAGCGCGTGACGGTCGGATTGCGGCGCGAGAAGGCCAGCAGCTGGCCGGTCAGTTCGGCGGCGCGATTGGCGCTGCGCTCGATCTGCAGCAGGCGCTGGTGGTTCGGATCGTCCGGCCGCGCCTGGCGCTTCAGCAGCTCGACGTAGCCGAGGATGGTGGTCAGCAGGTTGTTGAAATCGTGCGCCACGCCGCCGGCCAGCGTGCCGATCGAATCCATCTTCTGCGAATGGATGATCTGCCGCTCCATCTCCTTGTCGTAGGTGATGTCGCGGAAGAAGAACATCCGCCCAAAGATGTTGCCCACGCTGTCGCGGGCGGGGGCCGAATAGCGGTGCAGGACGCGTGTGCCCTGGCCGCCGGCCGTGCCCACGACCATCTCGTCGATGTGCTCGGCGTCGGGGTTGGCCAGGAGATTGTCGAGGATGGCCAATTGCTGGTCGGCATCCGGCAGGAGCGCCCGGACCATCTCAATGAACTCCTGCGGCGAGCCGCCCGCCAGCTTGACCTTCTGCAGGCCGAAGATCTCGCGGAAGCGCTGGTTCACCATCGTGATGACCGGGCGCTGTACGTGCTGCTCGATCACCATGACGGCGATGTCCGAGGAGTTCAGCAGGTTGTTGAGATACGTGCCGCGCTCGACCGACTGCTTGGCCAGCAGGCGCCCCTCGAAGGAGAGCGCAAGCATGCCGCAGACATCCTCCAGCAGCACCGCATCGGCATCGGTGAACTCGCCCTGCCGACGCGCCAGCAGGAGCACCCAGCGGTAGCCCTGATGCCCGCTGATGGTCACGCCCAGGTGCATCAGCGGCGGATGGAAGGCGGCCCCGGTCGCGGCCGAGGGCGAGGCCTGGAAGGCGATGGGGGCCTTCTGATAGAGCAGCGGCTCGAGGTATTGGGCCGTCCAGCTGTCGGTCGGCGACGTGCGGGTGAAGGGATCGATCGGGAAGGCCTGGGCGGCAGCCTCGGCCACGATGGAGTTGTGGCCCCAGTCCCGGGCGATGCTCTCGTCGGTGGGGACGATCCACATGCAGGCGTGTTCCGCCCGCAT
Organism: Verrucomicrobiota bacterium; assembly: GCA_018240025.1. Taxonomy (GTDB): domain Bacteria; phylum Verrucomicrobiota; class Verrucomicrobiia; order Chthoniobacterales; family SZAS-18; genus SZAS-18. The sequence goes on from JAFEGM010000092.1 coordinate 12,443, forward strand.
CAGCTCGACCAGCCGGCAGATGACCTCGTTCTCGAAATACGCATTCTCCGGCGGCGTCCGCAGGATGGTGGCCTCGATCTCGCGCCGGCGCGCGAGCATGTCCTCGGTGTACTTGGCACGTGGCGGCGGCGCGAGGGCCGCGGCCGGCGCGGCGGAGGGCACGGCGACCTGATCGAGCGGCGCACTGACCGTGGCCGGAGTCGCTGGAGCGCCCCCGGGCGGATTCATGGCATCGGCCTCTTCCTCGGGCTTCTGCTTCAGCCACTTCTCGACCGTCGGCGGCGGCTGATAGACATCGCGCAGCGAAATGACCCGGCCGTTGCCCGCCCGGTTGGCGAACTCGCGGGCGGTGGCGCGGGCGGCCTCGGAATTCTTTGGGCCGGGGCCGATCGGCAGCGGAGCAGGGGCTTCCCGCACGGGCGCCTTGGGCGCTTCCGGAATGACCGAGGTGGAGCGCCCGGGCTGGGCGGGCGCGCCGGGCTGGGCGGGATTCGCCCCCGGGGCGCCGGTCACGCGACGGAAAAACGAAGGCTTTTCGACGCGCGGGGTCGAGCGACCAAAGAGGGGCTTGGAGTGGCCGGGGGCGTCGCTCATCCTTGAAAATCCAGCTTCATCACTCGCCCGCAGGCGCGGCTTTGGGAAGAAAATATCGCCGCTCCCGCTCCGTAATTTCAAGCCCCAAGCGCTCCTTCACGGAGAGCATGTCCTCCCAGGTGAGCCGCTTTTTCGACTCATTCTCGGGCCGGAGCAGGAAAGACGGATGGAAAGTAGGCATCAGCGGGATACCGCGGAAATCGTGCCAACGACCGCGGACCGAGGTGATCTTTGGCTCACCACCGAGCAGGCCGCGGACCGCGGTGCCGCCCAGCGCGACCAGCACCTCGGGGCGGATGATGTCGATCTGCTCCTCCAGATAGGGCAGGCAGGTCTGCATCTCCTCGTTGGTCGGGGCGCGATTGCCGTAGCTCTGCCCGGGGGTGTCCGGCCGGCACTTCAGGATGTTCGCGATGTACACCTCGTCCCGCGCGAACCCCATCGTCTGGATGATCTTCGTCAGCAGCTGGCCGGCCCGCCCGACGAAAGGCTCGCCCTGCACATCCTCGTCCGCGCCGGGGGCCTCACCCACGAACATCAGACGGGCGTCGGGATCACCCACTCCGAAGACCACCGACTTCCGGCTTTCGGCCAGATGGGGGCAAAGTACACAGCTGGCCGTTCGGGAGCGCATCGCCGCCAGGCGCTCCGCCTTGGACAGAGGAACGGCGGGCGCGCTGGCTGGTTTGGGCTCGCTGGGTTTCGGCGCGGGGGCGACCTGCACGGGCGCCGGCGGCACCAGGGCGACCGGCGCAACCGCGGACGGAGCGGATGCGGCGACGGGCGGCGGGGCTGGCGGAGCCGCGAGCGTCGGCACCGTCTCCGTCGACGCCCGCAGGGCTGCCAGAGCGGAGCGACTGGCCTTCAGGGTGCGACCGTGCAGGCGGGTCACTTCGAGGTGACCCAGAACGGCATCGAGCGCGGTGGTGAAGGACGACATGCGAGAGCCTGGCGGGGGGAACGGTACCTAGAGCCGGACGCCGAGGGCCGCGAGGCCAAAATCCGCCGGCGGCGGGGCCTCGAACGACAGTCGCTGCCCGGTGCGCGGATGCGCGAGCGCCAGCCGCCAGGCGTGCAGCAGCTGTCGGGCGGGTTCGGGCCGGACGCCTTTGACCGGACCGCCGTAGGTCGCATCGCCCAGGATCGGATGCCCGAGGTGCTTCAAATGCACGCGGATCTGGTGCGTCCGGCCCGTGTGCAGCTGACATTCCACCAAGGCCGCGGGCAGGCCGAGCGCCTCGGGCCCGAAGCGCTGCAGAACCCGCCAGGTGGTCAGGGCCGAGCGCCCCGCCCCGGCGGCGACCACCGCCATCTTCTTGCGGTCGGTGCGATGCCGGCCGATCGGCGCGTCGATCCGTCCGCTCTCCCCCCGCGGCCAGCCGCGCACGAGGGCGAGATAGAACTTCTCGGTGCTTCGCTCCTCGAACTGCCGGGCCAGGGAGAGGTGGGCAGGATCGTTCTTCGCCACCACGAGCAGGCCGGAGGTGTCCTTGTCGAGTCGGTGGACGATGCCCGGCCGGGCCTCGGCCGAACCGCGCGAGAGCGTGGCGCAGTGGTGGAGCAAGGCATTGACCAGCGTGCCGTCGGGATGTCCCGGCGCCGGGTGGGTGACGAGCCCGGGCGGTTTGTTCAGCACCAGGAGGTCATCGTCTTCGAAGAGCACGTCGAGCGCGATGTCCTGCGCGACGGCCTCGAGCGGCGCGGGCGGCTGCTCCTCGACGCGGATCCGCTCGCCGCCGCGCAGGAGCTGGCCGGACTTGGCCGCCGGCTGGCCGTCGAGCACGACCTTCCCGGCCTTGATCAGCCCCTGGAGCCGCGAGCGCGTCAGGCCCGGCAGCGCCGCGGCCAGGAACAGGTCGAGCCGCTCCGCCGCGAGCAGCGGCGGCACTTCGAGTTCGTGGGTGGGAGGAGAAACGGACACGGCAGGGCTTCCACCCACGGACAAGCCGGACGGTCGTCAACCCGCTTCACGGGGTGGCCTGATTTAGACGTGCGTTTTTACTTGCTTTAAAATTTCTGGAAGGCAGGGTGCGCGCGTGCAGCCGTTTCGCCTTTTTGTTTTCTCTTCGTTGGCCGCCTGCGTCGGCCTCGGGCCGCTCGTGGCCGGCCCGCTGGAGGAGGCGGACCTGCTCTTCAAGCAGACCCACTATCGGCGGGCCCTGGCCCTCTACGAGGAAGCCCGCGATGCCGGCCTCTCGACCGGCGAGGCCGAGGCCGGCGCCATCGCCTGTCTGATGAAGCTGGGCCGCACCGGCCAGGCGCTGGAGCGGGCGCGGGCCCTGGTGCAGCGCTTCCCCAAGTCCGGCGGGGCGGCCGGCGTGCTGGCCGACGTCTGCTTCATGCAGGGACTCGACGGCGAAGCCGTGGCCACCTTGGAACGGGCGCTCAAACAGCAGTCGAACAGTGCCAGCCTGCGCAACTCGCTGGCCTGGATCCTGGCCACGACCCCCGCGGAGGCGCACCGCAATGGCCCACGGGCCGTCCAACTGGCGACCGGACTGACGAGCAACTCGCGCTCCACGCAGGCCGATTACCAGGACACCCTCGCGGCCGCCTACGCCGAGGTGGGCCGCTTCGCCGAGGCGATTCGCCTGCAGGAGCAGGCCATGCCGGAACTTCTGCGCGACCGCACCTATTTCCACCATCGCTCGCTCGCCCGTCAGCGCCTGGCCGCCTATCGCGCCAACCGCCCGTGGCATCGTCGTCCGCTTCCCTCCGACCCATGACCCGTTATCTCCTCCCCCTCCTGCTCGCCAGCCTGCTGCCTTCCGCCGTCTTCGCGCAGAAGAAGTCCGCCGCGCCCGCCGCGGGCGATTACCTCAAGATCTCCGACAAGTGGCTCGTCATGCGCTTCGTCCAGTCCAGCGTCGGACCGAAGCTGAGCTACAAGGTCAGTTTCGTCCTCCCGCCCGGCGCCAAGACGCCGAAGGTCACCCGGAGTTCCGGCAGCACGGAGGTCGACGGCATCGCCTTCGACTACGCCAAGCATCTGATCTCCCAGAACTCGCAGCTGCGCGAGCAGTCGAAGAGCAAGGAGCTCGTCTTCAACTTCGACGTCACGCCGCCCGTGCTCGATGCCTCGGAGAAATCCGAGGAAGGCCGCAAGCCCATTCCGGCCGGAGAGGAATTCCACACGCCGACGCCGCCCTATCTCTATTCCAATGACAACATGATGGGCGGAGGCATGAGCTCGGAGGGCAAGTATGCGGTGGTCTTTCCGGCCGGCGGCGGCTACGCCAAGCTGGCCATGGTCCTCAGCAGCTGCGGCAGCCCGGGCAAGGATCTCTTCTACATCCGCAATGCGGTCCTCAACTGGAAGACGTCGAAGAAGTCCGACCGGCCGTTCGGCTTCTCCTTCGACATGAAGTCGCGCCGGATGGGCTTCGGCGGACGCTACGCGCTCTGATTCCCCCCGTCCGCGCCTGCGGCCATGGGCCTCAGCCCGTTTTCCGGGCGGCAGCCGCTCTTCGGCGGAGCCCTCGCCGCCGCCGCGGGTATTGCGCTGGCCGACGCGACCGGGCTGGGCATCGGCCCGAGCCTCGTGGCCTTTCTCGCGACGCTGGCGGTCTTCCTCTGGCGGCGCTCGAACGCGAGCGTCTGGGCGGTCGTGGTGGCGGCCTTTGCCACGCTGCAGGCGTTCGCCTTGCGCCCGCCCAGCGGGCTGGAGTTGGAGCGCCGCGTCGGCCCGCTCGGACGCGCGGTCAGGGTGGTCGGCACCATCATCGACCAGCCGCGGACCAAGGAGGAGTCGCGCTTCTACCGCTGCACCCTGCAGCTGGAATCGATCCGCTGGGACGGTCAGGATCACCCCTGCCAGGCGCTGCTTGCCGTCTCCTGGCCGGATGAAGCGCCGGTGTACGGCGATCGCGTGCAGATCGACGGCTGGCTGCGTCCGCCCGAGCGACCGCGCAATCCGGGGCAGTTCGATTTCGCCAGCTGGCTGCGCCGCAAGGGCGTGCTGACCGAGCTTTGGCTGCGCGAGGCCTCCGACGCGGTGGTGCTTTCCTCGGGGCACGGCAGCGCGCTGGTGGAGACCTCCGCCGAGTTCCGGCGCTGGACGCACGATCTCCTGCGGCTCGACCTCGAGCGCGAGCCGGAGGTGGCCGCGGTCATCGCCAGCATGGTCCTGGGCACGGCCGACGAAGCGGCGGATCAGCTGGCCGAATCGTTCCGGCAGACCGGCACGTTTCACCTCTTCGCGGTCAGCGGATTCAATGTGGCCATCCTCGCCCTGCTCGTGCAGTGGCTGCTTCAGCCGCTCGGGCTCGGCCGCGGCAAGCTCGCGCCCGCGGTCGTGGTTCCGGTCCTGCTTTTCTACGCGCTGGTCACCGGGCTCGGCGCCTCCAGCGTGCGCGCCACGCTCATGGCGGCGGTGCTGCTGACCGCCGCCTGGAGCGAGCATCCGGCCCGCCTGCTCAACTCCCTCGGCGCGGCGGCGCTGCTCATCCTGGCCTGGGATCCGCAGCAGCTCTTCGGCGCCGGCTTCCAGCTCTCGTTCCTCGTCGTGCTGGCGCTGCTGGCCTTGGGCGACCCGATCCTCCAGCGCATCCGCGGCCTCGGCGGGCCCGATCCCTTCCTGCCCGAGATCCTCCTTCCGCCCTGGCGGCAATGGCTGCATCGCCGCCGACTGGAGGTGCTCGGGCTCGTCGCGGCCTCGCTCGCCGCCTGGCTCGGCTCGGCCCCGTTGATGTTCTGGCATTTCCATACGGTCACGCCCGTCGCCCTGGCGGCCAATCTGCTGGCCGTCCCGCTGGCCACCGTCATCCTCGGACTCGGTCTGCTCTCCCTGCTCGGGGGGGCCTTCAGCCTGACCTGGGCCGTGCTGATCAACAACGCCAACTGGGGCGCCACGCAGCTGCTGCTCTTCAGCGTGCAGCAATTCGCCGCGGTGCCCGGCGGCCATTTCCACGCCGCCCTGCCCCGGCCGGGTGCGCCCGCGGTCGAGCTGACGCTGCTCGATCTCGACCGCTCCTCCGCGCTCGTCCTGCGCGCCGGCGGAGAGACGTGGTTGCTCGGCTGCGGGCATCGTTCCGACTTCGACCGCGGCGTGCGCGCCTGCCTGCACGCGCGCGGGCTCGATCGCCTGACCGGGCTCATCGCCACCAAGCCAGCCAGTGCCCACACCGGCGCGGCGGAGGAATGCCTGCGCCTGTTCCCGCCGCGGGCGATCGTCGACAGTCCGCTCGCCGCCCGCTCGGCCTTCCGCCGCGAGCTGCACGAGGCCGCCGCGCGCCGGGGCGTACCGCTGCGCTTCCTTGCGGCCGGACAGATGCTGGAATTGACCGGCGGGGCGCGCCTGGTCGTGCTGCATCCCCCAACGCAGCTCGACGGACCGCGCCGGGAGGATCAGCCGCTGGTACTGCGACTCGACACCTCCGACGGCCGCCGCGTGCTCCTGCTAAGCGATGCCGGCGAAACCACCGAGCGCCTCCTCCTCGCCCGCCCCGCCGAGCTGCGGGCCGATGTCCTGATCCTCGGCGAGCATCCCCGCGAAGCCAGCGGCACGCCTGCGTTCCTCGCCGCCGTGCAGCCGTCGCTCGTCCTCCGTCACGAACGCAATCGGCGCTTCCGCCGCGCCTCCGACGAAGGCGAAAGCCAGCGCCGCATTCTCCGCCTGCCCGCCGCGACGCTGCTTTACAAGACCGACGCCAACGGCGCGCTGACCCTCTCGCTCGACCCCGGCCGCCCGCCGCGGGTGAGCGCCTTTCTGGGACCGCCGCGGCCGGCGGCGGCGCGGGCGCCGGAATACCAAAGGACCAGAAAGCCAGAGCGACCAGAAGGTTGAAGACCTCCGTTGGGCGCTGGCTCCTGCTCGCTTCCCCACCCGAGCCGAGATGTACCTCAGCCAGCGATCACGACTCCATCCGCCTGCCTCTTTTTGAGCTCTTTGAGTTCTTTGAGGCCAATTTTCTCCTCTTCTCCCATTCCCCTCCCTCCAACGAAAGCGGGCGCGACCAACGTCGCGCCCGCACCCTCGCCGCGGCTTGGACCGGCGGCGCCAGAATCGGTTCGTCGGCTTACTTCAGCTTGCCGACCTCCTCCTTGGCGATCTCGGCCGGGATCGGGAAATAGCCGTCCTTGACCACGACCTGCTGGCCCTCCTTCGAGAGCGCGTATTTGAGGAACTCGCTGGTCAGCTTGTCCATCGGCTGGCCGGGCTTCACGTTGACGTAGATGTAGAGGAAGCGAGCCAGCGGATAATTGCCGTTGAGGCAGTTTTCGGCCGTGGGCTCGACGTACTTGTCGCCCGACTTGGCCAGCGGCAGGGCGCGCACGCTGGAGGTCTTGTAGCCGATGCCCGAGTAGCCGATGCCCGCGACATCCGAGCTGATGCCCTGCACGACCGCGCTGGAGCCGGGCTGTTCCTTGACCGTGGCCTTGAAGTCACCCTTGCCGAGCGCCTCTTCCTTGAAGAAGCCGTAGGTGCCCGAGGCGCTGTTGCGGCCGTAGAGCGAGATCGGCCGGCCGGCCCACTCGCCGGTCAGGGCGAGATCGCCCCATTTGGTCAGATCCTTGCCGCCGAGCTTGCGGGTGCTGGAGAACATCCCGTCCACCTGCTGGAGCGTGAGGCCTTTGAGCGGGTTGTCCTTGTGCACGAACACGCCGAGCGCGTCGATCGAGACGCGGATCTCGGTCGGCTTGTAGCCATACTTTTTCTCGAACGCGTCGATCTCCGTCGGCTTCATCGGCCGGCTCATGGGCCCGAGCTGCGCGGTGCCCTCGATGAGCGCGGGCGGCGCGGTCGAGGAGCCCTTGCCCTCGATCTGGATGTTCACGTTCGGATACGCCGCCTTGAAGCCCTCGGCCCACAGGGTCATGAGGTTGTTGAGCGTGTCCGAACCGATCGAGGATAAGTTGCCGGTCACGCCGCTGGTCTTGGCGTAGGCGGGGATGGCGGGATCGACCGCCACCTGCGCCAGAGCAACTGGCGCGGCGGCCAGGGCGAGTCCGGTGGCGAGAGAGCGGAAGAGGGATGTCGTCGTCATAATGTGTGAGGTGCAGCCCCCGAGGGGGCGCTCACATTTCCGCCATCCGGCGGCTTCGGGCGAAGGCCGAAGGGTGACGATTTCGTGACCTATCTCGCCCGCCCGTCACGGCGCCTTCAGCGTCACATCGAACGACTCCTTCTCCGCCGTGCTGCCGACGACCGGTGCGCCCGCGGCGAGGCGGAACGCCGCCACCGAGGAGCCCGGCAACTGCACCGCCAGGCGGCGCTGCCGATCGCCATCGCGCAGGCCTTCGACGGCGCTGCCGCCCAGTTCCTTGGCCTTGGCGATGAGCGCATCGCGGCGGACATCGAGATCCGCGAACGGACACGGCACTTCGAAATCGAGCGCCGCCAGCGAAGGCGCCGGGAGCGTCTGCTCCGCCGCCCGCTCGACGAGCCCGCGGATGGCTTCCGTGTTCGGACTCCTCGGCGCATCGCCTCCCGCCGCCTTCTTCGGCTCCTCCTTGCATCCGCCGAGGAGCAGCGCCCCGGCCAGCACGCCGAGCCATCCACGAAGCTTCATGTTCACCATATGCACGCTCACGCAGAACGATCCTTCCTTATACCCTGCATCTTAACACGGTTTGTCTCTTGGTCTTGCCTCTTGAATCTTCCCCCTCCTAGACCTCGCACTCCTGCCCACGGGTCGGCACCGTCACCGTGGCCTGCGGTTTCATCTTCCGCAGAGCCTCGCCGAAGCAGAGCGCCTGATCCTCCTCGCCATGCACGACGAAGATCTGGCGCAGGCCCGCGCTGCTCTCGCCGAGGTTCTGCACGTATTCGCGCAGCTCGTGCTGATCGGCATGGCCGGAGAGAGAGTCGGCCCGGGCGATCTGCGCGCGGACCTCGAAGGATTCCCCGAGAATGCGCACCGGGCTCTTCCCGGCCAGGATCTGCGCGCCCAGCGTGTTCTCCGCGCAGTAGCCGACGAAGAGCACGAGATTGCGCGGGTCGCCGATGTGGTTGCGCAGATGGTGGAGAATGCGGCCGGCCTCGGCCATGCCGGAAGCGCTGATGATGATGGCCGGGCCGCGCAGATCGGCCAGCTTCATGGAATCGGTCGCGCGCCGGACGTAGGTCAGATTCTCCATGTCGAACGGGTTCGCGACCTTGGTCAGGAATTTGTAGATCTCGTCGTTGAAGCACTCCGGATGCAGCCGGTGGATCTCGGTCGCATTCACGGCCAGCGGACTGTCCACATACACGGGAACCGGCGGCAGATGCCGCGCGCGGATCTCCTGGTGCAGCTTGTACACGACCTGCTGCGTGCGCCCGACCGCGAAGGCCGGGATGATGACCTTGCCGCCGCGCCTGATGGTGGCCTCGATCTTCTCCATGGCCGCATCGCCCGAGCGCTGCCGCTCCTCGTGCTCGCGGCAGCCGTAGGTGCTTTCGATCTGCAGGAAGTCGACGTTCTCGACCCGCACCGGATCGCGCAGGATGGGGTCCTCGCCACGTCCGACGTCGCCGCTGAAGAGATAGCGGAATTGCCGGCCGCTCTCCTTCACGTCGAGCACCACCTGGGCCGAGCCGAGCATGTGGCCGGCATCGACGAACGTAACCTTCACACCGTCGGCCACCGGCACCGGGCGGTCGTAGCCCACGGCCACGAACTGCCGCGCCGCGCGCTCGGCGTCCTCCTGCGTGTAGAGCGGCGCGGCCGGCGGCAACCCCTCGCGGGCGCGAATGCGATTGAGGAAGTCGATGTCGCCCTCCTGGATCTTGGCGCTGTCCTTGAGCATCACGCCCGCCAGATTGTGGGTGGCGAACGTGCAGTAGATGCTGCCGCGGAAGCCCTTCTTCACGAGGTTGGGGAAATTGCCGCAGTGGTCGATGTGCGCGTGGCTGAGGATGGCGACATCGATCGACGCCGGGTCGAAGGGGAAGTTCGCGTTGCGGTCATAGGCATCCGCCCGCCGACCCTGAAAGAGCCCGCATTCGAGGAGAATACGCTGGCCGTTGACGAGCAGCAGATACATCGAGCCGGTGGTCGTCCGGCAGGCGCCGTGGAACTGGATCTTCATGGCGCCTCGCTTCGCTCGGAAGTTCGAAGCTCGAAACTCGAAACTCGAAGGAAACTTCGAAGGTCGAAGGTTTGGCCTGCGGCTTTGGTCGATTCGAGGACGAGGACGACGACGAGGACGAGGACGAATCCCCGCCTTCGGAGTGGTGTCCTGTGCAAGGACCGGGAGGCGGCCACGCCTCGCTGATCGAACGGATGGCGGTGATCATCGTCCCATCGATCGCCGCTGCAGGCCCATCCCTCCGCAGGATACCGTCACCGGCAATCCTCCTCGTCGTCGTCCTCGTCCTCGCCCTCGAATCGACCAAAGCCGCCGGCCAAACCTTCGACCTTCGAGTTTCCTTCGAGTTTCGGGTTTCGAGTTTCGAACTTCCGAGCGAAGCGAGGCCCCATGAATCCCTTTCGACGCGCCATGCGCAAAAAGGCCCAGGCCGAGGAAGACGCCCGGGAGCGGGCCCGGCCCGAGCCACGGGTCTCGCGCGAGCGGCGCGGACCCTCGCCGTTCCGGGTCCTGCCGATCAGTCTGCGCACGGCGGCGGAGTTCCTGGAGGCGAGCGACGACTACACGCGGGCCGATCTCACTCTGCCCAAGCATCTGGCCAAGAGCGGGCTGGACGACTTCAAATGCCGGGAGGTCACCCGGGCGGTCGGGGTCTGGTTTCGCTGGCGTGGCTGGCTCGATCCGCGGCAGGCCAAGGGCGGGCAGATCGTCGGCGCGATCGAGCTGCACAATCGCTTCCAGCTGCATCCCGGCGGCTTCGGCAGCCTGGACCGGGCCGTGCCGGAGTGGCTGCGACGCGAGGTCGAGCTGCCGCCGGCCACGCTGGCCCAGTTCCAGCGCGAGCCGTCGCTCTGGCTGCGGGGACCGGCGTACGTGGCGGAGGAATTGCGCGACTGTCGGCCGGCCGATCCGAAGCTCGCCCCGCAGGGCCAGAAGCTGCAGGCGTGGCTCTACCAGGGGCGCGACGACATTTTTCAAACCGAGGCCTTTCAGCGCGGAGCGATCGAGATCCAGGACCTGGCTTCGCAATTGGTCGGACATCTCTGCGCGCCGCAGCCGGGCGAAACCTGGTGGGACGCCTGCGCCGGCGAAGGCGGCAAGACGCTACATCTGGCGCAGCTCATGCAGGGCAAAGGCCTCGTCTGGGCGACCGACCGCGGACCGCGCAAGCTCGCCGCGCTGAAGAAACGCGCCGCCCGCGCCAGCGTCTTCAACCTGCGGGTCGAGCCTTGGCTGGGCGAAGGCCTGCCCGCCAAGGGCCTGCGCTGCGACGGCGTACTGGTCGATGCCCCCTGCAGCGGGGTCGGCACTTGGCAGCGGCACCCGCACGCCCGCTGGACCACCACGCCCGACGACGTGCGCGAACTGGCCGAGCTGCAGCTCCGCCTGCTGACCGCGGCGGCGGCGGCAGTGAAGCCGGGCGGGGCGCTCGTCTACGCCGTCTGCACCCTGACCCGCGCCGAGACCGAGGGCGTGGTCGAGGCGTTCCGGCGCACCCACACGGATTTCCAGCCGGAGTTTCAGCGCACGCTCTGGCCGCACGAGGTCAATGCAAACGGCATGTTCGTGGCCCGCTGGCGGCGGCAGGCGGCGAAGACTTCCCCGAGCCCGGCCGCGACCGGCACCGCGGAGGGACCGATCCCGGTGCGTCCGAAAGCGCCTGCTCCCGCCCCGCCGCCGGCACGATCCGGTCGGCCCAGGGCGTCTGCCCCGACGCGTCCGAAAGCGCGTCCGCCACGGAAGTAGCGGGATGGCACCGCTTGCATTGCGCCCGCCGGCTTCAGGCGGACCTCTTTCTTTCGCGCCTGACGCAGCGGTCCGACCCCTTCCGCTGTCAGAGGGGTCGCCGAATTTCGAATTTCGAACTTCGGCAATCCGAGTGTACCTGTCTGTTCCGCCCGTGCCCATGCGTCAGTCGTTCCGTTCCCTGCTCTGCGTGCTGACGCTTTCCGCCGGTCGCGTGCTGGCCCAGTCGGATCCGGGTGCGATGCCCTCGCCGCCGCCGCCGAAGGGCCCACCCACCAAGGTCCTGCCCCAGACCAACCCGAACAAGGCGCCGGCCGGCGGGGAGATCCGCAAAGCTGTGCGCGTACCGTCGGGGCCGGCGGCGCCCACCGGCCCCATTCCGCCGGGGAAGGCGGGGGGCGAGATGCTCCTGCAGATGGCCTTTGCCAGCTACGAGTCGGGCAACAGCGCCCTCGCCCTGGAGCAACTCGACCAGGCCGAGAAGCTGAAGCCGAACGTGGCCGACGCCTGGAATCTCCGCGGTGCCATTCTCCTGCGGCAAAACGACTACAACCGTGCCGAGGCGGCCTTCAAACGGGCGGTCAATCTCGACCCCGACCTCTGGGCGGCGAAGTTCAACGTGGCCGAGATTCCGTTCCGCCGGAAGGAATACGCCAAGGCACTGAAGAACTTCGAGGATCTGTCGATTCAGACCGACCGCTACAAGCTGGCCATCGAGTGGGAGCTCCTGCAGTACAAGCTGGTCGTCTGCTCCCTCCTGCTGAACGACGAGCCAGGCGCGCAAAAGCGATTCGGCCGCCTCCGGCCCGGCGGCGCTTCGCCGGCCTACTTCTACTGCCAGGCGGCCTTCGCCTTCGCCAAGAAGGACAAGGAAGGCGCGAACAAGTTCCTCAGCTATGCCGATGCCTCCAGCCGGCCGGGGATGCGCTCCATTTTCTCCGACACGCTGGTGCGGGTCGGCTGGGTGGCGGGCGGCAGCGTGACCTACGATCCCACTCAGGGCCAGTCCTCCGGCCCGCGTTCGCGCGGTCTGCCGGTGCCGGTCTTGCCGCCGCCGATCGATCTCGACCTGCCCAGCGGTGCGGGTGGCATCGCTTCGCCCGATGTCCCCGGCGGTCCAAAGAGCGAGCCGCCGCTGGCGGGTCCGGGCGAGGCCGCCGCCCCCAAGGAGAAGCCGGCCGAGGATGCGAAACCCGAGGGCAAACCGGAGTCGAAATCGGAAGCCAAGCCCGCGCTCACGCCGCCGCCGCTGAAGGAGCCGAAGCCGAATGCGTCGCTCCGCTCGCTGCCCGGCTGGATCGCGGTGCGTTCGTTTTCGCCGCGGGCGCAGGACGGCGCGAGCTCGGACTATCGCCGCATCGCCAATCAGCCCGACGCCTACGCGGCCAAATTGCGCGAAGCCCAGCTGAAGCTGCGGGCGAAGGAGTTCGACACGGCCTCGCGCCTGCTGCAGGAGGCCATCGGTCTGACCGACAACCCGGCCGAGGTGCACAACCTGCGCGGGGCGATCGAATTCTACCGCGGCGATTTCCCCAAGGCCGAGGCGCTCTTTCGTCAGGCCCTGGCGGCCGATCCCGCCAGCTGGCCGGCGCGCTTCAATCTGGCCGAGATCGCCTTTGCCAAAAAGGAATACGCCGCCGCCCGCGAGCTCTACGAAGCGATGCTGCCCGAGACCGACACGCTGAAGCAGCCGGTCGAACGGGAAATGCTGCAGTTCAAGGTCGTGCTCAGTCTGTTGCAGGAAGGCAAGGTCGAGCTCGCCCAGCGCATCGCCGAGCGACTGCCGCTGGCCGGCCAGACGCCAGCGCGTTACTACTGCCAGGTGGCGCTCGAAGCCCACGCCAAGCGCTACGACAAGGCGGCCGAGGTACTGAATTCAGCCGAGCAGTTCTACGCCACGTCGCTGAATTTCCTCTTCTCCCAGTCGCTCGAGAAGCTCGGCATTCTGCCACTCCCGAATACCGCCGCGGCGTCGCCGCCCGCCGCCACCCCGGCGCCCACCGCGGCCGCCACGCCGCCGCCGGTGGCCGCCGCCACGCCAGCGCCGGTTGCCTCGTCGCTGCCGAAGAAGACGGAGCCGCCGCGCTCGCCCGAGTCGCAGATGCTGGACGAGATCGTCAGCGGACGGGCCATGTCGCCCGCCACGCCCGCGGCCGCTCTCACCACCGCAGCTGGCGCCGCGCCTGCGGCCGCGGTCGCTGCGCCGGCCCGGGTAGCCCCGCCCCGCAGTGCCGACGCTCCGCAGGGCTGGCTGGCCGAGGTCGTGCGCAGCCTCTTCCCCGGTTCCGAACCCACCCGACTCGAGGTGCTGCTCTTCGCCCTCGGGGTGCTCAATCTGCTCGGCATGCTCTGGCTCATGGGCAACGAGGTCTTCACTCGCTGGATCCGCCCCCGCTCGCTTTCGCTCCACACCGCCGGCTCGGTCGGCGTGGCAGTCAACAAGGTCCGCAACATCGAGCGGCTCCGCATTCGCTTCAGCATCGCCAACATGACGACCCGCTCGCAGACGGTCGGGCAGCTCGATGCGGTCATGTCCGGGCAGGGCGATTGGAAGCGCACGTTCCATTGGCGCAAGCTCTGCCTCAATCCGTCGGGCAACTCGGCGGCGTTCGAGGAGATGGATGTGTATCCGCTCGTGCTGCTCCCGGGCGAAGTGGCCTCGCTCTACGTCGATTTCGTGGCCGACGGCAGCGACGCGCCCGCGCAGTGGGCCAAGGGCTCCTATCGCATCGAGGTCCTCGGCTGGACCGAGGCGCATGCCGGCCGCTCGCGGCCCGATTTCAAAGCGGTCTTCCCGCTGGAGGTCCCGAGCATTCCCTGGCGCAATCAAGAACTGTTGGTCGATCTGGCCATCGACCGCTCCAAGGACGGCAAGCCGCGCCAGCCGCAGTTCCTGGACACGGAGGAAATCGAGGCCCGCAATGCCGCCGCCGCCGCGGCGGAAGACCACGCCAAGTACAGCGGCGCCGCCCCCGCCGCGCCCGCCTCCGCGGCTCCGGCAGCCGGCTCGCCTTCGGCGACGACCAAAACCACCACCCCTCCTCGCCAGGCGCGCAAGCCGGTCGAAGCCGGCCCGGAGTTGCCGCTCTTCCAGCAAACGGCCGTGGCGACCGCCTCCGCGGCCGAGACTATCGTGCCGACGGCCGAAGCATCGGTGGCTATTCCTCCGCCCGAACCGGCACCGCTCGTCGGCGTCCAGCCGGAGCCGACTCGGAACGCCCGGGCCGAAGCTCCGGCCGCCACCCAGACTGTCGCTCCACCCGCCCGGCCGCTGCCGCCGATCGCCACGCATCCGGCGGCGCGCCCCAGCAATCGGCCGCCGGGAACCACGCTGGTCCCGTTGCCGCCCCGGGCCAGCGAGAGTGTCGCCGCCCCGGCCCCGCCGCCCCCGGCGAAGGATCTGGCCCGGGCCAATCTCGGACCGCGGCATCGGCGCTGAGGGCTCTCCGCAGATCGCGGCCGCCGCGCGGGGACGAGTTCGGGTTCATCCCGCCCTCGGCGAATCTGCGCCAAATCCCTCCCATCGGCGGACTGCCTTCTCGTGGTCTCCCGCCGGCGGATGGCACCCGCGAGATGCGTGGTGCCGCCGTCGGGCCGCGCGCTCACCGACTGCCCGCGGGGCGAAAATCAGCCCAGGCTACACGCGGCCGCCCGGCCAGCGCCGTACTCCCACTGCGCACGGGGCCCATGTGCCCACGCCGGGAACGGTCCGGGCGCGCCGCCTGATGGTTCCCGCCTCCTGTCACCTCACCTTCGCGAAACTGCCGCACTCGGAGAGTGCGGACTACTTCCCTCGCGCGACTGCGGCTCCCGGCTAGGTTCGCGCCGATTCGATGTCCAACGCCGCC
The DNA here is from genome assembly GCA_018240025.1 of Verrucomicrobiota bacterium. Classification (GTDB taxonomy): domain Bacteria; phylum Verrucomicrobiota; class Verrucomicrobiia; order Chthoniobacterales; family SZAS-18; genus SZAS-18. The sequence continues at coordinate 27,643 of JAFEGM010000092.1, forward strand.
CCCACTCCCGCGCCGAAACGCCGCCGCCGCTGGCTGCGCTGGACGCTGCTGGGGCTGTTCCTGCTCGTGGCCGGGCTGCTGCTGGCGGCGCAGCCGATCGCCTTCTACCTCGCGCGGCGGCAGATCGCCCAGCTCGGGGCCGAGCAGCAGCTCGACATCCGCTACCAGCTCGAAGGCAGTATCTGGAGCCGCCTGAGCGTGCGCTCGGTGGACATCCAGCCCACCGGACCGAACGCGCTCAGCACCTTTAAAGTCGGCGAGATCTCAGTCGGCTACGACCTCTGGCGGCTGCTGCGCGGGGGGCTGGGCGGCGACTTCCTCGGCGATGTGGTGCTGCGCGACGTCGATGTGGCCCTCGACCCCTCGAAGCTCGTGGCCAAGGCGACCGAACAGTCCCCGACCAAGCCCTTCGAAGTCCCGCAGTTTCCGCTCCCCGCCTCGCTGGTGCTGGAGCGGGTGAATGTCCGCATCAAGGGCGGGGTGCAGCTCGCCGGCCTGACGCTGCGCCTTCTGCCGGGGCGCGAGGACGAACTCAGTCTGTCCAGCCTCGAGGTGCCCGGCCTCCGTCCGCTCGGTCCCCTGCGGGCTGCGACGAGCTACGCCGAGCGGAGGGTGAATCTGCGCGGTCTGCCGATCACGCCGGCCATCGCGTTGGAAACGTTGAGCCTGACGCCCCGGGGCGTGCTCGATGCCCGCCTGCGCGTCGAAGGCGGCACCGCTACTCTGCACGCCGAGCTCGCTCCGGCCCTGACCGCCACACTGCGCGCGGAAGGCGTGGGGTTGCGCTGGCCGGCCGAATTGCTGACCGCCGCCGCGCCGCTGCCGCTGGCGGGCCGGCTCGATCGGCTGGAAGCCGAGTTTGCCCAGCTCGTGGGCCCGCAGGCCGGCGCGACCGCCAAATTCGCCGCCCTGCTGACGAATCCGACCGCCGGCGAGCACGGCGCGGCCAGCGTGAAGGTCGAGGCCGAGGGCAGCAACTCGGGCGACTTCACCCGCCTGGCCGACTGGCAGGGCCAGGGCGCAGCTGAGCTGGCGCAGCCGCGCTCCGGGCCGCTGGCCCTCGATGCCGTGCGGGTGCGCGGCGCCTTGGCCACCGGCGGTGCGCTGGCTTTGACCTCGGCGGAGATCGCCCGGGCCACCAACCGACTCACGCTGAGCGGTCAGGCGCGGCTGGTGGGCGAGTTGGAGGCGAGCGCGAAATTCGAACTCAACGCCCCGGACCTCGGCCAGCTGTCGCTCGCCGGCCAGGCGCCGCCGGTGCTCGGGCAGTTGCAGGGCCGCGGCGAGGTTTCCTGGCGAGCCGGTCGCCCGCAGGGGCAGGTGCAGCTCGAAGGCAGCCAGATCCAGGCGCAGGGCGTGGTCGTCGACCGACTGCGCACCCGCCTGCGCGCGGCCGACGGTCTGCTCTGGCTCGACGAGGTCGACGTGCGCTTCGATGCGGTCAATCGCCTGGCGCTCGGCGGCTACGGGCGGATCGAGGGCGCGCGCGATTTCCGCCTCGAGATCAATGCCGAGCTGCCTGAGCTGGAGCGCTTTGCCGCCACGCTGCAGACCCGGGGCATTTCGCAGAAGCTGGCCGGCGGCGTGCAGCTCAAGTGGCTCCTGACCGGCCAGGCGGGCGATCCGGCCGCGCTCCGCTCGACCCTCGGCGGCGGGGGCGACCTCGCCGTGCGCGAGCTGAAGATCGATGCCGGCGCGCCCATTTCGGCCGATCTCACCGCCACCCTCGCGGGGGAACGGATCGAGCTGAGCAAGCTGAGCGCCCGCTCAGGCGAGTTGGAAATCTCGGCCACCGCGCGGGTGGGCGACGGCGTCGCGGCGCTGGAATCGATCCGTCTGCTGCGCGCCGGCGAGCCGCTGCTGGCCGGCTACGCGCGGGTGCCGTTCGATCTCGCCGCGGGTCGCCTGACCGAGGAGGAGAAGATCGACGTCGATCTCGCCACCGCGCGTCCGCTCGCGCTCGACGCCCTTTGGCGCGCCGCCGGTCGGCCCGGCGCGCCGCCCGCGGCGGGCACGCTGGCGCTTTCGCTCAAGGCGCGCGGCGGGTTGAAGTCGCTCGTGCTCGATCTCGGCGTCCAGGGCCGCGAACTCCGCTCGCCGAAGCTCGAGAAGCTGCGCGCCGCTGAAGTCGATCTCTCGGTCGGCTTCCGTGCCGGCCGCGCCACCGTCGATGGCACCATTCGCCAGCCGCAGCTTCAGCCCATTGCGCTGAAAGTCGCCCTGCCGCTCGACCTCGACCGACTCCGTGAGACGAAGACGCTGCCCAAGGAGACCCCGCTGGAAGGCAGCGTGCGCCTGCCGCCTTCGGATCTGCGCGCGCTGCTCGGCGTGGTGCCGGGCCTGCGCTACATCGAAGGCCAGGCGGGGATCGATGTGACGCTCTCCGGCACCGTCGGCGCGCCGCGACTGCGCGGGCAGTCGAACCTGAACATCCCGGCCGCGCGCTTCGAGAATCTCAGCATCCCGGCGCTGCGCGGCGTGAAGTTCCGGCTCGGCTTCACCGATCAGGAAGCCACCGTCGAGCAGGGCGAGGCTGAAGTCGCGGGCGGGCGACTCAACGTCCGCGGCAAGGCGACCTTCCCGAGCGCGGCGCAGGCGGCGGTCGACTTCGCCGTGCAGGGCAAGGACCTGCTGGTGGTGCGCGACGAGGGCATTCTCGTACGCACGAACGCCGACGTGAAGATCGCCGGACCGCTCAGCGCGGCCACGGTCAGCGGGCGCATCGGCCTGACCAAGAGCCGCTTCCTCAAGGACATTGAGATCGTGCCGCTGCCGCTCCCCGGCGACAAGAAGGCTCCGCCGAGCGCGCCGCCACCGCCGCGTCCGCGCGGGACCGGCGCCGAGCTCGGCATCCAGACGCCGCCGCTGCGCGACTGGAAATTCGATCTCGTCATCAAGACCGACGACCCCTTCCGGGTGAGCGGCAATCTCGCCCGCGGCCGGTTGGCCGTGGACCTCAAGCTGACGGGCACCGGCGGCTCGCCGCAGCTCGAAGGACCGGTGAACATCGAGCAGTTGAGTGCGAAGCTCCCCTTCAGCCGACTCGATGTGGAGCGCGGCTCGCTCTATTTCACACCCGACCAGCCGCTCAATCCACTGATCGATCTGAGCGGTGCCTCGCAGGTTCGGGATCGCCGCGTGAACATCAGCGTCTTCGGCCGCGCCAACGACCCGAAGACCGCCTTTAGCAGCGAGCCGCCGCTGCCGCAGGAGCAGATCCTGACCCTGCTCGCCACCGGCGCCACGCTCGACGAGCTGCGCGACAACTCCGGCGCGCTGGCCGGCAAGGCGCTGGTGCTGGCCGCGCAGCGCGTCTATCGCAAGCTCTTCCCGAGCAAATCGCGCGGGCCCGAGGAGGATTCGTTCCTCGACCGTTTCGATCTCGACGTAGGCAATGCCGATCCCAAGACCGGCGCCCAGACCGTGGCCGCCCGCTACCGCGTGAGCGACCGCGTCATCATCCTGAGCGACTTCGATCAGGAAGGCCATTTCCGGGGGCGGGTGAAGTACCTGATTCGCTTCAAATGAGGAACGGGAGGACCAGCCAGGAGGCGGCGCAGTGGGCGGGAGGAGCGCCGGCGGATTCTTTTGCCGCAAAGAACGCAAAGATCCGCAAAGATACCGGCGGCTGGACTTCTGCTGCCGACGACCGGTTTCCAATCTGTCCGACCACAGAAAACACAGAAACACGCAAAACCCTCCCGAGGCTGCGCGCTCGCACTGGCACCAAGCTCCATTCCACTGCAGCCTCTTTGTGCTTCTCTGCGTCTCTGCGGCAAAAGAACCCTCTTGAGCCCCGCCCCGCGCCCCGCTCGTCGCCCCCGCCCTGCACGCCCCCTCTTTCGCGCCTTTTGCGTGCACTCTGGTGCCCCTTTCTGCTCACCCTCTTCCTCGTCCAACCCGCCCTCGCCGCTGCCGTCACGCTCGAGTTCCCCGGCGCGCGCGCCTTCGCCGAGCCGGCGCTGCGTGAGGCGCTGGCCGATCCGCTGGAGTCGATCGACCGCGAGGGCCTCACGCCCGCCACGGCCGATGACGCGGCCTTCTTCCTCGAGCTGTTCTACCGGCGCCACGGCTTCTCCAAGGCACTGGTCACGGCCACGATTCAAAGCCGTGACCGCCTGCGGCTGAGCGTCGATGAAGGGGTCAAACTCCGGCTCGGCGAGGTGAAATTCGTCGGCGCGCGCGGCTTGCCGGAGACGCGGTTGCGCGACTACTTCCTCGCCCCGACCCGCAGTCGCGAGGCGGCCGGCGCGCTGGTGCTGCCTTACATTGCGGGCGATCTGCAGAGCGGCCTGCAGACGCTGCAGACGCTCTACGAGAGCGAGGGCTATCTGCAGGCCCGGGTGCAGCTCATTCCGCCCCGGGTGCGCGGCGAGACGGTCGATCTGACCGTGCTGGTGCGCGAGGGCCGCCAATCGCGTTTCGGCCCGGTGCGCCTGACCGGCCTGCCGACCGCAGAGCCCGTACGACCGCGCGTCTGGTGGCGTCGGCTGCTGGCCAAGCGCGATCTCCTCTCGCCGCGTCAGCGGCTGGAGGTCGGTCTGGCCGAGCTCTCCGCCGGCCCCTACACGCCGGCCACGGCGGAAGCCATGGCGCAGAAGGTCGCCGAATACCTCAAGTCGCGCGGTCACTATTCCGCCACCGCCCGCGCCGTCTCGGGGCGCAGCCGGAACGGGCGAGTTCCCGTGGTCATCGCCGCCCGCCCCGGCCCCGTCCTGCGCTTCGGCGACGTCCGCGTGACCGGCACTGAGCGGCTCAAACCCGCCTACGTGCGCAACCGTTTCCTCGCGCTGCAGGGCCAGCGTTATTCGCCCGAGCGGCTCGACGAGGTGTTCTCGGACGAGATGCGCACAGGTCTCTTCCAGAATCTTCGCCTGGCGCCGCAGCCCGAGCCCGACGGCACGCTGCGGCTCGACGTGGCGGTGACCGAGGCCAAGGCCCGCGAGTTCGGCGTGAGCGGTGGGTTCTCGTCCTTCGACGGGCCCATCTTCGGGGTCGAATACCGCGACCGCAATTTCCGCGGCACGGGCCGGCCGCTCAGCCTGCGGGCCGACTACTCGGCGCGGACGCTGGCGGGCGAGATTCTGTACGAGGACCCGCATCTGTTTGAGACGGACAACCGCTTCCGCGCCCGGCTCTCGCTGGCCACGCGCGATCTCGACAGCTACACGAAGCGCGAGATCGGCCTGCTCCTCTCGCTCAGCCGGCGGCCGCTCAAGGCGGTCGAACTCGGTGTCTTCGCCCAGATCCGCGCGGTCGAGATTTCCGAGCTCAAGGTCGCTCCCGCCGAGGCCGGGCGGCTGAAATACGTGATTCCTTCGTTGGGCGCCACGCTCTCGCTCGACGGGCGCGATTCTCCGCTCAACCCGCTCCGCGGCCTCGCCTTCAATGCCAGCGCCGATTTCAGCGCGGGCCAGTTCCAGTTCCTTCGCGCGACGGCCCGTCTTTCCTATTACCTCCAGCTGGGGCGCACCGGCCTCTCGCTCGGCCTGCGCGGTTCGGTGCTGCGCCCTTTCAATGGCGGCGGACGTAACTCGATCCCGATCGACGAACGCTTCTTCCTCGGCGGTTCCACGACCGTGCGCAGCTTCACGGAGCGTCGGCTGGGTCCGCGCGACGCCGTCACCGGCAAGCCGACCGGCGGTCTCACCTCGGTCACCTTCAACGCCGAATACAACTTCCCGATCTGGAAGGAGCTGAGGGGCGCCGTCTTCTACGATGCCGGCGCGCTCGGCCGCGACAGCGGCCTGGGCAGTATTCGCCAGGGCATCGGCGCCGGCCTGCGCTACGCCTTGCCCATCGGCCCGCTGCGGATCGATTACGGCTTCAATCCCTCACCCCGCCCCGGCGAGTCGCGCGGCGCCCTGCACATCGCGTTCGGCGTGGCGTTTTGAGCGGGTCGCGGCGCACGCCACCGGACGCGGACAGAACCAGCCAGATGAAGCACGACGACCTGCCAGCCAGGTGGAAGGAGAAGATCAGCGCGTGGCTCGCCCCGTCGGGTGGCGGGGCTCGCAGCCAACTGGGCGCATCGGATTTTCCGCGCGAACACTCCGTCCGACTCCGATTCGAGGACGACTCCTGCGCGGAGTTCCGCTCCGCGATCGTCCTGGAGGCGCCCGAATGGCGTGAAGTAGGCGTGTTTACCGAGCACTGCGGGTACCACATCTTTCCGTTGGGCGGCACGCAGATCGTTCGCTTCCCCTGCTGACTCGGGATCCCGGGACGGTCGCCTGACCATGCTCTCTACCCCGCGCGACCGGGGCCGTGCAGGCTTGGCGATTGCGGCGACCGCCGGGCGACGCATCCTCCCGCGTGTCGCGGCGGCTGGGCATTCTCCTCGTGGGCTGGATCGCGGCTGGCGGCGCGATGCGCACGCCGGCGGCGGAAGCGGCGCCGACGTCAGAGCCGATCCGCGAACGGCGGATCACGCAATACGCCCTGCGGACCTGGACGGCCCGCGACGGACTGGCGGCGCCGGTGCGGGCACTGGCGCAGACCGGGGACGGATACCTCTGGCTCGGGACCGACGCGGGGCTCTATCGGTTCGACGGCATCCGCTTCGTGGCGATCACCGACCTCGGCGGCCAGGCATTGCCGGCGACGGCCGTGAGTGTGTTACGGGTGACGCGGGACGGAGCGCTTTGGATGGCATTCCAGACGGGCGCGTTGCGGCGGTTCCACGAGGGGCGGCTCGAGGCTCGCGATCTGCCGCGCCCGAATCCTGCCGCTCTGGTGGAGGATGGCACTGGCGCGCTTTGGGCGGCCAGTCCGCACGGGCTCTGGCGGCGGGCGCCAGCAGGCCCGGGCTGGGAGCGCATAGGACCTGATTGGAACTATCCGGCGCCTGGCGCGCAGACGGTCTGGGCCGATGGGCGGGGGAATGTCTGGGTCGCGACCGACGGATTCGATTTCGGGCTCAGTCCCGAAGCGGTGCGGGCGAACACCATCCTGCGCCTGCCGGCGGGCGGGCGCTCGTTCGAGGCAACGGGAGAATCGGCCGGCATGGTGCGGGCCTTCGCCGAGACCCCGACCGGCGAGATGTGGTGGTCGGATGGGAACGGCACCGCCTTGCGACGCCTAGCGTCGCCGGGCGTGTCGGCACAACGGATCGGCCTCGCGGAGGCACCCTCCGTCCTCGTGGCCGACGCTGCCGGCACGCTTTGGGCCGGCATCTGGGGCTTCTCCCTCGTGCGCGTGCCGCCGGGGGGCTCGCCCGAGGAATTGGGAGCGGCGGACGGCTTGACCAAGGGGCACCTCCTGGCTGGCTTGTGCGATCGCGACGGGAACGTGTGGATCGGCACCGGCACCGGTCTGAATCGCCTCTCCGCGGGCGCGGTCATTCCCCACACGACCCGCGAGGGCCTGGCGCCGGGGACCCTGCTGCTGGCGGCCGATCCCGCCGGCGGCGTGTGGGGCGCGGGCTTCGGGTTCGAACTCGTGCAGCGGCTCGCGCCCTGGCGCGGAGCGTGGGAACATCTGCCGCGGGTCCGGCCCGACGACAGCCTGCGCATCGTGGCCGCCCGGACCGGGCCCGGCGCGGTCTGGTTCGGCGGTAGCTTTGGCCTGGGGCGCTGGGCGGAAGGACGGCTGGCGGTGCATCCGGGACTGACGCTCGAACTGGGCGCGACGGTGGAGGCGATCGCCTTCGCTCCGGACGGCGGCATTTGGGTGACCATCTGGGGCGCTGATCGTCGCGGTCGCCTGGAGCGCATTCCGCCAGACGGCCCCTCTACCGTGGTGCGCCGGCCCGGGCTGCCGGACGACCGTTGCCGCGTGCTGCAGTTCGATCGGCAGGGGCGTCTCTGGCTTGGTTTCGAGACCGGCGCGCTCGGCTGCGCCGATCTCACGGGCGGCTACCGGGCATTCGGGCCGGCGGAGGGCGTCCCGGCGGGCGCGGTCTACGGTCTTTTCGTCGAGGCCGCCGGTGCGCTCTGGGTCTGCGGCGCCGGGGGACTCGCGCGGCTCGAGGGCGAGGCCTTTCGGCGCGTCCAGTTGGCCCATCTGCTGGGACCCTCGGTCGGTGCGATCGGCCAGGATGCGGCCGGCAATTTCTGGCTGACGGGCGCGCTTGGCATCGCCCGCATCCCGGCCGAGGAAATGGAGCGGGCCGTGCGCGTGCCGGAATATCGGGCGGTCGGCCGCGTGTTTGGCGAACTCGACGGACTGCGCGGCATGCCCGTGCAGGCGCTGCATCCGACGATGCTGGCGCGCGGCGTGGACGGCCGCCTTTGGTTCTCGACCCGCGACGGCGTGGCGGAGATCGATCCGGCCGCGCCAGCGTCGTCCGCCGAGGGGCGGCCGCCCCGCGTCTGGCTCGAGAGCGTCGCGACCGAGCAGGCCACCGTCGCGCTGACGGGCCGGCCGGAACTCGCACCCAGTCCCGCGTGGCTGACGCTGAGCTACACCGCGCCGAGCCTGACCCAGCCGGAGCGCGTGCGTTTCCGCTTTCGACTTGCTGGGTTCGAAAGCGACTGGCGCGGACCGACTGCCGAGCGCGAGGTGACCTACACGAGGCTGCCGCCCGGCAATTACCGCTTCGAGGTCCAGGCGACCCACGGCCTCGGCGCGGAAGCCTGGGGCGAGCGAACGTCGTGGGCCTTTCGCATCCGCCCGGCGGTTCACCAGACCGGCTGGTTCCAGGCGTCCGCGATCCTCGGGGCGTTGGCGCTGGTGGCTGCGGCCGTGCGGTGGCGCATGCTGCGAATGCTACGGCACAATGCGGAGCTGCGCCGCGAGGTCGAGGAGCGGCAGCGCGCGGAAGAAGCGATGCGGGCAGCCGAACTGATCGCACGCGGGCAGCTCGAGACGCTGGCCGGCTCGCTCGAGGGCCTGGCGCGCGAAGCCGAGCCGGGGAAGTTCCTCGAGCACGTGCTCGACACGATTTGTCGACAGGTCGGGGCCGACAGCACCGGCGTCTGGCAGGTCAATGAGGCGACCGGCTGCGTCGAGTTCGGCGGCGACTGTCGCGCAGGTCGGCTCATCCTCGCGAGCGCGGAGGAGATCCGGCGCGCGCCACGGGTCATCGCCCCGGCGCAGGAGCATCCGGTGTGGACCGAGTTCTTCCGGCACGGCACGCACTGCGTCTGGGGGGAGATCGACACCGACGAACCACGCGTGCGCAATCTGCACAGCGGCAACGCCGCCTGGCACCGCTGGATCACCCACGAGTACGCCGAAACCAACGTGCCGGCGCTGCTGCAGCGCCTGCGCGCGGAAGGCGTGGTGGCGAACCTCTGCGTGCCGATGCTGGTTGGCGGACGAGTCAGCGGTTTCCTCTCGCTCCGCTTCCGCGTCGCGCACACGGTGCCGCCCGAGCAACTGCAACTCCTGCGCGCCCTGGCGCATCAGGCCATGCTGGCGCTGCAGCTCACCCGCCTTTCGCAGCAGAGCCGGTCCGCGGCGGTCGCGGCCGAGCGCCTGCGCATGGCGCGCGAGGTCCACGACACCCTCGCGCAGGGCGCGACCGGCGTGATCATGCAGCTGGAAGCGGCGGAGGAGGCATTGCGGCAGGACCAGCTCTTCAAGATGCGCGACTGCCTCAGTCGCGCGAAGGCCGCCTCGCGCGAGAGCCTCGGCGAGACGCGCCGTCTGGTGCAGGCGCTGCGCCCTCTGGCGCTCGAGCAAGGCAGCCTGCGGGAAGCGCTGCATGCCCTCGCCGAACGACTAACCCGCGAGACGCCGCTGCAAGCCACCTTCCGCGCGGCGGGCGACGTGCAGCCATTGCCGGGTGAGGGCGACGACCACCTCCTGAAGATCGCGCAGGAAGCGGTGACCAATGCGCTGCGTCACGCCCGGGCGGCGCGGCTGCAGGTCCGGTTGAACTATGCGCCGCAAGGCGTGCACCTCGAAGTGGAAGACGATGGCATCGGCTTCGACCCCGCCGCAGCCTCGGACGGCTTCGGGCTGCAGGGCATGCGCGAGCGCATCGAGTCGCTCGGCGGACGGTTCGGCTTGCGCAGCGCGCCGGGTGCAGGCACCACCGTCCGCATCGAAATGCCGTCGCCGCCCGCGCCTGCCGCCAGATCATGAAAGCCGCCGTTCCCCCGACCCCGACTGCGGAGAAGACGATCCGAGTGCTCGTGGCAGACGACCATCCCACGGTCCTCGCCGGGCTGGCCACGATCATCGGGCTGCAGCCCGACATGCGGGTGGCCGCCGAGGCCGGGCACGGACGCGAGGCAGTGCGGCTTTGGCGGGAGCTGCGGCCGGACGTGGCTCTGCTCGATCTGCGCATGCCGGTGCTGGACGGCGTCGGCGCGATTCAGGCCATCCGCCGCGAGGACCGGCAGGCGCGCATTCTCGTGCTGACCACCTTCGACGGCGATCACGACATCGCCCGCGCCATGACCAGCGGCGCGATGGGCTATCTGCTGAAGGACGCGCCGCGCGCCGAACTCGTGCAGGCCATCCGCCTCGCCCACGCCGGCCAGACCGTGCTGGCGCCCGCGCTGGCGGTGAAGCTCGCCTCGGGACTGACGAACAATCCGCTCAGCGAGCGCGAGACCGACGTCCTGCAGCTGCTGGCGGGCGGGGCGAGCAACAAGCAGATCGGCGCGACGCTCTCGATCAGCGAGGCGACCGTGAAGACGCATCTGCGCAGCATCTTCGAGAAGCTCAATGTCCTCAGCCGGACCGAGGCGATCGCCACGGCCAGTCGGCGTGGGCTGGTGAGGCTGTGACGGCCGGCGGACTCATCCTTTCGGACGAGGCAAAACCCGCCCTTCGGTCAATGGCGGCGGCTCCCCCACATGGCGCAGGCTGGGGACATGACCCCATTCGCTGACAAGGTCGTGCTCATCACCGGCGGCACTGCCGGCATCGGCCGCGCCACCGCCCTCGCCTTCGCCCGGGCTGGCGCCGCCGTCGTCGTCGCCGGGCGCCGCGCAGCGGAGGGCGCGGCCGCCGTGGCGGAGATGGAGACCGCCGGCGGCCGCGGTCGCTTCGTCCGGGCCGATGTGGCTGAGGAGGCCGACATCGCGCGCCTGGTCGAGGACACGCTCAAAATCTACGGGCGGCTCGATTTCGCGTTCAACAACGCCGGCATCCATCTCGAGCACGGACCGATCACCACGCTCACTTCCGACGTCCTGCAGCGCACGCTAGCGGTCAACGTCGGCGGCGTGGCGTTGTGCCTGAAGCACCAGATCCCTGCGCTGCTCGCCAGCGGCGGCGGCGTCATCGTGAACAACGCGTCCATTCTCGGTCTGCGTCCGCTGCCCAACTGCGCCGTTTACAACGCGAGCAAAGCGGCGGTCATCAGCCTGAGCCGTTCGGCGGCGCTGGAGAACGCCCGCGCCGGCCTGCGCATCAATACGGTGTGTCCGGCGGTGATCGAGACGGACATGACGGCGGCGTTGCGCGACAGCAGCGACCTCCGCGCGCAGCTGCTGGCACTGCACCCGCTGGGCCGCTTCGGCACGGCCGAAGAGGTCGCCGGCGCCGTGCTCTACCTCTGCTCGCCGGCCGCCGCCTATGCCACGGGGGTCAACCTCACCGTCGACGGCGGCTACGGCATCTGAGCCCCGCCCGCGCTTTCCATCCCAACTCCACCGCACTCCTCATGAGCACCATTGTCACCCGCGACGGCACCACCATCTACTACAAGGACTGGGGTCCCCAGGACGGCCCGGTCGTCACCTTCAGCCACGGCTGGCCGCTCAGCGCGGACGCCTGGGAGGCGCAGATGTTCCATCTCGCGTCGCACGGCTTCCGTTGCATCGGCCACGACCGCCGCGGCCACGGACGCTCCAGCCAGCCTTGGGACGGCAACCACATGGATCAATACGCCGACGACCTCGCCGAACTGCTCGATCAACTCGACGTCCGCGCTGCCATGATGGTCGGGCATTCGACCGGCGGCGGCGAGGTCGCGCGCTACGTCGGCCGCCACGGCACCAAGCGCGTGGCGAAGGTCGTGCTCATGGGCGCGGTGCCGCCGATCATGGTACAGACGCCCGACCATCCTGGCGGGCTGCCGCTCTCCATTTTTGACGGCTTCCGCAAGGCCTATTTGGCCGACCGAGCGCAGTTCTTCCTGGAGATTGCCAGCGGCCCGTTCTTCGGCTTCAACCGCCCGGGTGCGAAGGTCTCGCAGGGGCTGATCCAGTCCTGGTGGGCGCAGGGGATGCAATGCGGCCACAAGAACGGTTACGACTGCATCAAGGCGTTCTCCGAAACCGACTTCACCGAGGACCTGCGGAAGATCGACGTGCCCACGCTCATCATCCACGGCGACGATGACCAGATCGTGCCCATCGGCGCCAGTGCCCTCCGCTCGGCCCAACTCGTGCGCGGTGCCGAGCTGAAGATTTACCCCGGCGGCTCGCACAGTCTCGGCGACACCGACAAGGAGAGGCTCAACGCCGATCTGCTGGCCTTCGCCCGGGCCTGATTCCTGCCGCGATGAACCTGCAGATCTTCACGCTCGTTCACGTCCTCATCAGCCTCGCCGGCCTCGTCACGGGATTGGTGACGGCCGGCGGCTGGCTGGCCGGACGCGACTGGCCGCGGCTGACCGACGCGTTTCTGTTCACCACGCTGGCGACGAGTGTGACCGGCTTCTTCTTTCCGTTCACCGCCTTCACCCCCGCGCACGGCGTCGGGATCGTCTCACTCCTCGTGCTGGCGGTGGCGGCCTACGCCCGCTTCGGCGGAGGACTGGCTGGACCGTGGCGGCAACGCTACGCCCTCGCCTCGCTGGTGGCGCTGTACCTCAATTGCTTTGTCCTCGTCGCCCAGCTGTTTCAGAAAACGCCCGCCCTGCAGGCGTTGGCTCCGAAACAGACCGAGCCGCCCTTCGCGCTCGCACAGGTGCTGTTGCTGGCGGGATTCGTCGCGTTGGGGCGGGGAGTGAGGCGGGGGGTGGGTCAAGGACGTGGGTAGGGGTCGCTCTCGACCCGCTGGCCGCCGAGACAGGTTCCGTGGGAACGGGGCCTCCCAGAACTCCTGGAACGCCAAGGACTGGATGGGGAGTCGTCGATCCCTTGCGCTCTTTGAGTTCCTTGAGGCCAAGCTCTGCCCAGCCGCTCGATCCGCTGCCGGCCATCGGCGGCAGATTCCACCTCTGCTCCTCACGGCCGGCATTTTCGCCGTCCTCGCAGCCTGACAAAGCAGGCGCCCGGGCTATTTCTCCGGCGAACTTTTCGCTTCGCCGTGATTGCCCTGCAAACCCAGATGGACTCCGACTTCGTCGCGCAGGTACGCGACCTCTTCGGGCCGGCCGGGCGCATGGCCAAGGCGCGGCATTTCGAATACCGCGAGGGTCAGCAGCAGATGGCAGAGGCCGTGGCCAAGGCGCTGACCGGGCAGCGGCATCTGCTCTGCGAGGCGGCCACGGGCGTGGGCAAATCGCTCGCCTATCTCGCGCCCTCGATCCTCTACGCGCACAAGCAGGGCAAGAAGGCGATCATCTCGACCCACACCATCAACTTGCAGGAGCAGCTGATGGAAAAGGATCTCCCCATCCTGGCAAAGCTGCTGCCGATCGAGTTCACCGCGGCCATCGCCAAGGGCCGGCAGAATTACGTCTGCCCGCGCCGACTCGCCCGGGCGAAGCGCGCCGGCGAAGATCTCTTCACCAGCTCCGCCGCGGCCGAGCTCGAGCGGATCCGCGACTGGGCCGGACGGACCAAGGACGGGAGCCGCAGCGATCTGCCCTTCACGCCCGACCCCGGCATCTGGGCGGAGGTCTGCAGCGAGGCGCATCTCTGCACGCCGCGGACGTGCCCGCCGGATAGCGGCTGTTTTTATCAGAATGCGCGCCGCCGGCTGCTCGAGGCGGACGTGATCGTGATGAATCACACGCTCTTCTTCCTGCTGCTCAGCGGCATGGACGGGATCGAGGCGAAGGAGAGCGGGTACCTTTTCGCCAACGACTTCGTCGTCTTCGACGAGGCCCATACGGTCGAGGGCGTGGCGGCCAAGCACATCGGCCTGAGCGTCTCGCAGGGCTCGCTGCGCTGGCAGCTGCACCGCCTGTGGAATCCGAAAACGCAGAAAGGCCTGCTCGCCTCGCTGCGGCAGGGTCCGTGCGTCGAGGTGGCGGCGCGGGTCGGCGGCGAGATCGACGACTTCTTCCGCAGCGTCTCCGACGCCGTCGACTTCAAGAGCAGCCGCGAGTTCCGGGTGCGCAAGCCGGGTCTGGCGATGGATACCATCGCACGTCCGCTGATGCTCCTGCAGGAGGCGCTGGAGACCGCGGCCAAGGACGTCGAGGACGAGATGAGCCGGGCCGAGTTGCAGGACCATGTGCGCCGGCTGGCCGAGGCGCGCGGGGCGGTGGCGGAGTTCCTCGACCAGAAGCAGGACGACCACGTGTATTGGGTCGAGAAGAGCGGGCAGCGGGGCGATCAAATCACGCTCTCGGCCGCGCCGATCGACCTGGCCGAGCGCCTGCGCATGATGCTCTTCCGGCCGCAGAACACGGTCGTCATGACCAGCGCCACGCTCGCGACCGGGCGGAAGAATCTCTCCTACTTCCGCGACCGGATCGGCGCGGTCGACGACTACGTGGACACCCTGCAGGTGGCCAGCCCGTTCGATTTCGAGCGGCAGATGAAGCTCTATCTCACGCGGCGCATGCCCGATCCGCGCGATGCCGGCTACGAGGAGGCGCTGGAGCAGCAGATCCGCCATTTCGTCGGCCTGAGCGGGGGTCGCGCCTTCGTCCTCTTCACCAGCCACCGCACCCTGCAGGCCCTGGCCGAGCGGATGGAGTCGTGGATGGAGCAGCAGAAGCTCCGCCTGCTCGTGCAAGGCAGCGGGCCGTCGCGCAAGCAGCTCCTGGCCGAGTTCAAGGCCCCCGGCGAACGCCCTGCGGTGCTCTTCGGCGCGGAGAGCTTTTGGGCCGGGGTCGATGTGGCCGGCGAGGCACTGAGCAACGTCATCATCACGCGTCTGCCCTTCGCGCCGCCGGATCATCCATTGACCGAAGCCCGCCTCGAGGCCATCGAGGCGCGTGGGGGCGATCCCTTCCAGGAATACAGCCTGCCCGAGGCGATCCTGAAGCTGCGTCAGGGCGTCGGCCGCCTCATCCGCACCAAGATCGACGAAGGCATCGTGGCCATCCTCGACCCCCGCATTCTGACCAAGACCTACGGCAAGGCCTTCCTGGCCGCCCTGCCGAAATGCCCTGTGGTCCTCGCTTAGCCTCGCTAGAGCTCGGCATAGGCAATAGAAAACAGGCGATAGGCGATAGACCCGGAGGCGGATGTCCTCGGAGGGAGTTCGTGCCAGTGCTAATCGCCTGTTGCCTATCTTCTATTGCCTATGCCGAGCTTCAGCGAGGCCACCACGGCGAGGCCGCCGCCGAGGGTCCAGAGGGTGAGGGGTTCGTCGAGGACGAGCCAGCCGAGGAGGACGGCCACGCCGGGGGTGATGAGGGCGATGTTCATCGACTGGGTCGCGGGCAGGCGGCGCATGAGCCAGTAGAAGAGGACGAAGGCGAGGGCGGAGCCGACAAGGGCGAGGTAGAGCAGGCAGGCGAGGCTGACGGGCGTCCAGGTGAGGTGGAGCGGATTGCCCTCGCGCCAGATCCCGAGGCTGAGCAGAGGGACGAGGCCGAAGGCCATTTGCCAGGCGGCCATGCTGGCGGGCGGCAGGTGGGAGCCGCGCAATTTCACCAGGATGTTGCCGTAGGCGACCGCGGCGGCCCCGAGCACGATGCCGGCGCTGCCCCAGAAGGCCATCACGCCGGAGATGTCGAGCTGATGCCAGAAGATGGCCGCCACGCCCGCCAGGCCGAGCAGATTCGCGGCCACCTTCCGGGTGGTCAGACTCTCCCCCGGCAGCCGGCCGTGCGCGAGGAGCAGGCCGAAGCCGGGGATGGTGGCCTGCAGGACGGCGGCGATGCCGGAGGACACGTATTGCTCGCCCCAGAAGAGCAGGCCGTGGTTGATGCTGAAGCCAAGCAGGCCGGTCAGCAGGAGGAAACCCCAGTCGGCGCGGGTGCGGGGGAGGATCGGAATGCGGGTCAGCGCGCAGCCGACGAAAAGCACGCTGGAGGCGATGACGAAACGGATGCCGGCAAACGTGAGCGGCGGCAGCGTGCCGAGGCCGATCTTGATCGCCAGCCAGGTGGAGCCCCAGATGAGGCACATCACGCCGAAGACCGCCGCCACCTTCCAGCCCAACGCGCTTTCCTCCAGCGCGCGGAATTTCCGAGGTTCCATTGGCCAAGATTACCGTATTGGATTAGGCCTCCAATCCAAATGGACGAATCGGATTCGAAACAGAAGGTATTCACCCCGCAGGACGTGGAGGCGCTCGGCCGTGACCCGATCAACCGAAAGATCTTCGGCGCTCTGCAGGCCGACGCCAGATTGTCTTATGCCGATCTTGGCCGGGCCGTAAATCTTTCGGCCCCGGCGGTCTTCGAACGCGTGCGGCGGCTGGAGCGGGCCGGACTGCTGCGGTACTCGATCGAAATCGACGCCGAGAAGGCCGGTCTGCCCTTCACTTCGTTCATTCGCATCGCGGCCACGGGCGGTCAGCGCGACGAGATGGTGGCCGGGCTCGAACAGCTTTCGGAGGTGGAGGAATGCCACACCATCGCCGGCGAGGACTGCATTCTGGTCAAGGCCCGCACGGCCAACCCGCTGGGGCTGGATCTGCTGCTGCAGCGGATCAAGCTCATCCCCGGCGTGGCGCGCACGCTGACCACGGCAGTGCTGCGCACGCACTTCGAGCGCGGGGTGCAGATGCGCAGTCTCGAAGCCGAGGAGGAAGCGGAGGCGGCCAGTTCGGCGGCCCGGGCGATCCCCCACGGCGCCGGTCAGGGACGGGCGCGGCGGCGGTAGTCGCGGCAGCATCGGCGGGAACAGCCGCCGGCGGGCCCTGAAAATGCTTGTGCAGCAGGAGCTTCCCTGTTGCGCTGCACGCTGGCCATGTCCCACCACGCCGAACTCGAAGAAGTGCAGACCTCGCTCGACGAGTTGCACGCGCGTCTGCAGGAGGTTGTCGGCTACGGGTCGATCATCGTTGGCTGCACGCAGGAGGGTGAGATGCTGCGGGATTTCTCCGAGAGCATCGTCAAGAGCGCCGAGCAGGCCACGCTGGCCGAACTCGCCCTGCACGAGCGGGTGGCCCGGCTGCGCGAGGCGCTGAAACATCTGACCGCCGCGCCGCCGCCCGCCGCCGAGTCGGAAGGAGCGGCTGCGACCGACTGGGAGGCAGCCGAACCCGAACCCGAGCCCGAGCCCGAGCCGGCGCCGCCTCCGGGGCCCGACCTCAGCCAGCTGAACATTTCCAACGCCGACGGTCCGAAGGAATTGCTGCTGGTCATCGATCACGACGAAAAGGCCCTCTTGCTGGCCGAGGCGCTGCTGACGGCCGATGGCTACCGCGTCATCACCGCGCAGAACGGGTTCGAGGCGCTGGACATCTACCGCTACGCGGGGTCGGTCATCGATCTGGTCATGATCGAGGTGGCCATGCCGCAGATCAGCGGCGAGGAGATCTTCAACGAGATCCGCACCCTGCGCCCCGATGCCGCCGCGGTGGTCAGCGGCGGCTTTTCCGAGCCGGCCCGGGTCAGCGCCATGCTGATGAAGGGCCTGAACGGCTTCGTGCCCAAGCCCTACAAGCAGGATCGGCTCCTGCGCCAGCTCCACGCGGTGCTCTCGCGACGTCGGCGCACGGCCGTGCCGGCGCCCGAGACGGAAGAATGGCGGTGAAAGCTCGAAACTCGAAGCTCGAAACTCGAAGGAAGTTTGAAGTCCAAAGCTCGAAGGGGCCGAGCGCCTTCAGCTTTTGGGGTAGCGGTAGATCGCCGGATTCGATCTGAGACTCCGCTAGTTCGCGCTCTCGAGGAATGGCGAACGGGTCTCCAAGCTTGAAACTTCGGACTTCCTTCGAGTTTCGAGTTTCGAGTTTCGAACTTCCCCACCACCACTTCGCAACCTCCGCGGATGCGCCCCTTCCACCTTTGATTGATCATTGGCGCGGTCGGCGTTGTCGGATTTCGTTCGCCGCCCTCACCCATGCTGACCGACCCCGTTCTTCCCTTGGCCGCCGCCCTGACGTTTGGCGAACCGTCCTGGTGGTGGGCGCTGCTGCTGGCTCCGGTGCTTCTCGCCCTCTATTTTCGCGCCCGGCGCTACTCGGCGGCAGCCATCGCGCAGGTGCTCTCGCCCCGGTTGCGCACGCTGCTGGCGGAGAGCATTCCCGCCACCCGCCGACACCTCCGCTTCGGGCTGCTGCTGCTGGCGTTCGTGTCTTTCGTGGCGGCGCTGGCCCGGCCGCAATACGGGTTCGACGGTCGTGAGATCAAGCGCAAGGGGCTCGATGTCATCATCGCGGTCGACACCTCCAAGAGCATGCTGGCCACGGACATCGAGCCGAACCGCCTGACCCGCGCGAAGCTCGCGGCGCAGGATCTGATGGCTCTTTGTCGGGGCGACCGCCTCGGGGTCATCGCTTTCGCCGGCCGCGCCTTCCTCATGGCGCCGCTCACCATCGACTACGGGGCGGTCATCAATGCCATCCGCGAGCTCGACACCGAGGTCATCCCGCGCGGCGGCACCAATCTCTCCGAGGCCTTGCAGCTGGCGGTCGAGGCCTTCGGCAAGGGCGAGGGCGCCGACAAGGTGCTGGTCTTCCTGACCGACGGCGAAGATCTGGAGGCCGATGCCCTGGTCCAGGCCCGCAAGGCGGCCGATGCGGGCGTGAAGATCTACTGCGTGGGTATCGGCTCGACCGAAGGCTCCCTCATTCCGCTCCCGGGCGGGCAATTCATCCGTGACCGCGGCGGCCAGTTGGTGCGCACGCGGCTCGACGAGGGCAAGCTGCGCGAGGTGGCCCAGTCCGGCAGCGGCTACTACGTTCGGCTCGATAGTTCCACCACCGCCATGGAGACGATGTATCGCGACCACATTTCCAAACTCCGCGCCGGCGAATCGGAGAGCAAGACGACGCAGCGGCCGATCGAGCGCTTCATCTGGCCCCTGGCCGTCGGCGTACTGGCGCTCGTGGCGGCGCTCTTCGTGCCGCAGCGGCGCCGGGCCGCCGCTCCGGCCCCGGGCGCGCTGCGTCGGAAGGCCACGCCGGCGGTCGCGCTTCTCCTCGCGCTGCTGGTGCCGGCGAGCGAAATCCTGGCCGCGACCGGCCGGGAGGCGATGAAACAGCTGCAGCAGGGCAAATTCGCCGAGGCGGAGGAATCCTTCAGCGCGCTGACCCGGCAGGCACCGGAATCGCCGCGCCTGCAGTACAATCTCGGCTCCGCGGCCTACCAGCGAAAGGAATACCGCCGCGCGGCCGAAGCCTTCGGACGCGCGCTGGCCGCGGCACCCGACGACGGCCTGCGCTCGCGATCGCATTACAACCTCGGGAACAGTCTCTTCCGGCAGGGCGAGACGCAGAAGGACAACAAGGCGCGCATCCGCGACTGGCAGGATGCGCTCAAGCATTACGACGCCACGCTGCACCTCGATCCGGCCAACGCCGACGCGAAGGCCAATCGCGAGTTGGTGGCGCGCCTGCTCGAGCAGGCCAAGCAGGCGCAGAAGCAGAAGGGCAAGTCCAAGGACAAGCAGAAGCAGGACCAGGGCGAGGATCAGGAGGACGGGGAAGACGGCGAGGACGGCGAACCGCAGAAGGACGGTCAGAAGCAGAAAAAGAAGAAAAAGAAGAAGGACGATCAGAAGCAGGACGGCCAGGAGCAGCAGCAGGGCGAAGACGGCGACGACGAGGACGGCGAACAGGATCGCCCGACCAACGAGCGTCAGGACGAGGAGGGCAATGCTCCCCCCGACGAGAAGGAGCGCCAGGAACGGCGCGACCGGGCCGCTCGCAATGCGCCCGAAACGGAGGATCAGTCCAAGCAGGGCGAACTCCAGGCCCGCAACGGCGGACAGAAGGAGGGGAAGGAAAATCCTCAGGTGGCCGAGGCGCGCGAGTCCGATCCGGCGCAAAAGGGCAAGCTTAGCGCCGGTCAGGCGCGGCGGCTCCTGGAGGCGCTGAAGGGCGAGGACGACCGCGTCATTCTGACCGATCGTCCACGACGCACCGAGCCCGTCTTCAAGGATTGGTGAGGCCGGGAACGGCGCGGCAGCATTTCAGATCGAAGCATGCATGACGGAGGTGGCACGATGACGAGACCCGGATTTCCCGCGAGTGGGCGACGACTGCTCTGGCTGGCTGCGTTGGCCGGCCTTTTCTTCCTGCCGGTCGAGTGCGTCTGGGCGCAGGCCCGCGCGCTGGCCACGCTTTCGGAATCGCGCGTGCCGCTGGGCGAGTCGGTGGAATACCGCATCGAAGTCTCCGGCGCCCGTTCGGCCTCGCGCCCGGCGCAGATCACGGCGGAAGGGTTGAATATCACGCCGATGGGCAGCTCGCAGCAGTTCACCTACCAGTCGGGCGTCGGCTTGGTCGGCACTGTCACCTACACCTATCTGGTCGAGACCACCCGCCCGGGCACCTTCGTCATTCCCGAGCAGCAATTCGCCGCCGGCAGCGAGATGGTGCGGACCAATCCGGTCACGCTGACCGTGGTGGCCAGCGGGGGCGGCGCCGGCGGCACCGCCACCAAGCAGGCCGATTACTTCGCGCGGCTGGTCATTCCGAAGACGACCGCCTATGCCGGCGAGGCGGTGCCGGCGGAAGTGCGCATCTATCTCGATCCGCGCATTCGCATCCAGTTCGACCAGACGCTGCAGCTGAAGGGCGAGGGCTTCACGGCCCAGAAGTTCACCGACATCTCGGAGGAGCAGGCCACTGTCGACGGCAAGGTGTACCGCGTTTTCCTGCTGAAGACCTCGTTCGTCCCGCTGAAACCCGGCCCGCTGGATGTGGGGCCGTTCGAGACGACCTGCGCGGCCACTCTGCCGCGGCCGCGGCCGCGCGGGTTCGGGAACGACCCGTTTTCCGATCCGTTCTTCAACGATCCGTTCGGCGGCTTCGGCATCCAGAAGCGCATCGAGCTGAAGACCGACACGGCCAAGATGGAAATCAAGCCTCTGCCGCCGGGTGCGCCAGCCAGCTTCGGCGGGGCCATCGGGCAGTTCACGTTCGATGCGGCCGCCGATCCGAAGAAGCTGGGCGTGGGCGATCCGCTGACCATGCGCCTGAGTGTGGGCGGGAAGGGGAATTTCGACCGCTTCGACGCGCCCGCGCCGCTCGATGACAAAGGCTGGAAGACCTATCCGGCGACCGGGAAGTACCGGCCCGAGGACGAGGTCCGGACCCGCGGCGTGAAGGTATTCGAGCAGGTGCTGGCTCCGACCGAGGTGAAGACGGCCACCCCCGCCTACGAGTTCAGCTATTTCGATCCGGCGGCCGAGCAGTACAAGACCCTCCGGGCCGCGCCCATCCCCATCACCGTCGCCGGCGGCGTGCCTCCGCCCACGCCGACGCCCGCCACCGCCTCCCCGGCGGCCACGCCGGCTCCGACGGCGGCACCGAGCCCGACCGCCGTGCCCACGCCGGCGCCGGTGGCCGACATTCTCCACATCCGCACCGATCACCCCGGCGGCGGCAGCTTCGTGCCGCTGGCGCAGCAGCGCTGGTTCTGGCTGGCGCAGGGCGTGCCCTTCCTGCTGCTGGCCGGCGGGCTCGGCTGGCTGGGCTGGCAGCGTCGTCCCGCGGCCCGCGCCGCCCGCCTGGCCCTGGAGCAAAGCGCGCTGCTGGCGGAGCTCGACCGGCTCGTGCGCGACCCGGGCTCGGAGGGCAAGGAGTTCCTCGAGGCGGCCATCGCGCTCGCCCAGCGTCGGTCCGGCGCCGGCCCCAACGCCAGTGCATTGGAGGTTTGCGCCCGCGCCCGACTGGACGGCGAGGATGCCGCGCTGTTGCAGCGCTTGTTCGAGCAGCGCGATGCGCTGGTCTTCAGCGGCGGCATCGCCACCGATCTGACCACGGAAGATCGGCGCGCCTTCCGCGCCCTGCTCGATCGCCTGGGCCGCCCCGCCCTGCAGCCCGTCTGATTTCCGAGAGCCATGCGCCGATCTCTGCTTTGTCTGTTCCTCCTCGTCGTCGGGGCCGCCGGTTCGCTGCGGGCGGACGATTTCACCGCCGGCAATGCCGCCTTCGAAAAGGGCGATTTCCCAGCGGCGGTGAAGGCCTACGAAAAGGCCGCCGCCAAGGCCGACGCCGGGGCCAACGTGTACTTCAATCTCGGCAACGCCTACTACCGCTCGGGCCAGCCCGGCAAAGCGGCCGTCAATTACGAACGCGCGCTCATCCTGGCGCCGCGGCATCCGGAGGCGAAAGCCAACCTCGCCTTTCTGCGGCGGCAGCTGAATGCGCTCACGCCCGAGCCGTCCGCTCTGCTCGCGCCGGCTGCCGCGCTGGGATCCGATGCCACCCTGATCGCGCTCTGCCTCGGGGCCTGGCTGCTGCTCGGCGCTGCCGCGCTCGGGCTCTTCACCCGCGCTCGCCGGGCGGCCTGGGCCGTCGCGGGCTTCGGTCTCTTGCTGGCCGTCTGGGCCGGGCTCTCGCTGCAGGCGCTCGGGGCCGGACGGCGCGCGCTCGATCGCCTCATCGTCATCGCGCCGAAAGGTGCCCGCGCCACCTATGCCCCGGCAGAGAATGCCCGCACGGCGCTGAACCTGAGTCCCGGCGCCGAGGTGCGCCTGCTCCAGGTCCGAGCGGTCTGGAGCTACGTCAGCCTGCCAGACGGCGCCCGTGCCTGGGTGCCGAGCGAAGCGCTGGAGCGGGTCATGCCGGAGCTGTGAGTCGGGCGGCGGGAATGAACGTGTCGCCGGCCTTGCGCGCGGCGGCCAACGGGGACGAAGGTCGGCCATGTCCACCCGCCGCCTGGAGCTGCAGCTGACCGCCCTGGTCGTCGGCGTTTTCCTGCTCGGCATGGTGAGCGCCCTGCGCGGCCGGGAGATCTTCCCCTTCGCTTCCTGGTTCCTGTTCTCCCGCGTCCCGCAGACGGTCACCAGCTACGAACTCCGACTGGCGGAGCTCAACGGCGAGAAGTTCGAACCGGCGCGACCGCTGACCAAGGTGCCGCTGTTCCTGCGCAGTCCGCAGTCGTCCACGGTGCGTGATCTCGTGCAGCGTCTCGGGCGCTGCGTGGAGGCCGGGCAGGCGGAGGAGGTGGCTGACGTCCTCCGCATCTTCCGCGCGCATTTTCACCAGCAGGGCGGCACCGGCAGCCTCGTCCTGGTGCGCCTCCGCTATGACCCGCTGCGTCGCTGGCGGATCGGTGAGGCCCAGGAAACCGAATTGTGGCGCCTGCCTTGGCCGCTGCCGGAACGCCGCTCATGAGCTTCCTGCCGTGGCATCGGGACCTGGAGCGTTGCTCGCTGCCGCGGGCCCAGATGCTCGTCCGGGCCTTCTACGCCATGCTCGTGTACATGGTGGCGCAGGCCGTGCCCGATTTCGCCGGCCTGACCCGCGAGCGCGACCTGCTCGAACTCTGGCCCGTGGCCTGGCTGGAATGGCTGCCGCCGGGCCGGGGTGCGGCCATCGTTTGCCTCGCCTTTTTTGCCAGCGCGCTCCTGGCGGCGGTCTCCCCCGGCCCCCGCTGGATCCGTGTCCTGCTGTTCGTCACCCTGCTCCAGTACGTGGCCCTGCGGAATTCCGAGGGTCGCGTTTCGCACAGCCTGCACCTCCCGTTGCTGACCGCGCTGGTCTTCGTCGCGCTGCCCCGGCGCTGGCTGAGCGCCGAGGAATCCGACCTGGAGACCGCCCGCCGGACGGCGTTGATCCTGCGGGCTGCCCAGGTGATCCTCCTGCTGACCTACACGATGTCCGGCCTCGGCAAGGTGGGCGCGAGCGTTTACGAATTGGTGAGCGGGCAGATCAGTTCCTTCCATCCGACGGGTCTGCAACGGATCGTGGCCGCGCGCTTGCTGGAGACCGGGTCAAGCAGTTCGGCTGCCGACTGGCTGTTGGCGCAGCCTCCCTGGCTCGTCTGGCCGCTTCTGCCCGGGGTCATCTACGCCCAGGTGTTTGCCGTAGTGGCCGCCTTCCGGCCCTCCCTGCATCGACTCTGGGGTGTCATCCTGATCTTGTTTCATCTGGGCAATGCCTTCATCCTGACCATCCATTTTCCTTACAGCATTTTCATGTTGGCTCTGCTCCTGCTGGCCTCGCCCTTTGCGCCGCAGCGCTTTGACGTTCGGCAGGTTTTGACCGATTTACCGCTCCTTTCCGCGATTCAGCGGGTTGCTTCTCGACGCATGACCTCGCCCACCGCGCCTGTCACCACCGCCCAGACTGGCCCGGAATCCGCTCTCCGTTGATGCCTGCTTCCTCCGCTCCTCGCCCTCGCATGCGCGTCCTCATCTTGTCCTCTAGTACCGGCGGCGGCCACAACATGCGTGGCCGCTCGTTCATCGAATGGTCGCAGCTGGAGCGTCCGCGGCGGTTCGACGTGCGGCTGCACAAGGCGCTCGAAAACACGAACGAATTCCTGGCCTTCGGCGTGCGGGCGTACAACTGGATCCAGCGCACCTACCCGGCTCTGCACAACGTCTACTTCAGCCTCCTGGAAGTGGCCGCGCCGTGCAATCACCCGGCCAAGATCTTCGGCAAGGACCGCTTCCGTGCGGTCCTCGACGAGCATCCGCCGGACCTGATCCTCTCCGTCCACGGGTTCACCAATCACGCCTTCTTCGACATCGCCCGCGAGCACCTCGGCGCGGCCAACGTCCGCTGCGCCACCTACTGCGGCGAGCTCTTCGGCCGCTTCGGCTTCAGCCGGCACTGGGTCAATCCGGAGGCCGATCTCTTCATCGGCGCGGTCGACGAAACGCGCGACCGGGCCCTCGAACTGGGCATGCCGCACGATCGCGCGGTCGTGGGCGGCTTCCTGCTGCACCCGGCCTTCTACGCCACGCCCCTGACTCCGGCGCAGCGGGAGCATTTCCTGGAATCGAACCTCCGACTCGACCCGGCCAAGTTCACGCTCCTGCTCTCCACGGGCGAGCACGGGGCCAACAACCATCTCGCCTACCTCGGCGCCCTGCAGTCGGGTCTGCCGGTTGAGGCGCGCCGGCGCCTCCAGGTGCTCGCGCTCTGCGGCCGCAAGCCCGAGACCTTCGATGCGGTCCGGCGGTGGGCCGAGCAGCAGGCCGATTTCACCGTCCGGCCTCTGCCCTTCGCGGACAGCTTCCACATGTCGCGGCTGCTGCAGTGTTCGGATGCCATCGTCGTCCGCCCCGGCACCGGCAGCACCAGCGAGGCGATCCAGACGGGCTGCCCGATCATCTTCAACGGGGTGGGCGGCTTCATGCCGCAGGAGAAGATCACCCTGCGCTTCGCCGCCCGCCGCGGGTTTTCGCGCAAGGCCCAGTCGCCGACCGACCTGCCGGCCATCATCCGCGACTGGGTGATCGATCCGGATCATCCTGTCTATGCCGGCCTGCGCCGGAGCATGGCCGCCGCCCGCCCGACCCAGCATCCGATCGACATCCTCGATCACGTCGCCGCCGCCCCGGCGCACGCCGCCGGCCGACCTGCGCCGTCGCCCAAGCCCGTGCTGCCGGCCCTGGCCAGCAGCGACACGGAGGCGGCGCTGGGCTGACCCGCCCGCGCGGCGTTCGCATGGCCGGTCCGCCCGCTTCCCGGGACGAGCGTCTGCTCGCCCGGCTGCACCTGAGCGCCGTGCTGCCGGCGGCGGCGGCGCTCTCGTCCGGCGACTGCGACGTCGCCCTGCGGATCGACGATGAGCTCGCCGCCACCCTGCGCGCCCGAGCCGGCTGCGTGGAGGTTCTGCCCGCAGCGGAGGCTGCGGTCGTCCTGCAGTTTCGGGATGCGGCGGCGCTCAATGCTCTTTTCCGCCAGCGCCGCGGCGCCCTGCCGCGTCCGACCCGCGGAGGCTGGCGCGTCCTTTCCATCCTGCGGGCGATTCGCCTGCTGCAGCGCATGGGCGCCGTCCTCAAGGGTGCTCCCGGCGTGCCGCGCGAAGAGCACGCCCGGCAGGCCTTCGGGGTGGCATTGCGAGCCCTGCCCCTGCTGGCCCTGGGCGACCCGGGCGCGCGTCGCATCCTGGCGAATTCCCCCAGCGGCCCGGTCACGCTGGAGGTGCCGGCCGTCGGGTTCGCTCGTTCGGTTGAGCTTTCGCCCACCGGCGTACGCCTGCTCGAAACACCAGCCGAACGACCTCGTGCCCGCATCGTGGTCAACGACCTCGAAGCCGCGCTCGCCAATCTCGCCGGCACCGCCGACGGCCCGGCGCAGGTGGCCTTGGGACGCGTGAGCGTGACCGGTTTTCTGCCGCTGGCCGAGGCGCTCGATGCGCTGCTCGCGCGGGTCGATGCCTGGCTCGGACCTCGGGCCCGCTGACGCGCCGCGCAGCGGCCGATGTTGCGCATCCGCCCCGGCTGCCCGGCCCTGCCTTTCCCCGGACCGGCGTCCGGTGGCAGCATGGGCTCGATGCGTTCTCTGCTGCGTTCTCCCGGTTTCACGCTGCTGGCCGTGCTCACCCTCGCGCTCGGGATCGGTGCCTGCACCGCCATCTTCTCGGTGGTGCACGCGGTGCTGCTCCGGCCACTGCCATTTCCCGAGCCCGAGCGGCTGGTGGGTGTCTGGTCGAAAAGTCTGCGCAGCGGCCGGACCTACGCCATCTCGGCGCCCGATTTCGTCGACCTGCGCGCCCGGACCGATCTCTTCACAGCGCTCGCCGCCTACGGCTCCGGACCGGCCCCGTTGAGCGCCGGCTCCCAAGCGACCCAGGCGGTCACGGCCTGGGTCAGCCCCGAGTTCTTTGCGGCCCTCCGCGTGCAGCCCCTGCTCGGCCGCCTGCCCGACGCCTTCGAATGGCAGGCGGGCAATGCGGCCGTCGTCGCTCCCCGCCTGGCGCAACGCCTTTTCGGCGAGGCCGGCCGCGCACTCGGGCAGACCCTGCTCTGCGAAGGCCGCCCGCTGCAGATCGTGGGCGTGCTGCCGGAGTTCTGCCGCTACCCGAATGGCGAGACCGAGGTCTGGTGTCCGGCGGTCGAATTCGATCCTGCCGCCAGCCGCTCCGCCCACAACTGGCGCGGGCTTGGGCGACTGCGCGAGGGCGTCAGCGCGGCCGCAGCCAATGCCGCCCTCGACGCGCTCGGCCGGCAACTGCAGACGCAGTATCCGGAGTCGAACGCGAACAAGACCTTCGCCACCCAGCCGGTGCTGGAGCATCAAATCCGGGAGCATCGCGCCACCATCTGGACCCTGCTTGGCGCGGTGCTGCTCGTCCTGCTCATCGCCTGCGCCAACGTGGCCAATCTGCTCCTCGCCCGCGGCGTGGCCCGGCAGCGCGAGTTCGCCGTGCGCGTGGCCCTGGGGGCCTCGCCGCGCCGTCTGCTGCTGCGGCAGTTGCGCGAGAGTCTGCTGCTCGCCCTGCTCGCCGCCGTCGTCGGCACGCTGCTCGGCGGGTGGGGCGTCGCGGCGCTGGTCGCGCTGGCTCCGGCCGGCGTGCCGCGACTGCAGGAGGTCGGACTCGACGCGCCCACGCTGCTCGGCACCATCGGCCTCACGCTGCTGGCCAGTCTGCTGACGGGCGCTCTGCCGGCTCTGCGCGCGGCACGGACCGACGTCGTGACCGGGCTGAAAGCCAGCGGTCCCGGTGCCTCGGGCGGACGCGCCAGGGCCCGTGGCGCCTTGGTCGTGGGCCAGTTGGCCATCTCGCTCGGCCTGCTTTGCCTGGCGGGCCTGCTGCTGAAGTCTTTTTGGAATCTGACCCGCCTCGACCCCGGTTTCCGGCCCGAGCGGGTGGCGGTGATGGAGTTGAACTATCCCGCCAACACCGCCGTCGAGGCCGAGGAGGCGCAGACCTTCTTCGCCGAGATCGAGCGGCGCGCGCAACTGCTCCCCGGGGTGAAATCGACCGCTTTCACGCGCGAACTGCCGGTCGGGCGCGGCGGGGTCAATGGCTTCTACGAGATCGAGGGCCGGCCGGCTCCGCCCGCCGGCAGCAACGCCCAGAACGCGGTCTGGCGGCTGGTCAGCCCAGGCTACTTCAGCACGCTCGGCATCCCGCTGCAGCGCGGACGCGACTTCAGCCCGGCTCAACGCCGCCGCGGCGGCGAGACGGAGGTGGTCATCAATGAGACCCTGGCGCGCCGCTCGTGGCCGCAGGGCGATCCGCTCGGCCAGCGCATTCGCATCGGCCTGGCGCTCGACGCCCCCTGGATGACGATCGTCGGCGTGGTGCGCGACGTGGCGCAGGACCGGCTCGACGAACCGATCGGCGAAGAACTCTATGTCGTGGCCGCCCAGTTCCCCCGCGCCAGCACCCAGCTTTCGCTCGTGGCCCGGACCGAGGTGGCTCCGGAAAGTCTTTTCGAACCGCTGCGGCGCCTCGCGGCGGCGATCGATGCGCGCGTGCCGGTGCAGCTGCAGACCGCCGAGATGATCCTGGGCGAATCGCTCGCCACACCGCGTTTCCGCGCCCAGCTGGTCGCTCTGTTCGCCGGCCTCGCGCTGGCCATCGCGCTGGTCGGCGTCGGCAGCGTCATGGCGGTGATCGTGGCCGGACGGCGGAGCGAGGTTGGCATCCGCCTCGCGCTCGGCGCGACCGCCCGCGACGTCGTCCTGCTCATGCTGGGCGAAGGCCTGCGTTTCGTCGCCCTCGGCCTGGCTGGCGGTGCGCTCCTGGCCCTGCTCGGCGGTCGGCTCCTCCGTACCCAGCTGTTCCAGGTGGCGAGCTTCGATCCCTTTGTCTTCCTCAGCGTCTCCGCCCTTTTTGCCCTTGTGGCGACTGCGGCCTGCCTGCTCCCGGCGCTGCGCGCCGCGGGGGTGCGACCGACGGCGGCATTGAAGGCCGAATAGGCTCGAAGCTCGAAGCTCCACGGGCCCGCGTGCACTCCGAGGGCAGCCCGAGCGGCTGGCTGACTTCGCTCGGTTCGCGCTTTCACCCGCGACTTACGCTTCCCGCCCTCCTGTGGCATCGATTTAGCTCGCACTCTCCCCGCACTGCGATTTCCCTTTCGTCATGGCCAGGATCGATGCCTTTTTCAAACTCATGTCCGAGCAGAAAGCCTCGGACCTGCATCTTTCGACCAACAACCCGCCGATGCTCCGCATCAATGGCGATCTCGT
Organism: Verrucomicrobiota bacterium; assembly: GCA_018240025.1. Taxonomy (GTDB): domain Bacteria; phylum Verrucomicrobiota; class Verrucomicrobiia; order Chthoniobacterales; family SZAS-18; genus SZAS-18. The sequence goes on from JAFEGM010000092.1 coordinate 56,611, forward strand.
GCGGGTCGATTATCCCACGCTCCGGGGAGACGACTTGAAGGCGATGGTCTACGAGATCGCGCCCGAAGTGAAGACCAAGGTCTTCGAGGAAACCGGCGACGTCGACTTCGGCTACGAGATTCCCGGCCTCGCCCGGTACCGCGCCAACTTCTACAATCAGAAATACGGCATCGGCGCCGTCTTCCGGCTCATTCCCAGCAAGGTCATGACCTGCGATGAGCTGGGCCTGCCGCCCGTGCTCAAGCGCTTTCCGCTGCTCAAGAAAGGCCTCGTGCTCGTGACCGGCCCAACCGGCTCGGGCAAGTCGACCACCCTGGCGGCGATGATCGACTACGCCAATCTGATGCGGCAGGACCACATCATCACGGTCGAGGACCCGATCGAGTTCGTGCACAAGAGCCAGCAGTGCCTGGTCAATCACCGCGAGGTCGGCGTGCACACCCGGTCGTTCGCCGCCGCGCTGCGCGGGGCGCTGCGCGAGGATCCGGACATCATTCTGGTCGGCGAAATGCGCGACTTGGAGACGATCGAACTCGCGCTCACGGCCGCCGCCACGGGACACCTGGTCTTCGGCACGCTTCACACCTCGAGCGCGGCCAAGACGATCGACCGCGTCATCGACGTGTTCCCCACCAACCAGCAAAACCAGATCCGCACCACGCTGGCGGAGTCGCTCAAGGGCGTTGTGGCGCAGAATCTTTTCCGGCGCATCGACCGCCCCGGCCGCGTGGCCGCGCTCGAGATCCTGGTGGTCGACACAGCCATCGGCAATCTCATCCGCGAGGGCAAGACGCACCAGATCCCGGGCATGATCCAGGTCGGCAAGAAGAAGGGCAATCTGCCGCTCGACGATGCCATCATGGAGCACTTGCGCGCCGCCCGGGTCTCGCCGGAGGAGTCGTACGACAAGTGCACCGACAAGAAGAAATTCCGGCCGTTCCTGCAGAAGCCGCCCGATGACTTCGAAGACTGAGCGCCGTCCGCTGGTCTCCGGCCGCCGCGTGCGGCCTTCCTCCGCTGCTGCCCCCGCTGTCCCATGAGAAAGATCGAACTCGATGCCATCCTGTCCGCGATGCTCCAGAGCTACGAGGGCATCTCGGACCTGAATTTTTCCGTCGGCCGACCGCTGCAGGTCGAAGCCTTCGGCCAGCTGCGGCCCATCTCGGTGGATCCGCCCATCCACGCGCTCACGCCGTTCCAGACCGAGGCGGTGGCGCTCACGCTCATGAACAACAACCGGCGCCTGATTCAGGATTACCTGAAATACGGCTCCTGCGACTGTTCCTACGCGCTGGGCCAGGAGGCGCGCTTCCGCGTCAACATCTTCCGCCAGCAGGGCAATGTGGCGGTGGTGATGCGAAAGCTGAACTCCACCATCCCGACGCTCGAGGACCTCGAGCTGCCCGGGATCTTCCGCAACATCACGAAGGAGAAGACCGGTCTCGTGCTGGTCACCGGGGCGACCGGCAGCGGCAAGACGACCACGCTGGCGGCCATGATCAACGAGATCAACCGCACGCAGGCGGTGCACATCGTGACGCTGGAGGACCCGATCGAATTCCACCACCCGCACCAGTACTGCACGGTCAATCAGCGAGAGATGGGCGTGGATTTCGACGTCTATCCCAACGGCCTGCGCGCGGCGCTACGCCAGGCGCCGAAGATCATCTTCATCGGTGAGATGCGCGACCGCGCCACGGTCGAGATCGCCCTCACCGCGGCGGAGACGGGCCACCTGGTGCTGAGCACGCTGCACACGATCGACGCCGGCCAGACCATCGGCCGTATCCTCGGCATGTTCGATCTCGACGAAGGCAAGCAGATCCGCGCGCGCCTCTCCGACACCCTGCGCTACGTGGTCAGCCAGCGCCTCGTCCCGCGCACCGACGGCGGCCGCCAGCTCATCCTGGAAATCCTCGGCCACAACCTCCGCACCCGCGAGGCGGTACTCCTCGGCGAAGAGGACGGGCGCACGTTCTACGAGATCATCGAGGCCAACGAAACCTTCGGCTGGATCACCTTCGACCGCTCCATCCTCGCCGCCTACAAGGCCGAGCTCATCACCGAGGACACGGCCACCCTGTACTCGACCAAGAAGGGCATCATCACGCGCCAGATCGACCTCATCAAGAAGTCCCGCGGCGACGCGCTGGAAGCCTCCAGCGGTCTGCGCCTCGATTCCATCTCTTCCGCCCGCCGCTGAGCGGTCCTGTTGCCATGAGCGAAATGGAAGCCCGTTACGATATCTTCGAGCCCGGAGATCTCACCGCCCTCGTCTGCGTGGAGCAGCCCGATCCGCAGCAGCGCATCGTCAATGCGCTGACCGGCCTCGACTACAAGGTCCATACCGGACTCTTTGCCGAAGACATCTCGCTGAAGCTGAAGACGCACCCCTACGACGTCATTTTCTTCGACGAGAACTTCAACGGTCAGCCCGTCTCGCAGAATCCGGTCCTGGCCGAGATCATCCAGATCCCGCCCAATCAGCGCCGCCAGCAGTTCGTCGTCATGGTCGGCTCCAGCGTGATGACCAACGACGAGATGAGCGCCTTCATCTACAGCGTCGACCTGGTCTTCAATTTCGGGGACTTGGCCAATCTGAAGCCCGTGCTGCGCCGCGGCGTAACCCGGCAGAAGGAGTTCTACCACACCTTCAAGGAGAACCTGAAGCAGATGGGGATGCTTTAGGCGGCGGGAACGCGGGGCGCGTTCTAGTAATTGCAAACCAAGGGATACGCGCTACATCGGGGGGCGGCCGTGGGCGGAATGTTCGCTCCGCCGCACCACCCCATGCATCGCTCCCCCTTCGTTCGCCGCCTGCTGGTGGCAGTCCTCTGTGCCGTCTCCCTCTTCGGCGCGCCGCGGGCCCTCCAGGCTCAACCGACGGGCTGGTTGGCCAAGACCCGGATCGGGCAAACCGTCCTGTTCTTCTTCCCGGACCGGATCGAGCGGTACGATCTGACCGCCCGCGGCTGGCTTCCGGCCATCGTCTGGCCAGCCGCCCGCGGGCCGGCCACCGCGGCGTGGGCGGACGCCGACGGGCTCTTCGCGGCCTTTGGCCAGGCGGTTTACCGCTACGCGCTCGACGGCAGCGGCGAGCAGCACCTGGTCAATCTGAGCAGTCCGACCGTCAGCGGCGGCATGGTATCGGTCGCGGGATTTGTGTTTCTACGCACGCAGGCCTCGGGCGTGACGATCAATAAGGCCACCAATCAGGTCGCCTCCGAGATGTCCATCTTCACCTCCAGCCGCGGCCTGTCTTCGGCCTACCATGCGCGCAAGGTGTTTGCCCGGACCACCGGCATTTCGCCGGGGGATATCCAAAGCATCGCCATCACGCCCGGCGGCGCCATGACGGTCACCGACAGCCCTTATCACGGTGACCTGCCGGAAGCGACCAACACGTGGGTGACGGGGGACGAGAACGCGGTCTTCGACTCCGCTGGGTCGGTCTATCAGACCGGCGATCTGCGTTTGCGCGGCATCCTGGGCGCGACCGTGTCGGACGTCGCGTTCGAGACCGGCAGCGCGGCCGCCGTGGTGCTCTCGGGCAGCCGCCTGACGGCCTACAACGTCGGACTCTTCCCGCAGGCCGGCCGCGATCTCGTCGCCGCGCCCGATGCTATCGCCCTCGATGGCGACGACATCGTCTGCTTCAACACCCGCGCGACTCCCTTCCAAGTGCAGATCGTCCCGCGTTCCAGCCTGATGCCGTTCGCGCCCGGACCGGCGGTGGAGGCTTTGGGCCTGGCCTACACGCCGGATGCGACCGCCTTGGACAAGAACGGGGTCGTGCTCCTCCTCAGCAAGACCCACCGCAGCATTTTCCGCTGGGACACGGTCAGTCAAACGTATTTGAGCAGCATTCCTCTGGTGGATACGCCCAGCCACTTCGCGTACTCCGCCCCGCTGCATCGGATTTACGTGGGCTACAGCAGCGGCCTCGTGCGGCGCATCGATCTGGATGGGGACCTGAGGGAGATCAATTTTGCGCTGGCGTCCAATCGACTGACGGGCCTCTTCACGGCCGCCAGTTATTGCGTCACGGTGGAAGGCACGAACAGCACCGGGATCTTGCGCAGCTTCGCGCCGGACGGCACGATGGTCAGCTCGCTCTCGCGCTATCTGTACGGGCTCGGCGAATTTCAATGGAATGGCGCCAACCAGAAGATCTACACCTACGATGGCATCTACCTGCAGATGACCGAACTGAATGCCAGCGGCACGGGTTATCCGGGCATACCGGCGGGCGGCTTCGGGGCCACGGTGCAGTTCTACCAAGGCTCGGGCTTCCCCACTCCTTACCGCGTTTCCCCGGACGGCTCGATCCTCGTCAACGGCAGCGGCGCCCTGTTCAATGCCCAGACCTTGGCCCGCCTGGGCAACTCCCTCGCCAACAACATCACAGACGCCGCTTGGGTGACGGCGGGACTGCGCACGGTGCGCACCCTCAACGAGGCGACGGTCTTCCAGACGTGGACCGGCGCCACCTACGCGCCGGGGGCCCTGCGCGAGTTCCCCGGCACCGCGCTCCGGCTGCTCGCCTTGCCCAGCGAGCGTCTGGTCGGCGTGAGCCTGCGCAGCAATGGCGTGCCGTTCTTCCAGGTCGTCGACGGCGACCTCACCCCGATCGTTCCTCCCGCACTGGCTGAGCCGGGGGTGCTCAATGCCAGCCTCGTATCCGCTTCGGTGGTCCGTCTTCGCTGGGCCGACACCGCGGGGGCGACCGGCTTCGTCGTGCAGCGTCGCCAGGCCCGCGGCAACTGGCTGCCCATCGCCTCGACGGGCCAATACGTCACGGAATACTCGGATGCCACCGTGGCGCTCGGGCAGATCTACGAATACCGCGTCGTCGCGACCAATGGCGCGCTCACCTCGCCGCCCTCGGCCATCCTTGCGATCGGCGTCGCCGCGCCCCAGCCTCCCATCGATCTCGTGGCGGACGCCAGCGCGTCGACCTCCGTGCGCCTGAACTGGGTCGCGGGCAGCGGCGCCTCGGGCTATCAGATCGAGCGACGCCTGGGCACCGGCGCATTCGTGACGATCGGTACGACCGGCGAGGGCGTCCTCACTTATCTCGATGGTTCCGTGACGACGAACCGGACGTACACTTACCGCATCCGCGCGACCAACGTCATCGGCTCGTCGCTGCCGTCGAACGAGGCCATCGCCCAGATTGCAGCCATCCAGCCCAACGCGCCTTACCTTTCCGCCTATGCGCTGGGACAGGACACCGTTTCGCTGACGTTCTATACCTCCAACAACCCGGATACCATCGTGCTCGAACGCCTCAGTGGGCCCGCGACCTGGAGCGTGGTGGCCAATGTGGCCGTTTCCGACAGTTCCAGCCTCGGCTACCTCGACACCGGTCTGCAACCCGGGACCGCGTACAGCTATCGCGCCCGCGCCGTGAACAGCGCGGGCTCCTCGCCGTATTCCAACGTGGTGCAGGTCACCACGCAGACGCCCCAGCCCCCTGCGAGTGTGAGTTCGCTCCAGGCCCGCATGCTGGCCGGCGGTCGCGTCCGCCTCGCCTGGTCCGCCGTCACCGCCCTCGGCTACCGTTTGCAGCGCCGGACGGGCGAGGGTCCCGGCTGGGCCGAGCTCGGTTCGGTCGGCGCCGGGGTGACCACCTTCGAGGACTCGAGCGCGATGCTGGGCACGCAGCAGAGCTATCGGGTGATCGCCTTCAACGCCGTGGGGGAAGCCTCCCCGTCGGCCCCGGCCCAAATCTCCACCTTCGACCTCGTGCGGATCGCCGAGGACAGCTTCGACCCCGGGGTGCAGGCGGGGATCTGGCAGGAAATCGTGGGTGGCACAGCCTTCAACGGGGGAGGGGGTTTTGGCGGCTCGAATGTGCTTTGGTTTGGCGACGGCTCGGTCCGGAGCGCGACCACCCTGCCGCGCAAGCTGACGGCGGGCGGTTACGTCGGCTTCCGCTACCGGGCCGGCAACCAGGCGGTCGATGGGAATCAATATTGGAACGACTCCGAGACCGATGAGTATCTGGTGCTCGAATACTCGACGGGCAACGGGTGGACGTATCTGGACACTCTGCCAACGACGGTCCAAAGCGCGGGCGCCTGGCGCAGTGTGGAGTGGGCACTGCCCGCAGGGGTGCTCAGCAGCCAGACCAGCTTCCGCCTCCGGCAGGCGAGCCATAGCGGCGCCGGTTTCGACACTTGGGCGATCGACGACTTCTACGTTGAGACCGGGCGCCCGCCCGCGCCGGCGGCTCCTTCGTTTGTCTTCGCAGGGGCGACTTCCGATACGCAGATCGCGGTGACTTGGGAAAGCTCGCCTGAGGCGGCAGGCTACCGGCTGGAGCGCTCGACCGGTCCGAACGGCCCGTGGAGCTTGGTCGTGAATACCTTTACCACAACCCACCACACCGACGTGCAATTGCAGCCGGCAACTTGGTACGCATACCGAGTGGTGGCGCAGAATGTCGGCGGCAACTCTGCACCTTCGCTCCTGGCCTGGGCCCAGACCTATACCCAGCTGGCAGCCTGGCAGCTAACGAATTTCGGCTCGACGAGCCAGGCGCCCTCGTACGACGCGGACGGGGTGGCCACACTGACGAAGTTCGCCTTCGGGCTGCCCATCGGCGGACAGGCCCTGCCACATGCGGTGGGCAGCGCGGCTGGCGGCCTGCCGGCGATCTGGCGCGATCCCGCGAGCGGCCGTCTCCAGGTGGAGTTCATCCGCCGCCGGGCCTCGTCAAACCCAGGTGTCAGCTACCGGGTGCAACTCAGTGCCGATCTGGCCGCCTGGGAAGAAGCGGCCGTACTGACCGAGTCGGTCCCGCTCGATGCCACGTGGGAACGAGTGCGGTATGAGGATCCGAATGCCCGCGCGCGCGCCGTCGGGCGCGTGGCGGTGCAGGTTGAGTGACCGGCGGGTTGCATCTGAGGGCTTCCCTTCCGCGCTGGCGTCCGGCATTCTGCCCGGCTCCGAATTGCTCCTCCGATGAAAACGCTCTCCAAATTCGCCCTCACGCTCGTCCTGCTGCTTGGCCTCGTCGCGCCCGTCGCGGCCCAGGCTCCCTTCACTCCCGAGATCAAGAAGGAGGTCACCGACATCGCGACCAAGCTCCGCGGCGGCGGCAAGGATGCGCTGATGAAGTACAAGCCCACGGCGGCGCAGATCGAGAAGATCGCGGCCACGCCCGACGACGCCAAGGCCCTGACCGCCTATGTCGAGTCGATGTTCGCCAGCATTCCCGCTAACGGCCTCGCGGCCAAGGATGGCCAGACCGAAATCATCGTCTCCAACGAGCTTCCCGGCGGCTACGCCCGCACGACCAGCAAGTTCAAGCCCGGCGTGGCGATCTACGCGTTCAAGTTCGTCAAGCCGGGTGAGACGCTCGGCATGGCCTTCGATGGCCTGATGAAGGTCGACGGGGCCTGGGTCATGATCCCCAAGGCCTGGCGCGCTTTCGACGCCGCCAAGTAAGCAGCGTCCCCGTTCGCGCCCTCAGGCGCCGGTCAGCGCCGGCCAGAGTTCGGCGAACGCGCGGACGTTGACATCCCGGGCCTGCGCCAGATCCATCGGCGGCAGGTTCGGGTGGTCCATCCGCGCGGCGAAACGCTGGAAGCGCCGGGCGTAGCGCGGCTCCGACCAGGCGCCGCAGAGATCGCCGCCGACCACGTTCGCACCGGCGGCGCGCAACGTGGCCAAGGCCCAGACGAGGTCGGCCCGACGGAAGCGGCCCTGCTCCCAGTTGGTCACGGCGTCCTCGGTCGTGAGGCAATCGAGATCGATGGTGACGTACACCCGCCGATCGCGCAGCTCGCGCGCAAAGGCCTCGAAGCGCGCCGGCCACGTCTCGGGCTGCATCGCGGCCGAGCGCAGCCGACGCTGGAACAGGCCGGGGCGCGACCATGGATGCACCTCCAGCCGGCCCGAGGCGAGATGTCCGCGCGGCGCGAAGAGGCGGCCGGGCCACCAGTACTCGAAATTGCCCAGCCCCCAGACGCTGGCGCGGCGGAGGTTGGGGGAGAATTCGAGAGCCCGATTGAGCCAGGCGCCGCAGCCCCAGCGCGGCGGACGGATGTCCCAGTCGGGGTGGTTGTCGAAGGAGATCAGCTCCAGCGGCTCCTGCACGAAGCGCCGCAGCCAGAGCGCGCTGAGGTGGTGAAAATCACCCGAGCCGTACACGACGAAACGCATCGAGCTATCCTCCAGCGTGCGCAGGACGTTGCGGGCCAGTTTCTCGATGTCGACCGGCCGGGTGATGAAACGCAGACGCGGCCCCCAGGCGGTGAGATTCAGCCGCGGGAGATCGCCCAGTTCGGCGGGCCAGGCGGAATCGAAGTCGAGGTGCACGCTCTATCAGTGCGGCCAGGGGCGGCAGGCGTCCAGCCCGCTCACGGGCTCGCGCGCGACGCCCTCAAGGCGCGAACGGATCCGGCGGCAGCGGTGAAGGCAGGCGCGCCGCCAGCACGAGGGTCGACTCCGGCGGCAGGCGGCGCTGCTCCCACGGACCTTCGGCGGTCGCGCGATAGGTCACGGCCAGGGTGAGCTGCCAGCGCTGCCCGCGGAGGTATTCGCGGTCGACCAGCAACCGATGGCGCAGATGCACGACCGGCGTCTCGCGCTCGACTTCGGCCAGAGGGAAATGCACCTCCCACAGCCCGAAGGTCGATTCCACCTTCGCGGCCGTGAGGTTCTCCCGATGGGCGGCGTTTCGGTCACCACGCGGCCGGCCAGCTCCCGGCCGTTGGCCGCCACGCGCAGATGGGCGAGCAGATACGGCCCAAAACCGGCCGTCGCGCTGCGCCATTCCTCATCGCTCCAGGTCGGAGCCTCCGGCAAACGCGCGGCCGAACGGATCGCCTGCACGGATGGCCGCAGCCGCACGACCACGGCCGCGGGCGTGACCTCCACGCTCAGCGCCTCGATCAGCACCGGATGCGCGCCCGCCGAACCGCTCAGGCAGGCAAAGGCGGCGAAGAAGAAGCGTCGCAGGCTCATGGCAGGCTCACGCGCAGGCGCAGGAAGAGCCGCCCCCCGGCCGGCAGCGGCGCCGTGGCGGTGACGTTCGTGCCCACCGCCCCACTGCCCTGCGTCACGCTGGCTGTGCTCCAGGTGGCCAGGTCCTGACTCGCCTCGACGGCGTAGCTCAACTCGCTGCGGAGTCGCGGGTAAGTGAGCTGCGCGAGGCCGCCGACCAGTTGGACCGCGGGCAGCTGCTGGGCCGAGCCGGCAGTCGGATCGAGCCCGAGCGCGTACTCGAGCAGGAGCGCCACGCCGTCGCCGTCGGCATCGGATGTCGCCGCCGCCGCCGCGGCCAGTCCGTAGGCTTGTTTCCAGCTGTCGAAGGCGGTCGGCTGGACCGCATTGAGCGCGTAAGTGCGGATCTGCTTCGCCGGGATCAGGTCGACCAACGCGCCGCCATTCGCCACGAGATAGCGGTCGATCGTCTCCACGTGCGAGGTTTGCTGCACATTCTCCACCCTGCGTCCGCCGAGCGTCAGGGCGAAGGTTGCGGAGGTGTCGCCGAAGTTCCAGACGCGGGCGATCCAGCCGTGGGCCAGGCCATCCTCGGCGGGCTTCAGCGCCCAGAGGAGGACGTCGGGCTGGTCGATCTGCACCGCCGAGAACTGATCGGCCGGATAGGCCGCGGCTGTGCCGGTGACCGCGCCCGCCACGAGCGGATTCGAGTGCTCGAGCGCGAAGCGCATGGCGGCGACCTCCGAGTAGGCGCCATGGGTGCGCAGCGCGAACTGCTGGCGGAAGAAGGAGTCGCCGCCCTGCAGGCTGATGCCGTAGCCGCCGAGCTGTCCGCCGGCGAAGACGCGCAGCTGCGGCGTGGCCGTGTCGAGCGCATTGAGCGTGCTGTTTCCGTATTGCATCATCAGACACTCGACGTTGGAGAGGGTCACGCCGAACGGCCCGCTGCCGGTCAGGTCGGCGAAATGATTGAGCGTGAGCAGATCGTAGCGCGCGTTCTGCGGCGCGTAGTGGCCGCCGTCCGCGAGCAGCCGGGCGCGCAGCACGGCCCCGACCTCCTCGTGCCAGAGGTCGGGCGCGGAGAGATTGAAGCTGAAGGTCCAGCTGCGCACGTCGGTGAAGTTCTGCGTGATCTCGTTCTCGATCAGCACGCGGTCGGAATCGCGCTGCAGCGTGATGCGCGTCACCCGGCTCGGCGCCCCGGTCACCGTGGCGCGCAGGGTGGTCGAGACGACGCCCGCATTCTCGACCGCGACCGTGCCCGTACCCGAACCGAAGTCGTTGATCGTGCGCCCGCCGAGGTTGGCGGCGAATTCGCGGTTGGCGCGCGTCTTGTCGACGTAGCTGTTGATCGCGCCGCGGCCGCTGACGGTCAGGCTGACCGCCGCATTCGCCAGCAGGCCGGTGCCGGCGTTGACGGTGAACGGATTGGCGAACGATGCGCCCGCGCCGCTGCGCACCTCGAAGACCTTGTAGCCGACACTCGGCACTCCGGGCGCCTGAATGCGCAGGAGCTGGACGGAGTTCACCGTGACCGTCTGCGACGGCACCTCCAGGCCCGTGGCGAGGTCCACGACGTGGGCCGGCAGCGAGCCGGTGTAGGGGAGATCGACCACGTCGGTGCGGGTCCAGCTGAGCGGATTGAAGACGAAGAAGCGCGGGGCATTCCCGCTCCGACCGATGAGTCCGCCGAGCGCGGTCTTCGCATCGGCGTGCAGCGTGCTCACGTAGCTGTCGATCTCGTTCGCGACCCGCCGCTGCCAGGCGAGCCGCTCCGCGCGCGAGGCGCCCGGGCCGCCGTCGGTGAAGTCGTGCTCGAAGTAGAGCCCGAGGTTCATCATGGCCAGGTCGCGCGCCGGCGCGCGCCCCGTGAGAAAGCCCGGATTCTGCCAGGTCACGAGCGTGGTCATGGCCTCGGCCGCACGCAGCTTCTCGACATTGCGACGCACCGAGCCGGTCACCTCCGCCAGCGAGGCGGGCTGGGCGTCCCATTCGTTACCGAAGCTCGCGCTGTAGCTGGGAATGGACGGGCCGTGCGTGGCCTCGAAGTCCTGGAAGAAGTCGATCTCGTTGGAGACAAAGAGCGGCGCCGCCGGCGTGGTGTTGGCGGCGACGTAGTCGCGCAGGCTGAGATTGAGCGTGAAGCGGTCGTCCCAACCCGCGCCGAAGGCGCCCCGCACGGCATAAGGCTGGCCCTGCAGATCGCGGTAGCGAGTCGTGAAAGCCGGCGCATTGAGCTGCGCCAGGGCGTCGGCCGGGAACCGGGCCTCCGCATAGCCGCCCAGGCGGTCGTTGGTGGTGAACGAGTACCATTTGAGTAGGAGCGAACTGCCATCGAGCCCGGTCCAACGGTAGATTTCATGCAACCGATCCGCCGCGCTCGGCTCCGGGCCCGTGCACTGACAGACGCCATTCCAGGAATAGCGCGCGCCCGAACCGGCCCAGAGCGCGCCGAGGCCGTAGGGCAGGGTCAGGTTCTCCATCGTGTGCGCCAGCCGGAAGCGGGTGTTCCAGCGCCGCTCCAGCGAGCCGGCATAGGCCATCGAACGCAGCACGGCCTCCGCCGGCATGCCGCCGTAGGTGAGAATGAGCGCATTGAGCGGCACGGTCAGATGCCCGCTGAGCACGCGGTCGCGAATGAGCGGGAACTGCGTCCCGGCCGGATTGCGCTCGTAGTCGTAGAGCCAGAATGAGCCGTCGAGCGTGAAGCGGCTCTGCAGCGCCGACGGCACGCCGTTCGCGAGATCGGTCGTGGCGGCCTGCGCGAAGAAATCGAGCATCTGCTGGAAGTAGAGCCGATACTCCGCCTCGGTGGCCGACCAGAGGTAGTCGGTGTGGTCGTCCGGCGCGAGGTACGTCCGGACCTGGGCCGAGGCGGGGCCGGCGAGCAGGGTCAGGCCGAGCAGCGCCGACGTCAGGCGTCGCGGTGGGGTGCGCATGACCCCGAGCAGAGCAGGAATCGGGCGCGCCCGGGGGCGCTGCCGCGGAGAGGAGGAGGAAAGCGATGCGCGTTGCATCTTGGCTGACGATTCAGATGCTTGGAGCCATGAACGCATTCCGCGCCCTGCTGCTTTTTCTCTTCGTCGGTCTGGCCGCCGCGGCCGATTCCCGCGCCGAGTACGATGCGCGCGTCCGCGCCATGGTCGGCAAGCGCTGGGAGGACGTCTCGGCCAAATACGAGAACTCGCTCGAGGCCGGCACGGCCGTCATCCGCTTCCAGATCTCGCCGGACGGCAAGCCGAGTCTGGTCCGCACGTCCTCCGCGCAGGGCGCACCGAATCTGGTCCGGGTCACGCGCGAGATGATCGAGGCGATGAAGTTTCCGCCCTTCCCGCCGGACCTGGTAAAGAAGGCGGCCAAGGGCATCCCGATGGAGATCAGCGTGACGGTGTTGCCGTGATGCGCCCCCGCCCCGGCCGCGCCCGATGAGCGAGCACGCCTTCCACGATCTGATCGGCCGCCCGGAAGGCTGGGCGACGCTGGACGTGCAGGCGCATCACGTCAGCCCGTGGCTCGTGGCCACCACCCAGCGCGTGGCCACGCCGACGCGGCCTGACGGGGTGGAATGGAGCGTGGTGCACCGCAAGGGCGCCGTGGTCATCGCGCCGCTCACGCCCGAGGGCCATTTCGTCCTGGTGCGGCAGGAACGCGTGCCGGTGCGGCAGTCGCTCTGGGAATTCCCAGCCGGGCAGATCGACGGTCGCGCGGGCGACGAGGCGGCCATTCTCGCCACCGCGCAGCGCGAGCTGCAGGAGGAGGCCGGCTACGAACTCGGCGCCGAGGGACGCTGGGTGCCGCTTGGCTACTTCTTCACCTCGGCCGCCTTCACCGACGAACACAGCCACCTCGTAGCTGCCGTGGGCGTCGTGCCGCATGCCCACGGCGCGCAGCCGGAAGAGACGGAAGCGATCACGGCGGTGCGGACCTTCACCCGCGCGGAGCTGCTCGGGGCGATCGCCCGGAACGAGATCCGCGATGCGAACACGCTGGCCATGGTCGCGCGCCTGTTCGCGTGCGGGCTGCTGACCCCAGCCGATTCCCTCAACGGCTGACGCGCAGCCGCACGAAGGTGCGAGCCGGGCCGGTGGGCACGTTCACGACCACATTCTCGCCCGACGTCCCCGGGTTGCGCACCAGCAGCGACCACGACTGCAGATCGGGCGAGGTCTCCACGTCGTAGTTCAATTCGGCGCGAGCGCGGCGAAACGCGAACGTCCTGGAACGGGCGAGACTGGTGAAGACCGGGGCCGGGCTCGAAGCCGCGGGGTCGGCGTCGAGCGCGTATTCGAGCAGCAGTCCAAGTCCGTCGGCGTCGGCGTCGGAATTGTCGGCAGCCGCCTCGGGCAGTCCGTTCTCCCGCTTCCAGTCGTCGAATGGCGTCGGGTTCGGCGGAGTCGGCAGTCCCACGGCCGTGGCGGCATCGATAAGGCCGTAGCCGTCGAGCGGCGAGTAGCCGTCACCGAGCTGATTCCGGAGGAAACCGACGAACGTGCTGCCATCGGTCATGACGCCCTCGAAGCGCGCCCCGGTGCCGACGATAGCGCCGTCCGGCAGGCGCACGGTCTGGCCGAGGAGGTCGGCGGAATTGCCCTGATCCGAAGTCAGCAGGAAGGCGTTGGTGATGTCGGCATTCCGCTGCAGGTCGCGATCCACCCCGAAGGAAAACGCCCGTCCGCCGACGAACGCGCCGGGCGTGAATTCCAGGTTCAGCTGATAGAACTGAAAACCCTGCTGCGACGGCTCCGGCGCCTGGTCGCTGAAGGTCGCGGCGATGTCGCCGGCCTGCAGTCCTTCGAGCCGCCCGAGCGTGAACGGGAAGCCGACCTCGGTGCCGAACTGTCCGACCGGACGCGGATCGAAGACGAGGCCGGGCACCGTCTGCAGGATCGTGCCGCCGGTCGGATTCGCCTCGCGCAGGTTGAGCCGGAAGGTGCGGATGCTGCCGGGGCCGGCGTAGCTGAGGCGCGCCGCGTTCGCATCGGCCTCGCTGCGGCGGCCTTGGTCGGCGGTCCACTGCAGCGTGACCTGCCCGCCGCCGGTCGTGGTCGCGGTGCCGCGGGCGAAGTGGTAGTCGAGATCGTGCGGCAGCGCGCTGGCCTGGAGCAGCCGCCGCAGCTGCCCGGGCGTGAGCGAGCCCGGCCCGCCCTTGGCCTGCAGCACGAGCGCGGCGATGGCGGCCGCATTCGGGGCCGCCGCGCTGGTGCCGGGGAAATTCGGGAAGTTGTCAGCATCGTTGTTGGAATCGCCCCCGAAGAAGGTCGTGTTGCAGTCGTCGTAGGCGGCCAGATCCGGCTTCTGCCGCACCTCGGGACGGGCCAGGCGCCGATTCTGCGCGTCGAAGAGGATCGTGGCCGGCCCTGGCGAGGTGAAGGACTGCGGAATGCTGGGCGGGAAGACCGAGTACGCCGCCACCGAGATGGCGCCGCGGGCGTGGCTTTGGCCGTACGTGGCCGGCGCGCGGGCGGAGCCGTATTTGCCCGATTCCCCACCGCCGATGCAGAGATAGCGCAGCCAGCGCGCCGGCTGTGGGGCCGTCGGAGTGAAGCGGCGCGCGATCACCATCTGCACCTCGAGGCCGGCCGGGAAGCCCGTCGGCAGGCGGCCGATCTCGAGCGGGCGATTGGTGGCCACGTTGTTCTCGGCCAGCGCGGAGAGAAACGCTCCCGTGGCGACATCGAAGAAGAGCAGATTGTAGTCGGTCGTGAGGCGCGCGGTGCCGTCGGTCACATTGACGGCCACGGTGAAGTCGCCCGTCGTGCTCTCGAACGGCGTGATGCGGAGCGTGTGGGTGCCGGTGTTGGCGGCGAAGAAGAAGACCGTCTCGTCGACGCCCGCATCCTGCCGTACGATCTGCGCGCCGGTGGGGTCGATGATGGTCACGACCGGATCGAACGCCGGGCTGCCGGACGCCCGGGTGGCCAGGATGCGGTATTGCGTGCCGGCCTGCGCCGCGAAGGTGAAATCGACCTGCGTGACTCCGCCGCCGATTGTCCCGCCGGACGTCGGCGCCACCGGCACGGCCGCGCCGGTCGTGGGGGTGGAGAGATCGTAGGGATCGTCCCATTGCAGCACGATGCTGCTGCCGCTGCCGAAGCGGATGACCTGCGCGATGTCGCGTCCGCCGTCCTCGCGAAAGTTGTGGAAGCCGCCGGCGTAGAGCGCTGGATCGACGCCGCTGAGGTTCAGATTCGTGCCTGCGGTCGGCTGGTCGTTGGCGGCGACGAGACGAAATTCCGAAAAGTAGGCGGCGGCGCCGCGCTGGTTCTGCGCGGCGGAGAAGTAGGCCACGCCGGCCGCGGCGACTTCATTGACCGCCTGCCCGACCAGACCGTCGGAGAACATGGGCGAGCTCGTGTAGAGGACGTCGTCGACGAGGATGTCCGCCCGAAAGCCCGGCCGCGGCGCGGGCGCATTGGGCAGCGCGGCGAGATTGCGGATGGCGTTGGCGAAGGCCACCTCGCCGAGGAAGGCACTGGCGAAGCCGAGGCGCGCGCCCGGGGCGAGATCGTGCACGAGCTGCGCCATGCCGCGCCCTTCGTCCGTGCGGGCCGCCTCGGGGAAAGTCGAGGGCGCATCGCTCAGGATCTCGACCGGTAGCGTGCGGCCGAACGGATTCCCTGGCCCGGGGAGATCGCCGCTGAGCACATCCTGCTCTGCCGTGGTAATCGGCGACGTGCGGGCCGCGAAGCTGTTCGAAAGCACGCCGATGGTCAGGCCGGTGCCGTCCTGCGAGACGAGATTGGCCCGATGCGCCGCGACCGCCTGCGAAGTGACCGCGCCCACCGCATTGTGCGGCCAGCTGGAGAGATGGATGGCGAGCACACCTGGCGCTTGGGCGAGCGCGCCGATCTGCTCGAGGTCCGCCCAGCCTTCGAGCACGCCGCCGCGATACGCGGGATCGCTCGCCGTGACCGTCAGGCCCGCAAGCTGCGCGCTGCGTGGGAAGGCCCCGCGATCGAAATGCACCTGCACGAGCATGCGTCCGTCAGGGGCTCGGATGGCATCGGCCGCAATGCCTTCCGCCTGCTGCGCCAGCGCGCTGGGCGCGGCGCCCCGCGCGGCCAGCCGGCGGGCCTCGAGCAGCACGCGCAGGCCGCCGCCGAGATGCTCGGGCACTTCCACCGCAGCGAGCGGGCCGCCCAGGCAGGTGAGACAAAGGAGCGAACGGAGGAGTGTGCGTGCCATGGCCATGAACCCTGCTGGTGCTGATCGAATACCGTCGTCCGCGCGCTGCCGGCAAGGTCGGTCCGAATGCGACCTTCACCTGCCCTTTTGCGACAGGCCGGAAAGCGCGCAGGCGCAGTCGGGAGGCCCGACTGCGCCTGGTTGATCGCGTCAGTTTCGTTTACGGCAGCGGCTGGGCCACGGCCCGGGCCGCGTCGATGAATCCGTAGCCGTCCTTGTAGGTCCAGCCCGTGCCGATCGGGTTCGTGAAGGTGCCCGAGAAGGTGGTGCCGTCCTCGAAGCGACCGCTGAAGGTGGCCGCGCCGGTCCGGATGTCACCGTTGGGCAGATCCACCATGGGCCCGAACAGGTCGGCGGATTCGCCGCGGTCCGAGCGGCCGGCCGTGGCCGGGTCGTTGCTGATGCGCCGCTCGTCGCGGTCGATCCCGAAGTTGAACCCGCGGCCGTTGGTGAACGACTTGGGGGCGAAGGCGAGGTTGAGCTGCGGGAAATGCGCGCCCACGATGCCCGGGACGCCCGGCGTGCCGCTGAAGGTGGCGGTGATCTGATTGGCGGTTAGTCCGGTGAGCGCCCCGAGCGTGAAGGGGAGGCCGCCACCGTTGGCGACGGTGCGCGAATCGAAGAGCAGGCCGGCGACGATGGCATTGACGGTGCCGCCGGTGGCGTTCGCATTGGCCACGTTCAGGCTGAGCGAGGCGATCGCGCTCGGCCCCGTGTAGGTGACCGAGAACGCGTTACGATCCGTGACGGCGAAGTCCGAGGCTTCCGCGCTGACCGAGACGACGACCGTCCCGCTGGGCGTCTTGGCTGTGCCCGAGCTGAACTGCGGCGTCAGGTCGTGCTGCACGGCCGAACGCTGCAGGATGGTACGCATCTGCGCCGGGGTGACCGCGCCACGGCCGCCGCGAGCCTGCAGGACGAGCGCTGCGATGGCAGCGGCGTGCGGAGCGGCCGCGCTGGTGCCGGCGAAGTTCGGGAACGCGTCGGTGTCGCTGCTGAAGTCAGCTCCCTTGTTCGGCCCCGGGAAGGCGGTCGTGTTCACGCCGTTGAGCGCGGAGATCTCGGGCTTGAGGCGACGCTCCAGCGGATTGATGCGCGTACCGGTCGGTCCGAAGGCGAGCCAGGCCGGGCCGGTCGCGCTGTAGGACTCGGGTAGATACGGCCGGAAGGCCGAGTAGGCGCCGACCGTGATGGCACCCTTCGACGCAGCGTGCCCAAAGATGGTGGGCGCGTCGTAGCGGAAATGGCGCGTGTTCTCCGCGCCGTAAAGAACGTAGCGGATCTTGCGGCCGCGGTTCGCCGCAGTGGGCGAGTTACCGCGGGCGATGACCACCTGGTAGGTCGTGCCGGCGGCCCCAGGGATGCCGGCGAAGATGATCGGATTCTCCTTGGCCACGTTGTTCTCGCCTCCGACCGAGCCGAGGTAGGCGCCGGTCGCGCTGAAGAAGAGCAGGTTGTAGTCGGTGAAGACGGTCTGCGTCTTGTCCGTCTCGAAGATGAAGACATCGCAGGGGCCGGTGGTGTTATCGACCGAGGCGATCAGAATGGAGTAGCTGCCGGCGGCGGGAGCGGTGAACACCGCTGTCTCGTCGAGATCGGTATCCTGCGAGATCACGTCGTTGCCGGCCGCGTCGCGCACGATCACCCGGGTATCCAACACCGAGGCGTCCGTGGTCTTGCGGGTGGCGACCACATACTGCCGGCCAGCGACCAGCGTCTGCGTGAAGCTGATGGCCCGGCCCGCGGGGATGGTCTCCGTCTGAGCCACGAGCGATGGGCTGATCAAATTGCCGAGGGAATCGTCCTGAAACTCGTCCCACTGGAAGCTGATGCTGGCCGTCGAGCTGGTCTTGCGGATGACCTGCACGTAGTCGTCTCCGCCCGCGCCGATGAAGTCGTGCAGGCCACCGGCGTAGAGCGCCGGGGGCACGGTGCTGAAGTCGAGGTTCGTGCCGGCGAGCGGCGTGACCGAGGTGCGCCACAGACGGGCATCGTCGAAGTAGCCGGAGGTCGGCGAGACGTTACTGGCGGAGGTGAAGTAGCTCACGCCGCGGCCGACGACCTCATCCACCGCCTGCGCGACGATGCCGTCCTGGAACATGGGGGCGTCGAGGTACAAGACGTCGTCCACGATGATATCCGCGCCGAACGCTCCGGCGGCGGTGCTGGCGAGCGCGCGAATGGCCTCGGCCATGGTGGCCTGGCCGCCGAAGCCGCTGGCGAAGGCCAGGCGGGCGCCGGGCGCGACGTCGTGCACGATCTGCGCCATGCCGCGGCCTTCGTCAGAGCCGCGGTCGGCGGCCGGCGTGTCGCCGGCGAAGGGATCGCTCACGATGGCGACCGGCGTGGTGCGGCCGGCGGGATTGCCCGGGCCGGGGAGATCGCCGGAGGCGATGTCCTGCGCCAGCGTGGTGCGGGCGCGGGCCGTGTGGGCCGTGTCGTTCACGTTGACCGTGGCCGCGAAGCTGTCGGAGATGATGCCCACGCGGACGTTGGTGCCGTTGATGTTGGGCGGCACCGCATTGACCCGGTGCAGCGCAACGCCCTGGCTGTCGACCGCGCCCACATTGGTGACCGGCCGCGGCACGAGGCCGACCGAGCTGACGCCGGGCGTGCCGGCGAGTCGGATCACGCTTTCGGGGCGCACCCAGACCTCGAGCAGGCCGGTCTTGCCGCTGAGTTCGCGGGCCTGGACCCGGGCGCCGGCGGGCAGCGCCTTCTCGACCCGGCTGGCCGGCTCCTGGCCGTTGAGCCGGACGTAGACGAGCACCTCACCCGAGGGGCTGCGGAAGGCGTGATCCTTGACCGATTCCGCGAAGGGATTGGCCGCGGCGGGCCGGCCGGCGCTGGTGGAGCGGGCCGGACTTTTCGCCAACTCTTCCGCGACGAGCAGATCGAGACCGCCGCGGAGGTTGCTCGCGCTGCCGTCGGCGGCGAGAACACAAGGCGGGCCCCAGAGGGGAGTGGCGAAGGCGAAGAGAATGCCGGGGAGGCAGAGGTTTTTCTTAAACATGGGGTGGTATCGTTGGGGGAAACACGGACGGCCCCGAGCATGCACTGCCGATCTTGCGCCGGGCGGACGAACATCGGCCGGCTTGCGCCAGCCAGCTGTCCGTTTGCGACGCGGCCTCCACCCGCGGCCGGAGCGCGCGCGACCCCCTGAAATGCAGGGGCGGCGCGCCGGTCAGCACCGCAGCCGCGACGGCGGGCGGCTTGCAGGCGGAGGAGTTGCTCGTCATATGCGTTGGCTCGGGGACCACCGGACGGACTCAGCTCCGCCGGCGTCGCATGTATTGGGAACCGGACGCGCAGCGGCAATGCTGCGCGGGTGACGGAATCGGCCCGCAACGTGGCAAGATCGGACACCCTCGGTCTGGGGCCGCGTTGATGCCCGAACGCGAGATCGAGGCCGCGGAGGGGCGCCACTGCAACCTCCGCAATGTGTTGCTTTAAAAGCTAACTCTAAGCCTCGAATCCCCCGCGCCCGCGGCTCACGACGTCAATCGTTCCCGCCCGCGCTGCTGCTGGCGGAACTCGCTCGGGGTCTGCCCGGTCATCTGCTTGAACTGCCGGAGCAGCGCGCGCGTGGACTCGAAGCCGCTCGCCGCGGCGATGTCGTCGACTTTGCGGTCGCTGTGCGCCAGCAGCTGCTTCGCCTCGTCGATGCGCAGCCGCAGGATCATTTGCAGCGGCGAGCAACCCCAGCCCTCCAGGGTTCGCCGCTGGAGCTTCCGCCGGCTGACGTGCAGGGCTCGTTCGAGGTGCGCCACCGTCACGCCTTCCGACAAGTGCTGCCGAATGTAGCGGTAGGCATCGGACAGCAGGGGATCGGCGACCGCCAGAGCATCGGTGGAGGCCCGGGTCACGACGGAAATCGGCGGCACGAGCACCCGCTTCTCCGGCACCGGTTCGCCCAGCATGAGTCGATCGAGCAATTCTGCGCCCCGGAAGCCGATGTGCGCGTGCGACACGTCGACCGTCGACAGCGGCACGCGAGCGAACATGCTCACCTCTTCCGTGTTCTCGGCTCCGAGGATCGCGATATCCTCCGGAATACGGAGGCCGGTCGGCTCGAGCAGGCGCAGGATCTGGTTGGCCAAGGCATCTTCGCTCGCGAACACCGCCACCGGGAGACCTTCGGCGACCAGCCACTCGATGTATTCCTCGGTCAGGCGCAGCTTGTCTTTTGGCGGGTCGAAATCGGGCCGAATGCTCACGCCGTGTGCCGCCAGCGCGCTCCGGAAGGCAGCCAACCGCCGGGCGCCGTACGGGTGACCATGCGGATTCGGAGCGGTGGCGATCCGGGGAAATCCGATCTTGAGGAAATACTCAGCGGCCATCCGTCCGATGGCCTCGTCGTCGACATGCACGCCTGCCTCGAAGAGGTCCGAGTCGCCCGCATCCAGGCCGACGACGTGATCCGCCACGGCCTGACTCTCGCGCACCACCTCTTCGTCCTCGGAGGCGATGAGGGCGCCGTCGAAATGCAGGCCCTGCTCGCGCCACAAGGTGAGCAGCGACCGCAGCCTGGGCGTGGTGACGGTCCAGCGTCCACAGGTGCGGCTGTACTCGCCGATGCCCCGGAGGTAATGCAGTTGGGACCACAGACTCGGGTCCATGTACACGAAGACCCGTTGGCGTCCTGCAATGCCGTTGGCTGCCACGGGTGGGTCGTAGCACAGGCCGAACGCGCTTGTCGATGGGGCAACGCGGGATCCACCCACACCGCGGTCTGACGGATTTGGTCACTCGCCTGTCCACTTCGGCCCTGCGCCGGGACTGGCCCTGCCACTGCGGCCTGCGCACGCTCCGATCGGCCGGGCCTGACGCTCGGCCTCATCGTTCACCCGTTCCCCCATATGAAATCCATCTGCCTCGCCCTCGTGCTCCTCGCGTTCCCCTCCGCCCTCGCCTCCCACCCGGCGCCGGAGGAAATTCCTGCACCCATCCTGCAGGCCATGCAGGCTCAGCGCTACATCTGCGGCTGGCGGGTGCTCTACGGTTACATCCTCATCCCGATCTACTGCGAGGGCAGCAGCGGGCCGGTGTACTCGCCGCCGAATCCCAAGCCCTGATCCGTCGGGCTCGACGCGGACATCGCTCGTCGTTGGCGCATGCGCGCCAGCGACGACCGCGCGGCCTCGTTACTCCACCACTGACGCCGCCTTTTTGCGGGCGGGCGCCTTCTTCTTGGCGGGTGCTTTTTTGGCAGCCGGCTTCGCCTCGGCCTTCGCCGGCGCGGCTTCGTCGGCGGGCTCGGCCTTCCCCTTGGCGGCGGGCTTGCCCTTCTTTCGTTCCTCGAATTCGAAGCCGACCTTCCCCTTCTCGAGCTTGAGATAGGCGGAGAAGGCGCGGCCCTTCTTCGAGACGAACTTGTGCAGGAGATCGGTCTTGCCGGTGGCGAGGAGCTTGATGACCTGCTCCGGGGCGATGTCGCGCTGCAGGATGGTGCGGCCGGTCTTGAACGTGCAGGGCTCGTCCTTGGCCCAGACCCGCTCGCAGGCGTATTCGGTCGGCAGCGCGTAGACGTGGCCCTTGCCGCAGACGGTGCAGTCGGCCAGCGGGGCCAGCTGCGAGAAGTCGGGCGCCTCGCCCTGGCCGTTGCCGGCGGGGAAATCGAAGAGGATCTTGCCCTCGCCATCGAGCTTGAGCGGGGCGGCGAACTGCCGGCCGATCTTCGAGCGGAAGCCGTCGAGCGGTCCGATGTGGCCATCACGCAGCAGCTGCGTCGCCTCCTCCGGACTGAACGTGCGCCCGGCCAGCGAGCGGAACATGCGCCAGTCGCAGCTGGCGCAGCGCCAAACGCGGTATTCGCCCTTCAGCGGCCGCGCGCCGCATTTCGGGCAGCGGACGTCGAGCTCGCCGAAGTCGCCCTCGACGCTGTCGCCCTCGAAGTTCTTCGTCTTGGCCACGATGTCCGCGGTCAGGTCGCGGATCTCGGCCATGAAGTCTTTCCGCTTCATCTGGCCGGCCTCCATGCGCTTGAGCTTGGCCTCCCACTCGCCGGTCAGCTCCGGCGAGGTCAGCAGCTCGATGCCGATGCCCTTGAGCAGATGGATGAGCGCCAAGCCCTTGGCCGTGGCGCTGAGCTCGCGGCCGTTGCGGGCGATGTACTCTTGCAGAATGAGACCTTCGATGATGGCCGCACGCGTGGCCGGCGTGCCGAGGCCTTTCTCGATCATGGCCGCGCGCATCTCCTCGTCCTCGACCAGCTTGCCGGCGCCTTCCATGGC
>JAFEGM010000092.1:79004-86046 GCA_018240025.1 Verrucomicrobiota bacterium
AGCACCCGGGCGATCTCGCCGGCCGTGATCGGGCAGAGCGTCTTGTCGCCGCCCTCTTCCTGGGCCTCGCGGCCGTAGACGGCCATCCAGCCGGGGTCGGTGATGATCTTGCCGTCGGTCTTGAACTTCTCGCCCTCGACCGTGGTGATGCGGGTCGTGACCTCGAACTGCGCCGGCGGGAAGAAGACCGCGATGAAGCGCTTGGTGATGAAGTCGTAGAGCTTCTGGTGAATGTCGTCCAGGTGCGCCGGGGCCACGCCGGTGGGGATGATGGCGAAGTGGTCCGAGACCTTGGCGTTGTCGAAGACCTTCTTGGTCGGCTTGACCCAGCCGTTGGAGAGCGCCGTGCGGGCGTGGCCGGCCAGGACGGGATCGGCGATCTTGCCGAGCGTGCTCTTGACCGTGCCGAGGTAGTCCTCGGGCAGATAGCGCGAATCGGTTCGCGGGTAGGTGATGAGCTTGTGCTTCTCGTAGAGATCCTGGGCGATCTGCAGCGTGCGCCGCGCGCTCAGGCCGAAGCGGCCGTTCGCCTCGCGCTGGAGCGTGGTGAGATCGTACAAGAGCGGCGAGCCCTGGGAGGTCGGCTTCTTTTCCTCCTCGACCGTGCCCGTCTTGCCGGCGCACTTGCGCTCAATTTCCTCGGCCTTGGCCCGATCCCACAGGCGCTCGGCCCGGGCGTGTTCGTCGTCACCCTTCTTGAAGGCCGGATCGAACCAGCGACCGCGGTATTCGCCCGCTTTGACCCCGAAATCGGCGAAGACCTCCCAATACGGCTTCGGCTTGAAGGCGCGGATTCGCTCCTCGCGCTCGCAGAGGATGGCGAGCGTCGGCGTCTGTACCCGGCCGACCGGCGTGAGCTGGAATCCGCCCAGCTTGGAATTGAAGGCCGTCATCGCCCGCGTGGCATTGATGCCGATGAGCCAGTCGCTCTCGCTCCGGCTGTAGGCGGCCAGGGCGAGCGGCACCAGATCGGCGTCCGGCCGCAGGTGGGCAAAGGCGTCGCGGATGGCGTCGGCCGTCATCGACTGCATCCAGAGCCGCTGGACCGGCTTGTCCTTCACCCCGGTGTGCTGGACCACGAGGCGGAAGATCAGCTCACCCTCGCGCCCGGCGTCGCAGGCATTGATCAATTCGGTCACGTCCGGCCGCTTGATCAGCTTCTTCAGGAGCCGGAGCCGCTCCTCGGATTTCCCCTCGATGGCCCGGGTCTCGAACTTCTCCGGCAGCACGGGCAGCGCATTGAAGGTCCACTTCCCGCGCTTCACCTCCATCGACTCCGGCGGGGCCAGTTCCACCAGGTGGCCGACCGCGGAGCTGATGATGTAGCGGTCGTTCTCGTAATACCCTTCGTACTTCTGGAACTTACCCAACACCTTGGAGAGGTCCGTGGCCACGCTCGGCTTCTCGGCAATGATGAGGGCTTTGGACATCGTTTCAGGGTGTTGGCAGGAGCGGATTCGGGAACGATCCCGAGTTCGAGGGCCGGCAGGTTAGTGGACGGGGGGGCGGTTGGCAAACTGCTCTCCAGAGAAGAGCCGGAGCCCGCGGCCACTTTGTGGGTACCAGGTCGCATTGTAAAGATATATTTGTAAATTTATAATATCACTCCTTCCCATCGGATGGTTCACGCGAAGATCGAAGCGGGCGAAGGCCTGAAGGAATCAGAGATTCGCCGACGCGAGCACAACTTCCACCCCCACGCCGCTTCACGGCCCCTCCTCCGCTCCTCCGCTCCTCCCCTCCTCCCCTCCTCCGCTCCTCCGCCGCTTCACCCCTTCGCGTGAACCCTCCCGACTCCGCCCACGCCCCCGCTCAGCCTAAACCTCCCCGGCGATTGCCCGCTTCAGGCCGCGCGCCTTCTGCAGGATGGCCTCCAGATCGTTCCCGCCGGTCAAGGTGAAATGCCCCATCTTCCGCCCGGGGGCGGCGCGCTCCTTGCCGTAGAGATGCAGCTTGGCCCGCGGCTCGCGCAGGATCGGCCGCCAGTCGGGCTCGCGGTCGGGCGCGGGCCAGAGGTCGCCGAGCAGATTGATCATCACGGCCGGCGAATGCGCGTCGGTCGCGCCCAGCGGCAGCCCGCTGACCGCCCGGGCGTGCTGCTCGAACTGGCTGGTCACGCAGGCGTCGATGGTGTGGTGCCCGCTGTTGTGCGGGCGCGGGGCCAACTCATTGACCAGGAGCCGACCGTCGCGGGTGAGGAAGAATTCGACCGCCAGCAGGCCTTCCAGCGCCAGCTCCACGGCCAGGGCTTCGGCGATCCGCCTCGCCTCCGCGTGGACCGCGGGCGGGAAACGGCCCGGGACGATGCTGGCGCTCAGGATGTGATGCTCGTGCTCGTTCTCCGAAACCGGGAAGGTGGCCAGTTCGCCGGCGGGATTGCGGGCCACGATGACCGAAAGCTCGGCCTGGAAATCGATGAATCCCTCCAGCACGCCCCGGTGCGGCCGCCGCTCCTCCGGGTCGCCGCTCCAGTCGCGCCAGGCGGTGGTCGCATCCTCCCCGGGCTGGATTTTGCGCTGACCTTTGCCGTCGTAGCCGAACTCAGCCGTCTTCAGGACGCCGGCCGGCCCGATCTCCCCCAGCGCCGCGGCCAGTTCGGCCGGGTTGTTGACCACCCGGAAGGGCGCGTGCGGGAAGCCCTTGTCGCGCAGGAAGCACTTCTCCCGTTCCCGGTGCTGGGTGATGTGCAGGATGTTCCAATGCGGGCGCACGGGGATGCGCTGGCCGATCCGCTCCAGGGCGGCGGTGGGGATGTTCTCGAACTCCAGCGTGGCCACCTCGACCGACTTGGCGAAGGCATCGAGCGCCTGCTCGTCCTCGAAGGGCGCGCGCCAGACCTGATCGCAGACCACCCCGGCGGGCGGGTGCGGATGGGGGTCGAAAAGATGCACCCGGAACCCCAGCGGACGCGCCGCCAGGGCGGTCATGCGGGCGAGTTGTCCGCCGCCGAGCAAGCCGAGGATCATGGGCGCGGGTCCGGGGCGATGCTCAGGCAGCCTTGAAAGGGCCACGGCGATGCTTGGGCGCGTCCTCCTCGGGGGAACGCAGCAGGCGGAGGGCGTAGGCGGCGGCGTCGCGCGCGCCATTCGCCCCGACCCGGAAAGTCGCCACAGGCACGCCGAAGGGCATCTGCACGATGCTGAGCAGGGAATCGAGCCCCTCCATGGCTTTCGAGCGCACCGGCACGCCGAGCACCGGCAGGTGGGTGAACGCGGCCGTCATGCCCGGCAGATGAGCCGCGCCGCCCGCGCCGGCGATGATGACCCGGATGCCCTGCTCGTGCGCCTTGCTGGCGTATTCGACCAGCAGATGCGGCGTGCGATGCGCGCTGACGACCTTCGTTTCGCATTCCACCCCGGCTTCGCGCAACGCCTCGGCGGCGGGCTGCAGCGTGGGCCAGTCGGAAGCGGAGCCCATGATGATGGCGACGGTCGGCATGGTGACCGATCCTAGCAGATGCCGGGACCGCCGCGATGTCACATTTTGCGCCCGCCTGCCGCACGGCCGCATTGCGAATCCCTCACAACAGCGTCTAGTCCGCAGGCACGCCGCCGCGGTCGCGACCGGCACACACGCACAACCGATCTGACACGATGGCACTGCTCGTTCTCGAGGATGGCAAGACGTTTGAAGGCGAGGGCTTCGGCGCCGCCGGCACCCGCGTGGGGGAGATTTGCTTCAACACCTCCATGACCGGCTACCAGGAGGTACTGACCGATCCGTCCTATTTCGGGCAGATCGTGGCCATGACCTCCCCGCACGTCGGCAACTACGGGATCATCCCGTCCGACGACGAGAGCACGCGCCCGTGGGTCAGCGGCTTCGTGATCGAGGAAAACAGCCCGCTGCCGAGCAACTGGCAGGCGCAGGACTCGCTTTCGGCCTACCTGGCGCGCCACGACATCGTGGGTCTGCAAGGCGTGGACACCCGCGCCCTGACCAAGCACCTGCGGGACAAGGGCGCGCTCAAGGCGTGCCTGACGACCGAGCGGATGCTGCCGGAGCAGGCGCGCGATCTGGCCGTGCAGAGCGCTGGCGTGGTCGGGATGGATTTCGTGAAGGAAGTCACGACCAAGGAGGCCTACGACTGGGATCCGGAGGACGTGCTCAGCCAGCCGTGGGTGCCGAAAGGGCTCCCGGTCGATGCCATTCGCCCCGGCCTGCCGCCCGTCCGGCACAAGGTCGTGGCCTACGATTTCGGCCTGAAGGTCAATCAGCTCCGCCTGCTGCGGCAGAACGGTTTCGCCGTGCGCGTGGTCCCCGCCACGACGACCGCGGAGGAAGTCCTGGCGCTGAATCCGGACGGCGTCTTCCTCAGCAACGGCCCGGGCGATCCGGCCGCGCTCGACTACGCCCACAAGGCGGTCAATGGCCTGATCGGCAAGAAGCCGATCTTCGGCATCTGCCTCGGCCACCAGATCCTGGGCCACGCTTTTGGCGGCAAGACCTTCAAGCTCAAGTTCGGCCACCGCGGCGGCAATCAGCCGGTCAAGGACCTGGAGACGAACAAGGTCGAGATCACCTCGCAGAACCACGGCTTTGCGGTCGACGCGGAGTCGCTCCCGCCCGAGGTCGAGGTCAGCCACATCAATCTGAACGACGGCACCGTCGAGGGCCTGCGGCATCGCGACCTGCCGATCTTCAGCGTGCAGTACCATCCCGAAGCCGCGCCGGGGCCGCACGATGCGGCGCCGTTCTTCGAGCGGTTCGCGCGGCTCATCGATCGCACGAAATAGAAGTCTCAAGATTCAGGAGCCAAGATTCAAGGAAGGCTCAAGGCGCAAGCTCCAAGAGGTGAGTGCGCGATGGCGATGGTGTGCATGGCGTGGAGACGACTGAGTCCCGCGGGCACCACGGCTCGGACGAGCGGCAGCCATGAAAAGGAGAAGGGCAAGGAACGCCGCCTCCTTGCCCCTTGAATTCTGAGCCTTCCTTGGTTCTTGAATCCTGATTCTTGAATCTTGGCTCCGCCTACTGGTGAGTCCGCGATGGCGATGATGTCCATTGCGTGGAGACAACTGAGTCCCGCGGGAACCACGGCTCGGACGAGCGGCAGCCATGAAAAGGAGAGGGGCAAGGAACGACGCCGCTCCTTGCCCCTTGGAATCTGTACCTTCCTTGATTCTTGAATCCTGATTCTTGAATCTTGGCTCGCCTACTGGTGAGTCCGCGGAGGCGATGATGTGCATTGCGTGGAGACGACCGAGCCCCGCGGGAACCACGGCTCGGACGGGCGGTCGCCAGAAAGAAGAGGGGCAAGGAACGCCGCCGCTCCTTGCCCCTTGAATTCTGAGCCTTCCTTGGTTCTTGAATCCTGATTCTTGAATCTTGGCTTGGCCTACTTCGCTGCTGCCACGATCTGGCGCAGCACATACGGCAGGATGCCGCCGTGCTGGTAGTAGTCGATCTCGATAGCCGTATCGATGCGGCAGACGACCGGGATGTCGTCGACCGTGCCGCTGGCGCGGTGGATGCGCAGGGTCAGATCGCTCTGGGGCTTGAGATACGGATGCAGGCCGAGGACGTCGAAGACCTCGTCGCCGTGGAGGTTGAGCGTCTTGGCGCTGGTGCCTTCGCGGAACTGGAGCGGGAGGACGCCCATGCCGACGAGATTCGAGCGGTGGATGCGCTCGAAGCTCTGCGCCACCACCACCTTCACGCCCAGCAGGTTGGTGCCCTTCGCGGCCCAGTCGCGCGAGGAGCCGGTGCCGTATTCCTGGCCGGCGATGACGATGAGCGGGACCTTCGTCTGGGCGTACTTCACGGCCGCGTCGAAGATGCTGAGCTTCTCGCCGCCCGGCTGGTAGAGCGTGTTGCCGCCTTCCTCGCCGCCGAGCATCAGGTTCTTGATGCGGACGTTGGCGAAGGTGCCGCGGGTCATGACGCGGTCATTGCCGCGGCGCGAGCCGTAGCTGTTGAAGTCCTCGAACTTGACCCCGTTCTCGATCAGATAGGCGCCCGCGGGCGAAGTCTTCTTGATCGCGCCGGCCGGCGAAATGTGGTCGGTCGTGACGCTGTCGCCGAAGATGCCCAGCGGACGCGCCCCGCGGATTTCGCCGATGATGCCCGGCTGCATCGAGAACTCGGTGAAGAACGGCGGCTCCTGGATGTAGGTGCTGTGGCGATCCCACTCGTACACGTTCCCCTCGCTGCTCGGGATCTCGTTCCACTTCGGGTTCTGGGCCGCGAAGTCGGAGTAGAGCTTGCGGAAGACCTCCGGCTTGAGCGCGCTCGACATGGCGTCGCGCACTTCCTGCAGCGTGGGCCAGATGTCCTTGAGGAACACCGGGCCATTGGTGCCCTCGCCGACCGGCTCCTGCGAGAGGTCCTTGTCGACGCGGCCGGCCAGCGCGAAGGCCACCACCAGCGGCGGCGACATGAGGAAGTTCGCCTTGATGCTCTGATGCACGCGGGCTTCGAAGTTGCGGTTCCCCGAGAGCACCGAGGCGGCGACAATGTCTTCTTTCTTCACCACGTCCTCAATGCCTTGATCGAGAGGACCGGAGTTGCCAATGCACGTTGTGCAACCGTAGCCGACGGTCTGGAAGCCAAGCTTGTCGAGATAGGGCGTGAGGCCGGTCTTGTTGAGATAGTCGGTCACGACCCGCGAGCCGGGAGCCAGCGAGGATTTCACCACCGGGTTCGGCTTGAGGCCCTTCTCGACGGCCTTCTTGGCCAGCAGGCCGGCCGCGAGCATGACGCTCGGGTTGGACGTGTTGGTGCAGCTCGTGATGGCGGCGATGAGCACCGAGCCGTGGCCGATGTCGGAGCCCACCGCCGGCAGGTGGTTGGGCGTCGGACGGTTGTTGGCCATCTCGTTTGCGGTCGTGATGTTGATGTCGCAGGCCCGGGCCTTGCTGAGGCTGGTCAGCTCCTGGCTGCCGCCGCCCTGCAGGTCGCCGCGCAGCGTCACGGGCACGCGAAGGCTGTATTCCTCCGTCTTCTTGCCGAAGCCCGCCTCCGTGACCGGACGGGAAAACGCGCCGGTAAACTCCTTCTTGAGATTCTGCAGCTCGATGCGGTCCTGCGGGCGCTTCGGGCC
>JAFEGM010000093.1:0-120 GCA_018240025.1 Verrucomicrobiota bacterium
GACGCCATCTACCTCGGCGCGGTCGGCTTCCCGGGCGTGCCCGACCACATTTCGCTCTGGGGGCTGCTCATTCCCATCCGCCGCGAGTTCGAGCAATACGCCAACGTCCGGCCCGTGCGC
>JAFEGM010000093.1:198-30298 GCA_018240025.1 Verrucomicrobiota bacterium
GTGCGCGAAAACACCGAGGGCGAGTACTCCAGCATCGGCGGCCGGCTCTTCAGCGGAACGGAGCACGAGCTGGCCATGCAGCAGTCGATCTTCACCCGTCGCGGCGTCGACCGCATTCTGCGCTACGCCTTCGAGACCGCCCGCCGCCGCCCGCGCCGGCATGTGACCTCGGCGACCAAATCGAACGGGATCACCGTGACCATGCCGTTCTGGGACGAACGCTTCGCGGCCATCGCGGCGGAGTACCCGGATGTACAGACCGCGCAATACCACGTGGACATCCTGACCGCGCATTTCGTGCAGCGGCCGGAGCGCTTCGACGTCGTGGTCGGCTCGAATCTCTTCGGCGACATCCTCTCCGATCTCGGCCCGGCCTGCACCGGAACCATCGGCATCGCGCCCTCGGCCAATCTCAATCCCGAGAGGAAATTCCCATCGATGTTCGAACCGGTGCACGGCAGCGCGCCCGACATCGCCGGCCAGGGCATCGCCAATCCGATCGGCCAAATCTGGAGCGGCGCGCTCATGCTGGAACATCTGGGCGAAACGCACGGCGCCCAAGCGGTCATGCGGGGCATCGAGCACGTCCTCGTGCACGGCCCGCACACGCGCGACATGGGCGGCCAGGCCAGCACGCGGGAGGTCGGCGAGGCCATCGCCGCGGCAGTGGCGAACGAAGTCTGAAGCGCGCGAACCGCGGCATGGATGCGACGCTCTTTCCCGGCTGGCGCAGCTTCCGCCTGCCCGGGGCGGACGGCGTGGAAATCGCGGGCGTCACGGCCGGCCACGGTCCGCCGCTGCTGCTGCTGCACGGATACCCGCAGACGCACGCCATCTGGCATCGGATCGGCCCCGCGCTGGCGGAGCGTTTCACCGTGGTGGCGACCGACCTGCGCGGCTACGGCGACAGCGGCAAGCCGCCGACCGACGCGCAGCACGCGCCGTATGCCAAGCGCGCGCTGGCGGCCGATCAGGTCGCGGTCATGCGGGCGCTCGGGCACGAGCGATTCCGACTCTGCGGGCACGATCGCGGCGGCCGCGTGGCGCACCGACTCGCGCTGGATCATCCTGCGGCGGTCGAGCGCTGGGCGGTGCTCGACATCGCGCCGACCCGCGAAATGTACGCCGGCACCGATTCCGCCTTCGCCCGAGCCTACTACTGGTGGTTCTTCCTCATCCAGCCGGCCGATCTGCCCGAGCGTCTGATCGGGGCCGATCCTGCCTACTGGCTGCGGCGGAAATTCAACGGCGCGGCCAGCCACCGTCGCGGGCTCGAGGTCTTCGATCCGCGCGCTTTGGCCGAATACGAGCGCTGCTTCACGCCGGAGACCATTCACGCCAGCTGCGAGGACTATCGCGCGGCCGCCAGCATCGACCTCGCCCACGACGACGCCGACGGCGGTCGCCGGGTCACGGCCCCGCTGCTCGCGCTCTGGGGCGCCGACGGCACGGTCGGCCGCTGTTTCGATGTGCTCGAGCTGTGGCGACAGCGCGCGGAGAACGTTCGCGGCCGCGCGCTCGCCGGAGGTCATTACCTGCCCGAGGAAGTGCCCGACTCGCTACTGGCCGAACTCGTTGAGTTCTTCGGCTGAGTCACTTGCAACGCGCAGCCATGCTCCATCCCGAACTCCTGCGCCGACTCTGCCAGACGCGCGACTGGCTGCGCGCCGAGGAAGTACCGCGCCCGTCGGTCGCCGCGGTCGCGCGCCGCGCGGGCATCGCGCCGTTTCATTTCATCCGGCTGTTCAAAGCCGTCTTCGGGGAAACGCCGCATCAGTTCCGCTCGCTGGCGCAGATCGAGCGGGCCAAGGAGCTGCTCGTGCTGACGGATCAAACCGTCTCCGAAGTCTGCCTGCACGTCGGCTTCACCAGCCTCGGCAGCTTCAGCGCGCTTTTCACGCGGCGCGTGGGACTGTCGCCCTCGGCCTTCCAGCGCCGCCACCGCCCGGCGCGCAAGCCGCGCCGCATGCCGGCCGCGCTCATTCCCGGCTGTCTGTCGCTCATGGGCGCAGCGAATCCGGCCGGAAAAGGCAATTTCCGAGAAGCGGGCGCAGCGGCGGCCGACTAGCCTGCCCGCACCATGAAAATCAAACTCTGCAGCATCTTCGTCCAGAATCAGGCCAAGGCTCTCGCTTTCTATACCGACGTCCTCGGCTTCGTGAAGGGCAAGGACATCCCGATGGGGGAATTCCGCTGGCTCACCGTCGTCTCACCGACCGGGCATCCCGACGTCGAGCTCGTGCTCGAGCCGAATGCCAATCCCGCGGCCAGGACGTTCCAGGAAGCGCTCGTCGCGCAGGGCATTCCGTGCACGGCGTTCGAGGTCGATGACCTCGCCTCCGAAGCCAAGCGGCTGAAAAAGGCGGGCGTGAAATTCACCATGGACCCGAAGGATGTCGGCCCGGTCCTGCTCGCGATCTTCGCCGACACCTGTGGCAATCTCATTCAGCTGTATCAGCCGAAAGCCGCCTGAGAGCCGGCAGCTACCCCGAAATCTGCGCGCCGGACGGTGCATTTGCCCGCCGGCGTGTTCCGGCACATCCTCCGCCATGCTCCTGACCCGCTGTTGCACCGCTTTCGCTGCCTTCATCGTCTTCGCCGCCAGTCCTGCCGCCGTGCGGGCCGAGCGCCCGGCCACGCCGCCCGCGGGCGCCAAAGCCGAAGCGGCCACGCCGACCTGGGTCTTCGACATCAAGGAGGACGCCGAGGGTACGCCGCGCGGTTCGGTCAGCCTGTCGGTGCAGGGGCGCAAGGTCGTGCTCTTCACCAATGCGATCGGCAACTACAGCGAAGTCGAGCGCAGCGAATATCGCCGCAAGCGCATTCCGGCCAAGGCCTTGACGGCCTGCAGCGGCTGGTGGGCCGGCAGCGGCGAGGATGTGTACGTGGTGCGCTCGAAGGGACAGCTCTCGGTTTACAAGGCCACGGTCGACTCCCAGGGCGGCGCCGGCCGCTTCCGGCTCATTCGCACCATCCGCGAATCCTGACGAGGCCTGCGCTCAAAGCGGCGCGAGCGGCACGACGCAGTCGAGATCGAAGACCTGCTGCACCGGATCGGTCTCCCAGACGCGGAAGACTTCGTAGGCTGGCAGATGCGCCGGCTGCCAGCGACTGCGCGGCAGCCACATTTTGAAGAGATAGTTCCAGACGCGGTCGGCCTCGTGCAGATCGCCCACGCAGCGCGCTACCGCCGACGTGCGGGCAGGGAATCGACGCCGCGAGAAATCGGGCGGGATGGCCACGCCCGGCGGCACGGCCAGGCCGAGATCGTAGCGGCATTTGGCCAGCGGCGTGACCTCCGGATCGTCCTGCGACATGCCGATGAGCGCAGCGTTGCCGGCGTGCAATCCGGCGCTTCGCGCCCACTCCAGCACCCGGCCATAGGCGATCGGCATGCCCTCGCCGCCGTAGGAATTGACCACCCGCAGATAGGCGAAGTCGAAGCCGGCCCGCGCCTCGACCGCGACCGGCAGCGGCTGCTCATCCGCCGGGAACTCGCGCAGGTAGTAACGCGACTCCAGCGGAAAGGCGGACCGATCGCCCCGCTCGTGCAGGAATTCGAGCAACTGCACCTCGCTGGGCGATTGCCCGTAGACGCGGCGGAAAGTGCGTGTGAAGACCGCCGCCGAGCGGAAGCCGCATTCGGCCGCGATCTCCTTCAGCGCGCGTTGGGGATGCAGCCGCCGCAGCCGCAACGCCCGCTCCAGCCGCACGCGGGTGATGAAGGCCTTCACGCTCTCGCCGACCAAGGCCTGAAACAGGCGATGAAAATGGAAGGGCGAAAAGTGCGCCACCGCCGCCAGCCGCCGGACGGTCAGGCGCTCGGGCAGATGCTCGAGGATGTGATCGACCACGCGATCGAACCGCCGGCGGTAGTCCTGCTCGAGCGTAGGCTGCATGGGAGAGAATCGGCCTGCTTGGCGCGGGCTCCGTCGCCGCTCCGCCGGACCGCAAGAATCGTCAAGCGCGCGGCGTTGCCGGCCGAGAGCCGAGCCCGCATGCTGCACGCACACCGACCTCCAGCACCATGCCGCGCGCCCTTCGCCTCACTCTCGCCGCCCTCGCGGGCTTCTTCACGGCCTTCCTCCTCGTCTCGCTCTTCGAGCGGCTCGGGCACTCCATCCTGCCGCCGCCGAAGGATCTCGATTTCCGCACGGTCGAGGCCGCGCGCGCGTCGATGAGCAAGCTCTCGGCCGGCAATTTCGCGCTCATCTTTCTCGCTCACGCCATGGGTGCGCTCGGCGGTCCGATCGTCGCCGGACTCATCGCGCCCGGACGCGCCGGGCTTTGGGCGCTGCTCATCGGCGGCCTGGTCTTCGCGGCCTCGACCGCCAACTTCATTCTCCTGCACGTGCCGGTGCTGCCGGGTACGATCGACCTCCTCTGCGTCGCGGCCGCGGCCTACCTTGCTTATCTCTATCTGCGCGCCCGCCCCGAGCCGGCGACCTGACCGGCGACACGCCGACCTTGCCGAACGCCCGATTCGGTTTGACCCCCGCGCGAGCCCCGCTTGATAGGCTCGCCATGCGCCGCCTTCTCTCCCTCTCCGCGCTGCTCGTCCTGACGTTCGCCGGCCCGGCCAACGCCATCGATCCGCAGAACACGCGCCTGCTGACCGATCCTGCCCTCGGCCCCGACCGACTGGCGTTCAGCTACGCCAACGATCTCTACACCGCCAACCTCGACGGCAGCGACGTGCGCCGCCTGACCGCGCATCCGGGGGTCGATGCCGGGCCGAAGTTCTCGCCCGACGGCCGGACGATTGCCTTCACCGGCCGCTACGACGGCAACACCGATGTCTACGTCGTTCCCGCGGCCGGCGGCGCGCCCAAGCGACTGACCTTCCATCCGGGCAACGACGTCGCGCTCGGCTTCACGCCCGATGGCAAATCCGTCCTCTTCGCCTCGCAGGCCGAGATTTACACCAATCGCTACATGCACCTCTTCACCGTGCCGGTGGAGGGCGGCATCCCCACGCGCCTGCCGATCCCCAACGGCGTCAAGGCGGCCATCTCGCCGGACGGCAAGACCATCGCCTACCTGCCCGTGGCCGAGGCGATGAACCAGTGGAAGCACTACCGCGGCGGCACCACCGCGACGCTCTGGCTCTTCGACACCAAGACCTACGCGACGGAGAAGGTTCCGCAGCCCGCCGGTCGCTGCAACGACACCGACCCCGCCTGGCTCGACGGCAAGCTCTACTTCCGCTCCGACCGCGACGGCGAGTTCAACCTCTACGTCTTCGATCCGGCCTCCAAGACGGTCACGCGCCTGACGCAGCACAAGGACTTCCCCGTGCTCGGGCTCTCGGCTGCCGGCGGCAAGGTGCTCTACGAACAGGCGGGGACGTTGCATCTTTTCGACGTCGCGGGCGCCAAGACGACCGATCTGCGCATCGGCGTGCCGGCCGATCTGGTCGAGATTCGTCCGCGTTTCGTGAAGGGCTCGAAGTGGGTGCGCAGCGCGTCGATTTCGCCCTCCGGCGCCCGCGCGGTCTTCGAACTTCGCGGCGACATCGTCACCGTCCCCCGCGAGAAGGGCGACGACCGCAATCTGACCAACTCCCCCGGCGTGCACGATCGCTCGCCGATCTGGTCGCCCGATGGCAAGCAGATCGCCTGGTTCACCGAGGTGAATGGCGAGTATCAGCTCCGCGTCGCGCCGCAGGACGGTCAGGGCGAGGCCAAGAACCATCCGCTCAAGGGCAGCGGCTTCTACGAAAGCCCGGCCTGGTCGCCTGACGGCAAGAAGATCTCCTACACCGACAATTCGCGCGCGGTCTGGATCATCGACCTCGCCAGCGGCCAGCAGACG
Source organism: Verrucomicrobiota bacterium (assembly GCA_018240025.1). GTDB lineage: Bacteria > Verrucomicrobiota > Verrucomicrobiia > Chthoniobacterales > SZAS-18 > SZAS-18. Next base: position 6,013 of record JAFEGM010000093.1, read on the forward strand.
AAGGTCGATGCCGATCTGCTCTACGGCCCGGTCAAAGTGCTGCACCACACCTGGTCGCCCGATTCGCAGTGGCTCGCCTACACGCGCAACACCGCCACCTTCATCAATCAGATCTGGCTGTATTCGCTGAAGGAGGCGAAGTCCTATCCGCTCTCCGACGGCTTGGCCGACGCGCGCCATCCGGCCTTCGATGCGAACGGCAAGTATCTCTACTTCCTCGTCTCGACCGACGCGGGTCCGGTGCAGGATTGGTTCGCTCAGTCGAATGCCGACATGGCCGCCAGCTCCAGCATTTATGCGGTCGCGCTGGCGAAGGGCACCAAGTCGCCCATCGCACGCCAGAGCGACGAAGAGGAGGACGCGGACAAAAAGGACGGCGACAAGAAAGACGGCGACAAGAAGGAGGAGAAGAAGGACGACAAGGCCGCCGAGAAGAAGGACGCCGACAAAAAGGACGCCAAGGGGAAGGACGCCACCGAGTCCAAGGACGGCAAGGACAAGGATAAGGAGAAAGCTCCGCCGGCAGTCGTGATCGATCACGACGGGCTCAGCGAACGCATCGTGGCTCTGCCGCTGAAGGCCGCCGGCTACAGTGATCTGACCGCGGCCGGCGCGGGCGTCATTCTCTACCGCAAGGAAGCCGGTGCGGTCCGCGGCGGCGACACCGCGCTCTGTCGCTACGACTTCGAGAAGCGCAAGGAGGACCAGCTGGCCGACACGGTCAGCGGCTTCGAATACGCAGCCAAGGGCAAGAAGCTGCTCGTACAGGTGAAGGACGCCTGGTCGATCTGCGACCTCGGCGACAAGCTCGATCTCTCCAAGCACCGCCTGCGCCTCGATGATGTGCAGCTCAAGATCGATCCGGTGGCCGAGTGGGCGCAGATCTTCCACGAGGCCTGGCGCATCAATCGCGACTACTTCTACGACCCCGGCATGCACGGCACCGACTGGAAGGCCATGCGCGAGAAATACGCCGCGTTCCTGCCGGATCTGGCCACGCGGCGTGACCTCAACCGGCTCATCCAGTGGCTCTGCAGCGAGCTGGCCGTGGGCCATCACCGCGTCGGCGGCGGCGACTCGCTGGCCGAGACCGAAACCGTGCCCGGCGGCTTGCTGGGGGCCGACTTCGCGATCGAGAACGGCCGCTACCGCATCAAGAAGATCCTCGGCGGCCTGAATTGGAATCCCGACCTCCGCTCGCCCCTGACCGAGCCGGGCGTCGACGTGAAGGTGGGCGATTACATCCTGGCCGTGGAAGGCGTGCCGCTGCGCGCACCGGAGAGCATCCACGCCCGCTTCGAGCGGAAGGCCAACCGGACGGTCGAGCTGGAGGTCGGGCCCAACGCCGACGGCTCCAAGTCGCGCCGCGTGAAGGTGGTGCCGATCGAGAACGAGCAGCCGCTGCGCCACCGCGACTGGGTCGAGGGTAATCTGCGCAAGGTGACCGAGGCGACCAAGGGCCGCGTGGCCTACGTCTACGTGCCTGACACCGCCGATCTGGGCCACACGTATTTTAAGCGTTATTTCTATCCCCAGGCCAGCCGCGAGGCCATTATCGTGGATGAGCGCCACAACGGCGGCGGCAGCGTGGCCGACTACTACATCGACATCCTGCGCCGGCCGGTCAGCAGCTACTGGACGATGCGCTACGGCGCGACGCTGAAGACGCCGATCGCCGGCATTCACGGTCCGAAGGTCATGCTGGCCAACGAAACGGCCGGCTCCGGCGGCGACCTGCTGCCGTGGATGTTCAAGCAGTTCAAGCTCGGCCCCGTGATCGGCACGCGCACCTGGGGCGGACTGGTCGGCATTCTCGGCTTCCCGGTCCTGCTCGATGGCGGCTTCGTGATGGCGCCGGACATCGGGTTCTGGACAGAGGAGGAAGGCTACGGCGTGGAGAGCGTGGGAGTGCCGCCCGACATCGAAGTGGAGCAAACGCCGGCAGAAGTCATCGCCGGCAAGGATCCGCAGCTCGAGCGCGCCATTGCGGAAGTGATGAAGGCGCTGGAGGCCAATCCGCCCAAGACCCCGAAGCGCCCGCCGTTCCCGACGCGCGCCCGGCCGCCCTGGGCGAAGTAGCCCCCGCGTCCATCGCGGCGAATGCGCAAGTTCGGCGCTTCGGCGCCGACACGCCTTCGTGTATGCCGGGGGCATGCGCATCCCCCGGCTCCTCGCGGCGGCGCTGGCCGCTCTTCTGCCCGGCAGTCTCTGCGCCGCGGGACTGCCGCGGCTCTTCGACTTCAGCGCCGCGGCGCCCACCGAGGTGCCGCTCGGCGCCGGCGTCGCCGTGGCGCAGCGAGTGCGGCTGGCTGACGAAGCATTCGACTGGCCCGTGGCCCAGACGTTCGCCGTTGCGCTGCAGCCCGCGGCGCCCGCGCTGACGGCCCGCGTGGTCGAGTCGAGCGAGCCGCGGCCGGGGAGCCGCCTGCTGCGGGCGCAGATCGAGGGTGTCTCCGATTCCGAACTGCTCCTCGTGCAACGCGGCGGCGCCTGGGCCGGCGAGATCGCCCTCGGCCCCGCCCGGCGCTGGAGCGTGCGCGACGACGGCGCAGGCGGCGCCTGGCTGGTGCCGTTGCCGCCCACGCAATCCTGGACGTGCGCGAACTGCCTCACGCCCGGGAGTTCGCTCGGCGCGCCGCCTCCGAGCCGCCCGGCCCCGCGCCTGGCACCGACGCCCACGGCCACCACGCCCACCTTCGACGTGCTCGCGGTGTACACGACGGCCGCGCGCCAGCGGCTCGGCAGCGCCGCGGCGGTCGAGGCCGCGTTCGATGCGGCCATGGCCCGCACGAACACGATCTACACGAACTCCGCTGTGAACCTGCGCGGTCGCATCGTGCGGACGGCGGAGATCGATTTCACCGAGAGCGTTTCGCTCCGGGTCAATCTCGACCGGCTGCGCGCGGATCCGAACCTGCAGGCCCTGCGCGATCAGGCGGGAGCGCATCTCGTGGCCGTGGCGCTCGACGTGCAGCCCGGCGCCGAGGCTTCGGGCGTGGCCGATCTGCTTGACCGCTACGGGGTGCGCTGGGGCGCGACGCGCGGCTACGCCACCATGGACGTGCGCGGACTGCGCGATTCGTCGCTCATCTACACCCACGAGCTCGGCCACACGATGGGCTGCGATCACAACCTGCCCAATGCCTCCACCGGACGCCTCCGCGTCGACGCCTGCGCCTGGACCTTCCGCGCGCCCGACTTCAACGACTACTGCACGCTCATGGGCAACGGCGGCGTCGCCATCGATCGCTTCTCGAATCCCGCCCTCTTCTTCCAGCAGACGCCGACCGGTGTGTTCGGCGCGGCCAACAACGCGGCCATCCTCCGGGCCACCACGCCGTTCTTCACCCGCTTCCGCCCGGTCCCACCGCTCGCGACGGTCAACGTCCGCGCCAGCGTCCCGCAGGCCTCGTTCGCCGGCGGCACCGCCGCGGAGCTGGTGCTCACGCGCACCGGCGGCGTGCCGGAGCTGCCCATGGAAGTGCGGCCCATCTTCACCTTCGGCGATCCGGACGTCTTCTTCCAGATGGAGGGGCTCGTGGCCAATCCCTCGCCCGGCTCCTATTCGCTGCTCTTCCCCGCCGGCGTGACCGAGCTGCGCGTGAGGATCCAGCCGCGCGGCACCGGCGGCCCCATTCCCGCGGACCAGCCGCGGCGCATTCTCTTCTTCCTCAGCGCCCTGCCCGAAGACGACTACCAATTGGGCGAAAGCCCGGCCGCCGAGTTCTTCATCGCCGATCTCGGGCCGCTGGCACCGAGCGCGCCGCGGGCCGCGCTCATCAACCTCTCCACCCGCCTGCCGGTCGGCGGCGGTGACGGGGTGGCCATCGCGGGCTTCGTGCTCGGCGGCTCCGCGCCCAAGCGCTGCCTGGTGCGGGCACTCGGACCGACCCTGCAGAACTTCGGCGTGCCCGGCGCGCTGGCCGATCCGCAGTTGGAGCTGCGCGATGCCACCGGCGCTCTCGTGGCGCAGAATGACGCCTGGGGCGACGACCCTTCCGCCGCCGAAGTGATCGCCTCCGGCTTTGCGCCGCCAGCCGCGGCCGAGTGTGCCGTCCTGCGCACCCTTGCGCCGGGCGCCTACACGGCCGTCATCCGCGGCGCCGCCGACGGCACGGGCGTGGCGCTGGTCGAGGTGTACGATCTCGCGCCGGTCGCCGGAGCGGCGCAGCCGATCAACGTTTCCACGCGCGGCCGGGTCGAGACGGGCGACAGCGTCATGATCGGCGGCTTCGTGCTCGAAGGCGCCAAGACCCGCCGCGTCCTCCTGCGCGCGCTCGGGCCGACGCTGACCAACTTCGGCGTGCGCGGAGCCCTGGCGGATCCGACCCTCGAACTGCGCGACGCCAACGGCAATCTCGCCGCCAGCAACGACAACTGGCAGCAGACGCAGGCCGCCGAGATCGCGGCGAGCGGCTTCGCGCCGACGTTCGCGGCCGAGTCGGCCCTCATCCGCACGCTCGCCCCAGGCTCCTACACCGCCATCGTGCGCGGACAGGGTAATGCCACCGGGGTCGGGCTGGTCGAGGTGTACGATCTCGACCCGCTGTGAGCGGCGCCGACCGCACCGATCCGCGGTGACCCTTGTTCCGCCCTGCCTGCCGGCTTTCCAAACCGGGCAACGAGCCTTTGTCTTGGCGCATGGCTGCCCTCCCCTCGCCACCCCGTGCCGATTCCTCGCCTCGGGGGTCCGGCAGCGAGCCGAACTACACCGGCCCATTCGCCATCATGACGGTGCTCTTCTTCGCCTGGGGCTTCATGACCGTCTTCAACGATGTGCTCATCCCGCGGTTCAAGACGGCTTTCGCGCTCGATTACTTCCGCGCCATGCTGGTGCAGTTCGCCTTCTTCGGGGCCTACTTCGTCGGTTCGCTGATCTACTTCCTCATTTCGGCGGCGAGCGGCGATCCGATCGCACGCCTCGGCTACAAGAACGGCATCGTCCTCGGCCTGCTCATCGCGGCGACCGGCACGGGCCTGTTCTGGCCGGCAGCGAATCTCCTCTCCTATCCGCTGTTTCTCGGCGCGCTCTTCATCGTCGGGCTCGGCTTCGCGCTGCTGCAGATCGCGGCCAATCCGTACGTCACGATTCTCGGCCCGGAGCGCACCGCTTCCAGTCGGCTCAATCTCGCGCAGGCCTTCAACTCGCTCGGCACAACCACCGGACCGGTCATCGGCGGCTACCTCATCTTCCAATACTTCGCCGCCTCCGGCGCGCACGGGGCGGAGTCGGTCAAGGTGCCGTACCTCGTGGCCACGCTGGTCTTCCTCGTACTGGCCGCGACGTTCTTCTGCATCCGCCTGCCGCAGGTGGGCGAAGGCCGCCTCGAACCGGGCCTGGCCGCGCTGCGGCGCCCGCACGTGGTCCTCGGCATCGGGGCCATCTTCATGTACGTCGGCGGCGAGGTTTCGGTGGGGTCGTCGATCATCAGCTATCTCGGCCAGCCCTCGGTGGCGGGCTTGAGCGAGATCGAGGCCAGTCACTACGTTTCGCTCTTCTGGGGTGGCATGCTGATCGGGCGCTTCATGGGCGCGATCGAGCTGAGCGAGCTGGCCCCCGCCACCAAGCAGGTCGCGCTGGCGGCCGTTCCGCTGGCCGCCTTCGTCGCGCTGGGCCTCCTGCGCAGCTGGAGCGAAATGCTGCTCTACGCGCCCTTCCTCGCCTTGTGCTGGCTCGGCTTCCTCATCGGCGGAGGCAATGCGGGCCGCACGCTGATGCTCTTCTCGCTCGTGGTCGCGACACTCCTGGCCATAGCCATCGGGATCGGCGGCAAGGTCGCGATGTGGTGCATCATCGGCGCCGGACTCTTCACCTCCATCGGCTGGTCGAACACCTTCGCCCTCGCGATCGACGGCCTCGGCGTTTACAAGAGCCAGGCCTCGTCGCTGCTGGTCATGGCCATCGTCGGCGGAGCGCTCCTCCCGCCGTTGCAGGGCTGGCTGGCCGACCACTCCTCGCTGCAGCATTCCTTCATCGTCCCGCTCTGCGCCTACGCCTATGTCGCCTTCTACGGCGCCTTTGGGCATCGGGTTGGCCGGGGTCGCGAAGCCTCTAGCTAAGGTGCCGCTGGAGCCGCGCGCCAAGCTGGCTCATCCTCCCGCATGGATCCGACCCTCTCGAACGACGAGCGTGTGGTGCTGACCCTGGACGCGGGCGGCACGAGTTTTCGGTTCTCGGCCATGCGGGGCGGGCGCCCGTGCGTCGAGACCTTCACCCTGCCGACCTGCGGCGACGACCTCGCGCGCTGTCTGGAGAATCTGACTGCGGGCTTCGAGCAGGTGCGCCAGCGCTGCCCGACGCCGCCGGTGGCGCTCAGTTTCGCCTTCCCCGGGCCGGCCGACTACCCCGCGGGCATCGTGGGCGATCTGCCGAATCTGCCCGCCTTTCGCGGCGGCGTGCCGCTCGGGCCGCTGCTGCAGGCGCGCTTCGGCCTGCCGGTCTTCCTCAACAACGACGGCGATCTCTTCACGTACGGCGAGGCGCTGGCCGGCTTCCTGCCGTGGGTGAATGACCAACTCGCCGCCGCGGGCAGTCCGAAACGCTTCCGCAATCTGCTCGGACTGACCCTCGGCACCGGGCTCGGCGGCGGGCTGGTGCGCGGCGGCGAACTCTACCTCGGCGACAATTCGATGGCCGCCGAGATTCACCTCTTCCGCCGCAAGCGCGACGTGCACGGCAACGCCGAAGAGGGGGCCAGCATCCGCGCGGTTCGCCGCGTTTATGCGGAATTCGCCGGCCTCCCGCTCTCCGCCGCGCCGGAAGCCGACGTCATTTTCGCCATCGCCCGCGGCGAGGCGGAGGGGAATGCCATGGCCGCGCGCGAAGCCTTCCAACAGCTGGGCGAGATCGTGGGCGACGTCCTGGCCCAGGCGCTGACGCTCGTCGACAGCCTCGCCGTCCTCGGCGGCGGCGTCTCCGCGGCCTGGCCCGCATTCGCCCCCGCCATGTTCGAGGAGCTCAACGGCAGCTTCCGCTGCCCCGGCGGCCGCGCGCTGCGCCGCCTCGCCGCCCGCCCTTTCGATCTCGAGGACCCCGCCCAACTCGCCGAGTTCCTGCGCGGCGACTTGCGCGACCTGGCCATCCCCGGCACCGACCGCACCGTGCGCCACGACGCCCTCCCCCGCACCGCCATCGGCCGCAGCCGCCTCGGCACCAGCGAAGCCATCGCCCTCGGCGCCTACGCCTTCGCCCTCCAGCACCTCTGACAGGGATGCCTTCTTCCTTTTGCCTTCTTCCTTCTGCCTTCCTCCTTCTGCCTTTCTCTCGCCTCCATCTCCAATCTCCAATCTCCAATCTCCAATCTCCCGTCTCCAGTCGCCCGTCTCCGATCTCCACTCCCCGCCTCCCCCACCGTGTCCCTCGCCTCCGACGCTCTCGCCATCCTCCACTCCTGGGTCCAATCCGACAGCCTGCGCCGCCACTGCTACTCGGTGGCGGATTCGATGCGGCATTTCGCCCAGCTACAGGGCGCCGACGCCGACCTCTGGGAGGCGGTCGGGCTGCTGCACGACATGGACTACGAACAGCATCCGAACGAGGCCCGCAGCGCGACCGAGGGGCATCCGTCGGTCGGCGTGGCCTGGCTGCGTGAGCGCGGCTGGAGCGAGGAGGTCTGCCGCGCGATCCTCTCCCATGCCGACTACAGCGGGGTGGCGCGCGAGACGCCGCTGGAGAAGACGCTCTACGCCGTGGACGAACTGAGCGGCTTCGTCATGGCCGTCGCGCGCGTCCGACCGAACAAGAGCCTGCACGAGGTCGATGTGGCCGCGGTGCGCAAAAAGATGAAGGACAAAGCCTTCGCCCGGGCCGTGAACCGGGACGACATCGTGCGGGGTGCTGAGGAATTGGGCCGTCCGCTCGACGAAGTCGTCGCGGAGGTCATTCGCGCGCTGCAGGCGGACGCCGAGCGGCTCGGCCTGGCCGGCACCGGTGCCTGACGCCGCTCACAACTTCGCGAGGTACCGCTGCGCATCCTTCCCCACCCACCGGGCGCTCGGCTCGCGGGAGGCCGCCAGCTTTTTAGCGAGGGCGAGAGCCGACTTGAGCAGCTTCGCATTGCGTCCGCCCAGCCCGCGCAGCGCCCAGCTCACGCCCTTCTTCACGAAATTGCGCGGGTCGGACGCAGCCGCTTCGATCAGCGGGAGACAGTCGAGAAAGCGCGTGTCGCTGCTCAGGTCGTCGTGCCGCGCCAGACTCGCGATCAGCGCGAAGGCCGCCCGCTTCTCGAACTCGGGCTCGCGTGTCGCCCAGGCCGGCACGCAGTCCCAGGCCAGCGGGGTGCGGTCGAAGAGATGGCAGCAGAGGGTGTCGGTCAGCGCCCAGCTGTCGAAATCCCGGCACCAGGCCTCCATCTGCGCCAGGCTCAGCCGCTCCGGCTCTCCCACGAAAGCGACCAGCATGCGCGCCTCGTAGAGACCAGTCGGCCAGAGCGCCTGGCACAGCTCATGGCTGCGACCGAGATGCCTGGCAAAGCGGTGCAGATCGCTGACCCGCACGCCCAGTGCATGCTCGCTCGGGATGCCGAACCGTCGCATTCCTGCCCGGGTCTCCTCAGTCGCGGCGGCGCGCAGCAGTTCGAGCGCCTCCGAGGCTCGGACGCGCGCTTCGACCGCGGTGAGAACAGGAAAGGGACCACGTCGGCGAGGCACTCCGATACTTCAGCAGTTGTGCCCGCGGAAGACAATTTGGCAGTGCGAGTTCCGAGTCCGGGCAAAACGCACGAATTCGGGCAAAGCTACCTCAGGAGTGTATTGCCACTTAGGTGGGCTCCCTCGCCTTCTATTTCTTGCGGGGCACCGAAATCTCGTTCTGCTCTCGGCTGCGATGAAAATCTGGCTCGGTATCTCGGGATTCCAATACCCGGAGTGGAAGGGAAAGTTCTATCCTGAGAAGCTCTCGACGGCCCGCATGCTCACGTATTACGCGGAGCGGCTCTCGAGCACGGAGATCAACTACACCTTCCGCAGCCTGCCCACCGCCAACACGGTGGCGCGTTGGGTCGACGAGACCCCGGCCGATTTTCGCTTCGCCCTGAAGGCGCCGCAGCGGGTCACGCATTTCGCCAAGCTCAAGGAGTGTGGCGAGATCATGTCCGTCTTCGCCCAGGCCTGCGCGAACCTCGGCGCCAAGCTCGGCCCGGTGCTCTACCAGCTGCCGCCGACCTTCAAGGCCGACGCCCCGCGCCTGGCCGATTTCCTGGCTTCGCTGCCGCCCGGCCTGCGCGCCGCCTTCGAGTTTCGGCACGCCTCCTGGCACACCGACGAAGTCTTTTCGATCCTGCGTCAGCACCGCGCCGCGCTCTGCTTGGCCGAGTCCGAGGATGGGATGACACCGCGCGAGGTGACGGCGGATTTCGGCTACCTGCGCCTGCGCCGGACCGACTACAGCGCCGCCGATCTGGCGGGCTGGGCCGCGTTCCTGCAGGCGCAGGCGGGTCACTGGCAGGATGCCTTCGTCTACTTCCGCCACGAGGAGACCTGCGTCGGGCCAGGCTTCGCAGCCGGCCTGAAAGCAGAGCTGGGCGGCGAGTAGTCCGCACTCTCCGAGTGCGGCTTGTCGCGCAGCTGCAGAGCCGGCAGTGGAGGCGCGACGCTACAGCAGACTGGAGACTGGAGACTGGAGACTGGAGACCGGAGCTCAAGAAACCGCCGAACACCCCACCCGGCCGCGCTACTGCGGATAGCCGGTCAGAATCCGATAGCCGTCGCTTTCGCGGCGGTCCTTCACGAGCACCAGGCGGACGGCCCGGGCGGGGCGCGGTTCGCGGTCGCCGCGTCGTAGTGTCACGCCGATCACCCGGTCCATGCGATGCGTCAGGACGAGCCGGTCACCGCCTTCTCCGCGCAGCCAGCGGTCGATGCGACCGCGCTGGGCGCGCTGGGCCTCCTTGACGGCCGCCTCGGCGGTGGCGAGGTCGGGAAAGGTCGAGACGGCGTTCAGATTGCGCTCACGAGACAGTCGGGCCTGCAACTGCTCGGGCGTCTGGCCGACGTGCTTGCGGATCAGATGACCGCCCGCCCGCTCCTCGGCCTGCAGGCTGCCTTCGTCCTCGTCGTCGGTCTCAGCCGGCGTGCCGCGGTCCGTCCGTTCCTCGGTCTTGGGCGGCTTGCGCCGTTGGCCGCCGGAATCGCCGGCGGCGGCGCTGTCGAACGCCTTCCAGCCGCCCGCCGCGAGAACGCCCAGGGCGATGAGCAGGCGGAGCCAATTCGGCACGTTGGCCGGACCCGGAGCGTTGCGGCCCATGGCAAGCGCAGCGGGCTCAGCAGGCGGCGGCCCCCTGGCCACCGGCGGAAGGCAGATCGCGCAGACCGGCGCGCCGGCCAGCGTCCTCCAGAATGCGCGCGATCACGTCTGCCGGGAGCTGATCCAGCCGGCGGAAGCGGATGCAGCCCTTGCCACAGTTCAACTTGCCCAGCGCCTCGGCGTGAGCGGCCAAGGCGCCTTCCTGACAGATGTATAAGCTGAAATAGTTCTTCTGCCGCTTGAAGGCCACCACCGGCTCGGAAAGCAGGTAGGTGGGCATACCATAGATCATCGTCTCCGACGCGGCGGGCAGGGCCTTGAGCACCCATTTGCGCAGGGTCTCGAGCACGGGCCGATCCGCCGGCTCGACCGATTCGAAATACGCCTTCACACCGGCATCGATGCGTTTCATGGGGTCTTTTCCTTCGTCTCCTTGGCTTCCTTGGTTTCGGGCACTTCGATAGTGGTCGGGATGCCGCCCATCGAGGCGGGGCCCTGCGCGGGAGCGTCCGGTTTCTCCGATTCCGTCACGGGCGCGGCCTCCGCCGCGGACCTCAACTGCGCCATGATGGGTCGGAAATAGGGCTCCAACTCCTTTTCATAGCAGAACTGGTAGAGGTAGAAATCGCGGAGTTTTTCCGAGAGCAGATCGCGGCTGGCCGTTTCCGAGGCGCGCTTGAGCGGCTTGGCGGCCGCCACGAAATCGCCCCGCTGCGCCTCCCGGGCCAGCGCGATCATCAGCCAGTCGATGTTCGGGATGGGCGCTTCGAGCTGTTTGCGGATCTCCGCATCGAGCTCCTCCCCACGACCGAGCGCCACCAGGGTGAGTCGCCGCTTGTACAGCATCATCTCGTCCTCGCTCTGCTCGTGCACCCGCGCGAGGGCCTGGTCGTACTTGTCCAGCGCCTGCTGCAGCTTGCCGAAACGCCGCAACGCCTCGCCGTGGAGGAAAAAGTACTTCCACTCGTAGGGTGCAGCGCGCTGGGCCAGTTCGAACGACTCGTTCGCCAGCTTGGGGCGTCCGGTCCGCGCCCGCACCAGGGCCCGCAGGCCGTGCAAACGCCCGGGTTCTTCGCCCTGCGAGAGGCCGAGGGAAATGTGGTAATCGGCCTGCGCCATCTGCCCGCGCTGCAGGTTGAGCAGCGCCAGCGTCAGCTGCGTGCCCTTCACGCCGGGGGCGTCCTTGGCCAGTTGCAGCAGCATTTCCTCCGCCTTGGCGAAATTGCCCGCGGATTGCAGAATCGCGGCTTCGTCGATGCGCTTGAGCTCCGCCGGCTCGGCCAGGCGGAGCGGCTCAATGGTCGGCGCATCCGCCAGCGGGGCCTGCTGCGGCTTGTCGCCGGGCAGGGTCGGGGCGCCGGAGTAACCCTCGGGTGCGGTCAGACGGCCGAGGAAAAATCCGAGCCCCAGCACCAGCAGTCCGCCGCCGGTCAGGATGGCCTGACGCTGACCGGGCGGCAGGCGGCGCCAAACCGTCTTCATCGACGGCGCGTCGGCCCGCGGCGCGGTCGAGCCGCGATCAAAATAGCCGCGTTCGTTGTCGAGTTCGGCCTGCTCCAGTTCGCTCCGTTCCGGCGCGGGACGGGCCGGCCGGGCGGGCGCAGTCTCGTCCTCGCCGGCAGACGTCTCAGACTTTTCCGTTGGCTCGGATTTCTCCGTCTTCTCGGACTTCCCGGTTGGCTCCCTCTTCTCGGCCGGCGACGCGGCGGCGGCCGTGGACGGAGCGTTGGGGGTCGAGCTTTCCTCCTTGGCCCCGGACTTGGCCTCCGCAGTAGCGGAAGACTCGCCAGCGGTGGACGCTTTCGCCGTCGGAGCCGCCGGGGAGCTGGGCTTCGCCTCGCCTTCTGCCTCGGCGGACGCGGGCGCGTCGCCCCGCTGGCGCGAACGCTTCTCCACCAGTTTGGCGGGCGGGGCCATGGGCCCCTCGGGCTCGCCTTCCTCGCCCTGGGCGCCGCGGCGGAAGCGCTTTTCCTCGCGGGCGATGAGATTTCGCTCATTGGCCGGCGGAGTCGCGGGCGCCGCCGCGCCGGAGCCGCCGAGGACCTGCATGAGCGCGACCGCGATCTGCTGGCCGAGGGACGATGGGTCGACCGGCGCCGCCGCGGGCGGGGCTTCACGGTCCCCCGAGGCCGCATTCTGGCGCGGGGCGACAGCAATGCGCTTGGCGCCCGTTTCGGAAGCAGCGGGCTTGGAGGAGTCTTTGGCTTTGTCGGAGGAGTCCGGCATCAGCGCCTATGAGAGCGCGTTGCGGGGCGGATGCAATGCCGACCGCCGGCTGTGGCCAATACGCTTTTGAGGCGATTCTCTAACGGGCCGCCCGCTCCAGCTGCGTCAGTACGGCTTTCAGCCATTTGCGCCAGCCGCCGTCGGGCAGGTAGGCGCAGCCGAGATCCTGACAGAACGCACCCAATTCGGCGTCGGTGCGCCGGGTCACGACCAGTTCCCGCAGCTCGACCCGACAACGCTCGACCTCGGCCGCCGGCTCCTGTCGGAGATAATGCGCCAGCGCTTCCTCCCAGCGGTCGAATTCGTCCGCCCAGTCCTCGTGCAGGTATCCTCCGAGCAGGGTGCGCAGACTGTGGAAGCGTCGGGAAGCCATGCCGCAGCCTCGCGGAGCCGGCCGCGGCCCGCAACGCCCGTTGCGCAGGCGCGCAAACCGCTTTCCGAACCGGGCATTTCCCGCCATCTTCCGCCGCTTGAAAACGAAGAAGGCTTCTCCCCCCGACCTCACGCTGCTGGGCCGCTCCGCGCCGTTTCCGACCGAACCGTCGGCGGCCATCCTGGAGACGTTTCCGAACCGCAATCCGGGCCGGAACTACCGCATCACGTTCGATTGCCAGGAGTTCACCTCGCTCTGCCCGGTCACCGGCCAGCCCGACTACGCCAAGTTCCAGATTCACTACATCCCGGGCGAACTCTGCATCGAGACGAAGTCGCTCAAGTACTACCTCGCCTCGTTCCGCCAGACGCGCGCCTTCAACGAGGCCATCGCCAACCGCATCCTCGACGACCTCGTGAGCGCCTGCCGACCGCGCTGGGTCCACGTGCACGGCGAGTTCTCGCCCCGCGGCGGCGTGCGGGTGGTGGTCGATGTCGAGCATCCGAATCCGCCGCTGCCGGCTCCCGCGCCCCGCGGCCCCAAAGCCCCCCGTCGCGCATGAAGGTCATCGTCCTGGTCAGCGGAGGGATGGATTCGGTCGTGGCGCTGCACCACGCGCACGCCGAGCACGAGGTCGTCGCCGCCGTCAGTTTCAATTACGGCTCGAAGCACAACCATCGCGAGATCCCGTTCGCGCGCTGGCAGGTCGAGCAGCTCGGGCTGACGCACAAGGTCATCGCGTTGCCGTTCATCGGCGAGCATTTCCACTCCGCCCTTCTCGGCGGCGGGGCGCCGATCCCCGACGGCCACTACGAGGAGGAGAACATGAAGCAGACGGTGGTGCCGTTCCGCAACGGCATCCTCCTGGCCATCGCCGCCGGCCTGGCCGAGAGCGCGGGCGCCCAGGGCATCGTCATCGCCGCCCATGCCGGCGACCACGCCATCTACCCGGATTGCCGCGAGGACTTCATGCAGGCCATGGCCGCGGCGGCGAAGCTCGGGACCTACGCCCAGATCGAGCTGCTGCGGCCGTTCATCGTCCTGACCAAGGCCGGGATCGCGGCCCAGGGCGCCCGGCTGGGCGTCGATTTCGCGCAGACGTGGTCCTGCTACAAGGGCGGCGAAATCCACTGCGGGACCTGCGGCACCTGCGTGGAGCGGCGCGAGGCCTTCCAGCTCGCGGGCGTGCCGGATCCCACCGTCTACCAAGCCGTGCCCGCGCTGCCCGCGCGGCCGGGCTGAAGCGATGCGCATCGCGGAGATCTTTCATTCGATCCAGGGCGAAGGCGCGCTGACCGGCGTGCCGTCGGTCTTCGTGCGGACCTCGGGCTGCAACCTGCGCTGCAGCTGGTGCGACACGCCCTACGCCTCCTGGCAGCCGGAAGGCGAGGAGCTGGCGGTCGACGAGATCGTGCGCCGCGCGCTGTCCTATCCGGCGCGGCATTTCGTGCTCACGGGCGGCGAGCCGATGATCGCCCGCGGCATCCACGAGCTTGCCTCCCGACTGCGCGCGGCAGGCGGCCACCTGACGATCGAAACCGCCGGGACCGTCGCGCCCGAGGGCATCGCCTGCGATCTCGCGTCGCTCAGCCCAAAGCTGGCCAATTCGACGCCTCCCCCCGAGGCCGGCGCCTGGGTGCGTCGGCACGAGGAGACGCGCCTGCGCCCCGACGTCCTCCGCGCCTGGATCGCCTCGGCCGGCGACTACCAGCTGAAGTTCGTCGTCCGCTCCCGCGCTGACCTGCCGGAGATCGATGCCCTCCTGCGCGAGATCGACCCGCACCTCCCGCCGCACAAGGTCCTCCTCATGCCGGAGGGGACCAGCCAGGCCGTGCTCGACTCGCGTCACGCCGAGTTGGTCGAGCTCTGCAAGGAACGCGGCTTCCGCTTCTGCCAGCGCCTGCACGTGCAGCTCTTCGGCCACCGGAGAGGAACTTGAGGGGAAGGTTCAAGAACCAAGATTCAAGAATCAAGATTCAAGAACCAAGATTCAAGAACCAAGGAAGGCCAAAGAGACAAACTCCAAGGAATGGCAAGACGCGCTCATCCCGCGATTCGCCTTCCCCTACGTTCTGCTTTCGCGCCTTCGCCTCCTTCGCACCTTCGCGAGAACCCCAGCTCAGCCCTTGCCGCCGGTGTAACGCAGCAGCCGAGCGAGCGTCTCGCGCATTTTCGGGCGCGGGACGATGAGGTCGATCAGGCCGTGCTCCTGCAGGAACTCGGCGGTCTGGAAGTCGGGCGGCAGATCCTGGTGCGTGGTCTCCTTGATCACGCGCGGACCGGCGAAGCCGATCATCGCACCGGGCTCGGCGATCTGGATGTCACCGAGGGTCGCGAAGCTGGCGGTCACGCCGCCGGTGGTCGGATGCGTCAGGATCGAGATGAACGGCAGCCCGGCCTTGGCGTGGAGCGCGAGCGCGCCGCTGGCCTTGGCCATCTGCATGAGGCCATACATGCCCTCATACATGCGGGCGCCGCCGCTCTGACTGATGCAGATGGCCGGCAGTCCGCGCTCGGTCGCGGTCTCGATGCAGCGGGTGATCTTCTCGCCCACCACCGAGCCCATCGAGCCGCCGAGGAAGGCGAAATCCATCACGGCGATGCCGAGCTTGATCTCCTCGATCGCGCCGAAGCCGCTCACGACCGCTTCATTGAGCCCGGTCTTCTTTTTGTTGGCCGCCAGCCGCTCGGTGTAGGAGGCCGAGCCGGTGAACTTCAGGATGTCCACCGATTCCATGGCCGCATCCATCTCCTCGAACGAGCCTGGGTCGAGCAGGTGGTCGAGCCGGGCGCGCGAGCCGATAGGAAAATGATGCCCGCACTTCGGGCAGACCCGCTGATTCTGGGTCAGCTCGAGATCGTGCACCACCGCCTCGCAGGAGGGGCATTTGGTCCAGAGGCCCTCGGGGATCTGACGCCGCTTCTCGGCGCCGTCGCCTTGGAAGAATCGAGGGGGAAAAATGGCCATGGTGGGAGGGCAGGTCTGGGACGGGAGGGTGACTATAGAAAGGAAGCGACGATTTCGAAACTGGAAAAGGCACCGCCGCCGGAGCCGGTCGGAGCGAATTCGCGGTTTCGGTGCGCACCCCGTCTTGGCGAAATCCGAAACGCGGGTTCCTTCCGCCGATGAAAATCACCTTCCTGGGAGCGGGGAAGCTCGCCACCGCCATCGCGCGCGGGGTGCTCGATGCCGGGGTCGCCGGCGCGGCCGAGCTGACGGCCACCTGCCGCTCGGAGAAATCGCGCTCGGCCTTCGAGCGGCGCACCGGCGTGCCGGCCCGCTCGGACAATGCCGCCGCCATCGCTGCCTCCGACATCATCATCGTCGGCTTCAAGCCGCAGGACCTGCTCGCGGGCCTGCAGCCGCTGGCGGGACGCTTCCAGGGCAAGCTCGTCATTTCGCTCGCCTCCGGCATCTCGCTGGCCGCGCTCGAGGAAGCGGTCGGCCCGGGCGTGGCGGTCATCCGGGTGATGACGAACACGCCTTCTCTGGTCGGTCGCGGTGCCGCCACCTACGCGCTCGGCCAGCACGCCAGCGGCGGGCACGCCGCGGTGGTGGAGCAGATCTTCGGCGCGGTCGGCGAAGTGCATCCGATCAAGGAATCGCTCATCGACGCCTGCCTG
This sequence comes from Verrucomicrobiota bacterium, assembly GCA_018240025.1. Taxonomy (GTDB): domain Bacteria; phylum Verrucomicrobiota; class Verrucomicrobiia; order Chthoniobacterales; family SZAS-18; genus SZAS-18. The sequence continues at coordinate 22,479 of JAFEGM010000093.1, forward strand.
GGCGTGGCCGCCAGCGGACCCGCCTACGTCCTGACCATGATCGAAGCGCTGGCCGACGGCGGCGTGCTCATGGGCCTGCCCCGCGTGCTGGCCGCCCGCCTGGCGGCGCTGACGGTCGCAGGCACGGGTGAACTCGTGCTCCAGACCAGCGAGCATCCCGCCCTCCTGCGCGAGGCGGTGACCAGCCCCGGCGGCACCACCGCCGCCGCCCTCGAGCAGCTCGAACGCGGCGCCTTCCGCAGCGCCGTGCTCGCCGCCGTGCGCGCCGCCACCGAACGCTCCCGCGAACTCGGCCGCCCCGCCTGACCCTTCCTGCATTCCCTCCTTCCTTCTTCCTTCTCCCCCATGCCCACCTTCAACGTTCCCGCCGCCATCGTCACCGGAGCCGGCGCCTCCGGCGAACTCGCCAGCCACGCGCGCCGACTGGGCGGCCGGCGCGTGCTGCTGGTGACCGATGCCTTCATGGTCTCCTCCGGCGCCGCACAGCCGTTCGTCGACCAGCTCACGGCCGCCGGCCTGCCCACCGCGGTCTTCGACGGCGTGCAGCCCGATCCCTCGGTGCAAAACGTCGAGGCCGGTCTGGCCGCCTTGCGCGCGGCCGAGGCCGATCTCGTGGTCTCGCTGGGCGGCGGCAGTCCGCTCGATTGCGCCAAGGCCATCGCCATCCTCGCCACCAACGGCGGCAGCGTGCGCGATTACATGGGCTACGAGAAGATTCCCCTGCCCGGCCGCCCGCACATCGCCATCCCGACCACGGCCGGCACCGGCTCCGAGGTCACCCGGGCCTGCGTCATCACCGACACCGAGCGCGACGAGAAGATGCTGCTCATGAGCGTGCAATGCGTGCCCTCGGTCGCGTTGGTCGACTACGAGCTGACCATGTCGATGCCGCCCGCGCTGACGGCGGCGGTCGGGGTCGACACGCTGACCCACGCGATCGAGGCCTATGTTTCCCGCAAGGCCAACGCCCTGACCGATCCCATCGCGCTCTCCTGCGTGGCACTTTGTGCGAAGCACCTGCGCCGCGCCTTCCACGACGGCACCCACCAAGCTGCGCGCGAAGGCATGGCCCTGGCCGCCTGTCAGGGCGGGATGGCCTTCGGCAACGCCAGCGTCGCGCTGGTCCACGGCATGAGCCGCCCCATCGGCGCGCTCTTCCACGTGCCGCACGGCATTTCCAACGCCATGCTCCTGCCGACCGTGACCCGCTTCTCGCTCTCCGGCGCCGTGGCCCGCTACGCCACCATCGCCCGCACCTTCCGGGCCGCGACCGACGGGCATTCCGACCAGGCCGCCGCCGAGGCCCTGGTCGATGCGCTGGAGTCGCTCAACGCCGAACTCGGCATCCCTCGTCTGCGCGACCACCGTCTGATGGACGCAACCCGCTTCGAACATTCCCTGGAGAAGATGGCCGCCGACGCCCTCGCCTCCGGCAGCCCCGGCAACAATCCCCGCGTGCCCCACGCCGAGGAGATCGTCGCCCTCTACCGCGAAGCCTGGTAGCGTAGTCCGCACTCTCCGAGTGCGGCCGTGTCGCGAAGGAGGAGGCGGGAAATCGGAGACTGGAGACCGGAGACCCTGCACACAATCCGGATCACTGCCCGGGTGGCGGAGAAAGCGGCGCAAAAAAGTGAGGAACTCGAAGCCCCAAAAGCCCGGCTGAAGCTCGAAGATTCCGGCAACCTGCGAACCTCGAAAAGGAAGTTCGCGCTGGTTCTTCGAGTTTCGAGCTTTGAACTTCCTTCGAGTTTCGAGCTTCGAGTTTCGAACTTCCCTCTACCGCCCATCACTGCCCCCAACCCCCGCCCCCACCCCCAATCACCGCTCCCCGAACCGCCGCACGCGTTCGGGGAACTGACAGCGGGCGCAGTCGGTCGCGTCGCGAAGGCAGAAATCCTCGTAGACCTGCAGCAGGCCCTGCTGCACCGCCACGGTGCGCGGCAGACGGGCGCGTAGCACGGTGGTGCCGCCGAAGAGCCGGGCCGCGGCGGTCTCGGCGCGGCGGTTGGTCAGCACGGCGGGGAGGGCGAGATACTCCTCCCACAGCTCCGGACGCTCCGGGAGCAGCGCGGGGTAGAGCACGTTGGCGAGGATCTCGCGCACGCGAGCCGGGCCGAGCAGGGCGATGCGGCGTTCCTGCCGCGCGCTGCGCAGGGTGAAATGATGCTCCCAGAATTCGTCGCGCAGCTCGCGGGCCAGTCGGTGCGTCGCGCGCGCCAGCCGCGGCGCCTCGGCCAGGGCGGTCACCTTCGGCCATTCCGCCGCCAGCGCGGCCAGCGCGGCTACGCGGCGCTGGGGATGATTCGCCGGGCGCGTGGCCCGCAGCCGCCAGGAACCGCGCGGCAGCACGAGGCGGGTCCATTCGCCGCGCCACGGCCACCAGCGCTCCCACAGCTGCCGCAGGTAGGCGCGGGTTTCGTCGGCACCGAATTCGTCGCCATGGACGAACCCCGCCAGGCCGAAGAGCAGAGCTGAAGCGTCGGCCCGCCGCGCCCGCAGCAAGCGCAGCGGCAGGCGCTGGGCCAGCAGATGCAGCGGCAGGGCATTTTCCCGATACCCCAGCGCGCTGGCCAGCATCTGCCAAAGTGCCTCGTCGCGACCGTGGGCTTCGGTCAGGCGCTGAAAGCGGGCCGACTTCCGCTCCAGCCGATGCCGCGCGGCCGCCGTCAGGACGGTCAGGGCTCGCGCATCGCCGAGTTCCCGCAGCGGCGCCGAGCAGCGCCCCAATCGGGCCAGCGGTGGCGTGGCCGGCGGCAGGTCGACCAGCGCCCGGGGATCGATCCGCACCCGCGGCACCAGCCGATGCAACGCGGTGCGGGTGAAGTTCTCGCGGCCGGCCCGCTCGTGTACGTAGAGATGCAGCACCACCTGCTCGAAGTCGGGATTGGCCCCGTGCCCATGCACCTCCCAGTCGGCCGGATCGAGGTCCAGTTCGATCGCTCCCCGCTGCGCATTGCGCCCGTCGAAGCTGACCGCCGCATCGAGGAAGTCGGGCCCCGCGCCGCGATTCCAGACGCCGAACTGCGCGATCTCGACCCGCCGTCCGTCCGTGGTGCGAAACTCCGTCCCGAACTCCCCCGCGAACCAGCGCGCCTGCAGTTCCAGTTCGCCCGGCGATTCGCGCGGCTCGGGCTCCTCCAGCCGGGGCCAGAGGAGCGCAGTGTAGATGGAGGAAAGACTCAAGATGCAAGCATCAAGAATCAAATCGTATTAAAAATCAAGATATAAGTTTGGAGCCCCCACTCACGACGGCGGCTCCTTTCTTGAGTTTTGTCACTTCACACAGTTTGAATCTTGACTCTTGCTTCTTGCACCTTCCTCAGTGCGGCAGGTTGCAGCCGGGCCCGACGTTCATGAAGAAGTCGTTCCCCTTGTCGTCGACCAGGATGAAAGCCGGGAAATCCTGCACCTCGATCTTCCAGACGGCCTCCATGCCGAGTTCGGCGAACTCGACCACCTCGACCTTCTTGATGTTCTCCTTGGCCAGGATGGCGGCGGGACCGCCGATGCTGCCGAGGTAGAAGCCGCCGTGCTTCTTGCAGGCCGCGGTGACCTGCGGGCCGCGATTACCCTTGGCGATCATGACCATGCTGCCGCCGAGGCTCTGGAAGAGGTCGACATAGCCGTCCATGCGCCCGGCCGTGGTGGGCCCGAACGAGCCGCTCGGCATGCCCTTCGGCGTCTTGGCCGGGCCGGCGTAATAGACCGGGTGGTCGAGGAAGTACTGCGGCAGTCCCTGCCCGGCATCGACCCGCTCCTTCAGCTTGGCGTGGGCGATGTCGCGCGCGACCACGATCGGACCGCTCAGCAGCAGCCGGGTGGTCACCGGATGTTTGCTGAGCTCCGCCCGGATTTCCGCCATGGGCCGATTGAGGTCGATGCGCACGGCATCGGTGTCCTGGCGGTGGCGCAGCTCTTCCGGGATGAAGCGCAGCGGATTCGTCTCCAGCTGCTCGAGGAAGACGCCGTCGCGCGTGATCTTGCCCTTCGCCTGGCGGTCGGCGCTGCAGGAGACGCCGATCCCGATGGGCAGCGAGGCGCCGTGGCGCGGCAAGCGGACGACGCGCACGTCGAGCGCGAAATACTTGCCGCCGAACTGCGCGCCGATGCCCGTCTTGCGCGCCGACTCCAGCAGCTGCGCCTCCAGCTCGACATCGCGGAAGGCACGGCCATGCTCGTTGCCGGTGGTGGGCAGGGTGTCGAGATACTTCGTCGAGGCCAACTTCACCACCTTCATGGTGTGCTCGGCCGAGAAGCCGCCGATGACGAAGACGAGGTGGTACGGCGGGCAGGCGGCCGTGCCGAGCGTCATCATCTTGGCGGTCAGGAATTCGACCAGTGTCTTTGGATTCAGCACCGCCCGAGTTTCCTGGAAGAGGAAAGACTTGTTGGCCGAGCCGCCGCCCTTGGCGATGAAGAGGAACTTGTAGGCCTCGCCGTCGACCGCCGACAAATCCAGCTGCGCGGGCAGGTTCGTGGCCGTGTTCTTCTCGTCCCACATGTTGAGCGGGGCGTTTTGGGAATAGCGCAGGTTGTTCTCCGCGTAAGCCTGGTGCACGCCCTGCGAGAGCGCGGCCTCATCGCCCTGCGACCAGATGGCGTGGCCCTTCTTGCCCATGATGATGGCGGTGCCCGTGTCCTGGCAGAACGGCAGGAGACCTGCGCTGGCTACGTCGGCGTTCTTCAGCATCGTCAGCGCGACCATGCGGTCGTTCGCGCTCGCCTCCGGGTCGTCGAGGATGGCGGCGACCTGCCGCAAGTGCGCGGGGCGGAGGAAGAAGTTGATGTCGTGGAACGCCTGCGAGGCCAGCAGCGTGAGCGCCTCGGGGGCCACGGTCACGACCTCCCGGCCGTCAAAATTCTTCACCGCCACGTGCTCGCGGGTCAGCAGCCGATACTCCGTGGGATCCGAGCCGAGTTCGAAAAGTTCCTGGTAATGGAAGGGGGTCGACATGATCGGAAATGAACAGCGAAATCCCGCCGAGCGAAACCGTCCAGCGGGGTGAAATTGTCCGCCGGGCCCCCTCTGTGAAGACGTTTCCGCGGTTCGGAAAGTCCGACCGCCCCCGACGGCGGTCTCCCGCGACCCACGGCGCCCGCGGCCCGCATTTCCCGCGAATCGCGTGTCAGCCTGCATCCGGACGGCGAACGGGCGCGGAATTGCTTTGTCTCACTCGCATCCTCACCTTAGATGTGCCCCTGCTGTGATCTCCCTATCCACTGATCGGTTCTTTCGGACGCTCTCTGGCGGCCTGTTCGCACTCGTCGCCCTTTCCGCCTGCTCCTTCCCGGCGCGCGCCGAGACGGATCCCGGCCAGATCGCCATCGCGGTGGGCAAGCTGCTCGAGCAAGGCCACTACACGCGGCAGGCGCTCGATCAGAGCATGTCGCGCCAGTTGCTCAAGACCTACACCGAGACGCTGGATTACAATCACCTCTTCTTCACCCAGAAGGACATCAGCGAGTTCGAGAAGCGCTACGGCGCGGTGCTGGCCGATGAGTTGATGCTGGGCAACCTGCAGCCGGCCACCGCGATCTACGACATCTACAAGAAGCGGGTGCAGGACCGGGTGGCGAAGGTGAAGGACATCCTGAAGAAGCAGAAGTTCGACTTCTCCAGCAACCGCACGACCGAGATCAACCGCTCGAAGTCGAGCTGGCCGAAGGACGAGGGCGATGCCGATCAACTCTGGCTCTCGCGCATCGAGGGCGAGCTGCTGGCCGAGTCGCTCAACGACAAGGCAACCGAGACGCCGGTGCAGATCGTGACCCGTCGCTACGACCGTCTTCTGCGTTCGCTGGGCGAGCAGACGAAGGACGACGTGACCAAGTTTTTCCTCAACTCGCTGGCCCTGACCTACGATCCGCACTCGGAGTATCTCAGCCCGGCGGAGATGGAGAACTTCAACATCAACATGAAGCTCTCGCTGGTCGGCATCGGCGCGCTCCTGCGCTCCGAGGACGGCTACGCCAAGATCAGCGAGCTCATCCCTGGCGGCCCGGCCCAGATGGACGGGCAGCTGAAGGTCAACGACCGCATCACCGGCGTGGCCCAGGGCAAGGACGCCAAGTTCGTCGACACCATCGACATGCGCCTGGACAAGGTCGTGGAGATGATCCGCGGCAAGAAGGGCACGCTGGTGCGCCTGCAGGTGCTGCCGGCCGACAGCAAGGGCGGCGCGCGCAAGATCATCGAGATCGTGCGCGACGAGGTGAAGCTGACCGAGCAGCAGGCCAAGGCCGAGATCATCGAGGTCAAAGGCCCGGAGGGTGAGCCGCAGAAGCTCGGCTTCCTCACGCTGCCTTCGTTCTACGCCGACATGACCTCGCGCGGCAAAGGCGCCAAGAGCACCACACGCGACGTCGAGGCCCTGCTCGGCCGCATGCAGCGCGAAGGGATCGCCGGGCTGGTCATCGACCTGCGCCGCAACGGCGGCGGCTCGCTCGAGGAGGCGATCAATCTGACCGGGCTCTTCATCAAGCGCGGTCCGGTGGTGCAGAGCAAGGACGCCAACAAGCAGGTCCAGGTCATGAGCGATCGCGACAACGGTCGCGTGGCCTACACGGGCCCGCTGGTCGTGCTGACCAGCCACCTCAGCGCCAGCGCCTCGGAGATCTTCGCGGCCGCGCTGCAGGACTACAATCGTGCGGTCATCGTGGGCGACAAGAACACCTTCGGCAAAGGCACCGTCCAGACGGTCCTCGAGGTCGGCCGCTTCATGTCGCCCTTCGGCTTCAAGCAGCCCGATGCCGGCTCGCTCAAGCTGACCATCCAGAAATTCTACCGCATTTCCGGCGGCTCCACCCAGCTGAAGGGCTGCGAAAGCGACATCGTGCTGCCCTCGCCCTATTCGGCGCTGCAGGTCGGCGAGGATTCGCTCAAGCGCCCGCTGCCTTACGACGAGGTGCGTCCGGCGGAATACGAGAAGTGGAGCGGCCGTCCGCTCGACGTCGGCGAACTCAAGACCCGTTCCGCCGCCCGCGTGGCCACCGACCTGGAATTCCGTTTTCTCCTCGAGGACACCGAGCGCATGAAGGAGCGGATTGCGGCCAACACGCTGTCGCTGAACAAGGCCGCCCGCGAGGCCGAGGTGAAGGCCGAGAAGGCCCGCACCGAAGAGCGCAAAGCCGCCCGGCTCGCCAGCAAGCGGGTCGATCCGGTGGCCTACAAGCTCGCCCTCGAGGACGTGGAAAAGCCCTCCCTCACGCTCGTGAAGGTGGACGAGGCCGAGAAAGCCAAGGCCCGCGCCGCCACCCGCCGCGCCGCCGATCCCAGCGCCTCCCGCACGGACAACGCCGACAGCGAAGACGGCGACGAGGAATCGGCCGAGCCCAAGAGCGACGGCCGCTACGACCCGGTGAAGCAGGAAAGCCTGAACATCCTGGCCGACCTCATCGAGCAACTCCGCCGCGGCTCCCTCGCCCGCGCCCGGGAGTAGTCGGTAGGGGCGAGGGCTCCGCGCTGTCCGCGCGCAGCCCACGATCCCGCCTTCGTGGTAGGGATGCGCTCCGCGCGTCCGCGCGCCGCCCACGATCCCGCCTTCGCCCCAAAATCGCATCGCCCAAGAAGCGGTGAGCTGAGTCGGTGCGAGCGCCGTCGGATCCGTCTGCTCGCCTCGTGCCCCGGCAGCGGCAGCAAGCTGCCTCGGTGAAGGCGGCAGCAAGCTGCGCGCAGTCCACGGCGTCGGTCCCGCCGTCGCAGCTCAACCGCTGGCTGGGGGACCGTCCGCCTCGGAAAAGGCGGGCAATTTCAGCCAGTTCGCGCAGCGGCCGCACTCGGAGAGTGCGGACTACTTCTCCGCTCCTCTGCTCCTCCGCTC
>JAFEGM010000094.1:0-27042 GCA_018240025.1 Verrucomicrobiota bacterium
CAACCACTTGGACCTCGAGGCCCTGCTCTGGCTCCAAGGTTACCTGCGGACGTATCCGGGCGCGATGCTGTTCATCTCGCACGACCGCGAGTTCCTGAACACGCTCTGCGACAGCATCGTGGCGCTGGAGCGCGGCGAACTGCACCGCTACCGCGGCAATTTCGACGAATACCTCCGACAGCGGGCGGCGCGCGACGAACAGCAGATGGCCGCATTCAAGAACCAGCAGCGCGAGATCGAGCGTTTGCAGCGCTTCGCCGATCGCTTCCGCGCCAAGGCCAGCCTCGCCTCGCAGGCGCAGAGCAAGCTGAAGCAGATCGCGCGCATGGAGCGCATTGAGGCGCCGGAGGCGGCGGAGAAGACGATCCATTTCCGCTTCCCCCAGCCGCCGCGGGGCGGGCGCACGGCCATCACGCTCAAGGACGTGCACCACGCCTACGGCGAGAACGTGGTCTATCGGGGCATCGAGTTCGAGGCCGAGCGCGGCCAGCGCACGGTGCTCGTGGGCCCCAATGGCGCGGGCAAGTCGACCCTGCTCAAGCTGCTCGCCGGCGTGCTGGAGGTGCAGCGCGGCGAGCGCGTGTTGGGGCACAACGTGAACGCGGGCTACTTCGCGCAGAACCGGGTCGAGATGCTGCAGTCGCACCGCACCGTGCTGGAGGAGGCGACCGACACGCGCGTGCCCATTCCCGAACAGACCGCACGCACCATCCTCGGCAGCTTCCTGTTTCGCGGCGACGATGTGTTCAAGCCGGTCGCGGTCCTCAGCGGCGGCGAGAAGAGCCGGCTCGCGCTGGTGAAGCTGCTGCTCGATCCGCCGAATCTGCTGCTGATGGACGAGCCCACCACGCACCTCGACATGGCCAGCATCGATGCGCTCATCGGCGCGCTGACGCAGTACGAGGGGACGCTCGTGTTCATCAGCCACGACGTGCATTTCATCCGCTCGCTCGCCACCAGCACCCTGCACATCAGCGCGGGCGTGCCGGTGTTCTATCCGGGCGGCTACGACTACTATCTCGAGAAGACCCGCGCGACCTCGGCCAAGGCCGCGCTGACCGCCGGCGAGATGCTCTCGAACTCGCAGCCTGACCAGGCCGGTGCCGAAGCCGGGGGTGCCAGCGCCAAGGCCACCGTGCGCAAAAGCAAAGAGGAGAAGCGCGCCGAGGCCGAAGCGCGGCAGGCGAAGGCGCGGGTCCGACGCGAGAAGGAGGCTGCGGTCGCGGCGTTGGAAGCGCGGGTGGGGGAGATCGAGGCCAGGCAGCGCGAATTGACCGAGGAACTGGAGAAGCCCGAGACCTACGAGGCCGGCGGCCGGGCCATGCAGCTCAATCGCGAACTCCTGACGGTGAGCGATGAACTGGCTCGCCTGACGCGGGAATGGGAGCTCTCGGCCGCCGCGCTGGAGGCCTTGGAATGAGTGGCCGGCGGGAGCCCTGCCCGAGGCTGAACCCGAGCGTGGGAAATCCGGCGAAACCCCGCTTGCCGCTTGCATCTTCCGGCGGGCCTTGTCACTGCTCCTGACCCCGCTAAGCTCGGGACCTCACCGCTTCCCCATGATCGATATCAAAGTACCCGCGGTCGGCGAATCCATCTCGTCCGGCGTCATCTCGGCATTCCACAAGAAGTCCGGCGACTTCGTGAAGGCGAACGATCCGATCTTCACGATGGATACGGACAAGGTTTCGACCGAGGTCGTGGCCGAAACGAGCGGCGTGCTCACCGTGCTGGCCAAGGAAGGCGATGAAGTGAAGATCGGACAGGTCGTGGCGCGGATCGATCCCGCCGGCGCTCCTTCCGCGGCTGCCGCGGCCGCTCCGGCTCCCGCAGCTCCGGCCGCCGCGCCCGCCCCAGCCGCCGCCGCTCCGGCGGTGCACGTGGGCGAGCAATCCCCGGCCGTCCGTCGTCTGCTGGAGGAGGAGAAGCTCGATCCGAGCGCGATCTCCGCCACCGGCAAGGGTGGACGCCTGACGAAGGGCGATGTGCTGGAGCACCTCGCCTCCGGCGCGAAGGCGGCTCCGGCCCCCGCACCGGAGCCAGCGCCTGCGCCGGCTCCCGCCCCGGCTGCGATTCCCGCGCCCGCGGCCGAGGACAGCCACGGCACGGTGGTCGAGGCCACGCCCGCCCCGGCGGGGCCTGCTCCCGCACCCGCCCCGGCGGCCGAAGCGGCCCCCGAGTCGCCGCGGACCACGCGCAAAAAGCTCACGCCGATGCGCAAGAAGATCGCCGCGCATCTCGTCAACGCGCAGCACACCGCGGCCATTCTCAGCACGTTCAACGAGGTCGACATGAGCGCCGTCATGGCCCTGCGGGCGCGCCTGCAGGAAAGCTTCACCAAGAAGCACGGGGTGAAGCTTGGCTTCATGTCGTTCTTCGTGAAAGCGGTGGTCGAGGCGCTTAAGGCGGTGCCGGCGATCAACGGCCAGATGGACGGCGATGATTACTTCATCCAGAACCACTACTACGACATTTCGGTGGCCGTCGGGACCGACCGCGGTCTGGTCGTGCCGGTGCTGCGCGATTGCGATCAGAAGAGCTTCGCGGACATCGAGCGCGAACTCGGTGGTCTGGCCACCAAGGCCCGCGAGGGCAAGCTGACGCTGCAGGATCTGAGCGGCGGCGTCTTCACCATCTCGAACGGCGGCACCTACGGCTCGCTGCTCGGCACGCCGATCATCAATCCGCCGCAGAGCGGCATCCTCGGCATGCACAAGATCGAGGAGCGGCCCGTGGCCATCAACGGCAAGGTCGAGATCCGGCCCATGATGTATCTGGCGCTGAGCTACGATCACCGCGTGATCGACGGCAAGGAGGGCGTGACCTTCCTCGTCCGGGTGAAGGAATGCATCGAGGATCCCTCGCGGCTCCTCTTCGGCTGCTGAGCCATGCGCCTGCTCGCCGCGTTCTCGCTGGCGCTGCTCGGCTTCAGCGCCGGCGGCTGCGCGGTGGTCAAGATCCCGCTGGCCGTGGCGCAGGGCACGGCCCGCGCGGTCGCCTCGGGGGCCAGCGCGCTCGTCCCGAGCAAAAAGCCTTCGCAGGAGGCGGTGGCGAAGAATGCCGCCGCGGCCGACTCGCGCCAAGTATTGCAGACCACGAGTTCGCGCGAGCGGAACTTCAACGAGCGCATCAACAAGCCCGACCTCACGCTGGCCTATCTGCCGGCCGAGAAGGCGTTTCAGGCCAATGCCGGCGCGCCCCTCGGGCGGAGCGTGCCGACCAAACCGTTCCTGTCGGATCGGGTCACGCCGGTGCGGGAGTTTCGGACCACGGCCCTGCCCGATGCCAACGTGCGCGCGGTGCCGGTCCGAGGCTTCGACACCCGGAGCGACCCGAGTGCCGCCCGCTCCGCCGCCGGCACCGAGCGTACGGTGGCCACCCGCAGCGTGCGGACGCGGGATCTACCCGAGGCCGGGCGCACGGCGCAGGTGCGCGGCGCCGACCCGCGCGGCGGCAAGCTCTTCGCGGTGAAGGGGAAACGTCAGGACAGTCTCGACGCCCAGTATGCGCCGCGGAAGCCCATGTCCGTGGACGACGTGCGCGACTTGCTCAACAAAGGTCCGCGTTCCCCCAATCCGGACGGCGTGACCACGCCGCGCTGATTCCCGGCTACGCAGCCAGACTACGCAGGAAGCGGGTGTAGAACTCTTCCCCGCGCCGCAGGTCGTCGACCGCCAGAAATTCGTCCGCGGTGTGCGCCTGCGCGATGTCGCCCGGCCCGGCCGCGATGGCCGGAATGCCGGCGGACGCGAGCACGCTGCCGTCGCAGAACCAAGGGACGCCGATGCAGCGGCTGCCGAGGGCCTCGAGCTTGCCGATCAAGGGATGCGTCCGCTCGGTATGCAACGGCGGCTGGCTGCGGAGCACGCGGACCTCGAGGCCAGGCACCGCGTCGCGCAGCAGGCCGATGACCCGCTCGGCGAACTGCGGCCCCTGCTGCGTGGGGAGCGTGCGCACATCGAGTTCGGCCTCGGCCCAGTCGGGCACCACATTCACTTTCCGCCCGCCACGAATCAGGCCGAGGCTGGCCGTGGCGGAGCCAAGGAGGTCGTCGACTTCCCGGCTCAGCTCGGGGATGAGGCGATCACGCACGGCCAGGGCCGCCGCGGCCAGGGTGTAGATCGCATTTTCTCCCCGCTCTGGCGTGGCCGCGTGGGCGGCACGCCCCTGCGTCCGGAGTTGCAGCCAGAGCGCGCCCTTGTGCCGATGCACCAGGTCGCAGCCGGTCGGTTCGCCGACGATGGCGAAGTCCGCCGCGAAGCGCTGATCGACCAGCCATTGCGCGCCGCGATTCTCCGCTTCTTCGTCGGCCAGCCCGGCGAACCAGACTTCGTGGCTCAGCCGCGGGAGCAACTCGCGCACATTCCAGAATGCCCGCAGCATCGCGGCCATCGTGCCCTTGGTGTCCGTACTGCCGCGTCCGTGCACCTTGCCGTCGCGCAGCTCGGCGCCGAACGGATCGATGCTCATGCCGCTGACCGAAACCGTGTCGAGGTGCGGCGCGAAGAGCAGCCGGGGCTTGGGCGGTCCGTCGGAGGCAAAGTGCGCGAGCACATTCGGCCGCCCCGGCAGGACCTCGGGCAAGGTGACTTCCGACGCGCCGAGTTCGTGCAGATGCGCCGCCACCGCCCGCGCGCAGGCGGCCTCGCCGCTGACCGACGCGTCCTCGCCGGAGAGTGGATTGACGCTGGGAATCCGGACCAGGTCGCGCAGGAGCTCGACGACGTCGGTCCCGGGCGACCTCACTGGCTGACCTCCATCGGCGAGAGCGTCCGCGCCGCCTGCCAGTCGTGGAACCAGTCCACGAATTTCGCCAGCCCGTCTTTGAGCGGCGTCTGCGGCGCATAGCCGAGGGCCGCGCGGGCCTTGGAGATGTCGGCGTAGGTGACCGGCAGATCGCCCGGCTGCTCCGGCAGATGCTCGATCACGGCAGCGCGGCCGACGAGCGACTCGATCATCCCGATGAGCGTGGCGAGCGAGGTGGTCTCGCTGCCGCCGAGATTGAAGACCTCGAAAATCGGGCCTTCGAAGCCAAGCGCGCCCACGATGCCGCTGACGATGTCATCGACGTAGGTGTAATCGCGCCGCGTGCTCCCGTCGCCGAACTGCCGAATCGGCCGGCCGGCGCTGATCCGCTCGGTGAATTGGTGGATGGCGAGATCGGGCCGCTGGCGCGGACCGTAGACCGTGAAGAAGCGCAGACAGACGCAGCGCAGGCCGTGCAGATGCGCGTAGTTCGAGCAGAGCTGCTCACCGGCGAGCTTGGTCGCGGCATACGGACTGATCGTCTCCTGCAGCGGCACATCCTCGCGAAAGGGGATCGTGCGGCACAATCCGTACACCGACGACGACGAGCCGAAGACGAAGCGCGGCACCTTGGCCAGGCGGGCCGCCTCGAGCAGGTTCAACGTGCCGACCACGTTGGTCTCGACGTAGAGATGCGGTTGCTGGATGGAAGGGCGCACTCCGGCCCGGGCGGCGAGGTGGACGATGGCCTCAAACCCGCCGGCGCCGACGATGCGCTCGAGAGCGGCGCGGTCATGCAGGCCGACCCGGTGCACCGCGATGCGGGAACGCACCTCCCGCAGATTCTCGTCCTTGCGCTCGGGGGAATAGAAGTCGTTGAAGTCGTCCACGACGGTCACGCGATGGCCGTCGGCCAGCAGCCGTTCGACCAAGTGGGATCCGATGAATCCGGCGCCGCCGGTGACGAGGAGGTTCACAGTTTCCCCTCTAGCCGCAGGCCCGCTCCGGGTCCAGCCGGCAGTCGGGTACGAGGTTTCGGTGGAATCGGCTTGGCCCCCAACGCGGGTCCTTCCAATTTCGGCGGGTGTCCGCTCCGCACGCGCTTCCTCCGACCACCCCGGATCGCCGCATCCCCAGCCTCGACGGGTTGCGGGGCATCTCCATCCTGCTCGTGCTTTGCGGCCATGCGTCGTACGGACTGACCTGGATCCCGCAGCCGATCCTCGCCTACGCCGGCAACGGCCGCCTGGGCGTGATGGTGTTCTTCCTGCTGAGCGGATACCTGATCTATTCGCTGAGCGTGCGCGAGGTCCTCGCCACCGGGCGGTTCGACTGGCGGGCTTTCTACCTCCGCCGCGTGCTGCGGATCTTCCCGTGCTTCTACGTCTTCATCCTCACGGTCGTGGTCCTGCGGAGTCTCGGGCTGGTCGATCTTTCGCTCTCGACGTTGCTTTCGGCGGCCACCTTCACGCTCAACTACGGGCATCTCTGGGCGGGGTCGACGCCGAGCCCGGATTATCACGTGGTCGCGCACTACTGGACGCTGGCGCTCGAGGAGCAGTTCTACCTCACCTGGCCGGTGCTGATGCTCCTGTTTTTGCGCCGTCAGCTGCGCTCTGCCTTGGTGGCGGTGATGCTGCTCGCGCCGGTCTCGCGGGTGGCCTGCTACTACCTGATGCCCGAATCTCGCGGGCAGCTGGGGATGATGTTCCACACCGCGTTCGACCTCATCGCCGGGGGCGTTCTGCTCGGCGAACTCCTAGCCGGGGGACGCCCGCGCGAAATCCTGCTCCGCCTGGCCCGGCAGGGCTGGCTCGTGGCGGGCGCGATCGTCTTCGTCCTCGTGCTCTCACCGATGCTCTTCCAGCGCTGGCACGGCAGCTACGCGATCACCGTCGGCGCCACGCTCGACATGGCCTGCCTGGCTCTGATCATCACCGCCGCGGTGCATTACCCCGGCACCCTGCTGCATCGGCTGCTCAATTGGAGGCCGCTCGCCTTCGTGGGCACGATTTCCTACAGTCTCTACGTCTGGAACAATCTGTTCCTCTACGAGCATGGCTGGCGGGTGCAGCAGATGCCCTGGAACCTACTTTGCCTCTTCGCTCTGGCGATCGCCTCGCACTATCTCGTCGAGCGTCCGTTCCTCCGGCTCAAACCCAAATCTGCCCGCTCCTAGACGACGATCTGCCGCTTCGGAGAGCGGGCGATCATGGCCGCGGTGAAGAGTACCGTCACGGCCAGGAGGAGGCGGAGGAAGAGGAAGAAGTCGTTGCCGCCCGTGAGCAGAGCCCGCAGTTCGGGCCAGGTCGGCAGCAGCACGAGTTGTTGAGTGCTTCGCCAGTGCAGCCAATCGGCGTGCAGCACCTCGCCGAGCAGAACGCCACCGGTCGCGGCCAGCAGCGCGAGCAGCACCGGCCAGAGCGTGCCGCGACGCGCCACGGCCTTGAAGGCGAGCGCCGGCAGGGCGATGGCCGCACCGAGCAGCAGGGCGAGCAGCACCATCAGCTTGGTCGAGGTGCGGAAGCTCCCGCCCAGCCATTCGAAGAGCCGGTCCACGCCGATGCCGACCAGCGCCCAGTCGAGGGCAATCCCGACCATGACGACCGCCGCAGCCACGAGGAGCTTCGGCAGCGAAGCGAGGACGAAGCCGTGTTCGTGCTGATGCCGCTGGGTCTGGCGCGCGAGGCAGCTCGGGCAGATCCATCCAGCGTGTATCCCGTCGGACAGCACGGTCAGCTCCTCCGTCGAGCGGCACGAGCCGCAGGTCTGCTGCGGGCCGAGCCCGGAAGCCTGCAGCGCGTGCAGCAAGGCATCGAGCGAAGGCAGCACCTCGCCGTGGGAGAAGCGCTTCTTGCCGTCGCGCAGGAGGAGATGCGCCTGGTCGCCCTGCACGCTGAATTCAGCCTCGCGGCGCGCGAGCAATTCCTCGAGCGGAGGCCCGAACGAAGACGGAGCGGCGGTCGGTACCCCCGCCAGGCGGACGCTGATCAACGCATCGCTGCGCATGTCGGCCCCGAGGAAGCGGAAGTTCACCGGGTACCCGTGCCGCAGTCCGTAGCCTCCGAGTCCGCCTTGCCGCTGCAGGCTCGCGTCGCGGAGGAAATTCTTGAAGTTCGTGATCGGCAGCGGCATGCGCGGAAGAAAACGGTCCGGGCGCTTGGAGGCAAGCGCGGCGCGCGGCAGGTGAATGCGGATGGCGCGATCGGACCCGCCCAGGATCGGGGTGGCGCTTTGGGAATATTGCGGCTCGCTTGCCGCTCGCACGGCGGCTTACAACCTCGGTTCGCCATGAACTCTCCCAAGAATCGCATCCTCATCCTCGGCGGAGGTTTCGGCGGAGTTTACACCGCGCTCCACCTCGGGCGGATGCTGACCGCCCGTGAACGCGAGGAGTGGGAGATCGGGCTCGTCAGCGTCGAGAATTACATGGTCTTCCAGCCGCTCCTGCCCGAGGTCGTCTCGGGTTCGGTCGAGCTGAACCATGTGATCGCGCCCATTCGCCGAATGGCGCCGCAGGCCCGTCTTTACACCCGGGAGGTCGAATCGATCTGTCCGGAAACGCGCACGGTCACGCTCAGTCCGGGGGTGCGGCCCACTTCCCTCAAGCTGGCCTACGACCATCTTGTCATCGCGCTCGGCACGCAGCTCGACTACTCGAAGATCCCCGGCATGCGCGAGCACGCGCATCCGTTCAAGTATCTTGGCGACGCGCTCTTTCTGCGGAACCAGCTGGTCGGGATGCTCGAGGCGGCCGAGGCCGAGGACGACCCCGAGGAGCGGCGGAGCATGCTGACCTTCGTCGTGGCCGGTGGCGGTTTCTCCGGCGTCGAGTGCATCGCCGAGATGAACGACTACCTGCGCGAAGCGGTGCGGGCTTATCACCGCATACGCGAGTCCGACCTGCGGCTCATCCTGCTGCAACGCGGCGAGCGCATCCTGCCCGAGCTGACGGAATCGCTCGGGCTGTTCGCCCAGAAGCTCCTGGCCAAGCGCGGCGTGGAAATCCGGCTGGGCTCGGACCTGCAATCGGTCACGGCACAGGAAATCTCGGTGCTCGACCGCGCCAGCGGGAAGATCGAGCGCATTCGCACGCGGACCACCGTCGCAACGGTTCCGGCCGGGCCGCATCCGCTGGTGACCGCCCTCCCGTTGCCGCAGGAACGCGGGCGGCTGGTGGTCGATCAGAAGACGGCCGTGACCGGCTGGCCCGGCATTTGGGCGCTGGGGGATTGCGCTGCCATCATGCAGGTCGACGGCCAGATGTCGCCGCCGACCGCGCAACACGCGCTCCGCCAGGCCAAGACCTGCGCGGGCAACATCGTGGCCTCGATCCGCGGGACCGAGCAGAGGATTTTCGGCTTCACTGGCCTGGGCAAGCTCGGTTCGCTCGGGCGCCGCTCGGCCGTGGCCGAGGTCTTCGGCCTGCAGCTCAAGGGCCTGGTCGCCTGGCTGTTCTGGCGCGGTGTCTACGTCACGAAATTCCCCGGGCTGAGCGGGCAGATCCGCCTGCTGGCGGATTGGATCCTGGATGTCTTCCTCCCGCGCGACATCACCCAGCTCCGGCTGTTTCACGATGACGACGTGCATCGCGAGCACTTCGAGGCCGGCCAGCAGGTCTTCGCGGCCGGCGATGTGGGGGACAAGGTCTACTTCATCGCCCGCGGCGAGGCCGTGGTGGAGCGCGATGGCGCCGCTTTGGCCACGCTGCAGCGGGGCGACGTCTTCGGCGAGGCCTCGCTCATCGCTCATCAGCCACGCAACGCGACGGTGCGGGCGGTCGGGTCGCTCGATGTGCTGGCGGTTTCGCGTCTGGCCTTCGAGCAACTGATCGGTCAGCTGCCCGGGCTGCACGACACCATGCGCGGGATCATGGAGGCGCGGATGGGCCGGCGGGTCGATCTCGGCTCGGAGATCCAGCACGCCGAGGCGGCGCGACGCGCTCAGCCCGGTCCCGAACCGGCCCGGGCGCCGGTCAACGGAGCGTGAAGACCTTGACCGGCTCGTGCCCGGCCGCCAGCCGCAACTCGCCGGTGGGTTGCGCGCTCGTGTCGGGCGGCAGGCAGGAAATGACAAAGCCGGTGGCGTGGATGCCCGGGCCGTAGCGGCGCGCGCCATCGGCCAGCGAAAGGGCCTCGCTCGTGACGGTGCCGATGAGCGATGGAGCGGCCTTGCCCGCGTGCAGGCCGCGGTCGAGTGCCGCCATGCCCGTGTGGAGGGTCACGCCGATGGTCAGCCGTCCTCCGTCGGCCGCATTGAGCGAAGCCGCCGCCGTCTGGATGCGGCGCGCCGCCTCCAGGGCCGCTTGGCCTTCGCTCGTGCCGGCCACCGGGGTGAGTCCGGCCACGATGGTCGCGCCGGCGCCAGTCAGCGCCCAGTAGGCCAGCACGCGGTCGCCCACGATGCGTTCGACCATTCCCTCGGTGGCCATCATGGTGGCGAGGACATGCCGGACCCAGGTGTCGGGGGCTTTGGGCGGCTCGGGCCCGTGGCCCGCCAGCGGGACCGGCTCGCAGACCAGGGTGACGACCAGTTCGGAAACCAGCACGCTTTCGCCGAGACGGCTGTGGGTCGAGACCGGTCCGCGGTCCCCGGTCGTCTCGAAGATGAGCTTGTATTCGCCGATGCTGATGATCGCCCGCGGCGGAATGCGTACCGGCTGCGCGCCGACCCGGGCGCCGTCGAGGTAAGTCCCATTGGCGCTGCCGAGATCCACCAGCTCGAACTCACCCGAGGTGGAGGCCAGGCGGCGAATGAGCGCATGGTGCCGACTGACCGTGTGGAACGGCAGCACGAAGTTGTTGGACGGAGCCCGTCCGAGCATCACCGAGTGATGCACTTCGTGCACGCCGTCCCTTCCGGGCATGGCCGAGGCGAGGCGAAGTGTGGTGCGCATGAGGAGACTAGGCTGATTCCAACATGAGTCGGACCCGGCTGGCAATCGCGCAGTGCTAGCTGGGCTGCCCTCAGATGCGCGGAGAGACCGCGAGGCGCTCCGTCTTGGCGCGGTTGATGGCGTCGATGAACATCCGCAGCCGGGCAAAATTGCGCCGCCGCAGCGTGAAGATGAGGCGGGGCAGGTGCGCCACCTCCGGCTCGTTGCGCTCCTGCGGGAAGGCTTCCCCCAGTTCGAAGCGACCGGATTCCAGCAGGTCGTTGAATTCGTCGTGCAGACGCTCGAGTTCCTCGGGCAGGAGGCGGCCCTTGAGCCGGATGACGAACTTGTCGCGCACGTAGCGGCTGGAGTGATAGACGCGGTAGAAGCGCAGGACCTCCTCGACCGCCTCCTCGATGTTGTCGGTGATCTTCCAGAACGCGAAGTCCTCCGGCGAGATGAGCCCGTGGGAGAGAAGATGCTCCCGGATGAAATTTTCCCATTCGCGCCAGTAGGTGCCGCCTTCACGATCGACGAGCACGAAGGGGAGAATCTTCGACTTGCCCGTCTGCACGAGCGTGAGCGTCTCGAAGCCCTCGTCCATGGTGCCGAACCCGCCCGGGAAGAGCGCGATGGCGTGCGACTCCTTCACGAAGTTGAGCTTGCGAGTGAAGAAGTAGTTGAACTCGACCAGCTTGGGGTCGCCCAGGATGGTGGCGTTGGCCGATTGTTCGAACGGCAATTTGATGTTCAGCCCGAAGCTGCGCTCCCGACCTGCTCCCTTTTGGGCCGCTCCCATGATGCCGTCGCCGCCGCCGGTGATGACCATGAAGCCCTCCTCGCGCATGCGACGGGCGAAGGTCTCGGCGGCCTGATACTCCGGAGCCTCGGGCTTGGTCCGGGCGGAGCCGAAGACGGAAATCTTGGGAATGTCGCGATAGGGGACCCACATGCGTCCGGCCCGGCGCATTTCTTTCAGCGCGCGGGCAAAGAGTTTGAGATCAGCCACGCTCATGCGGTCGCGGGCCATCTTGAGGATGGTGCCGATCATCTCCTCGATCAGCTCGGGCGAGTGGTCCGCCCCCCAACGCTCGACCAGGTGGGCCACCTGCTTGTCGATGCTCTCGTCGCCTGTGGGCGGTTTCGGCTCCTCCGGCGCGAGCGGAGTGCCGAGCGGGGTGAGTAAAGAGGGGTCGTTGGGTTCGCGGACGATATCGCGCTGTTTCTTCATAGACGTCGTGCAGACTGAACGAATTGCCTGCAAGCGCAATGCTGCAGGTGCCTGGCTGCTTCAGAGTTGCGAGACGGGATCGAGCACGATTTTTTGGGCCGGTTTCTACGTCGGGAAGGGGGGCGTGAAAATTTCAGAGACGTCCAGAAATTCTGGTTTCTCGGAGGTGGACATTGTGCTTCTGGATCGAATAATGCTGCAAGCTGACCGGCGATTCCGTCCCTGATCCCGCCGCACCATCCATGGCCAAGAACGATTTCTTCTCCTTCGTGACCTCCCTGAAGCCTATCGAAATGAAGGCGATCGGTGAGCTCTCGCAGGTGATGCATCTGGAGGAGGGGACCGAGATCCAAACCGGCAATCAGGCCGCGGACGCCCTCTACATCGTCAACCGCGGCGCCGTGGAGGTGATTCACGGCGAGGGCCGGGGGGCGGGGCAGGCGATGAGCTACCTCTCGCGCGGCGACATGTTCGGCGAGACCAGCGCGCTCAGCGGCATTCCCACCAGCAACATCTTCCGGGCCTGCGAGTCGACCAGCGTGCAGTGCTTCCGCACACGGGACTTCCCCGAGCTGATGCGCCGGGTGCCGTCCTTTTTCTTCTACCTCGCGGCCAAACTGGCTAGTCGACTCGTCCAGGTCAGCGACATGACCTTCATGCAGTCGGACTGCCTGGAGCTGAGCGGGAACCTGTCGAACTTCGACATGGTCACGATCTATCAGACGATTCTGAACAGCTCGCAGACCGGCGAACTCTCGATCTTCCCGGAGAAAAACGAGAAGGCGGGAACGTTCTATTTCGAGAAAGGGCAGCCCAAGTTTGGCCAGTATTTCCGCCTGCTGGGCGAGCAGGCCTTCTGGCAGCTGTTCCTGCCCGAGAAGCTGGAAGGAACGTTCTCGTTCACGCTTTGCGACCAGCCGCCCGAATGCGTGCGCAGCGGTGAGATCATTCAGCGGCATCCGACCGACATGCTCATCACGGCGCTGCAGTATCGCGATGAGTTCAAGCTCATGCTCGAGACGGCGCCAGACCGCGGCAGCGTGATCCACCGGGCCAAGCTCAACCTGCACTGGGAAGGTGAGGAACCGTGGATCGAGGACCAGCGCTGGCTGGCCGAGCTCATCTGGCAGCATTGCTACAGCCAGCCCATCACGCTGGAGGACCTTTACCAGAAGTTGCCGGTCAATGAGCTGGACTTCTACAAGGTGATCAACCGGCTCCTCGAAACGCTGCACCTCTCGATGGTGCACTACGAGGCGCCCACGGCCATCGCCTCCTAGACCGGGCCGGTCGCGTCACACGGGCAGTTTCGGCAGGCGAGGCGTCTCGCGCTCGCTATCTTCCGGGGAATGCCGGCAGCATTCAAAGACTACTACGCGACCCTGGGTGTGCCGAAGACCGCGACGGAGGCGGAGATTCGCAAGGCCTTTCGGAAACTGGCGCGACAGCATCATCCCGATGTCGCTCAGGCCAAGGACAAGGCGGCCGCCGAGGCGAAATTCAAGGAGATCAATGAAGCGCAGGAGGTTCTGACCGACCCCGAGAAGCGGCGCAAATACGACGAGCTGGGGCCGGACTGGGAGCGACTGCAGCACGCCCCGCCCCCGCCGCGTCGGCGCAGTTCTGGCGTGGGCCAGCGGGAGGAGGCGCAGGCGCGCGAGTTCCATTTCGAAGGCACGGGGTTCAGCGATTTCTTCGAGCAATTCTTCGGCGGCGGAGCGAGCCGGACGTACGGCTTTCCACCCGGCGCCGGCGGCAGCGCGCGCGGCAGCGGGCGCCAGCGCGGGGCGGACATCGAGGGTGACATTTTGGTCACGCTCGAGGAGGCGATGCACGGCACGGAGCGTCCGCTCCGACTGCAGACGATCGATCCGGAGACGGGGAAGGAAGAGACCCACGCCTTCACCGTCCGCATTCCGGCGGGCGCGAGCGACGGACGCCGCATCCGGGTGCCGGGGCAGGGGGCTCCAGGCTACGGCGGTGGCGAGGCGGGCGACCTGTTCCTGCGCATTCGGCTGGCGGCCCATCCGGATTTTCGCGCGCTGGGCTCGGATCTTTACTTCGACGCGGAGCTGGCTCCGTGGGAGGCGGTGCTCGGCACCGAACTCGTCGTGCCCGGCCTGAGCGGCGCCCTTAAGGTGCGCATCCCGCCCGGCACGCAGAACGGACAGCAGTTGCGCCTGCGCGGCGCGGGCCTGCCGAAGGGGAAGTCCGGCGAGCGCGGCGACCTCTACGTGGTGGCCGGCGTCGCTGTCCCCACGGTGATCGATGCGGAGGAGCGCGTGCTCTGGGAGCGCCTGCGCGATCGTTCTGCTTTCCGCCCGCGCGCCTGAACCCTTGCCCGCCGCCGCCATGCCGACCGAACGCTACACCTTCGAGACGCTCGTCGAGATCACCTCGGCGGACCGTCAGCTCCTCGCCGCCTACCGCGAACACGGACTCATCGTCCCGGTGTCCGAGGACGCTGAGCCGCATTTCGACGACGACGCGCTGCATCAGATTCGCCGGCTGGAGTTCCTGCGGGCGGCCTACGGCGCCAACGTCGAGGGACTGCGCGCGATCTGTCAGCTGCTGGAGCGCGTCGAGACGCTCGAAGCAGAAGTCCGCTTTCTGCGCGCCCGCCTTTGAACGTCGTGAGGACCTGGAAACTTCATGCTGAATTGTGGGTCCCGCAGCCGCTGGAGGAGGTTTTCGCCTTCTTCTCCGATGCGGGCAATCTCGAGCGCCTCACGCCGCCCTGGCTGAACTTCGAGATCCTGACGCCGCAGCCGATCGACCTCCGCGCGGGCACACTGATCGACTACCGGATCCGCCTGCGCGGCCTACCGATCCGCTGGCGCACGGAGATCTCCGAGTGGAATCCACCCGTGCAGTTCGTCGATCGGCAGTTGCGCGGGCCGTACACGCTCTGGCAGCACACGCATCGGTTCGAGGCCCGCGACGGCGGCACCATGTGTTTCGACGACGTCGAGTATCGCCCTTTCGGCGGCGCGCTCATCCAGCATCTTTTCGTCCGGCGCGACGTCGAGCGGATCTTCGAGTATCGGAAAGAACGCCTGCGAGAGATCTTCCGGGCGCGGTCCGCGGTCTCGACGAGTTGATCCCGCCGGCGCGGGCGGGGCCATGCGCGAAAGGAGACTCGCGCGAAGCCGCGAAGCCGCGAAGAAAGGGGAGGGAGAAGGGTGTGGCTCGCTGAGAGCGTGCGCGTATCTTGCGGCGAGAAATCGAGGAGGATCTGGTCACTCGGAGTCACAGGTCGGCCATCAATCCTGCAGTTCACCTCCTTCGCGGCTTGGCGGCTTCGCGCGACCCCGTTGCCTGCGTCGGGGCGTGGCGCGAAATGGTTCGTTTTGACGAACCATTTTCCGCCTTTAGTTCTCTCGCGCCATGAGCGCCTCCCAACAAATCGCCAGCCTGCAGCGGGCCTACCCGCAGGTCTGGTTCGCCTGCCACCTCGACCACCGAACTCGCTCGAACAGCCCGGACGGGTTGACCGATCGCGAGGCCGGCATCCTCGCCCATCTCGATGCCACCGACGGCGCCCTGGCCGGCGATGTCGCCCGGCATCTCGGGATCGGCAAATCCACACTGTCCGCCCAGCTGAAACGACTCGTCGAACTGGGCTTCGTCCGCCTCGCCCGCGGAGATGATCAACGCGAGCGGCCGGTGCATCTCACGGCCAAGGGTCGGCGGGCCGTCGTCGCGCGCTCGCCGCTCGACCGCGCTCGGGTCGGGGCTCTGCTGCAGGTGCTCACGCCCGCCGAGCGGGTGCAGGCCGTGGCCGGACTCGAACTGCTGGCGCGGGCGGCCCGGCAGCTGCGCGCCCAGCACGGGAAGGAGGTGGGAGCATGAAAATCCTGCTCTTCGTCCTCGGAGGCTGCTTGCTCCTCGGTCTCCTCATTTACGGCGTCGGCTTGATTCTGCCGGCCGAGCACATCGCCGAGGGCTCGCGCCGGGTGGCGGCTGCTCCGGAAGCCGTAGCGGCGCGGGTTCGCGAACTCGAGAGCCAGCCCGCCTGGCGCAGCGGCCTGCAGCGGATCGAGGTCCTCAGCCGCGAAGCGGGCGAAGTGGTCTACCGCGAGCACGGTCGACACGGGCCGATCCGCTACCGCTGGCGGGAGGCGGCTCCGAACGAGCGCTTCGAAAGCCGCATTGACGACGACCAACTGCCGTTCGGAGGGCGCTGGATCATCACGCTCACCCGCGCGGAGCAAGGCACGCTGGTGACCATCCGCGAGGAAGGAGTGGTGCGTTCTCCCGTTTTCCGCACACTCAGCCGCTTTGTCTTCGGCCACGAGACGACCCTGCGGGGCTACCTCGACGAACTGGCCAAGTCGTTCGGCACGGGCGCACGCTGAGCCTGCCCGGTTCAGAGCGGTCGCCGATACAACGCCACGATCGTGCGCGAGAGCGACGGAGCGAGGCGGTCGGCGCAGGCGCTCAGCAGGTTGTCCTTCGCGTGGCGAAACCGATAGAGACCGGTGCGTTCCACCCGCACCGGCTCCATCGGGATCGAGGCGAAGGCGCCTTCGATCTCGGCGCGGGTGTACTCTCGGATGTGACCCATCTCCTGCCGCTGGGGGCCGAGCCGTTCGAAGGGATTCCGGCCAAACAGCAGCGCCAGCCGATTGCGCACCCAGGCGGCGTTCGGCGTGGTGAGGAGCAGCAGACCGCCCGGCCGGAGGTAGCTGGCCAGATAGCGCACGGTGATTTCGGGCGGCAGCAGCAGATGCTCCACGACCTCCATGAAGACGACCAGATCGTAAGTGCCGGCCGCGCCCTCGGGCGCGCGGTCCGCGGGCTCAAGTTCATTGAGGTTGACGGGATGGAAGACCGAACCCGGCCGGAGGGGAAAGCGGCGATCCACATCGACGCCGAGGCAATCGATCTGCGCCCCCGGCAGCGCGCGTTCCAGCAAAAGGGTCTGGAAGCCCATCCCGACATCCAACACCCGGCGCAGGTTTTCGTGCGGCTGCAGCTCTCGCAGGAGACGGAGGAAGTAGGAAAACCTCGGGACGTGACGGGCCCAGTAGTATTCCGAGTCGCTGCCCAGTTGGCGGGCGAAGGCGGCGCCCTCGGCCAGGATGGCCCGTTCTTCGCTGGTCATGATGGCTCAGCGCACCAGGCCGGCGGCGCGCAGACCGCGCAGCGCGGCATCCTCGAACGACTCGCTCGTCAGCACGCGAAGATAGGGAATGCGCCGGCGGCCGGCGAAGCGGGCCAGATTGTCCAGGTAAGTTTCCACCGCCGCGCGATACTCGCGCAGCAGCCCGTCGTCGCTCGCCAGCTCGACGGGCGCGCCGCCCTCGGCATCGGTCAGTCGGAGATCGCCCCGCAGCTCGGGAGTCAACTCGGCCGGATCCAGAATCTGGATCAGCTGCAGCTCGAAGCCTTGGTGCACGAGTCCTTCGAGCGCAGTCTGCACCGCGTCGCGCGGATCGAGCAAATCGCTCAACACCACGACCAGGCCGCGGCGGCGTGCGCGGGCCGGCAGCTGCCGGAGCGAGCGGCCGAGGTCGGCGCCATCGGCCCCGGCGGCGGCATCGGCGCGCAGAAAGCGGAGCGCCCGGTGGAACTGCGTCTTGCCACGGCCGGCGTCCGCCGAGCCGTCCCGCAGGTGCAGCGAGGCATCGAGCCAGTGCAATGCCACGTGGTCATGGTGCGCCAGAGCGACGTAGGCCAGGGCGGCGGCCAGCTGGCGGGCGAACTCGAACTTGCTCGGCCGCGGGCATTCCGCCGGCTGCCAGCGCATCGAAGCGCTCCCATCGAGCACCAAATGCACCGGGAGCTCCTCCTCCTCCTCGTAGAGTCGAACGTAGAAGCGATCGAGCCGGCCGTACAGGTTCCAGTCGAGACTGCGGAGGTCGTCCCCCGGCGTGTAGTTGCGATAGTCCGCGAATTCCAGGCTGGCGCCGCGTCGGCGCGACCGGCGCTCGGCGCGTTGCTGTCCGGCATAGGTCCGTCGCGCCCGGAGCGAGAGGTTCTCCAGGCGGCGGAGGAAGGCGGAATCGAGCTGCACGCCCGGCATCATCCCGAGCCAAAGGCCCAGGCAAAGCGGAATGTCGGATCCGGCCGCGTCAGACGGCCGCCTCGGCGAGAGGAGCCGGGGCCGCCTTCGGCGCTGTCAGCTGAGCCTCGAGGGCTCGCTGCACCGACGCCGCCACGCTCGCGCGAGGCCGCTCGAAGACGAACACGTGGCGCTCCTTCGGGCCGCGTCCGAAGAGGACGACCTCCTCGGCCAGGAAGCGGCTCTGACGGGCCACCTGCCAGCCCGCCACCTCCAGGCGTTGCGCCACCTTGCCCCAGCCGCAGCGGCCGACGAAGAACACGCCCTGGTCGCCTTCCAGCGCGACCAGATGACCGCGGGCGTGGCTGGGCAGGACCTTCGAGGGGCCCGTCAGGCATGGCACAGCCCAGCGGGGGCGGGCGCCGGTGACATTGAGCGCAGCCAGCTGCATGGCGGCATCGGCCGGCAGCTCCGCGGGGAGGTCGGTGGCCGGCGATTCGGCGCCAGCGCTGACCTTTTTCCAAAGCAGCCAGAACTTGGTCCGCGCGATGCGAAACAGCCGCGGCAACCAATAGAGGATGGTGGCGAGCAGACAGGTGAAGACGACGAACGAGGTCGCGGGGTAGTTCTTGATCAGCCAGAGACCGCCGAGCACGCCGATGTCCTCTGCGGTCGAGAGCGCGATGTTCGAGAACGGCTCCGGGGAGGCATTCACCAGCAGCCGCGTGCCCGCCTTCGCGCTGTGCGCCGTGAGAGTGACTCCGCCGCCCAGGAGCGCGACGATTACGTCGAAGACCGGATCCGGCGTGCCCAGCGCCCGCAGCGTGAGGAAGGCGCCGCCGATCGGTCGGATGGCCGTGTGCACCGCGTCCCAGGCCGAATCCAGCCCGGGCACCTTGTCGGCCAGGAACTCGATGAAGTAGAGAATGCCGGCCACGATGACGATGGCCGGCTCGCCCAGGATGGCGAGGCCCTGATACTGGGCCGAGAGCGTGATCCAGTGCTGTTGGATCGCCAGTCCCGTCACGAAAACGGTCAGGTAGAGGTTGATGCCCGCGAGGGTGGCCAGCCCGAGGGCCGCGCCGAGGAGTTGGAGAGTTTCCATGAGGAAGTGCTGACGGTTCGACAGACGGAGACGTCCCCGGTTCATTCACGGGCCGGTCGGCCCGAACTTGCGAATTGCGTTCCCCAGCCGCAGCCCTCAGAAGTGCGCGCATGAAACGCGTTGCCCTCGGATGTCTGGTTGTTCTGGCGGCCTTCGTCGCCCTCTTCGCTATCCTGTTCCTGTTCGGGGCCAAAGAGGGCCGGAAGGGAATCGAACCCTTGCTGCAGGACCTGCACGCCAAGCGCTACGATGCGGTCATCGACCGCTACCACGCCAACCTGACGGATCAGGTGCCGCGCGAGCAGTGGAAGACCTGGTTTGACGACCTTTTCGCCACCTTGGGGAACGCGAAAACGTATGAGATCAGCGACTTCTCGACCAACGTCCAGGCGGGCGGGTCGCCGTCGGACAGCGCCCCGCTGGGCAGCGGCACCTACATCTCCGCCAAGGCCACGGTCGAGCACGAGCGCGGCAAGGCCGAGCACGAGTTCACGCTCTTCAAGCCGGCCAATTCCGAGACGACGTTCGTCAGCCGGCACAAGTTCCGCGCCGTGCCTGCGAAGTAGCGCGCGTCAGTTGACGAAGCGCGACGGGCGACGCGTCGGGGTCGGCGTTACAGGGACAGGCGTCGGCACCGCGGTCGGCCGGGGCGTGGGAGCGACCCGACGAGGTTCGTCGTCATCGCGGTCCCGCGCAGGCCGCGGAGTGGGCCGGGGCCGGGGTGTCGGCGTGGGGGCGATCGCCTCCGGGACTGGCGTCGGCGCCGCGGTGACGGCCGGGGGAGGAGTCGCCTGGACGGGTGCCTTCGGCGAACCGTAGCCAGCTTTCAGCGCGAGACCCTCACCAGCCGGGCTGACGGCAAACTTGGCCAGCTTCGCAATGAGCGGATTGGAGGGCGCGGCGGCGGTGTAGAGATAAAGTTTACGGGAGAGGGGGTAAGTCCCGGCCTGCACCTCGGCCAGCGTCGGCCGAACCGGTTTGGCCGCTGCATCGGTGCTGGCGATACCGAGCACCTTGTTCGGGCCCGCGTAAGGCAGCGCGACCAGGCCGATGCCACGGGGATCCTCGGTCACCGCCTTGGCGATCTCCCGATGCGTGGCGAACTTCATGGCGTCGGGCGAGATGCTGTCCTTGCCCATCGCGGCTGCCTGGAAAGTCAGATTGGTGCCGGATTTCTCGTCCCGCACGTAGGGATGAATTGCTCCCGTGGCCCCCAGTTCCTCCCAAGCCGTCGTGCGTCGGGCGAAGACCGCCTTCAGCTGGCCCAGCGTCAACGAGTTGATGGGGTTCGACGAATGGACGATCACGGCCACGCCATCCGAGGCGATCGGATACTCGCATTCGGGCGCATGCAGGTTGCCCACCGAGGCCAGCTTGCTGACCTCCGCGTCGGTCGCCCGGCGCGAGCTCATGGCGATGTCCGCAAAGCCCTGGCCGAGGGCGGCGATGCCGGTCTCGGGATCGGAAGGCTCAAGATAGACGGCCGAAATCTTGGTTTCGCCCGGGGCCCGGCCCAGAACGTAAAAGGCGCCGCCCTCTTTGGCCGGCTTTTGCGCGACGTCGGTCCAGCCCTCGCTCTTGAGGAAATCGACGATGATCGGCCCCATCAGGTCGGCCACCATGCCGGAACCCAGCATGCGGACGACGTAGGTGGGCGGGGCGGCTTCGGCGGGCTGAGCGGCCACAGGAAGGGCTGACAGCGCGAGCGAGCCGGCGGCCAGGAGGCGGGAGAAAAGCGTGCGCATCGAGGGAGGGAGCTGGGACAAAGGGTGGAAACTGTATGGAAATTCTACAAAAGTGAAGTGGATAGATTCACTCCGGCAGGATTCACGGGGAGGATGGGTTTTTCCGGGCTGTACGCTGCGAAGTGAAGACCTTGTTGCGCAAATTCGTTGGCGTTTTTGCTGGTGCGTCTAGGCTGCGCGCGTCATGGGGCCGACCCGCATTGAACCTGCCACCATCGAGGACCTGCCCCAGTTGGCCGAGCTGCTCGAGGACCTCTTTTCGCACGAGGCCGAGTTTCGCCCGGATCACGAGAAGCAAATGCGCGGCCTGCGCCTGATTCTCGAGCAGCCCAACCGCGGTCGCATCTTTGTGATGCGGGGCGGCGACCACCGGATCATCGGGATGGTCAATCTGCTCATCACGATTTCGACGGCCGAGGGCGGCTTCGTGCTGCTGCTGGAGGACTTGGTCATCCACCAGGATCACCGCCACCACGGCTTCGGGGAGCAGATGCTGAAGTATGCGCTGAATTATGCGCGGCAAAAAAACTTTCTCCGCGTCACCTTGCTGACGGATCGGATCGACGAGGGTGCGCGTCGCTTCTTCCGCAACAATGGCTTTTTCGAGAGCGAGATGATCCCCATGCGCATGCTCCTGTCCGGCGAGCGGAGTTCGGTGCCGCCGGTCATCACGCCAAGACTATGAATGAAGCGAAGACCCTCTATTTCGACTGCTCGAACGGCCTGAGCGCAAACCTCATCGTGGGGGCTCTTTGCAGCCTCGGGGTGCCGCCTTCGGCCCTCGAATGGGAGCTGGGGCAGATCGAGCTCGGCTCCTATCATCTGCATTTCGACCGGCAGGAGGTCGGCGGCGCCAGCGCGGTTCGCTTCTGGCTGCATGCCGGTGCGCATCACCACGAGGAAGGTCACGACCACTCGCACGACCACGGCCACGGAGGCTGCGACCACGAGCACGGATCGTGTGGTCACGACCACGGCCACGACCATGAGCACGGGCACAGCCATGGCCATGCCGATGGACACGGGCACGACCACGAGTGCGCCGGAGACGAGGGCAGCGCGGACGGTGATCTCCGGGTCGGCGACGCACGCGAACTGGTGGAAGGGTCGAATCTCGGCGAAACCACCAAGCGCCGGGGCAGCGAGGTGCTTGGCCGCCTGGCCGGAAAAGCGGACCGCATTTCAACCGGCGACCTGGCGGCCTTGATTGCGGCCTGTGCCGGCATCGAGCATCTCGGCGTCCAACGCGTGGCCTTCTTCGCCCGCACCCCGGCAAATGAAGATGCGTTGGGCGGAGCGCTGGCGGATGCCTTTGTGACCTCGTCCTGTGCCTTGCCCGCCATTCAGCGGGAGCGCGCTGGTCTTGGCTTCGAGGCGGACGGGCGCACGATCTCGGCGGTGCTCGGTCGCGAGGAATGAGGCCCCGGCTGACACGGTTGCACCCAAAGAGCTGCGGCGGGCGTGGGTCAGTATTTTGCATTCTCACGCCATTCCCGCCTGCTTGAATAGGCCGGCATGACGGACGCGCTGATCATCGATGACGAGCCGCTCGCGCGCAGCGACCTGCGCTCGCTGCTGCCATCGGAGATCAATGTGGTGGGCGAGGCCGGCCGCATGGAGGAAGCGCGCAAGCTGCTCCAGCGGGGAAACTACACGCTGGTCTTCCTCGACGTGCAGCTGCTGGGCGGCAGTGGGCTCGACCTGGTGCCCGATGTGCATCCCAAGGCCCGCATCATCTTTGTGACGGCCTTCGACCAGCACGCAGTCCGCGCGTTCGAGGTCAATGCGCTCGACTACCTCCTCAAGCCCGTCGCGCCCGAGCGTCTGGCCGCGGCGCTGGCGCGGCTGCGGCCACCCGGGACGCCCAAGCCCGACAGCACGGCCAGCCTCCGCACAGATGATCGGGTGCTGCTGAAACTCGGCACCGACGGCGAGCGCTTCGTGCGGGTGGCCGACATCCGCTGCGTCTCGTCCTGCGAGAATTACAGCGAAGTGCACCTCGGAAACAACGAACGTGTCTTTGTGCGCCGGACGATGAAGGCTTGGGAGGAAACGCTGCCGGCTGCGACGTTCATGCGGGCGCATCGGCACACCATCGTGAATCTGCGCCACATCGAACGGGTGGAGCGGGCGACCGACTCGACCTTTCTGCTGCATCTGGCGGGCGGCGAGGAGCCGTTGCGCGCGAGCTATCGCTACGTGGCGGAACTGCGGGAGCGCCTGGCTTCCGCAACAGGACAAAAAGTCTGAGTCGGGCAGCGACGCTCAGGCCACCGGTTCGCCCCGCAGGGTCAGCTTCAGGTGCACCCAGCCCTCGGCCGCGGTGGTTTCGAAGGTGTGCGCGTCGGGATAGAAGCGACGGAGCCGTTGGCGAAGGTTCTCCATGCCGATGCCGAGCGACGGCAGATTCGCTCGCTGTTCCGGCTCGACCCAGGTGCCGGTATTCGAAACCTCGATGCGCAGAGCGCCGTCCTCGAGGCTGGCCCGCAGTCGCACCGTCAGCGTGTCAGGCGAGGTGGCGCGTCCGTATTTGAGCGCATTCTCCAGCAACGGCAGCAGCAGGAGAGGAGGCACACGACGCTCGGCCGCCGCGGGGTCGATGTCCTTCTCGACTTCGAGCAGATCGCCCCAGCGGATCTTCTCGATCGCCAGATAAGACGACAACATTTCCATCTCCTGGGCGAGGGTCGGGTGGGTGCCGTCGGCCGGGCGAAGCAGGGTCGAACGGCAGAATTCGGTCAGCTGGCCGATCGTTTCGCGCGCTCCGGTCACCGTCGCCGGCAGTTGGGCTCGCACGGAAGTGAGGGCATTGAAGAGGAAATGCGGATTGAGCTGGTAGCGCAGCACTTCCAGCCGCGCCTTCTCCTCGGCCAGGCGGGCGGCGATGCGTTCGTCGAGCTCGAGCCGATGCAGGCGAGCCAGCTCCTGATTGCTCTTCCGCAGTTCCTCGGTGCGTACAGTCACCACGGCCTCCAGCTTTTCTGCGCGACGCTCGAGGGCGCGGGTCCGCTGACGTACCCCGGCGGCGACGAGGGCGGTCGCCAGACCGCCGTAGGAAATCCAGGCCCAGGTGCTCGCCCACCAGGGCGGCAGCACCGTAAACGCCACCTGCAGGGGCTCGCTCCAGCGCCCATCATTGCCCCGCGCGCGGACGGAAAGTTCGTATTGGCCGGGCGCGAGTGCTCCGAAGGTGCGTTCCGCGTTTGCCTCCGCCTGCACGGTGGACTCGTCGCCGCCGCGCAGCGTGGTCTCGAAGATGGCCTGCGCATCGCGCACGAGAGCCGGGGCGCCGAAGCTGACACGCAGGGAGCGGCGCGCATACGGCAGGGTCCAACCGCCGCTCAGCGGCAGGTGTGAGCCATCGGTCATGACCGCCTCGCGCAAGAGTACCCGCGGAACGGGCTCCGGCGGAGCGGCGCGCCAAGCCTGGAGGTCGACGCGGATGATGCCGCTGTGACCGCTGAGCCAGAGCGTGTCCTGATCGATGCGCAGGTCGGTGATGTCGTCGAGCCGTGCCAGTTGCGGCAAATTCAAGGCGCGCCAGCGTCCCTGCTCAACGAGTCCGACCTCGAGCGGCGTCACCAGTTCCGCCTGGCCGGAGGCGCGGGCTACGATCCAATGCCCTCCGCGCGGATCCGGGATGACGGTCCGGGCCGTGGTCGAACCGTCGGCGAAGCGCGCACCGAACTCCGCAGTTGGGGCAAACCGCTGGCTCCCGGGGTCGAAGCGGTAGAGTCCTTTCTCGCAGCTCAAGAGAAGTCGGTCTCCTGCCGCAGTCACCCGCACCCAGCCGTGCCCCGGCGGCAGGCCCTGCGCCACGCCGAAGCGGGTGATCTGCGGCTCACCCGGCCCGGCGGCCGATGCGGTGGGGAAGGTCACCCGCAGGACGCCGTCGCTCGAGAGCCCGAGCCAGAAGGTGCCGTCCGCCTCCTCGAACAGCGAGCGCACGTTCTGGATGGTCGGCACCTCGCCCTCAGGCACCCACCGGGCGCCGTCCCGACGGAAGGAATGAAGACGTTCGTTGGCCAGAGCGAACCAGCGACCAGCCTGACTCCGTGAGGGGCCGAAGGTGGTGGCGTTGTTCAGGTCGCCGATCTGCCGATGCTCGCGCGCGGCCGGATATTGGATCACGCCCTGCTCGCTCAGGCCGATGAGCACATCACCTCCGTCAGTCAGACTGCTGAGATACTCGGGCATCTCTGGCACCGGTACGAGGCGGGCTGGCTGCAGTCCGGTCGCTGGCGCAAGCTTGTGCAGCCCCGTGGCGCTGGCGACGTAGAGCGTGTCGCGAAAGCGCAGCGTGGCCAGCTGGCTGCGGGGCGTTGCACTGGCAGGGCCGAGCCACGACAGCCAGGGCCGCGCATCGACGCGCACGAGCCCGCGTTCCAGGCAGATCCAAAGTCCTCCCCGGGAGTCGGCGCCAACGTTGATGACGGTGTTATCGGGCAACCCGGTCCGCTCGTCGAGATGGCAGAGCAATCGGCCGCTCAGATCGAAAATGAGCGCGCCCGCCTGCAGCGTGGCGATCACAAAACGACCGCCGGGGAGGGCGCAGGCCCGATACGGGCGCTTTTGCGAGAGGATATCGTCGGCGACCGTCGGCAGGCGATGAAATTTGCGGCCATCCCAGCGAAACAGCGCCGCCCGACCGGTGCAGAAGATGGCCTCGTTCGGCTCGGCCCCGGGCACGACCGTGAGCAGCGAGGTCGCTGGCAGATCGGGCGTCCGCAGGTCAGGACCCAGCGCCAGAGAGTTGCCGTCGTCCTGGAGCAGGAACCAGCCGGCCCGAGGCTGACTGAGCCAGACCTGATCCGCCACATGGACGCATTGCCACCCACCCGAGGTGACGTTCGGTAACGCGAGTGTCGCGAACTTTTGTCCGTCCCAGCGCAGGAGCCAGGTGTTCGACTGGAACAGGGGGCCGCGCGGCGTCAGGATGACCTTCCAGAGCTCACCGAAATCGCGGGCCTCGGCTGGCAGGCGATCCCGCAGCGAAACGAAACGTCGAACCCCGGCGGCATCGGCCTCCGCGTAGCCCAACTCGTTCACGCCCCCGATCCAAATGCGCTGGTTTTGATCCGCCACCAGGCCACGGACGAAGGTCGTCGGCACGTCGAAGTGCGACCAGCGCGCGCCATCGAAACTGAGGACGCGACCGAGATTCCCGAAATGCATGACTCCGGACCCGTCCTCGACCGCGGTCCAGACCTGCGTGTGCCCACTGTACTCCCGGGGCGCGAAGCTCTCGAACAGCGGCAGTCCGAGTTCCGCGAGTCCGCCGGGTAGGGGCGGGGGCGGGGGAGCGTCGGGCGACTGAGCGAGGGCCGGCAGAGCGGCACACCCCGCGAGAAGCGCGGCGAGAACGCCCAGCCCGGGCAGGGAGCATGGCATCCCGCCTTGTCGAACAAAGCGCGCGGAATGCCAAGCTTTGGCTACGTCGGCAGGCGCACCGCTGTCCCCAGCTTCTCGTGCGAGTCCTGGCTAGGCCTTCGCGTACACCTGCGCGCCCTGCTGGACGAACTCGCTCGATTTCTCGGCCAGGCCCTGCTGCAGGGCTTCCTGCTCCGAGAGACCACGCTCGGCGGCGTACTTGCGCACGTCCTCCGTGATCTTCATCGAACAGAAATGGGGGCCGCACATGGAGCAGAAGTGGGCGCTCTTCGCGCCCTCCTGCGGGAGCGTTTCGTCGTGGAACTCGCGCGCGGTCACCGGGTCGAGGCCGAGATTGAACTGATCCTCCCAGCGGAACTCGAAGCGCGCCTTGCTCAGCGCGTTGTCCCGATACTGCGCCCCGGGATGGCCCTTGGCCAGATCGGCCGCGTGCGCAGCTATCTTGTACGTGATGACTCCGTCCTTCACGTCCTTCTTGTTCGGAAGTCCGAGATGTTCCTTCGGCGTGACGTAGCACAGCATCGCGCAGCCGTACCAGCCGATCATGGCCGCGCCGATGCCGCTGGTGATATGGTCGTAGCCCGGCGCGATGTCCGTCGTCAACGGCCCCAGCGTATAAAACGGGGCTTCATGGCACCACTCCAGCTGCTTGGCCATGTTCTCCTCGATGAGGTGCATGGGCACGTGCCCGGGGCCTTCGTTCATCACCTGGACCCCGTGGGCCCAGGCGCGCTCCGTGAGTTCGCCTTGGACCTGCAATTCTCCGAACTGCGCCTGATCGTTGGCATCGGCCACCGAGCCGGGCCGCAGTCCGTCGCCGATGCTGAAGCTGACGTCGTAGGCGGCCATGATCTCGCAGATGTCGTCCCAGTGCGTGTAGAGGAAATTCTCCCGGTGGTGGGCGAGGCACCACTTCGCCAAGATGCTGCCGCCGCGGCTGACGAT
>JAFEGM010000094.1:27079-45782 GCA_018240025.1 Verrucomicrobiota bacterium
GTGAAGTAGTCGACCCCCTGCTCGGCCTGCTCGATGAGCGTGTCGCGGAAGACCTCCCAGGTCAGCTCCTCGGCCTTGCCGCCGACCTTCTCCAACGCCTGGTAGATGGGAACCGTGCCGATCGGCACCGGTGAGTTGCGCAGGATCCATTCCCGCGTGGCATGGATGTTCTTGCCCGTGCTCAGGTCCATGACGGTGTCGGCGCCCCACTTGGTCGCCCAGCGCATCTTCTCGACTTCCTCCTCGATGCTGGAGGCGACGGCGCTGTTGCCGATGTTGGCGTTGATCTTNNGGAAGTTGCGCCCGATGATCATCGGCTCGGACTCCGGGTGGTTGATGTTGGCAGGAATGATGGCGCGCCCAGCCGCCACTTCGCTGCGCACGAATTCGGGGGTGATCTGCGCCGGGATGCGCTGCGGAAAGCGGCGGAAGACGGACGGAGTGAAGGGACCGGCGGGCAATTGAGCCGAGCCGGCGTGCTGCTTGTCGAGCGCCTGACGGTCCAGGTCGCCGCCGAGTTCCGCCAAGCGGGCGCGCCCCATGTTTTCCCGAATGGCGATGAACTCCATCTCCGGAGTGACGATACCCTGCCGAGCGTACCAAAGCTGCGTCACCGGATGCCCCGCGCTCGCCCGCAACGGCCGGCGCCGCTGCCCTTCGAGGCCGGGAAACTCGACGAGCCGGTTCCGCTCGGCCTTGCTGGCGTACTCGGCGTGTCGATCCGAAAGATAGCCATTGTCCATCGGCTTGACCGCGCGCCCGTCATAGGCCTCCACATCGCCGCGAGCAGCGATCCACGCGGCGCGCAGCGCCGGCAGACCACGACTGGAGTCGCAGGCCACGTCGGGATCGCCCCAGGGCCCGCTGGTGTCGTAGACGCGCACCGGCTCGTTCGGCTCCAGCTTGCCGTCGAAGCTCTTGGTGGGCGACAGGCTGATCTCGCGCATCGGCACCCGCACCTCGGGATGAATCTCTCCCGCGACGTAAACCTTGCGGCTGCGCGGGAGTACGTCCGTGCTGTGCGAGGCGGGGGAGGCAGAGCCGGGGGCGGCGGCGGGGTCGTGCGAAGCGATCATGAAGAGGGTCGTGGGGCGTTCACGACAGGCGCACCGCAGGCGGCCGACTTCCCTGCGGCGGCATTATCCGCTTCAGGTTCGAAGGGTTCCTCCGCACCACGCGGAAGTCTCAGCCGTCGCCAGCGCCCCTGTCGGAGAGAACGATGGAGGACACTGCGGGCGCGAACAAGGGCGAACTTGCGGGTTTCCGCCTCGGCCCCTCAGCGCACCGACTGCCGGGCGCGGGCCCGCGCAAGGCCGTCGCGGGCGGCCGCGAGCTCGGGTTCCAGCGCGAGGGCGGCTTCGAAGTGCCGGATGGCTCCGGCCGAGTCGCCGGAATGCAGGAGCAAATCGCCGAGCTGCACATGCACGCTGACCTGATTCGGCCGGGCCGCCAGGCTGGCCTCGAAGTGAGTGCGCGCCTCCTGCAGGCGGCGGAAGGACAGCAGGAGGGAGCCCAGATTGGCCTGCGCCTCGGCCGACTTCGGGTTCAGCTCGATCGAGCGTCGGTAGTGCGTCTCGGCCTGGACGTAGTCGAGCTGATCGTAGCGGATCAGCCCCAGACAGAACTCCGCTTCCGCCAGCTTGGGGTTGAGCACCAGAGCCTGCGACACTCGAGCCGCGGCGGCCTCCAGATCACCTCGCTGATGGAGTACCTTCCCATAATTCAGCTGGCCGAGCGCATCGCCCGGTACGGCCTCAGCCACGGCCGCCCGGCGTTCGAAGAGCGGCACGCCCCGCCCGGTCAACTGCGCAGCGCTCAGCAGGGCGAACGGGACGATAAGAGCCGCCCAGCGCAGGCCATGGCGGAACCAGGGCATGCTGGTCAGCGACAGTCCTGCAGAGCCCTCGAGACCGAGCGACTGGCGGGTGGAGGATTCCCGCACCTTCCAAATGAAGCCGTCGTAGTAGAAGTGCAGCAGCGCAGAGGCGGTGACCAATCCGAGCAGGACCTGCCGCAGACCCTCGCTGGGCACCCGGCCCGCATACCAGGCCAACGCGCCGTAGGCGAACACCAGCCCCACGTAGACACCGACCATCGAGCCGCTGCGGCGGAAGACGAAGCGCAGGAAGCCGCTCACGCCGGCATCGCGCTGCACGCGGTTGCCGTTGTAGAGCCAGACGATGGCCAGATATTGCACATCGTGGAAAACCTCGAAGAGCGCGATGCCCACGAGGATGTTCCCAACCCAGTTGTTGCAGTACCACCAAAAGCCGAGACTCGAGGCCAGCAGGACGTGTTTCACCAGACCGAAGCCGTGCCCGCGCTGCCAGTCGATGAGATGGCGAACCAAGTAGGCGACGAGTACCACGCCCACCGCGGCGAGCGCAGCCGTGCGGACAAATCCGATCGCGGCCGTCGGAATGAGCGGTCCGCCTGCATCGTAGAACAGGTCGAGCAGGGTGCGCAGGCGGGCCGGTGAGAGCAGGATGGCCCCCGCGAAACCGACTGCGCAGAGGAGGAAATCCACCCGCGCCCGACCCGCCGCCACGGCCGAGCCCTTGGCATCGTAGATGCGGGCAAACCCATAGGTTTGCATCATGCCGTGCCAGACGCCCCAGACGAAGGCGACCACTTCGAGCGCGCGCACCCCCTGCAGCGAGCAGGTGATGCAGACCGCAGCCAGAAGAATGGGCGCGACGATGAATCGCGTGCGGAATCGTTCGAAGAGGGCAGGATCGCCGTAAGCGCGGATCATGCCCGGCAGGTGGTGCCCCATCGCGCCGAAGGCGGCCACGAAGAGGTAGATATCCTGCGCGCTCCACCGCGCCTGCAGCAGCGTGAAGAGCGGCAGCAGCAGCGCCGGCGTGCCCACGAAGAGCACGAGATCCCGCCAGCGATCGAGGATCCAGAGATTGCGAGCCGGCGCGGGCGCGGGCGAAGAGGCGGCCACTGAAGTCACACCCGACAATAACAATCCTGTAACGTTGCCAAGCCAGAATTGCGGTTCTGTAACCCGCCTCCGGTGTGGGATGAAACCTGACGCCTGGGCCCGCCGGGGCTCGAACCCGGAACCAAGGGATTATGAGTCCCCTGCTCTTACCATTGAGCTACAGGCCCTTTACAGAGAGAATCTGACCGGCTACTGCCGATTGTGCTACCGATTTTCCTACGGATTGTGCTACTTTCACGGCATGCACGCCAATGCAACGCAGCGAAAAGCCAAACCTGAGGACACGGCAGAGAATCACCGGAACCGGTTTATCCGCGTTCTCGATCACCGCAAGCAACCCGTGCGCGGCCTGTGGGAGCGCAACGGAGTCTTCTACCACCAGACCCGGGTGGCGGGGGAGAAATCCCCGCGGCGGATCAGGCTGGAAGCTACGACCCTCACCGAGGCCCGGGCCGAGATGGCAGAGACCGCGAAGAAGCGGGTCGCCAAGGAGCTGCCGGCCCGCGGGCTGAAACCGACCTTCGCCGCGAGCGCGGAGGAATATCTGGAGGTGACCCGGAAGACGAAGAAGGCCGGCACCGTGCACAAGGAGGAGTGCAACCTGGGGATGTGGAAACGCGAGATCGGCGCGCTGCGCGTGGATCAGGTGACCCGGGCACACATCCTGTCCGTCTTGGAGAAGCGCATCAAGGCGGGCGCGAGCAAGCGCACGGTCAACCTGGACCTGATCATGGTCGGGAACGTCTTCCGTCGCTGCCTTGCCCGGGAGGAAATCCGCAAACTGCCGACGGACGGGATCGAGCCGCACGACTACACCCGGCCGACCCGCCGCTTGATCACCGAGGACGAACTCTCGCGCCTGCTGGGGGCCGCCAAGGCCGCCGGCCGCAACGGGGCGCAGTTCTATGACTACCTGCGCTTGCTGACCTACACGGGCGCGCGGGAACAAGATGCTCTGCGCCTCCGCTGGGACGCCATCGACTTCAAGGGCGAGCGGCTGACGTTCGACACGCAGAAGCGCGACACCACGGTCTGGCTGGACTTCAACCCGGCGCTCGGGGCGCTGCTGCGCGAGATGCACGCGCGCCGGGCCCCGGACTCGGAGTACCTGTTTCCGTCACCGCGGCGGGGCGGGGGACCTGACCGGCCGTGCGGATCGTTCCGCGCCGCGCTCAACCTCGCGAAGGTCACGGCCAAGCTGCCGGACATCGGGTTTCATGACCTGCGGCACCATTTCGCCAGCGTCGCCGTCATGGCCGGAATTGATGTCATGACGATTGCGGCGTGGCTGGGCCACAAGGACAAGGGCGCACTCGTGCTCTCGACCTACGGGCATTTGCGGGACAAGCACAAGCGGGAGGCCGCACGGAAACTTAGCTTTTAGCCTAAATATACCGCACCGCGATTAGTTAGATTAGATGTGGCATTCTCAGCGTAAAACGCGTTACGTGTTTCCGGTGGCGTATACTTTCTGAAGGGTTCACAGATGCGTCTATGCTAGGCGAAACGCGATTCGTATGCAGAAAACGACACGCGTGTCGTTTTTGACAATCCGCACGCGTGCGGATCGGCGGTGAACCGCAGTTCACCTTCCTCTCCAAAAACGAATCGCGTTTCGTTTTTGACCCATTGCCGGGAAGAAATTCAAACCGCGTTTTGAATTCTCCGCCTGCATTGCCATCGCCCGCCATGCGTTGAGTTGACACGCCGTGCGATGCGTATGCAGACCGCAACGCATGAAACCGGAGCGCCCATCGCGCTCGACCGCTGGGCCGCGCAAGCTGGCCGCAATCCCACCACGATTTGGCGCTGGCGAAAGAAGGGCTGGCTAAAGCCTATCAACATCGCCGGCAAGCTCTACCTCACGCCGGCCGCCATCGCCGAGTTTAACGACCGAGCCGCCCGGGGCGAGTTCTCGAAGGACGTTCGCCCGCCCGCCCGTACCAACTAAAAGGCCCCCGGCGCTGCTACGCCGAGGGCCGGAGATGTGGCTCCCACCTAGACGCCGGGAGAGTATCACCGCCACGGAGCAGCGCAAGGGGCATTCGAACCAAACGAATGCAAACCGAACTTCCTTTTGATGGGCCGGCAGAGCTGCCCGCCGTCATCGACGCCATCGTCCCTCTCATGCCGAGTGCCGGCGGGGGACTGCTGGTGTCCGCAACGGGTGAATGCCCATTCCGCGCCCGCGACGTGTTAAACGCCCAGCGTTGCGGAATCTGGGTCGTGAACGCGCCAAAGCCGAAATCGTGGCTTTGCTCTATCTGCTCCCGCCAAGGGGACGCTGCCGCGTTCGTGGCCGCCTACCGGGCCGGGTCGCGGGGCCGAAAGGAGGCTCGCCGATGAAACTGGATTTCGCCTCCGTCAATCAACGGCACAGCGTCGAGGACCTGCTTGCGCGCCGTGGGATTCAGCTTCGTCCGTCTGGCCAAACCAAGATTTGCCCCTGCCCGATCCACAATCAGCAGACCGGCCAGAGCTTCACCGTCTATCCGGCCGAAAACCGCTGGTACTGCTTTTCCGCCAAGTGTCGGCGCGGCGGAGACGTGACGGACCTTCTTGTCGCGCTCGACGGCATCACGAAAGCCGAGGCCGCGCGCATCCTGGGGGCCGAACAACTCCCGGGCGAGGCTCCGAAGCGGCAGCGTCCCGCGCCTCCGCCTCCGCCCCCGCGCGTGGATCTGGCCCGCCTGCTGGCAGAGCACACATTCGACGGCTACGACGTTGAATTGTGGGAGGAGAGCAGCATCCGCCCGGATGAGGACCCGGAACACGATTGGCGTCTGATGCTGGGCGCGCTGTTCGCCCCGGGTGACGTGCTTTGGATGGGGGAGCCGGAGGAGTCGGGCAAGCCTTGGAACCTCGCTAACTTCCGCAGCCGCGCGCAATGGCTGGAATGCCCTT
This sequence comes from Verrucomicrobiota bacterium, assembly GCA_018240025.1. Taxonomy (GTDB): domain Bacteria; phylum Verrucomicrobiota; class Verrucomicrobiia; order Chthoniobacterales; family SZAS-18; genus SZAS-18. Next base: position 32,934 of record JAFEGM010000094.1, read on the forward strand.
CCCGGCCCGCCGGCCGCGTCGCCGCTGGTGTGTTCCACCCCGATAGCTTCTCCCGCTGTAGGGCCAGCGTGGCGCGTTCGCCGTTCGTCGTGATTGAGGGCGACACCTACGACCGCGACCCGGAGCGCAACAAGGCCGCCTGTGCGGCGCTGTTCGCTTGGCTCCGGTCCATCGGACTCCGCCAGCGCGCAGTCATCGACACCGGGGGCAAGTCTTTGCACGGCTGGTTCGACCGGCCCGCCGATGACCTGCTCTCCGCACTGCGCACCCGCGCCGACGCCCTGCGCATCGATGCCGGCCTACTCGACCGCTGCGCGTGGTCGCCTCTCCGCCTGCCCGGCTGCACTCACTCCCGCACCGGCAAACCCGCTCGCCTTCTCTTCCTCGCCAAATGAGCACGGTTTCAAAATACGACCTGCCCCCGCAGGAAGCCGGGCCGCAGATGCCGCCCATCTACTACGACGCCGCCACTAAGGAGTACTTGCGGCAGGCTGAGGATGGAAGCTGGCTCCGGTTCGCCGAGACCGGAATCCGCCGTGAGTTGAAGCTCGCCGGTATCCGGCCCAAACCGAAGGAAGGGGAATTCGTGTCCGACATGGACCGCGAGATTTCCCGCCTGACACTGACTCGGAACGTGGCCTACGCCGCGCCGCTCGCCGGCTACTCCGCGGGACTCATCGAGGAATCGGGCCGCCGCATTCTCGTCACCGAGTCGCCGCGCCTCATCGAGCCGCAGGCGGGACCGTGGCCGATGCTCGACGCCATCTTGCGCGGACTGTTCCCGGCTGAGGAGGAGACAGGGGACGTGCAACGGACCGTGTTCCTTTGCTGGCTCAAGGTGGCATTCTCCGCACTCCGAGCGCGTCGCCGGCAGCCTGGGCAGGCTCTGGCGCTCGCCGGCCCGCCCGGGAGCGGGAAAACGCTGCTGCAAACCGTCATCACCTGGGCGCTGGGAGGCCGCCATGCGCGCCCCTATCGCTACATGTCCGGTCTAACCGGATTCAACTCCGAGCTGTTCGCCGCAGAGCATCTGATTGTAGACGACGAAGCAGCTTCGCGGGACGGACGCATTCGCGCGCAATTCGGCGCGACGATGAAACAGATAACGGTCGCCGACGGCGCACGGTGCGAGAAAAAGTACTGCGACGCCATCGATCTGCGCCCGTTCTGGCGTCTGACAATCTCGGTCAATGACGAACCGGATGCACTGGCCGTGCTCCCGCCCATCACGGAAGACCTGGCAGACAAAATCACGCTTCTGCGGGTGAAGCGGGCCGCAATGCCGATGCCGACCCAGACGAACGAGGAACGCGAGGCTTTCCGCTTGGCACTGCTGGCCGAGATGCCGGGATTCCTGCACTCGGTCTTGCACACCGAGATTCCGCATGACCTCGCCTCGCAGCGATTTGGAGTGCGGGAGTTTCATCACCCGGAGATTTTGGAGGCGCTGGGCGACATCGCCCCGGAACGCCGCCTGCTCTACCTCATCGACCGTGAACTGTTCGGGCCGATGGGCGAACCGTGGCAGGGCACCGCAGAGGAGCTAGAGCACGAGTTGCGCAGCAAGGCACCGGCCGAGGCCGCACGGACTATCACATGGTCGAATGCGGTCGGCAGCTATCTCGGCTTGCTGAGGAAGTCACGCCCCAAGCGTTTCGACTATCGCCGCACCAACGGCGAACGCGTCTGGACCATCCACCCGATGTCACCCTGACACCATATTTCACCCCTACGCGCGAGAGAGTGAAAAAGTACGCTCTACCAAAAAAGGGTGACAGGCTGACATCCGCCAACCCTCACCCGCAGGGCCGCAGGAGTGAGACCGAGGCGCAGAATTCCCGCTCTATGCGCCGCGGGTCCTGTCCGTGTACGTCGCCGTCCAGTGTCCAAGCGCGCTATACCGGCAGGTACAGCCCTTTAGGCGATTCACCATATATAACTCCTTACCGCTATGAGTACCAAAAAACCTACTGACCCCGGCCCATTCATCGAAGACGACTCGGAGCCGGACGACAAATATCAGGCCCGCTGGAAGGCATGGCTTGCGCAAATTCGTCTCCTTCAGGCCTGGGAACTGAAGCATGAGCCGCGAAACCGCCGCCGCCGCGAGAAATACGCTGCCGCACCATGCACCCCCGAACAGGCCGCCACGGCTGCCCAGCGTTTGGGCCGCCTGGGCGGATTGAAGGCCGCTCGGAGCATGACGCCAGAGGCCCGGCTAGCACGCGCGCAGAAGGCCAGCGCGGCCGCCAAGGCCAAGCGTGACGCCGAGAGGCCCGCCAAGCTCGCCGCCCGCCTAGCGGCCGAGAAAGAGGCCAAGCGAGCGGCGGCTGCGCAACGCCGCCGCGACGTGTGGAACTGGAAAGCGCAAATGCGCCGCATCAACGCTGAGAATCCCAAGTCATGAGTACCGCCAACGCCGACCTAATCGAGAAACTCCGCAGGCACTCCCGCGCCACACCAGAACTCCGCGAGGGCGCGGAGTTGCCACGCGTCACAGAATCACCCCCGCTGCCGTTCCTGCTGAAATCCGACGAACTCGCGAAAGCGCTTCGTCTGTCCGACCTAGAGGTTTCAGACCTTCGCCGCGCAGGCTGTCCGCGCATCGGTCGCCTGTGGCACCTAGAGACGGTCCAAAGCTGGATTGTGGCGCATCTCGATTTCTCCGCGCCCTTCAAGGCGAAACGGGCCGCCGCGATGCGCGCTCGCCGGGCGAAAGTCGATAACAATGCAGTAACGGCATGATACATCGCGCTAACGCTCGCTTTTGGCGGGACTTAGAGGAGCGCGGCGCTATAGTTGGGGCATGGTAATCACCGAACACGCCGCGACGTTTCGCGGACTTCAGGGGTCGGACCCGCGCAAGACCGGCCCGGCCAATCTGCACGAGTACAGTCTCGTCTCTGCCCTGCGCAGTCTCGACCCGCAAAGCGGCAATCGCCCGGTCCGCGGTCCAGAGGCGCGCTTTGATAAAGCCGCGCGTCAGGCTTTCGAGGGACTGCCGGCCGAAGGATTCTTCGCCCCGTGGTCCGCGCTGCGCTCCCTGCGCTCGACTCACACCGCAGGCCAGTTCAACCTCGGCGGCGCACTCATCGAGGAAACCCCGGCCCTGTCTGAAATGGGGCCGGCCCTGCGACCCGCCAGCTTCGCCGTGGGGGCCGGCATGCGCACGATTCAGGCGAACGGGCCGCTGTTGGTCCCAAGGTGGAGTAGCGCGTTGACTGCAACCTGGGTGGCGGAATCACAGGCTGTTCCCTCGGTCGATGCCACCTTGGCGCAACTCTCGCTCTCCCCGCGCGCGGTCGGATGCAGCGTCACGCTTTCCGGTCAGGCTCTCACGCAGACGGATGGGGCGCTCGAAGAATTTTTGCGCTCGGAACTGCGGGCCGCCATCGCGCAGGCCATCGACACCGCCGTTTGCACGGGCGCTGGCGGCGCTGAGCCTGTCGGAATCGTGAACGCGCCGAACGTCTCTCGTGACGTGACCTTCGGCGGGGCCGCGACGTGGGCCAACGTGCTCTCCTTCGAGAGAGAGCTTGGACTCGATAACGTCGAGGACGCCGCGAGCCTGCGCTGGATCATGAGTCACGAGACGCGCGCGCGCTGGAAGGCCAAGGAGCGCGCTACCGGGAGCGGTTTCCTGATGGAAGGCGAGTACTGCAACGGCTATCGCGCGCACACTTCGAATTGCATGGCGGGCGCGGGCGGAAAGGTCGCCTTCGGCGCTTTCTCCGAAGTCTACTGCGCAACCTGGGGCCCGGGCGTCCAAATCATCGTGGACAACCTCACGCAGGCCCCTAACCGGCTGGTGAAGCTGACCGCTTTCGCGCTGGTGGACATCGGAATTCGCCGGCCCGTCTGCTGGCAGGTTTCCAACGACTCCGGCGCGCAGTAACCAACCCCCACACATCCCAAACATATGCAGGAAGAAACCTTTGTGAACCGCTGGAAGAATCAAGACCTGGGCGACGAACCGCTTCCGCGCCGACGCGTGGAAAAGGTCTTCGTCAAAGAGGAGACCCGCCCGAAGTGGGCAGTCCTGGCAGGGGACATGAACGACCCTTCAACGTGGTCGGACTCGAACGGGTACTACGATGTCGAAATCACGGGCTGCAATGCCTACGGCTTCGGTCCCCCTACCCAGCAAACCACGGTACGCGCTGGTGACATCGTGCGAGCCGCCCACGCGCAACTTGTCTGGCAAATCTTCGCCACGCAGAACGAGCACAACCCCGATCTGCGCAAGGGCCGCATACTGGGCGAAGTCCCGCGTCCCCCGGGCGGAGTGCTCGGCTTCACTATCGACCGCGCGCCCATGCCTCCGTCCCGCAAACGTCCGCCGACGCTCCCCGCCGCGCAGGCCCGCGAGGCCCTGGCAGGAGCCGCCGCCGCGCTGACCAAGGCATCCGAAGCTTTCGCCCCGAAATGATTTCCTGCGGCGGAGGTAGGAAGACACCAGCAACCGCGCGGGCCGTATCCCGCGCAGTCGTCTCATGCCGGCCGGGCGGCGCTGGAACCCGGAGTTTTCCTGACCGATGAAACGCAATCGACCGCCGACCGCCGCGGAGACGCGGGAACAGGCCCGACTGGAAGCGGCGCAAGACTCGCTAGACCGGGCTCTCCATGCGCTCGACCGCCAGCGGGCCACGCGCCTGATTGGCACCATGACCGGCAGCGAGGAGCCCGTGACGTTCCGAGGCCACCGCGCGGAGCAGGCCGGCCGCGCGTTCGATGTCCGGGCGCATGACACCCTTCTGGAAGTGAAACCCCTTTAGCGCGCAAGACCTATGGCGGCGACCTACATCTACAACCCGACAATCACGACGATTCAGGGGTGCGTTGAGCAGCCCGGGACCATGGTTGAAACGTCGTATTCCGGCTTGGAGACGCTGACATTCAGTTTCCGCGGCGAGCCGGCCAAGATTTTTGACCTTCAATCCGTCCTAACGTATTTCGCCGTTCCGCCAATCGCGGGTAACTGGCAGAATTTCCGCGTAGTATCGTCAAAGATCACCGAGAATGACGGCGTGTGGGCGCGCCTAAGTTGCGTTGCCAAGGGCCTGCGGGGCAACCCGCCTCAGCCGACCACCAAATGGTCGAAACAGCTTCAATCGCTCCAAAACGTGCAGTTTGCGGGGCATCGGTACGCAAGTCTCTACTACCTTTCGCCGTCGGTCATAATCTCGCGCGTCCAGCTAGTGGGAAATGGATTCACGACCGAGCCGGAGCCGGCCCCGCCTGAATTTGGCAGCGCGGCCAAGGTGCAACTTCTGACTCTCACGGGATATCTCGACGTAGAAATCCCGGGAGCAATTCGCGCCTGCCAGTCATTCGAGTACCAGCAGCAAGGAATCTATTGGGAGATTCAGGAAACGTGGGGAATCACGATTCCGCAGCCGGGCGAAGGCGAGGAATTCAGCTTCGCGGGCAGCCAGTACACAATCTACGGCTTCTCCTGGGGCCCAAATTTCACGACGAACCTATTTTCCTGACCATGACTCCCGACCCCGCCCATTTCTTCTGCGGTCCTTTCAGCAAGGAGCAGATCGACCGCATTGTCGCGCAGGCGAAAGACCTGGCGCGGTCCAATCCCACGTTGGCCGCCATCGCTCCCAACGGAGTACACTTCGCCCGCGCCGTCGATGACCCTCGCGCCGTCACCGTCGCCATTGAGGGCACATCGACCGAGGGCGACCGCATCGGCCTAGGGGCATACACCGCCCGGCACGCGGAAGGCGGATTCTCGCTCGCGCCGATGGCCGAGGGCGAGCCGGCCGTGTTCGCCTGGGAGTGATTCGCCCCCGCAATGCTACCCCGAGCCGCGGCGGGGCAGGGGCTCTCAGCGCGGCACCCTCTCGGCGGTTCCATAACGGAACCCCCGGCATCGAGAATAGTTCCACAGGGGAACCATTTCCACACTGCGGGAGACGCCGAAGAACCAAGGCGAACGCGGGCGGTTCGGTGCGGGCGGTAACGATGATGGACCGCCCGAGGTTCCCATGCGGAACCACGGGAGATTCTGCGGGAGACGCCTAAGCACACGGGAGGAAGGCCCTCGGAAACTGGTAGCGATTCTGGACTGGTTTTAACGCTCGAAGAAATTGGGGTGACCAAAAACGATGTGCCGCGTCAGTGGGAATGACCTGAAGGCCGAAAACTGTTAGGAAGCGCCGGGGTGGGCCAACCACACCCTCGCATGAGCCAAGAACAACCTCCGCACGGCGCCAAATCGCGCCGCCACTTCAACCCGGCCGACAAGGTTCGCATCCTGCGCCTGCACCTCGTCGAGCGTCGGCCCATCTCCGAGATCTGCCAGCAGGAGGACATCCAGCCTTCGCTCTTCTACTACTGGCAGCGCATCTTCTTCGAGCACGGAGCGGCTGCCTTCGAACGCGCCGGCCAATCGCCCAAGGCCGTCAGCGAACAGCAAAAGACCATCGCCAAGCTCGAGGCCAGGCTCGTGCGCAAGGACTACGTTATCGCCACCGTGACGGAGGAGCTCGTGCGCACAAAAAAAGAGCTTGGGGAGAACTAGACCAGAGCTGGACGCCGCACGACCTGCGCGACCTCGTCATCGACTGGCTGCGACGCATCGGCGAGCTGACCGAGCTGCCCGCGGCTCGGCTCCTGGCTTGGCTGCAGCTCTCCCCCCGCAAGTTCCACCGCTGGACCCAACGCTACGGCAAGGCCAACGAGCACAACGCCCACGTGCCCCGCGACCACTGGACGACTCCTGACGAACGGACCGCCATCATCGACTTCGCCCGCGCTCATCCTCTCGAAGGCCACCGCAGCCTCACTTTCATGATGCTCGATCGCGATGTCGCCGCCGTCAGCCCGGCCACGACTTACCGCGTGCTCAAGGCCGCCGGGCTCATCGGCGACTCCACCGCCAAGCCCTCGCGCAAGGGCACCGGCTTCGTCCAGCCGCTCGCTCCGCATGAACACTGGCACATCGACTTCGCCTACCTCAAGGTCGCCGACACCTTCTTCTTCCTGTGCTGCGTGCTCGACGGCTGCTCGCGCGCCATCCTCGCCTGGGACATCCGCCCGACCATGCGCGAGGCCGATGCCGAACTCGTCCTGCAGAAGGCCAAGGAAACCTATCCCGGCGCCACCCCGCGCGTCATCAGCGACCAGGGCTCCCAGTTCAAGAGCCGCGACTTCCATCGCTTCCTGGGCCTCATCCAGGCTTCGCACGTCCTGACCAGCCCTCATTATCCTCAGTCCAACGGCAAGCTCGAGCGCTTCCACCGCACCCTCAAAGAGCAGGCCATCGCCCCGAAGTCCCCGCTCAGCGCCGACGACTTGCGCCGGCACGTCGCCCAGTTCATCGACTACTACAACACCGAGCGCCTGCACTCCGCGCTCGCCTTCATTGCCCCCTTCGACCGTCTCGCCGACCGCCACCGCCAGATCCACGCCGAACGCGACAAAAAGCTCGAAGCCGCCCGCGAAAAACGCAGACTCCTCCGCCAGCATCTCAGAGCCTCTTCTCCCTTCAAAAACCAACCCGCCAGCCCCGCCGCGCCCTCCTAATTTTTCCGCGCCATTCGGTCATTCAGGCTGACGCAGTACACATCCAACTGGCGCCAGTCGTCAACGCCCAGCACCTGCGGCAGGTCCTGCGATAGCAACTGCCGGACTCGGGCAAAGAACGCATCGTAGGGCGTAATTTCCAGGTCTCGCCGGAGCGCCTCCAGGAAAGCGGCCGGCGGGGGGACCGGTTGCTCGGTGCGCACTTGCTGGAGATTTGTTGGACCCAATGACCCCGGCCAAATGGCCGGACTCGCACACACGCAATACTCGTTGGCCAGCCCTGTATCCTCGAGCCATGTTGCAAGCGCGACTGAGTAGAGGACTGTTTCCGCATAGTAGCCCGCCGACGGCTCCGAGGAGAGTTTGACGTCGATGACTTGGAGTTGTTTTCGCGCGTCGCCCTCATGGGCCTGGGCGGTGCCATCGCTGGCGCGGACCACATAATCGAAGGTCCGCGCCTCGTGCACCGCGATGAGGTCAGGCCGGAAAGGGCTGGTCACCAGAGGATACCCGCGGCTATCGCGAAAACCGGCCAGCCCGAACAGTCGCAGGAAGGATTCGCCGGGTTGAAATTCCGCTTCGGCAAGGAAGCGTCCGGGCTGCACACCCGTCAACAAGGCCCGAGCGGGGCTGGGCGCGATCGTGCCATTTGGGCGGCGTGTGCACAGGACCGAACCGGGACCGAAGACTGCAGCCAGATCGTTGGTCACCTCCAGCTGCCAGCGCTGGCCTTCTTCCCGAAACTGCTCGAGTCCCGGCTTGGGCTCTTGGATTCTGGGGATGTCGTAGGCCGCGCGCTGCTCTGCGAACTCAGAATTGTCCGGATAGAGCAGATAGAACAACTGCCGCCGGCAATTCGAGCCGAGCTGCTTGGACACCGCTTCCTTCATGAGCGCTGGCATGCGCTACGTATCCTTCCCGCCCCAGCCATAGCCAAACACTATTTGCGCTTCATTTCCTCAGCTGGCTCAATTCCCATTGTATCGTCAGGGCCGCAGCGAGATTCGCCTCGTCAGCTTGAGAAAACTTGGCTTCGACTACAGTCGCCAATTTCTTACGCCAGCGCGCGATTTGCGAGGCCACCCATATTTCTTTGGCGGGCCGTGCTCGCCCCTGGCGCTTTTCAGCCCTGACTCGGCAAACAAGCACCGCATCCCAGGAAATACTGTTGGAGTGCTTGTGTAGGCCGTGTGGCTTGTCTCCAAGAAGTGGGAAGACGGACAGAACCTCTAGGCCCGCGCTGGCTAAGGCCTCCCCAAGAGAGCCCCAGGCTTCGCCATGGGCGTTTTGGAAGGTGAAGACGAAGCGTCCATCGGCTTTGAGAACTCGTGCCACCTCCTTGAGGCACTGGCCAAGGCCTTCAGTGAAAGCGCCGGTGGAAGTCCGGTCCCGTTTTTGCCCCCCGAGCGTGCCGATATCGATGGCTGCCGGGCCTCGCGCAATCAGCCCCAAGTGGCGCATCCACGGTTTGAAAAACGCGGACAATTCCGCGTAGGCAATGTTGTCGAAATAGGGCGGATCGCTCAACACAATGTCGACAGAGTCACTGTCGATGATGCTCAGGTTGCGTGAGTCACGGGCGTGGATTTCGACACCCGCTTTTTCGGCCAATTTGCGATCAAACGGAACGGGCTTGAATTCGCCCGATCGCGTGGGCTCGGCCGGCTGCAGCATGGCTTTCTGCGCCCTGACGATTCCGCGCACTGCGTTCGGGAAGGTGCCGCGCCCGGTCGCGTCCAACCAGGGATTGAGCTCCACCGGCCGGCAGATGTGACGGTAGGCCCGAATCGAGAAGAGCGGCGCCAACCGGCGCCAACCTCGGGCGTAGTTGGTGAGCATGCAGAGTTGGTCGTAAGGTGGTCGCTGAAGGCCATTGCCAGCGGCTCACGAATCTCGAGCGGGAGCCGCCTGATGGCCCGGGCGAGCAGGCCAAGGTGCAGCAGCTGCCGTTCATTGAAGAGCTGCCGGAATTTCTCGTAGCCGTAAGAGCGGAGTCGGCTGTCGCCACTCGGAAATGAAGGAATAAGCTCGTCAGGCAGAAAGCCCTTCCTCTCCAAGGACTTAAGGCGTGCGCGCGCGCGGGCAAAGCAGGCTCGGTCGCGTGGTCCTGCCACCCGGAAGGAACGTGCGGCATTGGGCGAGATTTTTCCGTCCTGGGGATTCTCGGTTTCCTCGATGGCAAAGAGTTTCCAGGTGGGCGGCCCAGGCAGCGCGATCAACCCTGTCCGCAGCGAGCACCTTGGGCATACGAGCTTGCCGTGCTGGACGACGGCCTGCTCGATGAGCTGCCCGTCGGGAAGGCGTTTGGTGGCAATGGGGAGCTCCAGGATCGAGCGCTCGCCGGGGTTGTAGACCCACTGCACGCTGCGCTCGACGCTCGCGGCGAGCTGAAGCGTTGGATGACATTCGACTTGGCACGTGCAGCCCGGACACTTGGCCACCTGAACCCAAAAATAATGAATGGGAATCTGCCCTCCCCAATCCGCTTGAAATCCGTAAACCTCGGCGAGCTCATCGCGCATATTCGCAGTGAGCGTGCTCAAGGCTGAACTCAGGTCAGGCAACGAGGCCACGGCGGCGCCAAATCGGCTCACGGCGGCCGCCGCCGGGTCGATGTCCACCCCCACGCAGCTGTAGCCGAGCCTGTAACCCTCGATCACCGAAGTTCCTCCCCCCACGAAGGGATCCAGTAGGCGGCCGGAGCCAGCACGGTTGCCGCCGTAGAAGCGCTCCCAAAACTCCTTCCGAGTGCTCGTCTCCGTGCCCACAAGAAGCGCCCTAAACGCCGTGCCCAAGCGACGGGCGAACCACTTGTGAGTCTGGTAGATTGCCTTCGGCCGCACAGACTCGCGTGCCAACATGGGCACGAGATCGCTCAGCGGAAGCTCTGCTCGATCGCACAGCGAGCGCGAACCCCGCTTTTCAGAGCGGGCAGTTGGGGCGGATTCGGCTGCGTCAGCAATGCGCCCCCTCTGCTTGCGAGATTTGGTCATCGATCAAAGCGTGAGCCAACGGCCCCAAAGTGTTTCAACGTGCCTATGCGGTCGGTTCCGAGGTCGGTCGGCAGGTCGCCCCGAGCCCCCTTGTTGACAAGGCAATGGCTTGAAAAAAGCTCATGGATGGTCCGCCCTTTGGGGCACCGCTAATTCGACCCGACAGATGGCACCTGCCAGTTCGTCCGGACCAGGTGGCAGCCGCCGGAACCCGCATCGTTCGTAGAACTTGATCAGGTTCGGATTTCGGAGCAGGTCCTTGTGCATGATCGAACCATGCACCAAGCTGACGCCCAGCTTGGCGGCCTCCTCGACAAAAGCCTCCAGCAGCGCCGAGCCTATACCGAGGCGTCGGATCTTGCGGCGGCTCCAAAACCGCAGGAAACCCAGCGGAAGCAGCCTACAGTCGTCGATATCGTAAACCATGGGATTCGAAACGCAGGCGTTGTAGCCAAGTCGGTTGGGAACGCATTTGGGCAACAAAACCCGGCGGCCGGCGGCGACAAGCTCAGGCCCGAAACTGGCTTGCCCAGAATCCCGAGACTGTGACGCTACGGGCGGCAAAAAATGACCGGACGAAGACCAGTTTCCCGGCACACGCTGATAAAGCTCGAGATGAGCACAAGAAACTGCACCACATGTGGCTCCAAATCAGTCTTCTTGGTTTCGGCCTCGAAACTGGCGTAGGAGAGCATCGTCACCCACAAGTGAACCTCTCGAACGATGTCCGGGTTGGCGAGCGCCTTGGCGGTCGCGCGACGGAACGAATCCCAATTTGATCCCTTCCGCAGACGCAGAATCTTCGTGTCACCCCAGGTCGCGTTCTTTTTTGTCTTCAACAATTTCGCGTCCAGTTCATCAGAGGTGGCACGGACTCTACTGACGTTCTTCAGCGCCTGACCGATGACCTCTTGATAGGTGCTCGCACCTGCAGTCTGCTTGCCCGCCTTGCAATGGGCAAAGACGAGCGAGCGGGGGTCAAGGCAGATGTAGTCAGCCCATTCGTCACCCAAATCCGTGCAGCAGATCCAGTCCTGCGACGCCCTATACTGCTTTTCGCAGATCGAGAAAACGGAGTCCGCGGGAAAGGACTTCGATTTCGAATCGGTCTCGCCTTTTTCGGAGACCGCCTGTTCCAAGTCAGCCAGCGGCCGCAGGCAATGCAGGATGGACTCGCTCAGCTTCTTGATATCGGAGCGGAAGTAGACCGCACCGCTAACAAAAAAATACTCGCTCTTGGAAAACGTGATGCTGAATGCTTCTTCATCGCGAATCCACTTGGCGAGTGTCTTCGTCTCTTCGGACTGCGGATTATAGATGCAACAGCGATCCGCGAGGATTTTGGCGACCGAGAAGCTGTGGAGGTTTTTCCTGATCGATCCCAACACCGACTCATCCTTGCCCAGAAAGTCCCAGACATCCGGATCATCTGTCTCTCGGAGTAGCACGGTGTCGCCGATAAGTCGCACCAAGATGCGCTTGTCCATCAACCTACCCGCGACTCCGCCTTCGCGGCGTCGAAGTTCCCATTCTTCGGCGTCGAGCAAGCCGCGCCAGTTGAACAAGACACTGGTCGGCGTGACATCTGGGGGAAGCTCATCGAGTGGGATTGCCTGAGCAAAGGATGACAAGAACCCGCTGGGTTTTGCCGTGTCCACCCGCTTGACGATATCCGCTACCCACTCAGCGAGTCGAAGGTAATCACAACGGCCACCGCTGCGTTGAACTCGAGAGGTGCTCGGGGTGACGGCGAAGTCCGTGCCCCTCGATTCGCGAAATCTTACCTTCCGCAGCGCCGAGCGAGCGGCCGAAATCATGGGCATACTCTGCTCTAGATCAGGTCCCTCGAAGGAAGCCGCCCAGACTTCAAAAGGCGAGGACGTCATACGGCGCACGTTTATCCGCCCGAGCTTTGTCTTCTCTGCAAATGCCGCAGCCAGCTTGACGCGCGGCAGCGGCCGCGCTTCCAGGTCATCAAGCCAGTCACCGATGGCTGGGCAATTCTGCTTGAAGACCCCCACATGCCACTTTTGGGAGACTTCTACTTCAAGGAGAAGCAAAAATCCGTAGGTAGTTTCCACGAGGCCGCTGGCCGGAAAGAACGACGGCGTTCCAGTCACTTTGAAACACACCATCGAGGAAAAGCAGTTGTGCCCTCCCGCTGTCCCCTTGATTCGGATCTCTTGCATTTCGGCTCGTGGCGAAGAGCCCTTGATCACACGAAAAAGCTCGGTCACTGCAGTTTTGCTCAACTGCTTGGGAAGGATGAATACCTGCCCGTTTGCAGCAGCTGCTAGGCTATTCGGTTGTTTTTGTA
>JAFEGM010000095.1 GCA_018240025.1 Verrucomicrobiota bacterium
AGGAGCAGAGGAGCAGAGGAGGAGCCCCGCGCTGAAGCCGGCGTCTGCGGTCGCGCGAATGGCTGGCCTGCCCGACCGGACACGAGGAAGGTTGGCGACGTATCCATGTGCCCATCGGCCCAACGCACCGTGAGGCAGGAGCAAGGAGCGGCGCCGCGGCAGCTGCCCGGTGGTGGCCGCGCCGACGAAGTACAGCCGGGCGCGAAGCTCCCTCCTGACCCGCCGGCAGGCTCTCCTGCCGCGCTGAAGTTGCGAAGCCGCGCCCGCTCCGGCCCTTTCTCTTGTCATCCCACAGGAGCGTTCATACTTCTCCTCTATGCACCCCACAGGAGACGCGCCGCCGCCCCTCGACAAATCGGACATCCTCCAGGGTACGCTGGATCTCATGGTCCTGCGGATCCTGGACGCCCTGGGGCCGATGCATGGCTATGGAATCGCGCGCCGGCTCGAGCAGATCGCGGATGGCGTGATCCTGGTCAATCAGGGCACGGTGTACCTTTGCCTGGTGCGGCTCGTCCAAAAGGGCTGGCTCGCGGCGGAATGGGCGGTGTCGGAAAACAATCGGAAGGCCAAGTCCTATTCCCTGACGACGGCCGGCCGCCGACAGCTGCAGGCGGAAACGCAGAACTGGGAACGCATCGCCGGGGTCATCGGCAAGCTCCTTCAACTCGCGCCGGCCGCGCGCCAGCCATGATCGCCCGCCTCCGCCACTTCTTCGCCCGCCTGCGCGCCAGCTTCCGCTCCTCGGCGCACGACGCCGACCTGCGGGCCGAACTCGAGGCGCATCTCGCCCTGGCCACGGAGGAGCACGTCCGGCGCGGACTTTCCCCGGAGGCGGCGGCGCGCGCGGCCCGGCTGGAGTTGGGCGGCGCGGCGCAATTGCAGGAAGCCCACCGCGAGCTCCGGGGGCTGCCGCTGCTCGACGATCTCCTGCAGGACCTGCGTTACGCCTGGCGCAATCTCTTCCGCGACGGTCGGTTCACGCTCTTTTTCGTCCTCATCGTCGGCCTGGGGCTGGGCGCGAGCTCGGTCATCTTCAGCCTGGTCCACGCGCTCCTCCTCCGCCCGCTGCCGCTGGCCGAGGCCAGCCGGCTGGCGTGGATCGACAACGCCAGCGTGGAGGGTGATCTCTCGGGACAGACGATCCCGGTTCGTCCGTATCTCGATTTCCGCGCCGCCAATCAGTCCTTCGAGGGCATCGCGGCCTACTACGCGTTTTACAATGTTGGCGGGCGTCGGCTGTTGGCGGACGGCGAGGCCGAGCGGCTGACCAGCGTGCCGATTTCGCAAAATCTACTCCCGATCCTCGGGGTGCAGCCGCAGCTGGGCCGCAATTTCACGGAGGAGGAATGCCAGCAGAACCTCCCCGTCGTCCTCCTGACCGACCGGCTTTGGAAGCGGCGCTTCGGCGGCGACCCCGCGGTGCTGGGACGGAGCCTGCAGCTGAACACCCGCTCGGTCACGGTGATCGGAATTCTGCCGGCGAGCTTCGACTTCGGCTCGCTCTTCGCGCCGGGCACGCGGGTCGACCTGCTTTCTCCCTTCCCGCTGACCGACGAAACCAATGACGAAGGCAATACGCTGCTCATGATCGGGCGGCTCAAGCCCGGGGTCGCGCTGGCCCAGGCGCAGGCCGAGGCGTCGGTGCTGGGCGACCAGCTGGCGAAGAAGCACCAGCGGGGCGAATACCATTTTCGCGTGAAGCCACTGACCGAGCGGGTCAGCGGGCGGCAGCGGCCGGCCTTGCTCCTGCTCTCCTGCGCGGTCGGGGTCGTGCTTCTGATCATGTGCGCGAACCTGTCCAACCTGCAGCTGGCGCGCCTGGCCAGCCGCCGGCGCGAACTGGCGATTCGCGTGGCCTTGGGCGCCTCGCGCGGCCGGCTGATCCGACAACTCCTGACCGAGAGCCTGCTGCTGGCGCTCTGCGCGTCGCTGCTCGGACTGGGCCTGGCCCTGGCAGGGACGAAGTTCGTGGCCGGGCTGGAGACCTTCAGCCTGCCCTTGCGCGAGACGGTCCGATTCGACGCCGGGGTCTTCGCCTTCATCGCCCTGCTGGCCATCGGGACGGGGCTGGTCATCGGCCTGCTCCCGGCCTTGCATGCGCCGGCCACCCCGGCGCTGGAGGCGCTCAAACAGGCGCGCGGGTCGAGCAGCGGGATCGGGCAGCGGGGCGTGCGCACGGGGCTGGTCGTGGTGGAGGTCGCGCTGACCTGCGTGCTGCTGGTGGGCACCGGGCTGCTGCTGCGCAGTTTCCAGCGGGTGCGGGACGTCGACCTCGGCTTTCGACCCGCCGGGGCCGCGGCCGTGGCCCTCGCGCCGCAAGGGCAAACGCAGGCGGAGAGAAACGTCTACTTCCAGGAAGTGCTGCGCCTCGCCCGCACCGTTCCCGGCGTGCAGGAGGCCGGGCTGACCGATGCCCTCCCGCTGGGACGGAATCGGAGTTGGGGCGTGGGGGCGAAGGGCGAGGTCTATTCCGAGAGGAACCCGCCGCCCGCCGCCTATGTGCGCATCGTCAGCGCGGGCTACGTCGAGGCGCTGGGCCTGCGCCTGCGCGCCGGGCGGGGCTTTGCCGAAACCGACCAGGCTGGCGCGAAGGCGGTGGTCATGCTCAATCAAACGCTGGCGCGGCAGCTCTGGCCCGGGCGCGATCCGCTGGGCCAGACGGTGCTCCTGGATGTGGAGCGGGAGGTGGTCGGCGTGGTGGACGACGTGCGGCATCTCACCCTGGAACAGGAGGCGGGCGGAGAGGTCTTTCTGCCGGTCTTGCAGACGGAGGACTACGGGCTGATGCAGCTGGTGGTCCGGACCGCCGGGGACCCGCTCTCGTCCTTCGGCCCCCTGCTCGCGGCGCTGCGCCCGCTCGAGCCGAATCTCAATGCCAGCGAACTGCGCCCGCTGCAGGGGCTGGTCGATCGCTCGGTCGCGCCGCGCCGCTTCGTGGTCGTGCTGCTCGGCGGGTTTACCGGCTTCGTGCTGCTTCTGGCCTCGCTCGGGCTCTACAGCATCATCTCGCACTCGGTCCAGGCGCGACAGCAGGAGATCGGCATCCGGCTGGCGCTGGGCGCCTCCGCCGGCGCGCTGCAGGTGAAGATTCTGGGACACACCCTGCGCCTGGTCCTGCTCGGCATCGGGCTCGGCGGACTGGCGTCGTGGCTGCTCGCGCCCGTCCTGGGGAGCCTGCTGTACGGCGTGAGCTCGAGCGATCCGGCCACCTTTGCCGCCATGGCCGCGGTCCTGACGCTCGTGGCGGCTGCGGCCGCGTATCTCCCCGCGCGCCGGGCCGCGCGGTTGAATCTGACCACGGTGCTGAACGGCGGGTAACGGTGGGGCGGCTTGGTCCCCGAATACGAGGGCGCGCGCGAAGAAGCACTCGCCCGGTAGGGACGCGCTCCCGCGCGTCCGCGAGCCGCCCCTGATGGAGCATTCGCCCGGTAGGGACCGCGCTCCCGCGCGTCCGCGAGAAGCCCCCGATGAAGCATCCGCCCGGTAGGGACCGCGCTCCCGCGCGTCCGCGAGAAGCCCACGAAGACCGCCTTCGCCCACGCCTCGGTAGGGACCGCCCCGCGCGTCTGCGAGAAGCCATCGGTTCTTTGCCTCAGAGAACTCAAAGAACTCAGAGAAGAATCGGGTGGCGAGAACGTGTCCCTATCAGGTCCCGGGGTCCCGGGGTCCCGGGCGAACGCATCGTCATGGGCAGCTCGCGGACGCGCAGGAGCGCGGTCCCTACCGCAGACAGACGTCTGCGGCAGGCTTCAGCGTCTTCGAGCGTTGGGACGCCGATCTTCGCCACCTGGCGGGAGACATTCTCCGCGAGCAGGAAGACCTCGAGCTGTTTTTCCTCAACCAGCGAGCGGCTCGCGGAGGCGCGGCCGACGCTTCGTAGAGGCCAGCCCTCGGCTTCCGCGACCGTCCACCTCGCCCGCGCTCGCGGGGCGGGCCGAACGCTCCGAGCGGCGGGCAGCGGAAGGTCGTGACGAAGATGACAGACGGCCGAAAGCGCCTAAAAACGGGCATGCCCTTCGCTCGCTGGGTCAGCCTCTGGATCTGTGCCTTCGGCTTGGTGGCAATGCTCCCGGCCGAGGAGCCCAGACTGCCCAAGGCGGTCATGGACGCGCTGGCGCGTGGATTGAAGAACGGAGGCGAGCGGGAACTGGCCAACCTGCCGGACACGATCATGGCCCCCAGGATCGACGAGCGGGGGATCTCCACCATGGCGGACGCCGAAAAGCCTTGGCTGCACCAGCCCTGGGATCGGGACGGCAACCCGGCCCCGCTGCCGAATCAATTCCTCCCTCACCGACAGTTGTTCTGGTGGGCCAGGGCCGGCGACTTCTACCTCGTGCATTTCCAGGGCTCGACCGGACAGGGCACGGTGGTCTTGCTCCATATCTACGAAGCGCTCCCGACCGGAAGTCGCCTGGTCTGGTCGGCCCGCACGATCCGCTTCGACAATGCGTATGACTTTAAGCGTTTTGTACAGGGAGAAGCGGTCCGCTGGCAGCGGACGGCTGCAGATAGGCCGGCGAATGCCGGGGATCTGCTGAAGGGCCGCGACTGAGGCAACACCGGCCGCGGGCCTGGGCCAGCCCGCCTCCGGCTTCCCCGCTCCCGCCCGAGCTCACGTCCGCTTCTGCGCCGAGGCCGTCTCCAGGCTTTCGGCCAGCTGCTTCAGCTTGTCCGGAATCAGGCGTTCGGAGAATCCGCCGACGAAGGCCCACAGCAGCAGCTTGGCCAGGTCGGCGGTGCTCGCCGGCTGGATCTGCAGGAACACCACGAACACCTGGCCCGACTGCGCGGGGGCGAATTGCGGGAAGAGGTCCCCTTTGAGCCAGCCGGAGGCGAACATGAGGAACATCACGGCCGCCGCGATGACCCCGGCGAGGAGCGACAGGACGCAGGTCAGCACGAGGCCCTTCTTCAAGGCCTGCGAGTCGTCGATCCGCACGCTCAGCTGGCGGCTCCAGTTAAGCGCATACAGGCGGGCCAGCACGCTGAAGCCCGCGCCGAGCAGCCCGGCGAAGATCAGCGGCGTCCAGACCGGCAGGCTGGGGGCGGGCACCGGCGCGACGGCCCCGACCAGCCCGGCGGAGAGCATGAACTTCCAGAGCGACAGGAGATCCGCGGGCAGCGACGCGGCCGCTTGGTGTTCGTCGCGCAGCAGCACGTAGCCGAGCCAAAAGGCCGCCGCCAGGATGACGGCCAGGAACGAGCTGAAGAGGAATCCGACCGTGCTGCGCATGCGCTCGAAGGCGAGCTTGGCCTGGCGATACGTCCCCAGTTCCTGATGCATCGAGAGCGCCTGCGCCCGCCACTCGGCCTCGTTGGTCGGCGGCCCGACGATGCCCGTTTCGACGTAGGCGGAGCCGATGACCGCGGGATACTCCGATTTGAGCGACTCGACCGCGCGGATCAGCTCGGGCTCCTTCATCGCCCCCAGCAGGGCGATCCGCACCGCCTGGATTTCCGGCCAGGTGATGGCCTCGTCGTCCCGCTGCATGAAAGCGTCGACGAGTTCGGCGTTGGGCCCGGGCGGCAGTTCCCCCAGCAACCCCCGTTCCGCCTTCAGGCGCTTCGCGCTGGTGGCCGGCGAGACGAGCCAGCCGAATTTGGTTCTGACGTTGTCGAGGAGGGTCATGGACGGAGCGAGGGGCACACCGCGTACACGGAAGTCCGACTTCATCGTGACCAAGTTCGCGCGGCTTTTGCGCTCCGCGGCTCTAGGCCCGGGTGGAAACGCGCGGCAGAGCGGCGCGGTGTTCATGGATGACGCCGCGCACGCGACGTGCGTCGCCGACGGCGATCCTCCCGATCCTCCGGCATCCGCTGCCAGGCAGAAGGTAGGTCTTCCTTCCTACAAATTGCCTGTCCCTATCGTTCTCGCCTCCGATGAAATCTGCCGTGCGACCGCGGGCTTGGGCAGCAGTCACCACACCGGTGGAAGAGGCTCAGCAGAAAGTGGAGCAGACGGTTTGCCCGAGTGGAGTTGAGATCCCTCCTGACGCGGATAGATCGCCCCATGGAATCGGGCAACCAGCGAATGCGCCGTGCGCTGCGGCAGATCTGGGTGCCCAGCCTGCGCAACATGGGCTTCCGCGGAACGTGGCCCGATTTCCGTCGTCCCGGGCCGGACGGCTTGGACCTCGTCAGCGTGCAGTTTTGGAAGTACGGCGGCCAGTTCATCCTGGAGTTTGCCCGGACGCCGCGGGGAGATCGGTCCTTAGGCGATCAACTCGTGCGCGAGGGCTCGATCCACGTCGGCTACACCGACTCCGCCGAGCGGGCGCGACCGCTTCACCACCGAGGGCGCCGTCCGGCGGCTGCAGTTGCGAAAGCCTCCGGTCGTCCCTCCCGACTATTTTCATGGATTCGACTTCACAGAGTTCGGGGACGACGACGCTCTTTACCATCAGCTGGCCCGCGAGGTCGCTACGCTGCTTCCTGCCATCGACGAATGGCTGCGCGAGCGGAAGGAGCACCCTCAGATCCGAGCGCTTGGTTGAACGCGGAGCCGGGGCAAAGCCGGCGGCGAGAGGGGAAGAAGCCTCCAGAAGAGATGCTTGAATCGCACATCCCGGCCCGCTTGCCTCGCCTGCATCCCCGCCAGCATGTAACGCCCGCATGAACCCGATGAACAAAGCAGACGTGGTGGGCCAACGGGTACGCGAAGTCATCGTCGCGAGATCCGACAAGCCGGTCTCGATGGCGGATCAGTCGTCTAGCAGCGGCTATGTCTATCTCGAGAACGGAGTCCTGATTGATTTGGACGCAGGAGAGGCAATGACCTCCGACCGAATGCCGCAGAAGCTCGAGCGGGAGCACGAGCACGAAAAGACGTTCGGACCGATCCTCGGCGAAAAGGTTTCTGATCTTGTGGTTACCGACGAGTTCCCGGGAGTTTGCGTGGTGCTCGAATCCGGTTGCGTCATCGCGATCGTCCCGGGGTTGTTCTGGATCGCCCCTTTTCTGCATTCCAGAGGTTCCTTCCCCTTCGTCAAAGCGGTTTCCGTCTGGCCACCTTAGGGGCCGAAGTGGAGCACGCGTTGGGCGGTTTTTCGGAGGACGTTCTGCCAGGGGCGACGCCAAAAACATCCCGCCCCGCGGGCGAGGCCAATGCCGGCTATCGGCCCCTTTCCAGGCGGCGCGCTCGCTCGAATTCGACGGCCGCGCGGGTGAGCCGCTGCAGGCGGGTGGCGGCCTCGCCCACTGCCGCCGCCGGCTGGCCTTCGAACTCGCCCGGGCGTCGGGGCCTCAGCCGGCCCGGCTTCCCGGCGGGCTGGAATTGTTGGCGGAGGGCCGCCTGGAGCATCTTCACGAGCTGGGTTTGATCAGAAAGGGACATCTGCTCGGACTCCAGCGGCCCACCGCTCGGATATCCAAAATAGAGCATCGTCCGCCCGGCTTCCTCGGCCTGACTGAAGTGGATGGAGAACTGGGCGCCCTGACTGTCGCGCAGGATGGCATGCAATCCTTCGTAATGACCGATCGGCTGGAGGCGGACGAAGCGCACCGGGGGCTTGAGCGCCAGGGGCGAACGAACGTCGCCGGCTTTGGATGGGATGTAGTCGGCGATGGTCCAATAGGATGTCGAAAAGCGCGCCCTGCATTCGCCGGTCGAGGCGTCGAAGAGTTCGGCAAATTCGCCCGAAGGGTACGAGCCGAATACGACCACTCCCGCGCTGGAAAGGACGACCCGCGAAAATCCGTAGGATCGCCAGCGCCACCCGGACGCGCCTGTGCCCCACAAGGTCGTCATCCAGCGGACTTTCTGCCCGGCTTCGAAGCAAGCCACGCGAGACGCGTTCATCTCATCCTGCGTGACGGCGACGAAGTGGTCTCCACTTGGTCCGACGGCGAAGCTCGGGGAGAGGAGGTCCAGATGCTCCGAACCCCACTCCGACCATTCCTTCCCGAAGGGATAGTGTTGCCGCACGCCCTCGACGGTGATCGAGACGCCGGATTCGGCCACTTCGACGTTCTTCTGAGCGGCGAAGCGCATCGCGAAACCGGCCTCGCTGGTCCGGTGCGGGGGGACAAAGCGGTCGGCCAGCGCGCGCATCCACCAGTATGGCGCCTCCACCCCGAGGACCTTTTGCGCCACCTCGACGAAGGACTCCAGCTGACCCCAGGGATCGCGCGGAGAGCGTAGTTGCTGACTGACGGCGTCGGGCCCTGGCAAGCCGTCGAAGACCGCGAGCTCCCACGCGGCCTGGAGCGCGAGGCTGCGCTCGGGCGACTGCGAGAGGAATGTGAAGCGCGCCTTGGTCCGCTCCGAGAAGAGCGCCCGGTAGCGCTCGGCGGCATCGCCCGGACCGGTCAACGGCACGACGAAGCCCATGGAGCCAATCTCCAGCCTCGACTCCAATGCGCCGGACGGCTCCGGCCATTGCCTGCAGCGGAACTCCGAGTCTTGAGCCGAAGCCGGGTCGCGACCCGCCAATTCCAGAGCGAGCGTGACGAGCAGGGAGAATGCGAGACGGAGCAGCATCTCTCAGCGTCTCGCGAACTGACCCAGCGAGCGAGGGAATAAGGGAGGGGAGGACGGCAACGGAGCCCTGCGAAGTTCCCCGGGCTGAGGTGAGATTGGGCCCTCTGTTCGATCCCGATGCCTGCGGGGTCCTTCACCCGGCGCCGCCCCGCTCCCGATCAGGAAACGGTGTTGATCGCCACGAAGATTCCGTGCGCGACTTCGACCCATCCGCCCGTCGGAAATCCGGACGGGACGCCGGCCGGGAACACGACGAGCCCGCCGCGCATATTCGCCCAGGAGATGCCCAAGCCGCGGACGCGGTGGCCGCCGCTGTCCCCAGCGGCGGAGTCTGGCGAGGCTGCGAAAGTGTCAGCCGCAGCTCCTGTTGTCGCTCGCTCATCGAGCACCCACAGGACTTCGTGAGAAGACCACCAGGAAATCCTTCGCTCCAAAAACCTCGGCCCGGCAGCTCCCCGCTGCAGGGGCCGAGCCAGCAGAATCCCGCCAAAGCGCATCGTGAACTTCTCGTCGAGCGCCTGCTGCCCGCGCTGCTGCCAGAGTTCGTCGGCCCAGGCGCGCAGGGTCGCCACATTTCGTGGATTCTGCAGCTCCCCCACGAGAAAGTTCGTCTTCGGGAACAGGACGCCGGGGCGCAGGATCACCGCCCAGAACCCCACGGCGAAAGCAAGCAGGCAGCCGAGCCCGAGAACCAGTTTGCGCATCATGAGGCGGACAACCTATCCGAACGCCAGCATCGAGCCAGCGGCACGGGTCCTGGATTTGACCGAAAACCAAAGGACTCCGCGAGCCCTGAAAGGCGGGTGGTTTGCTCGATCCTTCCGACCCGCGTCCCTGCCTCCGGGCAAGGGTCGCTCCTGGCCGGTCACGAGCCGGTCGCCTACTTCAAAATCGCCGCCGATTTGATGTAATCGAGCCGCGGAAAATACTTCTTGAGATAGGCGTTGCCCTCCATTTCGACCCGCCCCTGATCCGGGCCGTTGCCGCCCGGGGCGCCCTCGCCGTATTCGCCGTTGAGTTTGTCGACCACGTCGAGGCCGGCGACGACTCTCCCGAAGGCGGCAAAGCCCTGGCCATCGAGCGAGGCGTTGGTGGTCAGATTGATGAACACCTGCGTCGTGCGCGAGCGCGGGCCGGACGTCGCGAAGCTGAGCGTCCCGCGCCGATTGCGGCTCTTCACCGGGTCGTCCAGGATCCGTTCCGGCCGCCAGGCCCGGGCGATGTTCGGATCGCCGTGAATGCCGAACTGGACGACGAAGCCGGGGACGACGCGGAAAAAGGCGACCTCCGTGAAGAAACCGGACTTCACGAGATTGAAGAAACGATCCGCCCCTCTCGGTGCATCCGCCCGCGTGACCTCGACCACGAAGACCCCCTTCGTCGTCTTGAACTGGGCCTTGTAGGATTCCGGCGCGGTCTCCGTCAGCATCCACGGATTGGCCGGATCCCCGGCCGGTTCGGCCGGCGCCCCCGTCTCCACCTTCGGCGCGGGCGGGTCTTCGGCGCGGAGGGCACCCCCGGCGAAGCCGAGACACAGCAGGAGCGGGAAGAGCGTTTTCCTCATGCCGGTGGAAAAAACACCACCCGCGGCGGCTGTCACCCGGAGTTGCCGAGTTGCGCCGGGCCGGGCGCAGGCGACGGGATCCAGAGTTGCCAACCCAAATCTCATCTTACATCCCGGCCCCCAACGATTGCCTCAGCACCCACGCGGACTCCCTAAGTCTGTCGGGGCAGCTCGGGCTGCGTGGGATCGGCTAACTCACCCGGCGCGAAGCCTTTCGTCAGCAGGAGCGAGAAGACCGAGGCAGCGCCCGCCCGACGGAGTCGCTCCGCCACCCGCGCCAGCGTGCTTTCGTCTTCGGTGATGACGGTCCCGATGCCTTCCTCGGCCGCCTGAGCGATGATCTTCAGATCGTTGAGAATGATCGGCCTCGCGTCGGAAACCGCTGCGGAACTTCCGGCCGGAGGGGCCACCTGCAGCGCCCGGCGCAGCTCGGCTGCCTTGATGGCGTGAGGCAGATTGTAAGGCAGGATGCGAAAGTGCTGCAGAGGGAGATCGGTGATCGGCTGCTTGACGGCGAATTCCCCGGCGGCCACGACGGAAATCCACATTGGGATGCGCTGGGCCAGGCAGTGACGGTAATACTCCACCGCGACCGGGTGGTTCTGCCGTCCCGGATCCGCAAAGGTGATCAGGAAGCTGGTGTCGAGGGTGACTTGGAGCATGGCTCAAGGCGTCCCGCGGAGCTCCTCCACCCAAGCCGTGGCAGACGGCACGTCCTTCCAGGCTTCGCGGCCTTTGCGCCAGAGAGCGGCCAGCGCCGCTTCATCCGGTTCGTCGGACTGCGGCAGAAACTGAAGGAGTCGCAGGTTTCGCAATGCCTTGGTCCGCAGATTTTGCTCGGCGCGCACGCGCAGCGTGCGGAGTTTGTAGAGTTGATTCTCCTCTTCGGCCGCCAGTTGCTGTTCGCTGGCACTGATCCGCAGGCTTTCGGAGGATTCGGTCAGGACCAGGTGGACGTTGGGGTCCTGCTTGCCCCCGAGGTCGACGACCTTTCCGACCAGATACTTCTCCACCTCCACCCAACCCGCTTCGCCGCGATGCTCGAACTGGCTGGATGCGTGGATCCGCAGCGGCACAGGCAAGCCTTCGGCTCGGACCGAGTAGCTGCGCTGTTCGGAGCGGCGCGCACGGGCCTGCCACCGTTCGAGCACCTGCGCCCGGCGGGGGTGAATGAGGTCGAGGTCGCCCGTCGCCTCCAGTTTGGCGAGGTCAGCGGTGGCGTTGGTGGCTAGGAAGACCGAGACGAGCACTTTGACCCTCAGCGAGCCCTCTTCCACGCGAACGCGGGAGCCGGCGAGCTGGGCTCCGGGCACGTCCCCCTTCACCAGCGTCTCCACCTCCTCCAGGAAGCTCCGCAGAGTCGGCAAATCCACCGTCTCGGGCGTCAGCGGAATTCCTCCGATGACGTCTTCCAGCGAGAACTCGAGTGGCGCGAGAGCTTCGGGCATGACGACGTGCCAAACCTTGGCTCCGGGGGCGGCGCTCGGCGAGTTGAAATCGTGAATCCTGGCGGACGCCACCATCGCGCCCACCGAGAAAAGTTACGGCAGGGACGTCCCCACAAAACTTCCAGAGGCTTTTTCACCCCCGGAGCAGGCGACAGCCACGCGGGTCGGGAGGCTCATCGTGAGTTCCATCCGTGGCTCCCGGAAAAAGTTCACTTTCCGCGAAAGGACCGCCCGGCGATTGCAAATAGGCAACCGATGCACCGCTCTGCCACACTCGTCGCTCGTCTTCTCCGCCGCCCGGGCGCTGCCCTCGCCCTGGCGGGCCTTCTCTGCGGGACGGCCGCTCTGCTGCCCGAGGTCGCGCGGGCGGCGGACGGGGCTCTGGACCCCACGTTCCAGACCGACCTGCTGCCCAGTTCGGTCGGGCGGACGGTGCTCAACCAGCCGGACGGCAAAATCCTCCTGCTGGGCAACTTCCAGACCACGACGTCGGGCGGCAGCTTCGTCAGCTCCGAGCGCATGCTGCGGGACGGCGCGCGGGACGCGAGCTTCACGCCGCCGACCGTGTCGGGCTTCGTCTGCGGGGTGCTGCAGGACGACGGCCGGATCCTGGTGGGCGGCAGCTTCGCCAGCATCAACGGCGTGGCCCAGCGCTCCGTGGCGCGACTGCTGGCCGACGGCTCGCTGGACCCGACCTTCGTCCCGCCGCCGTTCCTGCGCGACACCTTCAACGGACTCGTGTCCGGCATCGCGCGGCAGCCGGACGGGAAGGTGCTCGTCGTCGGCGCGTTCAACCTGGTCGGCGGCGTGCCGCGCAACCGGATGGCGCGGTTGAATGCCGACGGTTCGCTCGACCCGACCTTCGCGCCCGTCTTCGCGAACAGCCCGCTCAACCCGGCCGTGAGCAGTCTGACGCTGCAGCCGGACGGGCGGATCCTGGTGACCGGCCTCTTCAACTCCGTCAACGGGGTGCCGCGGAGCAACTTCGCCCGGCTGAATGCGGACGGCTCGCTGGATGCCCTTACCGCCGACACCGATGGCCTCGTGGTCATGGCGATGCCGCAGCCCGACGGCGGTCTCGTCCTGGCCGGCTCCTTCGGCCAGGTCCAGGGCGTGGCGCGCAGCCTGCTCGCCCGACTCACGCCGGCCGGGAGCGTCGACCCGGGTTTCCAAGTCCCTGCATTGCCCAACGTGGCGGAGATCGCCGCGCTGGTGCAGCAGGTGGACGGCAGGCTCCTCGTCGCCGGGCAGGGACCGTCCGGCGGTCCCGGGGCCTACGTGCGACTGAATGCGGACGGTTCGCTCGATCCGACCTTCGGGCAGGATCCGGCGCTGCAGTCGCAGAGCAGCGATTTCTCCTATGCGCTGACCCAGCAGGCCGACGGGAGGCTGCTGGTCGCGCGTCAGGTGGAGGAAGGCGACCTGCCTGCGCAGGTGCGCTCGCCCCTGGTACGGCTGCTCAACGCCGGCGGCACGCAATCGGTGACCGTCGAGCCCACGCGCGTGCGGTGGCTGCGCGCCGGCGCGCTGCCGGAGGTGACCGAGGTCGCCGTGCAGCTTTCCACCGACGGCGGCGCCACCTGGTCGGAGCTGGGCGCAGCCGGCCGCATCGCCGGCGGCTGGGAACTCGGGGGCCTGAGTCTGCCCGGCAGCGGGATCGTCCGCCTGGCGGCGCGTCCGCTGCAGGGGCTGGGCGGCAGCTCCGGGCGACTCGGCTTCCAGCAGGCCTTCCATCTCTCCGCCGCGCAGATCGCCGTGGAGCAGCCGGTCGATCGCACCCTGGCCAACGGCGAGAGCCGCGACTTCGGCCGGCTCTCGCTCGGCCAGACCAGCCAGCTGACCTTCACGATCCACAACTACGGCAGCGTCAACCTGGGCAGCCTGGCCACGACCCTGAGCGGTCCCGATGCCGCGCAGTTTGCCGTCGTGACCGCGCCGGCCTCGCCGGTGGCGCCGGCGGGCAGCACGACCTTCACGGTCGCGTTCCACGCCCGCACGGCCGGGGCCAAGAACGCCACGCTCGCCCTCGCCAACAACACGCCGGGCGCGAATCCGTTCGTCATCCAGCTCACCGCCACGGCCCAGCCGGACGGCCAGGGGAATCCGAGCTTACCCGCGCCGTCCATCACTCCGGGCAACGGCGAGTTCATCGCCGGACTCTCGGTGCAGGGAGACCAGAAGCTGGTCATCGGCGGCCGTTTCGCGTCGGTCGGCGGCTATGCCCGCAGCAATGTGGCGCGCTATCTGGCCGCCGGTCCGGTCGAGGCCGCCTTCGCGCCGGCCCTGCAGCTGAGCTATGCGACCGGGGCCCAGCCGGACGGCAAGCTGCTGGTGGCCCAAACCGATCCGTCCACGTTCGCTTCGCGGGTGGTGCGCTTGCTGGCCGATGGCAGCGTCGATGCCGGGTTCGCCTCGCCGGGCTTCGACTTCGCCATCTACAGCCTCGCGCTGCAGAGCGACGGGAAGATTCTGGTCGGCGGTGGCTTCGACCAGGTGAACGGCGCGCCCCGCCAGCGGCTCGTCCGGCTCCTGGCCAACGGTGCGCTCGACCTCACCTTCGCGCCGCTGACCGCGCCGACGCTGGTCGGCTTCGTCTACGCGCTCGAGCTGCAGGCCGACGGCCGGATCCTCGCCGGTATCTGGAGCGGCGCGGGTTCCGGCGTCCTGCGCCTTCTCCCCGACGGCACGCTGGATCCGACGTTCAATGTCCTGCTCGGGCCGTATCCTTCGCCCTACGTGAACTGCCTCGTCATCCAGAGCGACGGTCGCATCGTGCTCGGCGGCGACTTCACCTCGGTCAACGGCCAGCCGCGCCACGGACTGGCCCGGCTCCAGGCGGACGGCTCGCTCGATGCGAGCTTCACCCCCGCCGCCGACGGCCAGCCCCTGGCGTTGGCGGCGCAGGCCGATGGCCGGGTCCTCGTGGCCGGAGCGTTCTCCCAGCTCGCCGGGGCCCCGCGCAGTCGGCTGGGGCGGCTGCACGCGGACGGCAGCATCGATGCCGGCTTCCTCGCCGACGCCGCCGGTACGCGGGCCGAAGGACTCGCCCTGACCTCCCGCGGGCAGGTGGTGGTGAGCGGCGATCTGCAGAGCATCGGCGGCGTGACCGTCCCGGGCGTCACGCTGCTCCACAACACCGTCGGCTCGACCCTGCTCAGCGTGCCCAATGCCGGCACGGTGGTGTGGCAGCGCACGGGCAGCGTGGGCGAGACGCCCTGGACACTCTTCGAGCTCTCGACCGACCAGGGCAGCACCTGGACGACCCTCGGCACCGGCACCCGCATTCCCGGCGGCTGGAAGCTGAGCGGCCTCAACCTGCCCGCGCAGGCGCAGATCCGCGCCAGCGGCGTGACCCGTAGCGGCCTGCAGAACGGCAGCTTCAGCTGTGCGCAGGAGACGGTGTCGTACGCGCTCACGCCGTCCGAGCTCCTGGCCTGGCGTTCGCTCCAGGGGCTCGTCGCGACGGGGGCGCAGGACGCCGCCAACCCTTCCGGCGACGGCGTGGCCAACCTGCAGAAATTCGCCTTCAACCTGGCGCCCAACCCCGGCGACCTGGCGCGCGCGAGCTACGTCCTCCTGCCGTCCAACGGCAGCGCCGGACTGCCGGCCATCGGTCGCGATGCGGCCTCGCGCCTGCAGGTCCAGTTCGTCCGCCGACGGGCGGCGGGCAATCCGGGCGTCGTCTATCTGGTGCAGACCAGTTCGGACCTGCAGAACTGGACCATCCAGGACCTGAGCATTGCCAGCGTCACGACCCTCGACGCCACCTGGGAGCGCGTCACGCTGACCGATCCCCGCAGCGGCGCGCGCCGCTTCGGGCGCGTCCTGACCCTGGCGATCGACCCGTGAGCCGCCGGCGGACCGGACCGGGGTTGGCGGTCTGTCACCGCTGCGGAGCCTTACATCTTACATCCCGACCCGCGGCGGTTGCCTGGCGGGTCTTCGGCGCGGAGGGCACCCCCGGCGAAGCCGAGACACAGCAGGAGAGGGAAGAGTGTTTTCCTCATGCCGGTGGAAAAAACACCACCCGCGGCGGCTGTCACCCGGAGTTGCCGGGTTGCGGTGGGGGTTGGGGCGGCGCAGGCGACACCGCGAGTCGCGAGGGGGAGACTTCGGAAGCAGCGAGCATACCGGGCCGTACTCGCCGTGGGGACTTGGAAACCGGCCTCGATCCTCGATCGGCCCGCGGTTGTCCTGCAATCCTTGGTGCCACAGCGAAACGAGGGGAGGGAGCCGAACATCAAATACTACATCCCGACCGCGGCTTGGCCGAGATCCGGGTTCAGGCCCGCATCGGCTCTTCCTACTTACAAATCGTGTGCCCCTCACGGGTTCTTCTTGATATCGGACTTGGCAAGTACGAACACTCGAGCTCGAAACTCGAAGCCACACAATATGAGATTTACCCCCAACCCCCTTGAGACAAGGTCACTAGTTGAAGATGCGGAAAAAGGGAAATTGGCACTCCCTGAGTTTCAGAGAGACTTCATCTGGAACCCGGCAGACGTCGCGGAACTACTTCGAACGATTGCGAGAGACTGGCCGGCAGGAACCTTTCTACTTTTGGAAGGCCCTCAGGAGTTTGCTTGCAAGGCGCTCGATGGAGCGCCTCCAGTTAGTTCTAAGCCCGAATTGCTGATACTCGACGGGCAACAGCGAATGACAGCCCTATACCAAGCTATGACTGATAGCTCTGACGAGGTCTACTACATTAACATGCAAGACCTGATGGCGTCAGATCAACTTGAAGACGAACATGTAAAATACATGGCCAAGCGAAAATTCAGCGCACAGTTTAGCACGGTCGAAAAGATGGCTAACGCAGGTATTGCGCCTGTTCACATCATTCGTGACGATAAGGAGTTTCTGCGCTGGACTCGATACATTGGATCTCCTGACAAACAGGACAAGGCATTTGAGGTGCGTGACAAGCTATTGCCGGGACTCAAATCCTATTTCATGCCGTGCGTCGTTTTGCCTAGAGCTGTCCCGCTACAGGCCTTAGCAAAAATCTTTGAGACCATCAACAAGACGGGGGTGCGTTTAGATGCGTTTGACTTAATGGTCGCAAAGCTATATCCCCACGAGTTTAAACTACGAGATCGATGGTCGGAGGCCGAGAGAGAGCAGCCAACCTTGAAAGCATTCGACATAAGCGGGATTGAAATACTGAAGCTAATCGCGCTTCGCGAACATCTTCGCGAAAAGGAGCCGCATGAGCATAACACCGTCAAAGGTGTGCGAGAAAGTGATGTCTTAGCATTGAAGCCAAAAACTGTCATCGACTGCTGGGAGCGCTCAGTCAAAGCTATCGCTACGGCTATTCGGTTGTTTTTGTAGT
>JAFEGM010000096.1 GCA_018240025.1 Verrucomicrobiota bacterium
CACCGAGATGGGCCAGGGCCTGCATACGAAAATGCGGGCGGTGGCGGCGCACGAACTCGGCATCCCGAAGGAGCGCATTCGCGTCATGGCCACGCGGACCGACAAGGTGCCGAACACGTCGCCCACTGCGGCCAGCAGCGGGAGCGATCTCAACGGCGCAGCGGTGCGCGAAGCGTGCCGCGAGCTGCGTCGGCGGCTCGCGCCGGTGAGCGAGCTGCTGCCGGAGGCGGAGCGTGACGACTGGGGGAAATTGATCGCCCGGGCCTACCTCGAGCGCGTGCCGTTGAGTGCGACCGGCTTTTACGCGACGCCTGGGATCGGCATGGATTGGAACACCGGCCAAGGCACTCCGTTTTACTACTTCGCCTGCGGCGCGGCGGTCTGCGAGGTGGAGGTCGATGGCTTCACCGGCGACTACCGCCTGCGTCGCGTCGACATCCTGCACGACGTCGGCGACTCGCTCGCGCCCGGCATCGACCGCGGGCAGATCGAAGGCGGCTTCATCCAGGGCGTCGGCTGGCTGACGGTCGAGGAACTGAAATGGAACGAAAAGGGCGTGCTGCTGACGCATTCGCCCGACACCTACAAGATCCCTGCCATCGGCGACGCGCCGTGGGATTTTCGCGTGAACCTTCTGCGCGAAGCGACCCAGGCCGGCACGGTCGGCGGCAGCAAGGCTGTGGGCGAGCCGCCGCTCATGCTGGCGATCGCGGCGCGCGAAGCGATTCGCGATGCTGTGGCCGCCTTCGGCACCGGCGGCCGGATCGAGCTCGCCTCGCCCGCCACCGGCGAAGCCATCTGGCACGCCGTGCGGCGCGTCCGGACGCAGACTTAGCGAGAGGCGGACAGACTTTCCGATGTCCCGCGCGGCTCGACCGCGCTAGGCTGCGCGATGGACCCGTTACTCCAGATTCTGCAGCGCGACGCCCGGGCTTCGCGGGAGGACATCGCCGCCCAGCTCGACCTCAGCGTCGCTGAGGTGGAGGCCCGCATCGCCAAGCTCGAGGCCGACGGCGTCATCCTCGGTTACCGCGCGGTGGTCGATGCCGAGAAGGTGCCCGATGCCGGCGTGCAGGCGGTCATCGAGGTCCGGCTCACGCCCGAGCGCGAGGGCGGCTTCGACCGCATCGCCGAACGCGTGGCGAAGTTCGATCAGGTGCAGGCCTGCTACCTTATGAGCGGCGGCTACGATCTCATCGTCTTCATCGAGGCCCGCACGCTGCGCGAGATCGCCAGCTTCGTGGCCGAAAAGCTGAGCCCGCTCGGCGGCGTGCAATCGACCGCCACGCATTTCCGCCTCAAGACCTACAAGGAGCACGGCATTGTCCTCGGCCCGGGCGCGGGCGGCGGCGGTCAGCTCGCGGTCAGCCCTTAACGCCATAGTCCGCGCGTCACGGCCGTTGCACCCGCGGCCGATGCGCCCTTTTCTCTTTCGAGTTTCGAGCTTCCTTCGCGGAACGAATTGCCCCACTTGGCCGATTCAGTTTGTGAGGCTATCTCGCTTCGCTCGGTCCGAGTTTCGAGTTTTCCCCACCCCATGTCCGACCTGAAACGCACTCCCCTTCACTCCGCTCACGTCGCCCTCGGCGGCAAAATGGTGCCCTTCGGCGGCTGGGACATGCCGGTATCGTATGCCACCGGCATTCTCACGGAACATCGCGCGGTGCGGAATGCGGCCGGCGTCTTCGACATCTCGCACATGGGCCAGTTCTTCGTGCGCAACGCCGGTGCCAAGGCGTGGCTGAACTCGGTCTTCAGCAACCAGCTCGACAAGATTGGGCCGGGGCAGAGCCAGTACGGCTTCCTGCTGAACGAGCGGGGCGGCGTCATCGACGACCTCATCATCTACCAGTTCGGCGACGAGCAGTTCCTCGTGGTGGTCAATGCGGCCAAGATCGATGAGGATCTGGCCTGGCTGCAGCAGCATCTGGCTCCGGGCGTGAAGCTGGAGAATCTGAGCGACGAATGCGCCGCGCTGGCCCTGCAAGGTCCGAAGGCGGAGGCGATCTACCGCGACTTCTTCGGCGCCGGCGCCGAGCCGCCGGCCCGCCTCGGCGTGCAGGTGCTCGAGCGCAACGGCTCCTCGTTCTACGTGGCCCGCACCGGCTACACGGGCGAGGACGGCTTCGAGTTTTTCTTCCCAGCGGGCAGCGCCGAAAGCGTGTTGCGCGAGCTGCTCGAGGTGGGCAAGCCGCACGGCCTGATCCCGGCGGGACTCGGCGCGCGCGATTCGCTGCGCCTCGAGGTCTGCTATCCCCTCAACGGCTCCGACCTCTCCCCGGAGCGCACGCCGCTGGAGGCCGCGCTTTCCATCTTCTGCGCGCTCGACAAGGAGTTCATCGGGGTCGAGGCCCTGCGCGCCCAGAAAGCCGCTGGCGTGAAGGAGCGCCAGGCCGCGCTGAAGATGACCGAGAAAGGACCGCCGCCGCGCTCGCATTACCCGGTCTTCCAGGGCGACACGCAGGTCGGCGAGCTGACCAGCGGCGGACTCTCGCCGTGCCTGGAATGCGGCATCGGTCTGGCCTATCTGCCGGTCGAACTGACGAAGCCCGGCACCGCGCTGAGCATCGACATCCGCGGCAAGCGTTACGCGGCCGTGGTCGAAAAGAAACCCCTCTACAAGAAAGCCTGACCCATGGCCTGGGACCACACCAGTTTCGGAAACGACGCCGCCAACGATTGGGCGCACGAGCTCGAACAGCGCGACGACCTCTCGCTCATCGAAGAGACGCTGCAGACGGTCATCGAGACCGGCGACGATTACCTCGGCGCGCGTGAAGCCGAGGAAGCCATCGCCGCCGCCGAGGTGCTGGCCTGGCTGCGCGGCAAGCGCTCCGCGGCCACCGCCTACACCGAGAAGATCGAATCGTGGGTCGAGAGCAATCCGCTCAATCCTCCCGCCGCTCTCCTCAAACGCGCCATTCGCGTCCTCAAGCGCATCGAGCGCGAACCCTCCGAGGTCATGGAGCAATGGGAAGGCAAGCCGGAATGGACCGAGTGGATGCAGCAGCTCCGCGCCCGCCTCTCGTGAGGCGGCAAAATTCCCACGCCGCCCTTTTCCCGCGCTCCTCGCCCCGCCAAGCTTCCGCTCACCCAACCACCCATGAACGTCCCCGATAACCTCCGCTACGCGAAATCCCACGAATGGCTCGCCGCCGACGGCAAGGTCGGCATCACCGACCATGCGCAGGGCGAACTTTCCGACGTCGTCTTCGTCGATCTCCCCAAGATCGGTCGCAAGCTCAAGGCCGGCGAAACCGCGGCGGTGGTGGAATCGGTCAAGGCGGCCAGCGACATCTACGCGCCCGCCAGCGGCGAGGTCGTGGCGGTCAATGACCAGCTCGGCGAGAACTCCGGCCTGGTGAACACCGATCCCTACGGCGACGGCTGGATGTTCCAGCTCAAGCTCGACGAGCCGGCCGAGGAAAACGGCCTCGTGGACGCCGCCGGATACCGCGCGCAGATCGGTTAAGCCGGCGGCGCATCCGCCGGCCGAAGTTCGGGCGCCCGTGGCCAGGATCCTCTACGCGGTCATGGGGAACACCCATGGCCACATCATGCGGGCCCAGGCCATCGCGGCCGAGCTGCCGGAACACGAGTTCCATTTCGTCGGTGGTGGCCGGGTCCCGCTGAACCTGGCCGGGCGCCACCCGTGCCTGGAGGTGCCGGTCCTGCGCACCGCCGCCCATCACAAGGGCCGCGTCTCGGTCGCGCGCGCGGCCGTGCAGATCGGCCGGCGCCTGGCCGAGGTGCCGCGGGTGAGCCGGGAGATTCGCGGTCTGATCGAACGCTGGCAGCCCGACGTGGCCATCGTCGACCGCGAGTTCTTCGCACCTTTCGCCTGCCGCCAGGCCGGCCTGCGCGCGATCTCGGTCGATCACTCGCATCTGCTCGTCGCCTGCCGCTACGAAGTGCCGCCGGCGCAGCGCTTTTCGCAGTGCCTCACGTACTGGTCCGATCGCGCGCTCTTCGACCGGGTGCCCGAAAGCTGCATCGTTTCGTTCTACCACCCGCCGCTGCGCCCCGGCCGTACCGACACGCTCCTGCCGCCAGTGCTGCGGCCCGCGGCGCGAGCGCTGCGGCCGGACGCTGGGGATCACATTCTCTGCTATCAGACCAGCGCCACCTCGCGCGTGCTGGTCGATGCCCTGCGCGGCCAGTCGCGTCCCGTCATCGCCTACGGCTTCGGCCATGAGGTGGAGACGCGCGAGGGCTCGGTCACGTTCCGCGCCTTCGACGAGCGCCGCATCCTGGAGGATCTCGCCAGCTGCGCCTACGCCGTCCTGAACGGCGGCCACAACCTGCTCTCCGAGGCCTTCCATCTCCGCAAGCCCGTGCTCTGCCTGCCGGTGCCGATGCTCTTCGAGCAGTGGCTCAATGCCGACTACGTCCGCCGGCTCGGCTACGGCGCGCATGCCCCGTCGGCCGGCGCCATTCCCGGTCTGCTCGCCGCCTTCGAGACGCAAATCCCGGAGTTCCGCCGCCGGCTGGAGGCGGTCGACTTCGACGGCACCACACGCGTCGCCCAGCATCTCCGCGAAAGGATCCGTGATTCCTCGGCGCGGCCCGTCGCCTAGCCCTGCGTTGGTCTTCCGCACCCGCTGACCTCTCGCTCTTTTCCCCGGGACGATTTGCGGCCCGCTGCTTGTCTCCTGAACTTTCCGCCTGTGCCTCCTGACTCAACCACCGCGTCACCCGCGCGGCGCGTCGCCTACTTCGTGATGCGCTACCCGCTGCTCACGCAGAGCTTTCTCGACCGGGAAATGCGCGGCGTGCAGGCGGCCGGGCTCGAGGTCGAGGTGCATCCGCTCTGGGATTTCGGCAATGCCAGCGAGCCCGCGCCCGGCGGACCGCGGGTGGTGCGGCTGAAGTTCTTCGCCACGCTGCTCGCCGCCTTGGCGGAAGCGCTGCGCCGGCCCGGGCTCGTGGTGCGCGGCCTGCGCGCCCTCCTGCGGCATCGCCCCACCTTCGCCGAGGGCTGGTTCATGGGCATCTGGGGCGGACTCTGCGCGCTCGCGAAAGCCGACTATTTCCGCCGCGCCGCGCCCTGCTGGCTGCACGGTGCCTGGGCCACCGCGCCAGCCACCACCGCGCTGGGATTGTCGGCACTGCTCGGGCGACCGTTCAGCTTCGGCGCGCATGCCTACGATCTCCATCGTCACGGCGGCGACCCGCTGCTGCCGCTCAAGCTGCGCCGCGCACGTTTCGTCCACACGACCACCCAGATGAATGTGGAGGACCTCCGGCGGCGCTTCCCGGAGGCCCCCGCGGAGATCGTGCTGGCGCGGCGCGGATTGTCCACCCTGCCGCCACCCCGGCCGACCGAGGACGACGACTGGTCGGCGCGCACGGTGCAGTTGCTTTCGGTCGCCCGACTGGTGCCGAAGAAGGGCCACCGCTTCCAGTTCGAGCTGATGCGCGAATTGCACCGTCGCGGCCTGCGCGCGCGGCTCGTCATTCTCGGCGACGGACCGCTCAAGCGCCCCCTCCGCCAGGAGGCGCACCTCGATGGCCTCGACATCCATCTCCCCGGTGCCGCGGGGCCAGCGGAGGTCGCGGAGGCGTATCGCCTGGCCGATATCTTCCTGCACACCGGCATCGTGGACGAGGAAGGCGACCGCGACGGACTGCCGAACGTCGTGCCCGAAGCGATGGCGGCCGGCGCGCTCGTCATCAGCAGTCCCGGAGGCGGGGCTGCCGAGGCGATCGCGCACGAGCAGACCGGTCTGATCGCCGATCCGCACGATCCCGCCGTACTGGCCGACGCCGTGCAGCGCCTGCGCGATGATCCCGCCCTCCGCGCCCGCCTGCGCCCGGCGGCGCGAGCCTGGGTCGAGCGCGAATTTCTGGCTGCCGCCAACGCGCGCCTGCTCGCCCAGCGCATGCACTGAGTTCGTCCGGAACCGCGCGGCCAGCCGCTTTCGGTCTATTGCTAACACGCCCGGTTACACTGGTTATGGCGAACGCAAAGATCCCAGAAATAGAACCCTCGATTTGTTGCATAAGGGTCTTGTCTCGCCGTGGAACTGCATTACAACCGCCCTGTCCGCTCGCCGCCGAGCCATGAAGCGCTGCCCCACCTGCCAGGCCATTTTTGCCGAAGAGGTGCTGCTCTGCGCCTTTGACCAAACCCCGCTGGTTGCGCCCGAGGACGTGTTCGTCTCAGTCAAAGGCTCCGGCCCCTGGGTGACCCTCCCCGCTGCCGGCCCTGCGCCGACGACTTACATCGCGCCGCGGAACGACTCTCGCCTCCCGCTCCGCTGGACGGATGCGGCCAGCCCCTCCCCCTTCGTGGCCGCTCCGCCGGCCCAGCGCGCCAAGCGTAAGACGCTGCTGCTCTGGCTGTCGTCCCTCGGGAGAGGCCGCTGACTTACTGCGAATTGGAATGCCACCGTTCGCTGGAAGGTGGCGACCCTAACGGGATTCGAACCCGTGTTCACGGCTTGAAAGCCTTGGCGCGTTACTCTGTCGAACCCCGCGAAAGGGCGCTTGCGCCACAAAAACGCCACACCTTGTGCGCGTTAAGCCTTCCTACCCCCGTTCCATCGTCCGCGGTTCTGCCACCGTAAAAATCTACCGCAAGACCGACCGCGGCGCGTGCCGCTACAACGTCGTGTACGCCTCCGGCGGCGCCCGGCGGTTCCACACCTACACGGACGAAGCCGAAGCCGTGCGCGAGGCAACAGCGCGCGCGGAGGATCTCGCCCGCGGGGACCACGAAGCCGCCGCGATCTCCGGCGCCGACCGCGCCGCGCTCGCGGAAGCGCACCGCGAGCTTGAACCCCTGGGCGTTTCGCTCGTTTCCGCGGTGCACGCGTTCGCAGAAGCCTTCCGTATCCTGGGCGGAAACCGAGTGACGGAAGCCGCCCGACTCCTGCGCTCGAAGCTCGACGAACAGCTTCCGAGTCTGACCGTGGCGGAAGCGGTCGCGCGATACTGCGCCGACAAGGAAGCGCTCGGGATCTCCTACCGGCACCGCGCGGACATGCGCTTCATCCTCGAACGCGGGTTCGCATCGGCCTTCCGCTGCCCACTCGCGAGCGTCACGAGTGGCGATCTCCGCGAGTATCTCAACCGCCGGAGTGGGGGCGCTGTGTCCCGTAACAATCACCGGCGGGGCATCGCCGCGCTGTTCAACTACGCGAAGCGCAACGGCTGGATTTCGAAGGCAGAGGCACACGCCGCGAGCGCGCTGGAAAAGTACGAAGAACCGCGGCGGGACGTGGAAATTTTCAAGCCGGCCGAAGTCGCCGCGCTACTCGCAAACGCGGACCGCGACCTTGTTCCGTGGATTGCGCTCGTGGCGTTCGGCGGACTCCGACACGACGAAGTGACGACGATTGCCAGCACGGGCGAGCCTGGGCTTTGCTGGGAGGCTATCGACTTCGCGAAGGGCGTGCTGGTGGTGCCGGCGGCCGTCTCCAAGGTGAAGCGTAAGCGCAAGATCGCTCTGCCCCCGAACCTGCTCGAATGGCTCGCGCCCTACCGCGGGAGCAGCGGGCCGATCTTTGCGAAGGACCCGCGGCGTAGCCTCGCCGCTGCCACCCGCGCGGCGGGGGTGAAGTGGAAGCGGAACGCACTCCGGCATTCCTTCGGCTCTTACCGCATGGAGTCGGTGAAAAACGCGGGCCAAGTCGCGCTCGAAATGGGGAACAGCCCGGGGATCGTGCTTCGGCACTATCACGAGATTGTGAGCGCTGAGGACGCCGCGGAGTACTGGGCGATTAGACCTAGCGTTTAAACGCGGCGTCTCCGGCCCAGCTTGCCGCCGCGCTCGCGCCGCGCGATTCCCCACCCTTCGCCCAGTTCAACAAAGCCGGCTTGGAGGATATCGCGAGCATCGAGCTCGCTCCCCCGCGGGTCCGGAAGTCCTTCCGAGACCAACTTGTTAAGAGCCTGGTTCCCGCCCGCTTCTGCCATTGCGTTTAGCAGCCCGGCCAAGCGCGCCGAGATCGGCCCGATTTCTCGAACTACTTCGGCGGCAGCTTCGCTCTTCGTCGGCAACTTGGTTCCAGCTTTGTGAACGTAGCTGTACGCCGTGGAGCGCGCGACATTCACGCCCAGAAACGCAAGGAAGCCGCGCACGTCGGCACCATTCTGAAGCCCGCCGGGGCGCGCGCTGACCATTCCGTGGATGTCGGCTAGGACTTGTGCAGAGGGCGGGCGGCGCCCTGGGGAAGAAGTACGGACGCTCCTTCCGGCTCCGCGTCTCTTCGCCCGTCGACGCCATCCGCGCGCTTCACGCTCACTTCCCCGACTTTCGCGTCACCCTCGCCCGGATGAAGGGCTATGTCTTCCGCGTCCGCGCGGGCGGCAAGGATCGATGCCGGGAGACGTTGGAGCTGCCCTCCGCGGGCCGCACGATCTCCTTCCTCCCGATGACCCAGGGCGCCGCGAGCGCGAAAGGGATTTTCTCCGCCATCGGCGGCGCGATTCTCGCCGTGGTCGGCTTCGTGTTCGAACAGCCTTGGCTTACCGCCCTTGGCGTCTCGGTCGGTCTAGGCGGAGTGTCCGCCTTGATCGCACCGCACCCGCGCGCGCTCGCTTCGAGTGAGAAGAAAGACAATCAGGCGAGCTATCAGTTTAGCGGCCCGGTGAACACGCAGCAGCAGGGCGGCTGTGTTCCGCTGCTCTATGGTAAGATGCTCTGCGGATCGGCCGTGATTTCCGCCGGCTTGGACGCTGGCGATATCACGCCCACCCCGGGCACCGGCTCCGGCGGCAATTCGAACAACGGCGGCAGCGGCAATCCCGCGCTCCCCATTGGAGGGCTGACCTATGAGCCGTGAGCGGAGGATTTTCCTGGCGTGCTGACACTCTTCCACGCTTGACACAACTAAATCTCAGTGAAGTGCTCAAAAATCGGTTCGCCGCACGAGCCGGAGTTCTCCGGCTCGCGAAGCCAAGGTACGGCGAACCGATTTTTGAGCACTTCACTGATCGTAAATAATTCCAAGAAACTCTTCGACATCGCAGCATTAAATTTTCTAATACATCATGTCCCTCGGTTCCTCCGTGGGGCAACCCATGAATCCCACGCCCTCGCACCCTCATCCAAATGCACCCCGCATTGCTCCTTTGCCATATCTCCGCCGGGATGTTCTCGAATGAATATTCTGTTCAAGTCGAGCCCGTAGGGGCTCCGCCGGTTTCCTTCTTCGCGCACAAGTCGCTGATTTCTGAACAGGACGGAAACTCTTATGTCCGTGTGACCGAGTTTGGCCCGAACCACGTTGCTAAGCACAAGAACGTAATGCTCCCGGTCGACGCTCTCGAAACCGGAGCAAGTTGGGTGAGTGTCCACGAAAACCAGTTGCGACCCGCTTAGGTTGGCGAAAGATAGTCGATGGTTCTCGCGAACACGGAAATCCTCGCCGCTATCGAGCGAGGCGAATTCAATATCGAAGGACTGGCCGGGAGAGATCCCGGCCAGTCTCCTTTTAAGAGCATGTCGGTGGATCTCCACCTAGATACCGAGATTCTCGTCCCCCAGACTGGGGCATTCAACATTGATTTATCCACGAAGGCCCCCATTGCCCGCGTACTCGCTCAGAATTGCGACCGGCATATCTGCTCCGAAAACAATCCTTGGATGTTGAAAAACGGGCAATTTATCCTGGCTCAGACCAAAGAAGTAGTGGATTTTCTATTTCGAAAAGGGCAGACACAACACTACTGCGCACGGGTGGAAGGGAAGAGTTCGCTGGCTCGCTGCGGCGTAATCGTGCATTTGACCGCACCGACGATCCATCAAGGATTTAAGGGGCCTATCGCGCTTGAAATTTGTAATTTAGGGCCGTTCAAGGTTACTCTCACTCCCGGAATGCCGATCTGTCAGTTGATCGTCGAAACTGTGATGGGGCAACCGGCTGATGCGCCGAATCAGTTCTCCGGCCAACGGAGCCCCTCGGGCGTAAAGAATGGGCAGGGGCTCCCGAACTGATCGCACTACGCAACGGAGCCCAGATCCCGAAGCTTTAGGAGCCAGTCGAGTTGCGCCGGTTACCAACGGCCATTCAGTTGCGGGCCGCAGACGCACCCGTAAGCGGCTTATGAGCGGTCTTGCAACACGTAAGCCGGTGCAGCTTCAATAACGTCATCCTCAGGAAAAGCGTCCTCCGAATCCGAATCCGACGCCCCCGGGCGCATCCAGCGCGCGATGCGACTTCCGCTGCCCCGTTTCCATGGGTGGTCGTCTTTTGCGTAGTCGATGGCGGTCTCGACAGCATCGCGGGTGCCCTCGGAAAGAACGCGTACGAGCGTGGTAGAAGAGCAGTTCGTGTTCATGGCTTCAAAGGTACTTCGATGATTTTACCGATAACGGTTGTACGATTCAGAAAGGGAATCATGCGCTCGAAAATTTCGCTTTGAGCGCTATCCGCAACCTTTACAGATAGGCCAAAACTGGCGGCTTCGCGAGAGTCGATGACAAACCCATGCTCTGGGTAGCGTTCCACCAGATGCCGTGCCAACTGCTTCGCTTTAGCCGGTGAATATTGTGGTACAAGAAGGCGCGTGGCGTACTCTTCGGCCACCTTCAAAATCCGGGATTTCAGGGTAAATTGAACAGTATCGATCTTTTGGACAAGCGGGGTCATCATTTCCGCCACGAAATGCATCGTCGGGCCAAGAACGTTTTCGACCTTTTTGCCGGTTCGCTGGATTATCAGCTGCATTGTGCGGTCCACCGCATCCAATCCAACCGCGAAAAGTCGCTCCATCGACTGAACTTCGTCGAGTGCCGACCTGACTTCCTCGGTTCCCGTGTCGTGAAACTGGGCGTCCAACGGGCCAAGTTCCGCATCCGCTCCCAGTATGATGTCTTTTGCGCCTAGCGCGAGAAGGGTCGCCGCACTCTTGGCATACTGAGGGACGACCGCCGTAAACCCGCCGCAGTGCTTTCGAAGCATGTTTGCAATCTGGTAGGAGCAGCGCGCTTGCCCCCCGGGCGAATCAATGAGCACTGCAACCTGTTCGCCCGCCTTCATCATCGCCTTATCTTTTCGAAACAGGCTGCTGATCTCGTGATTCAAGTCGTCATAACGGCCAACACCGTTTTGAACGAGTAGCCACACAGGCATTCCGAGATTTGATTCGAGATCTCGAACCGACTTTGCGAATTTCGGGTCGAGATCTCCGTCTGCGCAGTGCCCCGATGCGCGCCAAGCGCACGGAACCGGTTTTCCTGGGGGCGTAGCTCCTCCGACTTTCCGTTTCGGCGCTGATTTAGCTTTGGGCACCGGCGACGGTTTCGGGGCAGCCTGCGCGACCGGAGGGGTCGGCTGTTGGGGCGATGACATGATTCGGTTGCTAGCGATCTTCGAACCTTTGGTCAATCTTGCTTGCGGCTCGGAACTTGATGTGTTCGGAAACTTACGCCACAAAACGCCACACCCTTTCGCGCGCTTTGGTTCCCCTTGCTTCACCTTGTGGCGAGTGTTCCGAGGCACCCGGAACCAACCGAAACCACTGTAAACCAGCGTTTTTGAAGCTGGCGACCCTAACGGGATTCGAACCCGTGTTCACGGCTTGAAAGGCCGTTGTCCTAGGCCACTGGACGATAGGGTCAGCTCTTGGCGGGTCGGGAAAATGCCACCTGCGAGGGAAAATGCAAATCGGAGCGGGATTGAGCTTCGCCGGAGTCGCGGCGAACGGTCCCGGCCATGGACGAGACGCCCGCGATTCCACCTGCCTTGGCCGATCTCCTCGCCGGCTGCGAGCGCCACGTGGTGAACGTGGGCGAATCCGGGGCCCGCGTGGAGCGGCTCGTCCGGCGGGACGGTGAGGTGCTTTTCTTGAAGCAATCGACCGGCGCACGTCGGTCTGAACTCGAAGACGAGTTCGTCCGTCTGCGCTGGCTGGCAGGTCGCTGGCCGGTGCCGGCGGTGCGGCATTTCCAAGCCACGACGGACCGCGCGTGGCTGCTGACCGAAGCCTTGCCGGGCCGGAGCGCGGCCACGTGGCTGGAGGAAGCGGCGCCCGCCCAACGACCAGCACTGGTGCGCTCGCTGGGGCGGTTTCTGCGTGAATTGCACGCGCTCCCGACCGTGCTCTGCCCTTTCCTCACCGGCCATGCACTCCGGCTGGCGCAGGCGCAGGCGCGGCTGATTGCCGGGGAGATCGACACCGACGACTTCGACCCGGAGCGACAGGGCTGGAGCGCCGGGCAGGTCTGGGAGGCGCTGCAACACACGCGCCCGACCGTCACCGAGGACGTGGTCACGCACGGCGACTTCTCGCTCGACAACGTCTTCCTGCAGCGCGGAGTGGTGACGGGCTGCCTCGATGTTGGCCGCGCCGGCGTGGCGGATCGCTATCAGGACCTCGCCATTCTCACCAACTGCCTGACCGAGTTCGGTCCCGGGCTCGAAGAACCGTTCTTCGACGCCTACGGCCTGCCCGCCGCTCAGCGTGATCCGCGCCGGCTCGAATTTCATCGCCTGCTCGACGAGTGCTTTTGAGGGTCGCTGGGCTCGGCCTCGCGCGAAGCCGCAAAGTTGCGATGGACTGAGTCTTGAAAAAGGACCTTGCAGGCGGACGCGTTTCAGCCTCGGGCATCCGGCCCTTCCTCCTTCTTCCTTTTTCCTTCTTCCTTTTCTTCCAGCGCTCCCAAGACGACCGCGGCCTGCCGCGCGGCCGCCCCGCGGTGCCGGGCCAGCACTTCTGC
Organism: Verrucomicrobiota bacterium; assembly: GCA_018240025.1. GTDB lineage: Bacteria > Verrucomicrobiota > Verrucomicrobiia > Chthoniobacterales > SZAS-18 > SZAS-18. The sequence continues at coordinate 12,668 of JAFEGM010000096.1, forward strand.
GGCGCGCGCGGCCTGGGCGCGCGCAGCCGGGGGATCGGCGAGCGCGGCACGGACGGCGGCGACAAGGGCATTTTCTCCGCTCACCTGGGTGAGGGCCCCAGCGCGGACGAACTCGGTCACCAGGGCGGCGAAGTTCTCCATCCGCGGGCCGCAGATGGTGGGAACGCCGGCAGCGAGCGACTCGGCGGGATTCTGGCCGCCGCTGACGGAGGTGGCCAGGCTCTTGCCGACGAAGACGACGTCGGCCAGCGGATACCAGTCGCGCAGCTCGCCGGTGCTATCGAGCAGGAGCACGTCGGGCTCGTGCAGCAGCGTGAAGTCGGGATCGAGCTGGGAACGGCTGGCCACCCGCACTTTCGCGCGGTGGAGCATTTCCAGGATTTCGGCGCTGCGTTCGGCGTGCCGCGGAGCGAGCGCGAGCAGCAGGCCGGGGAAGTCGGCCCGCAGCGCCTGCCAGACGCGCAGCAGCAGCTCCTCCTCGCCCGGATGCGTGCTGCCGCCGAGCACGATGGGTCGCGCGCCCGCGGTCACGCCGGTGTCGCGCAGCAGGGCGCGGAACTTCTCCGTGCGGGCGGGGTCGGCCGCCCCGGTGGCTTCGTCGAATTTCATATTGCCGAGCGGCTGGACGCATTCTGCGGAAACGCCGAGCGCGGCCCAGCGGGAAATGTCCTCCGGGTCGGACACCGTAATGCCGGCGAGTTGCCGAAAGACGGGTCCGGTCAGCGCACGGAAACGGCGGAAACGCGCCTCCGAACGGGGCGAAAGCCGGGCATTGAGCAGCCAAACCGGGACGGCGCCGAGACGGGCGTGATGCAGCCAGTTGGGCCAGGCCTCGGCCTCGGTCAGTGCGAGCAGTGCCGGGCGAATGGCCGCGAACGCGCGACGCACGATCCAGGTGGCGTCGAGCGGCGCGTAGAGCAGCACCGCATCGGCCGGCAACCGCTCCTGCGCGAGCGCGCGGCCGGTCACCGTCGTAGTGGTCACGATCAGCGGCAGATTCGGCCGGGCGGCGCGCAAGGCGGCCACCAGCTTCAGCGCCACGAACATCTCGCCGACGCTGACCGCGTGGATCCAGACGCGGTCGCGCGGCGGCAGGGCCTCGAGCCGGTCGCCCACGGCCGGGGCGTAGCGGCCGAAGCGCTCACCGAAATGCGCCCGAAAATTCCCCCGCCGGACCATCCGCACGAGGTAGCCCGGCAGGAGCGCCAGGAGCACGAGCGGCTGGAGAAGGTTGTAGAGAAGGCGGGACACGCAGGTTAAGCTTCAAGAGACAAGGCCCAGGTAGCAAGGAAGGCCCAAAGAGGGAGGGTTCAAGGAATGCCACCGGACGCCCGAGGCGACGGAGCAGCATTCGAACCGCGGCCAGAGCCTCCTCCTTACCCCTTGCACCTTGGATTTTCCTTGATGCTTGGATCTTGGATTTTGGATCTTTCCCCTTAGCTCTTCTTCGGTGCCCGGGTCCGCTTCGTCGGGGCCTTCGCCTTGGCGGGTTTGACCTCTTCCGCAGCCGGCGGGGCAGGCTCCGGCTCGGGGAGCGTGGCCTTGGCGGCGCGCGGTTTGCGAGGTTTGGCGACCTTGGCCGGCTCAGGCGGCGTGGGCGGGGCGGGCGGCGGGATCCTGAGGCGATTGCGCACGAAGTCGCGGGCGAACTCGAGGTAGGCGCGGGACCCGGGCTGGCCGCCGTGGCGCCGGATCGACTCCATCACGCTGCCGAGGGCGTTGAGCCACATCTCGACCGGCACCGGCAGGTGGTCGTCCTTCCCGACGATCTGGATGCGAAACTCCTGCCGCGCCTCGATGAGCCGGCGGGTGAGATCGCTCAGGAGCCGATCGCGGGGAGAGCCGGCGGGGATCTCCGGGCGGGCGCCGCGGGCGAGCAGGCCGACCCGATTGAGTGCCGAACGAATCTGCGAATCGGTCAGCGGAATCTGGTCGGCTGCGGCCGCCTCGTCGGTGTTCACGATTTCCGCTTCGATCTTGGCGAGCAGGGGCGCGTAGTTCGCCTCGCTCATCACAATGTCAGTCGCCATGCCCGCAGTTAGTGCCAACGGCGCATCGCGGCAACTCCGCGCTCAACCACCGCCCGGCCAGCCCCGCAGCAGATCTTCCGCGAACCCGCGCCAGCCCTGGAACGTCCGGGCCTGCGCGGCCGTCTCGCAGGCCTGCAGCAAGGCATCGTCGCGCAGCAGCCGCCCCAAGGTCGCGGCGAGCGCTTCGACGGAGCGCACGTCGCACGTCAGGCAACCGCCGCCGGCTGCCACTTCCGCCATGGCGCCGAAGTCCGCGCAGACGCAGGCCCGACCGTGCCAGAGGCTCTCCAGGACGGGCAGGCCGAACCCTTCGATCAGCGAGGGAAAGACCGTGCAGCGTGCCCGGGCGTAGGCGGCTTCGAGCTCGAGGTCCGACACATGCTGCAGCCATCGCACGGATCGCCCGGCGGCCTGCAGGCGTTCGATTTCCCCGCAGACGCGGGCACCCCAGTAATTCGTGCTGCGGCCGATCAGCTCGAGTTCGAAGACGGCCCCCGCCGCCCAGAGCGACTCGGCCGCCGCCAACAGGCCGAGGTGATGCTTGCGCGGCTCGATGGTGCTGACGCAAAGCACGCACCGGCTCGCGCTGCCGCTGCTCGCCGGCGGTCGCGGCCGCTCGAGGTCGATGCCGAGCGGATGCGCCCGCAGCTGAGCGCGGGACGCAGTGCCGCGCTCCGCCCAGAGCGCCGCGAGATCGGCCCGCGAGAACTCCGAGACGGCGGTCACCTCCTGCAGCGCGGCCAGCGCCTCGACGTACGGCGCAAAGCCCGACTCCCGCCGCGGCGGCGAGAGGTCGGGGCGCCGCAGCGTGATCGCATCGTGGAAGATGGCGGCGCAATGGCCCCGGCCCGAGCGGGCCAGCAGCGGCAGAAACTCCGTGCGTCGGTCCTGGAAGATCTCGGGACAGAAGAAGACATCGCCCGGGCGCAGCGCCGCGCGCAGATCGAGCCGGCGCAAACGATGTCCCAGATGGCGCACGAGGCGGCTGAGCGGCGAGCGGTTCGCCCGCCGCTCGGGCTCGGCGGTGGCGCGGGCGGACTCGGCGAAGGCATTGTCCAGAAATCGCTGCTCGCGCGGACCGAGGCGGGCGTAGGCGCCGAGTTGGTTGTCCCAGACGAGCGGCGTGACCCCTGCCGGACGGAGCGCGGCCAGCTCCCGCGTCAGCGAGCGCACCACCCGCTGCACGCCGGTGTTCAGCGGCGACTTGCAGGAGCTGGTGACGTCGACCCAGATCATCGACCCAGCTTCGGTCGCGGGGCCCGGGGCGCAAATTATCAACCCTCCGTGCTTCGAGCTTTGACCTCTCCGTGGGGTGGCCTACTCTCAGGGCCGATTTTCTCGCTTCCGCTGCATGAGCTCCTCCCCCGATTCTCGGCCAGTGCCCTCGGCAGCTGGCCCGGGGTTGCCCGCCAGCCGCCGGATCCTCGTCATGGATGACGAGGAGATCATCTGCGAGCTGCTGCGGGAACTGCTCGGGAGCTTTGGGCATCAGGTGGATACGGCGCGGGAGGGCCGGGAAACCGTCCGCCGCTATTCGGAGGCGATGCGGGAGAACCGGCGCTACGACCTCGTCATTCTCGATCTGACCATCCCAGGCGGCGGCATGAACGGCGAAGAGACGATGCGCACGCTGCTCGAGCTCGATCCGCGCGTGCGGGCCATCGTGGCCAGCGGCTATCTGCAGAATCCGGTGCTGGCCAATTACCGCGAGCACGGTTTCTGCGGGATGGTGACGAAACCGTACTCGATCAGCGAGTTGCTGCGCGAGGTCTCGCGCGCGATCGACACGGCCACCTGAGCGCGGTCATGTTCGAGCCGGACCCGATTTTCCAGGAGGCGGCGCAGGCGAGGGTCGAAGGGCGGATGCTGGTCCTCGCGACCGTCGTGCGGGCTGAGGGATCCTGCCCGCGCGAGGTCGGCGCCCGCATGCTGGTGCGGGCCGACGGCAGCATCGCTGGCACGGTGGGCGGCGGGAAGTTCGAGTCGCTCGTCATCTCCGACGCGCTGCGATGTCTGCAGGAACGCACCGGCGGCCTGCGGGAGTATCCGCTGCACGAAGGCGCGCCAACCTCGTTCGGGGCGATCTGCGGCGGCACGGTCACCGTCTTCCTCGAGCCGATCGGGGCGCGCGAACGGATCTTCATTTCGGGCGGCGGGCACGTCGGCGAGGCGCTGGCGGCACTCGCCCGGCAGGCCGGCTTTTACACCCGCCTGCACGACGATCGGGCCGGCGAGGGCGCTCTGCCGGAGAGCTTCGTGCAGAGCGTGGCGTGGTCGCGGGGCGACGCGCTGGTCATCGTGAATCGCAACCCGGAGCTGGATCGGCGCGCGCTGGCCGCCGTCCTGCAGGGCGCCGTGCAGCCGGGCTATGTCGGGATGATCGGCAGCGACCGCAAGGTGCGCCGGGTTCTGGCCGAGCTGCGGGCCCAGGGCTTCGGCGCCGAGGCGCTGACCCGCGTGCATGCCCCCATCGGCCTGGACCTCGGCGCGGAGACGCCCATGGAGATCGCCCTCAGCATCCTCGCCGAGGTTCTGCAGGTTCTCCGCGGCCGTCCGGGCGGCCATCTCCGGCTATCGACGCTGCCGACCGCCTGAGGTCCTGCCGGCGGGGTGCAAAGCGAGCGACCCCGGCACCTCGCTACGCAGTCCTCTCGACCGGCGGGCTGCAGTGCGGCAGGCGCGCTGTCGGACAGCGCGCCTGCGCGAAGTCTCGTCAGCCCTTGAGGAGCTTGACCAATTCGGGCACCACCTCGTTGACGTCGCCGACCACCCCGTAGTCGGCCACCTTGAAGATCGGGGCGTCCTTGTCCTTGTTGATGGCCACGATCGTCTTCGAGCGGTTCATGCCCGAGAGATGCTGCACCGCGCCGCTCAGGCCGACCGCGATGTACACATTCGGAGCGACCGTCTTGCCCGTCTGGCCGACCTGGTCGGCATAGGGACGCCAGCCGGCATCGACCACCGCACGGGTGGCGCCGACGGCGGCATTCACCGTGGCCGCCAGAGGCTCGACCAGGCGGGTGAACCCTTCCGGGCTGCCCACGCCGCGACCGCCGGTCACGACCACGCTGGCTTCGTCGAGCGAAACGCCGCCCGTGCTGGCCTTGGCCTGCGAGAGCACTTCCACGCCGCTGGCGGCGGCCGGGAGATCGATGGCGGCGACGGCGCCGGGAGCAGCCGCTGCTTCGGCCGGGGCGAGCACGTTGACCTTCAGGCTGATGACCACCGGGAGCGCCGTCGTGCGGGAGCTTTCGGTCACGCGCGAGAGGTAGGTGAAGCGCTTGCCGCCGACCGTGGCGCCATCGGAGTCGACCTCGATGACGTCTTCGAGCAGCGCAGCGTTCAAGCGGACCGCCACGCGGGGCGCGTAGCTCAGACCGCTGCGGCTGGCCGGCACGAGCACCGCCTTGGCGCCGAGCATGGTGGCCGCTTCGGCCGCGGCGTGGGTCCAGACCTGCGCCTTGAACGGCTCATAGCCGGCGTCCTCGGAATGGTGTGCCTGCACGCCGTATTTGGCGATTTCGGCCGCAGCCGCCGCGGCGCCGGGGCCGAGGAGGAGGGCGTGGATTTCACCGCCGAGCGCCGCCTGGAGCGTGCGGCCGGCCGTGACGAGTTCGCGGGCGCTGCCGCGGAGCGTGCCGGCGGCGTGTTCGGGAACGAGAAGAATCATGGGAAGGAGAGAGCGGGAGGTTGAACTCGGCAGGGGCGGTCAGAGCACCTTGGCTTCGTTGCGCAGGGCATTCACCAGGGCGGTCGCGGACTCGACGGCGTCGCCGCTGAACAGCTTGTTCAGCCGCGTCTTGACCTGAATGGCCTCGCCGGTGAGGCGGGTGAGCGCGGTGGCCGCGCCGTAGTCGGCGGGCTGGGCCTTGCGCAGCTCCTTGCGCTTGGCCTTCATGATGTTCGGCAGCGTCGGATAGCGCGGCTCGTTCAAGCCCTGCTGCGTCGTGATCACGGCGGGAAGCGCGACCTTCACGGTCTCCGTGCCGCTGTCGGTGTCGTGCGTGGCCTCCACCGCCGCGCCGCTGAGCGCCAGCTTGGTCGTCCAGTCCACGTGCGGCCAGCCGAGCACCTCGGCCAGGGCCGGTCCGAGCGCGGCGCTGTCCCAGTCGGCTTCCTTGCCGCCGACGAAGACGAGTTCGGCACCTTCCTTCTTCACCGCTTCCGCGAGGATGCGGGCCTGGGAAATGGCGTCGTAGGTCTCGTCCGTTTCGATGTGCACGGCGCGGTCGGCGCCGATGGCCAGGGAGGTACGGATGGCGTCCTCGAAACGCTTCGGTCCGAGCGCCAGGGCCACGATTTCGACCTGAGCGCCGCCCTCGCGCAGCCGGATGGCCTCTTCGACGCCGTATTCGTCCATGCCGTCCATGACGAACGTGACGCCGCTGAGGTCGACGCGGTCGCCCGAGGTGCGGATGGACGCCTCGGCGTCGGGGACCTGCTTGAGAATGGTGCAGATTTTCATGTTGGGATGCGGAATGAGGGAATTTTCAGGCGCTCAACGCAGGAGCGACCGGGCCACGACCACGCGCTGGATCTCGTTCGTGCCCTCGTAGATCTGGTTGAGCTTCACGTCGCGCAGCAGCTTCTCGACCGGGAAGTCGTTCATGTAGCCGTAGCCTCCGTGGACCTGGATCGCTTCGGCGGCCGCGGAGAAGGCGACATCGGAGGCACGGCACTTGGCGATGGCGCTCGCCTGGGCGTGCGGGCGGTCGTTGTCGACCAGCCAGGCGGCGTAGTGCGTCTGCAGACGGCTCGTATCGAGCCCCATCTTCATGTCGGCCAGCTTGAACTGGATCGCTTGCAGATTGCTGATCGGCGCGCCGAAGGCGTGGCGGGTGCGGGCGTACTTCACGCTCTCGTCGAGCGCCCGGCGCGCCACGCCCAGCGAGCCGGCCGCCACGGTAATGCGCGTGCGGTCGAGGGTCTTCATGGCGATCTTGAAGCCATCGCCGATGCCGCCGAGCATGTTGGACTTCGGCACGCGGACGTTCTCGAAAATGACTTCCGCCGTGTAGCTGCAGCGCTGCCCCATCTTGCCGTGCAGCTTGTTGTGCGAGACGCCGGGCGCGTCGCCGGGCACCACCACGCAGACCGTCCCGAGATGACCCTGGGCGTGTTCGGTGCGACAAAGCACGACGTAGGTCGAACAGACGCCGCCATTCGTAATCCACATCTTGGTGCCGTTGACGACGATCTCGTCGCCCACGAACTCCGCCTTCGTCTTCATGGCGGCGGCGTCGGAGCCGTTGTCGGCTTCCGAAAGACAGAACGCGCCTAGACCTTTCACGAGACCTGGGAAGAAGCGCTTCTTTTGCTCGTCGGTGCCGGCCAGCTTGAGCGGCACGACCGCCAGATCCGAGGCCAGGATGATGGTATCGAAGCCCATGCAGGCGTAGCCGAGTTCCTCGCCGATCAGCGCCTCTTCCAGCATGCCGAGACCGAGCCCACCGTATTCTTCCGGAATGCCGATGTTGAGCAGACCGAGGTCGGCCGCCGCCTGGACCATCTCCGCGGGATAGGTTTCGTTCCGATCCCATTCGGCGGCGCGGGGCAGGATCTGTTCGGTGGCGAACTGGCGGGCGAGGCGCTGGATTTCTTTCTGTTCGGGCGTGAGGTCGAAGTTCATGGCGGCAGACAGACAAGGGGGCGCGGACCGGGGGATCGGCGCGGGCTGCGTATCTAGCGAAAATCCGCTTAGTGAAAAGGGCCGGAATCGAAAAAATGCGAACAAACCCTCGCATTTCAGACGAGCAATGAGGGCACAAAAAAGGCGCCCGGATTGCTCCGGGCGCCTGGGTAAGTTTGGGAGGCTTAGTCGAGCGGGAGGCTGACCGCCAGCTCGGCATTGATGAAGCCGTAGCCGTCGAGGGTCGAGTAGCCCTTGCCGATCTTGTTCACGAACGTGGTCGAGAACGTGCTGCCGTCGCTCATCGTGCCGGTGAGCGTCGCACCGCCGGGGGCGATGGTGCCCGAGGGGATGTTGACGCCAGCGCCGAAGAGATCGCCGCTGTTGCCGAAGCCGCTCGCTGCCGTCGTGACCGCCTGGGTCCGGACTTCGTCGCGGTCAGCCGCGAAGGTGAAGCCGGCGCCACCGACGAACGTGCCGGCGGCGAAGGTCAGGTCGAGCTGCGAGAACCCGGTGGTCGCCGGCGAGGGCGCCGGGATGCTGTAGGCCGACGAGATGTTGCCAGCCGTCAGACCGCCGGTGGTCGAACCGACCGTGAAGGTCGTGCCCGAGGCAGACGTGCCGTAGGTGTAGGCTCGGGGATCCCACGCGAGGCCGGGCACGTTGCCGACGACGTCGTTGCCGCCCGTCGGGTTCGCGTTGGCCACATTGATGGACATGCTCGAGACCGAGCCCGGGCCGACATACGTGACCGAGAACACGTTCCGATCGTTGGTGCTCAGGCTGCGCGCGTCGCTATTGTTGAAGTTGCTGGCGCTGGCATGGACGTTGACCGTGATCTTGCCGCCGTTGCTGGTGCGGGCGACCGCCGTGGCGCGATACGGATCCAGGTCATGCTGGAAGCCGGCGCGCTGCAGGATGCTGCGCATCTGCGGCTGGGTCACCGAACGCGGGCCACCCTTCGCCTGCAGCACGAGACCAGCGATCGCGGCCGCGTGCGGGGCGGCGGCGCTGGTGCCGTAGAAGTTGGGCTGGGTGTCGGTGTCGGCCGTGGTGTCGCCGCTGAAGAACGTGTTGTTGCCACCGTCGAGGGCCGCCACGTCGGGCTTCTGGCGAATGACGGGCGCCGGGAGGCGGACGCCATTCTGATCGAAGTAGATGTAGGACGGGCCAGGCGAGGTGAAGTCCTCCGGCAGGTAAGGACGGAACGGGCTGTAGGCCGCGGCCGAGATGCAGCCCGGCTCGTGGTTGTGACCGAAGGTGATCGGGGTCTGGAAGTTGTAGTACTCATCCGGACCGGCCAGACCGGTGCACACGTAGCGGATCTTCGTCGCCGGCTGCGGAGCCGTCGGGATGTTCGCGCGGGTGATGACCAGCTGGATCTTCGACGTCGTGGTGTTCGGCGTGAAGGTCAGCGAGCCGAACTCGATCGGCTGGTTGGTCTGGAAGTTCTGGGCCGCGATGCTCTTGATGAACACACCCGCCTCCGTGAAGAAGTGCAGGTTGAAGTCGCTCGTGAGGGTCGCGGTGCCCGAGGCCGTGTAGACATTCAAGTCGTAAGCCCCCGTCGAGGCGGTGTCGAACGCCCTCGTCTCCACGCTGTAGGTGCCGGTGGCGGGCGCGAAGAAGAAGATTTCTTCGTCGAGGCCCGTGTCCTGCGTCAGCACCGTCGTGCCCGAGGGATCCTTGATCGTCACCACAGCGTCGAGCGTCGAGCCCGCCTGCGCGGTCACGGTCACCCGATAGCGGGTGCCCTGGGTCAGACCAGGCACCGAGACCGCCGAGGCGACCGTCGTGCTGGTGGCCGTGCCGGAACCGGTGAAGATCGGCGTCGGGTTGAAGGTCGGGGTCGAGACATCGTAGGGATCATCCCATTGGAAGGAGATGTTCGCCGCCGTGGTGGTGGCGCCACGATTCATCAGCTGAGCCACGTCCCGACCGCCATCGGTGCGGAAGTTGTGGAAGCCGCCCGCATACAGATTGGCCGGAACCGCGGCCGTGAAGGCAGCCGGGGTGATGTTCGTGCCTGCCAACGCCGCCGGCAGGTCCGCCGCCGAGACGAAGTTGAAGTCGGCGAAGTAGCCCTGACCGGCCGGGCGATTGCCGGCCGAGGAGAAGTAGGAGATGCCGAGGGCGGCCACTTCATTGACCGCCTTGCCGACGATGCTCGTGCCGAACATCGGGGAGTCGGAATAGAAGAGATCGTCCACGATCACGTCGGCCGCGAAGCCCGGCTGCGTGCGCGGGCCCGAGGGCAGGCCGGCGAGCGAGCGGATGTTCTCGGCGAAGGACACCTGGCCGTTGCTGGCGGTGGCGAAGCCGAGCTTGGCCTTGGGAGCCAGATCGTGAATGATCTGGAGCATGGCACGGCCTTCGTCGGCGCCCGTGATCGGATCGTCGATGATGGCCACCGGGGTGGTGTTGCCGAACGGATTGCCCGGGCCGGGCAGATCGCCGCTGGCGACGTCCGCCGCCGCGGTGACCGTCGTGGTCTTGGCGTAGCTGTCGGACATGGCGCCGATGGTGATGCCGGTGCCGTCCTGGGTGATCAGATTGACGCGGTGCTGCACCACGCCCTGGGTGGTGGCGGCGCCGATATCGAGGACGGGCTTCACGGCCAGGATGACGGAGCTGACCATCTTGTGCTTGGCCAGGGTGATGACGTCATCGACGCCCACCCAGACCTCGAGCACGCCGTTGCGATAGCTCATGTCACGCGCCTGGATCTTCGCGCCGGCCGGGAGAATGGACTCCGGCGTGAAAGCGCGGCCGTTGCCGGGCTTCAGATGCACGTAGACGAGGACCTGATCGGTCGCCGCGTTCGTGAACGCGTAGTCGCGCACGGCCGAGGCCTCACGGACGAGCGCGGCGTCGACGACCGCGCCGCGCCCCTTGGCGCCAGCGGCCGCATTCGTCGCCAGACGCTCACGGACGAGCAGGTCGAGGCCGTTGCCTAGATTGGCGGGAATCGGACTGCCGAAGGCGGAGCTCGCCGCCAGCAGCGTGGAGAGGACGCCGACCGCGAAGGCGGGTCGGGTCGGGTTCTGGAAGAAGTTGCTCATGGATAATGCGTTAGAGACTTGGGGAATCAGGCACGCTGACGGCGACGCAGGGCGAGGAGGCCGAGCGCACCGGCGCCGAGCGCCACGGTCACGCCGGGCTCGGGAATGGGAGCGACGGTGGAAGCACCGGTCAGGTTGATGAAATAGAAGCCGGGGCTGGCCGAGCTGCTGTTATTGAAGACACCGGAGACCGGGCCGAGGCCGCCGGGAGCGGGCCCGCGGAGGTCGGTCGAGAAGGTGCCGGTCGCGAACAGCGAGGTGTTGGCCACGTTGACCGGATCGACGCCCGAAAGCGAGATGCCGAGGATGTAGACGCCGGCCGTCTGCGGGCCGAGCGCACTGCCCGCGGGCAGGGTCGACTGCAACGTGAGGCCGCTGGCGTCGTCGTTCAGGTAAACCGGGTTGCCGGCCAGATCGAACAGATAAATCTGCGTATCGATCGTGGTGAACGGGTTCGCCGTGCTCGCCGAGAAGGTCGCGGGGTTCGAGATGTTGACGAGGAACAGGTCCATGTCCCCGACGGAGGACAGGTTCCCGCCCAGCGCGGTGAGGCTTGCGCCGTTGGTGGCGCCCGTGGGGCTGGCGGTAGCTGCGGTGCTGCCGGCGTCGCCCTGCTCGATGTACAATTGGGCCTGCACCGCGGAGGTCGCGACAAGGGCCGAAGTGGCCAGAGCGGCCAGAGCTTTCAGCGGATGGTGTTTGATCATAGAGGAGAAGGCAGGAACCTCCGCGGCGCGACCAGACGAATCCCGCGCGGGTGTTCCCGGGTGAATGCTCCGTTTAAACGCGGTGGGCGAGGACAGGTCAACGGAAATCGCTGCAAAAACCGCCCGATATTGCTCGATTTACAGAGACTCCACGGTGTCAGAGCACTGTCAGAACGGGGTCGAGATGAGGCCGACCGCTGAATTTCCAAGTGCTCTGCCAAGCTCTCCTGCAAGCCAGTCTCAGAACGCGCGTACCGCAGCCCCGGATTTTTCCCTCCGGCGCGGGCGCAGAACTCGCGATTCTGCCATGTTTCCGCCATGCACCCGTCCTCCCTTTCCATCGGCCAAAACGTCCGGCATCCCGACTACGGCGTCGGGGTGGTCAAGGCTCTCACCGAGCACACGGCTGACATTCTCTTCGCCGAGGGCCGCAAAACCGTGGCGCCGGCCTCCAGCGGCCTGACCCCCGCGGAGCCCTCCGCCAACCTGAGCGGGCTGGAGAAGCCCCTCGCCGCTCTGATCCGCGAAGTCGTGGCCGCCACCCTGCAGGCCAGCGGGGTGGAGCGGCCCGATGCCGACCCGGCCGGTTTGGCCCAGCGCTGGCAGGGTGGCACGCTCCGGCTCCTGCCGGCCGATCTCTCTCTGCAGCCGAAGGACGTCGAGCTGGAAGTCTTCTTCCACAAGATCGTCATGATGCGGAACAACCTCCGGACCCTGGAGCAGAAGGGCTATTCGGTTGTTTTTGTA
>JAFEGM010000097.1 GCA_018240025.1 Verrucomicrobiota bacterium
CCGCGAACGCCGCCGTGACCAGGGCCAGCGGCTGGGCGAGCAGCACCTTGTCAGCCACGAACCACCAGCCGTCACCGGCCAACACGGCGACGACGGCCACCCGGCCGGCGGTGGCCGGAATGGCCAAACCGCCGCATGCGAGCGCGCCGATCCCGGCACTTCGCGAGCCGACCCGACCGGCCAAGGTGAGCCGACGCCGGCCGGCTCGGTCATGGAGTCGGCCCAGGGGTACCGATCGATCGACGCGGTCCCGCTTGGTCACCCGAAGCGCTGCCCATTGGGTGCCGTTCCCGGGCCGCGGCCGGACCGAGGATGTCCCGTCCCACCGAAGTTGAATCATGGCGGACCGCAAAGGTGCAGGTCAGCGCGGTTTGACTCAAGTAGGTGGGACGGTTCGAACTCGCCGTTCGTCCCACCGACGAGCAGCCGCAACGCAGTGGTCGGATCGCTTGCCCCCAAGGCCAGCAGCGTCATCGCCGACACACTGCTGCGGGTGGGGGGCCGTTGTTGCATCAGATGGAATACGCAGGCATTCACCTGACATAAGATCAATCATGGGTGAGAACCACTGCAGGACAACATCTATCATAGTTGTTCTGGCGCAGAGTGGCGCCGGTTAGCGAGCGATCACCATGGAAAGCACGTCGTGCACCTCGAACCCGAGTGCGATCCATCCGACGGTATGCCGTTGGAACTGTGAAACGTTGCGGCGAGTCTCCTCACCATCTGAACGTCAGTGCTGCGGTGGTTCGGTGGGTTCCGGCCCGGTGTGTTCGATCAGCCGGTACCGGGCCGGTCCGATGTGGGTGATCAGTGGGTGGGTCGTGATGGTGCGGCCGACGGCCGAGGAGCGGGTGTAGTTGGCCGCGACCAGCGCCTCGATCAGCTCGCTGCGGCTGACGTCCCGGTCGCCCAAGGTGGAGGCGACGAGTCGGTAGCGGTCCGGTGCGATGGCTCCGGCTGGTGCGTGCCATAGCCCGTCGGCGAGGGTGGCGTGGGCGGCCAGCAGGCCGTCGGCGAGCTGGTCGCCGGTGATCGGCGTTCGTGCTCGGAATCGTCGGGACCGGTGGACCGCACCGAGCAGGCTGGGCAGGGGGAGAGGGCCGAGCGTGGCGAGGACCCGGACGGCGATCCCGGCCGCGGCCCACAGGTCCGGCGGTATCCGCGGCCGCGGAGCCGGGGCGGGAGACAGCGGTCGCGCGGGTGGGGGCAGGCCGAAGGTGCTGGCGACGCGAGTTCGGCCACGGTGGTCCTCGCCGGGGCGGGATCGGCGGTTGATCTGCGTGGTCATCTCCGGGCTCAGTGGCAGGTGCGCGCCGGCGGCCGCGACGGTGGTGACCCAGTTGCTCACGCTTCGGACGTTCACCCCGTACCGGGCGGCGATCTCCGCTTGGCCGGAGGCTGGGGCTTCCCGGAGGCCGTGGTAGTCCAGCACGGCTCGGATCCGGTGCGGCCGCAGCGGTCCGAGGACGCGGTGGGCGAGCTGCGACAGCAGCTGGGCGGGTGTCTGACCCGGCAGGGGAGTGCCATCACGCACAAGAAGGACCGTAGGGCTCGGGTGGTACCGACACACGTTGGTACCACCGGATTCCCCCGAGGACGGTCCAGTAGTGGATTATCTTCCCCATCGTTGTTGCGCCGATTGGCGGGTGATGCCGGCTGCGCGACCAATTTGGTCCCAGGTGGCACCGCCGTCGCGGGCTTCCCGAGCGAGGCGGTTCGTAGCCTCCCGCGCTGCGTTCTCGGCGCGGACCGCGTCGGTCAGCTTGTCGAGCCTGTCGGCCGGCGCGATGTGTTGGTCCCACCAGATCCGGGACAGCTCGTCCATGACGTCATCGCTCCACAGCATCGGGTGGAGATCGTCATCCGGGGCGGTGATCGTCCCCTCGCCGTTGGTGCGCGGTCCACCCTCGCCCGGCACCCGGCGCAGCAGCTCGCTGCGCCACCGCCGTTCCTCCGGCAGGTTGCCGTCGCCGTACGGGCTCCGGCAGTCGCACAGCAGCCGCCAACCCACGATCTCGGCGGCCGGCCGGGTCACGTACGACATGGTGCGGGTGACGTCGTCCCAGATGTCGTCCACGATCACCTGATCGTCGTCCATGTCGCCGGCATAGGTCCCTGAGCTGCGGACACCGTCGCTCCACTCGGCGACGACGTATCCCTCGTGCAGGCCGGCGTCATCGATCCATCCCATAACTAGCACCATAGCAGGGAACCCTGACATTAGAGAGCAGGACTAACTGACATTGCCTAGCAGGGGAGCCTGACATGGCCTATAAAACTGCCGGTTCGAAGATGACCAGGGCCTGGTACCGACCAATGGAAGCTGAGAGCGGCGCCGTCGTCGTACTCTTCTGAAGTGTCGAACATGTGTATGTGTACATGTGTACGATTCCGGTGTCGTGGGGTGGAGTCAGCGCCGGTGTGGGTGCGATGGGCGCTCAGTGCGGTGCCGGCAGGGTTTCCAGCCCGGCCCAGGACTACGACACCGACCCCGTCGACTTGGTCCGCGCCCTGGTCCCGAACCCGGCGGCGACGTTCGTGTGTCGGGTGTCGGGTTCACTCTATGGTCGGTGCCGGAATCCATGACGGCGACGAGCTGCTGGTCGACCGGTCGCTTCCGGTGGTCGACGGCAGAATCGTGGTCGCCGTCCTGGCCGACGGGGAGTTCACGGTGAAGCGATTCCGGCGCACCCCATCCGGGGTCGTGTTGGAATCCGAGCATCCCGACTATCCACCGATCGCCATCCGTGACTCCGAGAGTCGGATCTGGGGTGTCGTCCGCACGGTGATCCACCATGTCTGACAACAGCTCTCGCGGCCGGCAGGTGATCGCGCTGGTCGACGTCAGCTCGATGTACGTCAGCTGTGAGCGGGTCTTTCAACCCACGCTGCAGGACCGGCCGGTGGTGGTGCTGTCCAACAACGACGGGTGCGTGGTCGCCCGCAGCCAGGAGGCAAAGGACATCGGCATCCCGATGGGTGAACCGTGGTTCCGGGTGCGGGCAAACCCGAAGTGGCGCAACACGATTGCCCGGAGCAGCAACTACGAACTCTACGGCGACATGAGTGCCCGGATGGTAAACCATCGCGTGTTGCAGTGAATGCAACTGTTCACGTTTGCAAACGACGCCTATTCGTCATGCTCGGTGCCGAACTGCTCTGACCATAACAGCGCGATCTTGCGGATGCCGAGTGCTGAGTTGACATGGTGATGCACTGTCCCATACTTTGTTGCATCTAATGCAAGACTTTGGGGCTTCTCCAGCGGCGCTTCGACTGATCACTTCAGCTTCGAACGTCGCGCTGGCGAACCCTGAGGAGCAGGTCTTCAACGCGATGATCGAGGGCTGGCGGAACCAGCAGTTGTCACGGGGGCTTCGTGATCAGACGATCCGAAATCGGACGGCGACGGTGACCCGGTTCCGTGATTTCGTGGACAAACCACCGTGGAAATGGACGGTGGCGGATGTGGATGAGTTCACTGCGGAGTCCGGTGGCCGGACTCGGACGCTGTCGACGATGCGCGCCAATCATGGGTCGATCCGTGGGTTCTGTGACTACCTCACGAACCCGTTGTATGACTGGATGGAGATCTGCGATCGCGAGTTCGGGGACGTCCCCTCGCAAGTGTGTCTGCCGTGGAACACAGTGGCGCACCGGTTCGAGTTCGAAGGCGATGGGAAGCGTCGCCCGTTCACGTATGACGAGGTGGAGCGCCTGTTCGACACGGCCGACGCCCGCGTTGAGCTGCTCGTGGCGTCGGGCCGCAAGGGTGCGCTCGGCGCGCTGAGGGATGCCCAGTTGCTGAAGACGGTGTACGCGTTCGGTCTGCGCCGCACTGAGGCGGTGATGCTCGATACCGTCGATCTGCACCACAACGCGAAGATGCGCCAGTGGGGGCGCTTTGGTGCGATCCATGTGCGGTGGGCGAAGGCCGCGGGCGGCGGCGCACCACGACGGCGCACGGTGCTGCTGGTGCCGGAGTTCGATTGGTGGGTGCCCGGCATGCAGCAATGGCTCGAGCAGGCCCGGGAGCGCTTCGCGCCCGGAGATGACCTCGACGCGCTCTGGGTGACCGAGCGCCGCACGCGTCTGTCCGCCGGTTATCTCGACCGAAGATTCGCGGAGCTGCGGGACGAGGCCGGCCTGTCGAAGGATCTGACGCTGCACAGCCTCCGGCATTCCTATGTGACGCACCTGCTGGAGTTCGGCTACGCCGATCGATTCGTCCAGGAGCAGGTCGGGCACATGCACGCGTCGACGACCTCGATCTACGCCTCTGTCAGTTCGGACTACAAGAACCGGGTGCTCGCCGAAGCCCTGAAGGCCCTCATCGAAGGAGAAGCTGATGACCATTGAGCTCGATACCGGATGGAATCTGCGCAGTGTGATGGCCTCGCGCGGGATCTTCCAGACCTCCAAGCTGAAGCCTCTGCTCGAGGACCGCGGCATCGACCTGTCCCGGGAGCAGGTGTATCGGCTGGTGACGCAGCCACCCCAACGGGTGCGTCTCGACGTCCTCGCTGCTCTGTGCGATGCACTGGAGTGCTCACTCGACGATCTCGTGACGATCACTCGCCGGGAGGCATCGGCCCCTGTGGCCGTGGGCGAAGAAGCGACGCGCGGGTCGATCGGCGATCTCCGCCCCGTTCGCGCGACGATCCGCCGGCCACGTACGAAGTAGCGACGGTGGCGAAGCCTCCGCAGCGGCCGCGAGTCGCGGAAGTCGTCGACCTCGTACACCCCCTTGCTCCCGAGATCTCGCCCGAGCGTCTCGCTGAGATCGTGCATTCGGTCGCGCCGGTACCGCTGACGCAGCGGCTTCTCGAGCTCGCGCTGATCAAGAAGCCCGGCGTCCTCGAGGGGCAGCATGCGAACGTGCCGGTGACCGTCCAGGACCTGGCCCGCGCGCTGGTCGAAGAAGGAGCAAGCCGGGTGGTGCTGCCCACGTGCGAGTCGTGCAGCCGCGCGGTCCGTCTTCCGCACAGGACACCGAACGGTGGCCGGCACTGCTCCCGATGCGAGCGGAACGCCCGGTCCGTCTCCTGCGCGTCCTGTGGCCTGGTCCGACCCGTGCAGCGCACGATCGACGGGCAGCGCTTCTGCCGCGACTGCTGGCGAGCCGACCCTCGATCGTTCGGCGACTGCTCGCGGTGCGGTCAGCATGCGACGATCATCGTCCGCCGCCCGGAACTTGTCTGCTTGGCCTGTTACACCGCACCGATCAAGACCTGTGGGCTCTGCGGAGAGCCTGGCCGCGTCGCCTCCCACCTTGACGGGCGACGGGTCTGCGCGCGTTGCTACTACGCGATGCGCAGACCACAGCCCTGCCCCGAGTGCGGGCGCAGGGTGTTCCTCACCGGGTTCATGAATGATCAGAAGGTCTGTGCTGACTGCGCGGGTGCGCCGGTAACGATGGCTTGTCCTGGCTGCGGCTCGATCGAGGAGATCCGCAAGCATCACCTCTGCGTCGAGTGCCGCCGACCCATCGCGATCCAGCAGCTGCTCGCCGACGACACGGGAGAGATTCGGACGGACCTTCACCCCCTTGCGGACTACCTGCTCACGCATCACAGCAAGGCGGCGTCGCTCGAACGCTGGCTGCACAAGAGCAAGTGCGCGAGCGTACTCCGCGAGCTCGCGGACGGAGCCCTGCCGCTCACCGCCGAGGCGATCATTACCCGAGCCCAGTCAGGACAGGCCGTCGCGTTCCTCCTCTCGCTTCTGGTCCGCTCAGGAGTGCTCCCGGAGCTCGACGTCGAGGCAACACGCTTCAACCACTGGCTCAACGACTGGCTCGACGACATCGACCACCCCGAGGACCGGCTGATCCTCCGTCGCTACTGCACCTGGGAGCTCCTCCGGTCCGGTCGAACACGCAGCCAATCCAGCCCCGCCGCCGGCTTCCAGAGGCAACGGGCCGCGCTGAAGTACTGTGCCGCGCTCCTTGGGGAAATCCGGGCGCAGCAGGAGACACTGGCGACGTTCCCACAACGCCGGCTCGACGCCTATCTGACCGATTCGCCCAGCCAACGCGACGCGCTGGCACCGTTCACTCGCTGGCTCCGAAAGCACCGGCTGAGCACCCTTCGGGTCGAATTCCGAGCCCACCGCCTCGAAGGGCGAGACTACGCCTCCGACCACCGCTGGCAGATGGCCCGCAGGTTCCTGTCCGATCCTGACCTGGACCCGAAGACCCGGGCCGCGGGTCTCCTCGTGCTGCTCTACGGAATACAACTGACCCGCATCGTCACGATCACACGGACACAGGTCAATACGAGCTCGCAGCCCGTGACACTCACCGTCGGAGCCGAGCCGATCGAGCTCCCCGAGATCCTCGGCGACGCCATCGTCGAACTTGTCGATGCTGCCCAGCACCATCCAGAAGGATGGCTGTTCCCCGGCAGGAACCCCGGCCGTCACCTTACCCCGGGCCCGCTGAGCCGCCGTCTTCGTGCCGAAGGTTTGCTTGCCGGGAGTGCCCGCACGACAGCGCTCATCGAGCTCACCCGGCAATTGCATCCCCGGATCGTCTCGGATCTCCTCGGCATCACGACGGCGTCCGCTGCATCATGGTCGCGTCTCGCCGGCGGTGAATGGTCCGACTACCCGGCGCTCCGTTCCACCCACGCCTGAACGAGCATCACACCTCCGAGCCTGGGCCGGAAATCGCTTCGCGCAGCTGGTCGACGGTGGGCGAACCAGCCAGCCCGGCAGGGGTGCGGAACACTCTGCAGGAGAGCCCCACCGGAGCGTGCTCGTCGGCGAAGGGGTCGACGCCGTCGACGAGGACGGTCGGGGACCCGTGGAACCCGAGGCGGGCGGCGTCCTCGGCGGTCTCGACTCGCTGATGGGCGACGCGGACATCCGCTCGGCCCTCGATGACCTGAGCGAGCCGGTCGTCGAGCACCTCCCAGTTCGGGCAGCCGTCGAAGTACTGCAGTGTGATCTCCATGAAGGTCCTCTCAGTTCTCGGTGCCGCGGATCATCAACAGCGCTCCGGCGATCGCGGCGGTGACGATCACGATGTCGGCGACGTTACCGATGAACCAGTTGCCGTAGGCGAGGAAGTCCACGACGTGCCCCCGAGCGAATCCTGGGGCACGGAAGAGCCTGTCGCCGGCGTGCGAGGCGGCGGCCCCGCCGAGCGCGCCGATGATGATCGCCCACCCAGGGCGTCTGACGCGGAACGCGAATACGATCGCAGTGAGGGTGGCCGCGACGGCGATGAGAGCGAACACCCAGGTCGAGCCCTCGCCGAAGGAGAACGCCGCTCCGGGGTTGTACGCGAGCTGCAGGCCGAGCAGGTCGCCGACCAACGGGATCCGCTCGTGCTCCGACAAGGCGGCCTCGGCCCACGCCTTCGTCCCCTGGTCGACGAGGACGACGAGGACGGCGATCAGCAGCGCCCCCACAGTGAGCTGCCAGCGCCCCCTCTTCGGATGCAATCCCGACCTCTGCTCAACCCCCGTAGTCACGTCCGGGGTCATGCGAGGACCTCGACGAGGCGGACGATGACGCCGGACTCGATCAGGATGAACAGGCCCAGGCCGATGAACACGACGGGAACGAGCCAGTGCTCGACCCGCTCGAGCGTCTCCGTGACGGCCTTGTGGGTCCCAATCAGTCGACCAGCGGCGCACCAGACGGCGACGAGGATCAGGAACACGACGATCATGATCGCGACGTCGCCGGGGGTGCTGGTGCGGAAGATCGGCGTATAGAGGGAGATGTTGTCCGCCCCGTTGGCGATCGTGATCCCCGCCACGCCCCACAGCCCGACCGCAGTGACCTTGTTGTCGTCGTCGTCTCCGTTGCGGCGCAGGCCGCGCACGAGGGTCCAGATGCCGATGCCGAGCGGGATCAGGCCGAGGAACCCGACCCATTCGTCCGGGACGATCGTCAAGCCGAGGGCGGCGACCACGCTGATCACGACCAGGGTGATGAACCCGAGGTACTGGCCCGCGACGATCTGCCATGGTCGTGGGCTCCCGCACCGGGAGGCGAGGAAGAGAACGGTGAGCACGACGATGTCGTCGATGTTGGTCGCCGCGAACAGACCGATCGCGGAGCCGATGGTCGCGAGCATCAGCTCGCCAACCGTGGCGTGCGGGTGCGGGCGGCGCGCAGCCCGTTGAGGATCACGATGACCTCGGCGATCTCGTGCACCAGGACGACGGCGGCGAGACCCAGAACCCCGAACAGGGCCAGCGGGAGCAGCGCGGTGATGATCAGCAGCGACAGGATGATGTTCTGGTTGATGATCCGCCGGCCCCGCCGTGCGTGGTCGAACGCCCGCGGGATGAGGCGCAGGTCGTGGCCAGTGAAGGCGACGTCGGCGGACTCGATCGCGGCATCGGAGCCGGTCGCGCCCATCGCGATGCCGATGTCCGCGGCCGCGAGGGCCGGAGCGTCGTTGATGCCGTCGCCGATCATCGCGACCGATCCCGCCTTCGACAGCTCGCCGATCGCGGTCGCCTTGTCCTCAGGACGCAGCTCCGCGCGCACGTCACTGATCCCGGCCTGCGCAGCCAGTGCACGAGCGGTGCGGGCGTTGTCGCCGGTGAGCATGGTCACCTCGACGCCCTGATCCGCGAGGGTGCGGACGACTTCGGGGACTTCTGGTCGCAGTTCATCACGGACGCCGATCGCGGCAACAGGTGCCCCGTCACGGTGCACGATCACGACGGTCATCCCTTTCTCCTCGAGACCCGCGACCCGGTCGCCGAGCTCACCGGCGTCAAGCCAGCGGGGGCTGCCGACGGTGATCCTCGCCCCGTCGACGGTGCCTTCGATGCCGTGCCCCGCCTGCTCGGTCACGCCGGCAGCCGCCGGAACACCCGGCGCTGCTGCCGTGATCGCCGCAGCGAGAGGATGCGTGCTGTGCTGTTCCAGCGCGGCCGCCCAGGCCAGCGCCTGGGTCTCGGTGACGCCGTCGGCGGTGAGGACGGCGGTAACCGTCGGCTCGTTGCGGGTCAGGGTGCCGGTCTTGTCGACAGCGACGTGCCGAACAGCACCGAACCGCTCGAACACCGCACCCGACTTGATGATCACGCCGAACTTACTCGCCGCTCCGATCGCGGCCACGACCGTCAGCGGCACCGAGATCGCCAGCGCGCAGGGAGAGGCGGCGACCAGCACGACGAGCGCGCGGGTGATCCACACCTCCGGGTCGCCCAGCAGCGACCCGATCAGCGCAACCAGCGCAGCGAGAATCAGCACGCCCGGCACCAGCGGGCGCGCGATCCGGTCCGCGAGACGCGCCCGCTCACCCTTCTCCGTCTGCGCCTGCTCCACCAGCTCGACGATGGTCGTGAGCGAGTTGTCGGTGCCCGCCGCCGTCGTCTCGACCTCCAGCGCGCCGGAGCTGTTGATCGCGCCGGCCGACACCGCATCCCCAGGCTCAACCTCGACCGGGATCGATTCTCCGGTGATCGCCGACGTGTCCAGGCTGGAGCGACCGGACCGGACGATCCCGTCGGTCGCGATCCGCTCGCCCGGACGGACCACCATGACCTGGCCGACCGTCAGCTCCTTCGCCTGCACCTCCACGGACATGCCGTCGCGCAGCACGGTCGCGGTCTCCGGCACGAGCTTGAGCAGCGCGCGCAGGCCCCCGCGGGCGCGGTCCATCGCCTTGTCCTCCAGGGCCTCGGCGATCGAGTAGAGGAACGCCAGCGCGGCGGCCTCCTCGACATAGCCGAGGATGACTGCACCGATCGCGCTGATCGTCATCAGCAGGCCGATGCCGAGCTTGCCCTTGAACAGCTTCCGGATCGCACCGGGCGTGAACGTCGACGCACCCAGCAGCAGACCGATCCAGAACAGCACGAGCGCCGGAAGGCCGAGGTCGTTCCACTCAAAGATCAGACCGGCCAGGAACGCGACACCGGAGAACACCGGCACCATGACCCCCCGGTCCCTCCACCAGGGCCGCTCGGCCTCCTCGTGTTCCTCGCCCGCCGTGGCGGCAGGCTCATGCTCGCAGCCGCACGCCGCGCTCACGCGTCAGCCCCCGCTCCGCAGCACCCCGGCACCGTGCACGCCGAGTCCACGCACGGAGCGTGCTCGTCGACAGCCAAGGTGACATCCACCAACGCGACAAGCGCGGCGGCGAGGTGCGGGTCGGCGATCTCGTAACGGGTCTGACGACCCTCCGGTTCGCCGACCACGATCCCGCAGTCACGCAAGCACGTGAGATGGTTCGACACGTTCGAGCGCGTCAGCTCCAGCTCGCGCGAGAGCACAGCCGGGTAACTCGGGCCATCGAGCAGGGACATCAGGATCCGGGAACGCGTCGGATCTGCCATGGCCCGGCCGAGCCGGTTCATGACATCGAGGCGTGAAGCAATGGTCAGCATGCACTGAACTATACAGTATGCGCTGATCAATCACGGATCGGCCAGTGGCCAGCCATCACCCGGAAGCCAGCCGACATCTGGTCAATTCGCGACTCAACAACAATCGGCGCTACCAGTAAACGTCCTGGAAGGGTTCACCCCGCACGTCGAGGTCTACAGCATCGATGAGTGCTTCCTGCGGCTGCCGGCGGAACCCGGTAGTGCGCTGGCCACTGCCACCCGGATCCGGGAACGGGTGGCGACCTGGATCGGTCTTCCGGTGCAGATCGGCATCGGCCCGACGAAGACCCTCGCGAAAACGGCTCAGCATCACGCGAAGGCCCACCCCGAGTTGGGTGGCCGCTGCGATCTGACCGGATGGGCGCCGGCCGCCGTCGACGAGCTGCTGGACAGTCTGCCGGTATCGGACGTCTGGGGCATCGGCGGCCGGCTCACCGCCCGTCTGGCCCCGCTCGGGATCCGCACCACCCTCGACCTGGCCCGGGCCGATCCACGTCAGATGCGGCGGCTGTTCAGCGTGGTCGTCGAGCGCACCGTCCGCGAACTCGGCGGCGTGCCGTGCATCGAGTTCGGGCCGGCGCCGCCGGTCCGCAGAGAGCTGATGCACGGGCGGATGCTTGGCCAACCGGTGACCAGCTGGGCGGAAATGTCCGAGGTCATCTCGGTGTACGCGCAGACCGCCGCGCGGCGACTGCGGCGGCATCAGCTCCAGGCCGGCAGTGTCACCGTCAGCATGTCGACCAGCCCGTTCCGGTCCGGTCCGAGTCATCACGGCACCCGAACCCTCGCGCTACCGATCCCCACTGATTCGCCCGTCGAAATCGTCCGCATCGCCCGGCGTGCCGGCCAGATCGCCTACGCTGCCGGCTACTCCTACATCCGGGCGATGGTCATGCTGACCGATCTGGCCCCCGCGGGTTCCCAACCACACTTGTGGGCAGACCCGGACCGCCCGGACGACCCGATCCCGACCCTGATCGACCGGATCAACCACCGGCACGGCCACGGGCTCATCGGCTACGGCGCCGCAGGCCTGCGTCGTCACCGGCCCTGGTCGATGCGCCGCGAGATGCTCTCGCCCCACTACACCACCCGCTGGGACCAACTCCTTGACGTCACGGCGTGAGCCGATGAAACGTCAGTAGCCCACCCCGCGGGATCCGCCCGGTCCCGCACGATATCCAGTGTCCCGTCGGCGTGACCGACCATCATCGCCCGCGCCGACAGGCCACTGGACAAAGATCGCTCAGGCCGCCGGCCTGACCTCGCCAGGGCGCCCAGCAACGCTTGGCGGTAGGTGCACTGACTCCAGTACCCCGCGGGGATCGGGCAGCGGCCGACGTCGGGCGGGTGTTGCCGTCCCCACCGCCACCCCTGTCCCGCCGGCCGGTCGACCGACCCCCGCATCGGACGACGACCGAGCCTGGCCCCGGGTCGGACGGTTCGCGCCAGACCCGCCACGGGTCGGGGCGTTGCGCGTCGAACCTGGCCGCCCCCGCCTCGGTCGGTACTGTCGTCGGATGGT
>JAFEGM010000098.1:0-21060 GCA_018240025.1 Verrucomicrobiota bacterium
TCCGCTCCTCTGCTCCTCCGCTCCCCGCTCCCTACGCCTCCGTCGCGGCCAGCACGCCGACCTTTGTGATCCCGGCGGCCTTGAGCGCATCGAGGAGGGTCATCAGCCGCTGCACGGGCAGGTCCTTGTGCGGACGAATGACCACGGCGGCATCGGGCTTGGTGCGGACCAGCTCGATCAGCCGGGCGGGCAGCGTCTCCGCCGTCACGGCCTCGCCGTTGAGGGTGAGGCGTTCGTTGCGGTCGATGGCCAAGGTCGAAATCTTGGCCGGATCGACCGCATTCCGACTGGCCTTGGAGGTCGGTACGATCAGGTCGGTGCTGCTCTCCAGCAGCGGGGTCGTGATCATGAAGATCACCAGCAGCACGAAGCAGAGATCGAGCAGCGGCGTGACGTTGATCTCCGAAAGCGTGCTGTGCCCGCTGGTCAGACTGTGGCGGCGACGACGCATGACCGCTCAAGGTGCCTCCGCCGACCCGCTCGGCAACCGCGGCGCGTGCGTCATTTCGGACGGGACGGCGTGTCCTGCGCCGCCAGCCACTCGTCGAAGCTCTGCTTGGGCAGCGAGAAGACCAGCGCCTGCAACTGCTGCGCATCGCGGGCCACGGCCACGAAGACCTGGAAGCCTTGGGCGGATTCGATCACCGCGCTGACCTTGCCGGAGCCGGTCAGCTGCACGTCGAGCACGCGCCGCAGCTCCGGCTCGAGATCCTCGAAATACAGTACGCGCTCGACCGGCTCGGCGCCCGGCGGCGGGCCCAACACCTGCGCCGGACTCACCGTCGCCTCGACCGAATAGCTGCGGCTGCCCGCTTTCGCTTCGACCGGCGGGGTCTGCGGCAGCGCCACGCTCGGCGCGGGGGCCGCCTCGGTGCGCGGAGTCAGCCGCCACTGCACCTCGCCGGGCGCGGGCGATTTCTCGGCTCGTGCGGCCGCCACCGCGCCTTCGGCCCGCGCCGCCAGCAGCCGTTCGCGCAGAGCTTCGGCCGTTTTCCGCACCGGGGCGTGCAACGCGCTGTCCTGCTCGAAGCGGGCGCGAAGGATGCGCTCGACCACGATCGGTCGCGCCACTGCCGCGGCGAAGCGCTGCGCATCGTTCCCCAGCGCAGCCTTCAGCTCGGCCAGCATCTCCGGTGCGCGCGTGGTGGCATCGATGCGCCGGACCTCGGCCTCCACCAGCGCGGCGGTCACTTCCACACCGTAGACCTGCCGCAGCACGCGTTCGCGCAGGGCGTCGCGCGCCACCAACCCGGCCAGTACCTGCGGCGGCATGGTCTCCTCGAAGGTCTGCTTCGTGCCCAGCCGGCGGGCGTGATAGACACGTTCGATGGCCGCGCGATCCGCCAGGGCGTCGGCCAGCAGGCTCGTGGGGAGCAGAAGGGCGAGCAACAGCGAGCGAAGCATGCCGCTATATACGCTGCCGGGCTGGTTCCGATCCACTCCGTGGTTGGGCGAGCTTCTTTCTTTCCGCCGCGCCGCTTCCGCTGTTCAATCCCGCCGTCCGTCCCCCCGACCGATGTCCGCGCCTGAACCGACTTCGTTTGCCCACTTCCGCGTCCTGCGGCGGGCCAATGGCGCGTCGTGGCTGCTCGGCGTCGGCGGCATGGGCATGACCTACAAGGCCCACGACACACGGCTGCGAACCGATGTCGCGCTCAAGGTCATCCATCCCTCGCGCCTCGGCGACCTCGAGACGCAGCGCCTCTTTCTGCGCGAGGCTCGCGCCGCCGCCAAGGTCCACCACGAGAACGTCGCCGCCGTCACCTTCCTCGAGGACAGCGGCACGCTCTTCTACGCGATGGAGTTCATCGATGGCGTCTCCCTCCAGCGCTGGCAGCAGCGGCACGGACGGCTCGCCCTCGGGCAGGCGCTGGCCTTCGCGGAGCAGATCGCGCACGGGCTCGCCGCCATCCACGACGCCGGCCTGATCCATCGCGATCTCAAACCGACCAATCTCATGCTGGTCGAGTATCCGCCCGGCACGCCGCGGCACGAGGCGTTTGCGGCCAGCGGCGGCTGCCTGCTCAAGATCATCGATTTCGGACTGGCGCGGCCCACCGACACCTCGATCCACAACCCGGACGATCCGACCGCGACCATCTCGTTCCGCGGCACCTCGATTTACGCCAGCCCGGAGCAATGCGCCGAACGCAAGGATCTGGACGGCCGCTCCGACCTTTACGCGCTCGGCTGCGTCATCTGGGAAATGCTGACCGGCTCGCCTCCGTTTCGCGGCCGGTCACATCGCGACATGGTGCATTACCACCTCAACGTCGCGCCGAACTGGACCCAGCTGGGCGCCATCCCTCCGGCCACGCGCGAGCTGCTCGAGCGGCTGCTGGCCAAGGACCGCGAGCAGCGCCCGGCCACGGCGAATGCGACCGTCCAGCTCATCGCCCGCGCCCGGCAGGAGTGGAGCGACCTCCACGGAGCCGCTCCGGCGGAGGTGCCGCCCGCGCGCGCTCCGAGCACGGCGGCGACGGTGCCGACGCCCGGCGTGCCGGCGCCGGCCCCCACGCCCGCGGCGACCGCCGCGACCGCTCCCTCGACTCCGGCCAGTCCGCCGACCACCTCAGGCACCAGCATCACCATCGCGCTGCCGCCGCGCTGGTGGATCGGCGCGGCGTCGTTCGCGGGCGTCGTGCTGGCTGCAGGCGTGGCGGCGCTCATTTTGCTGCGACGTCCTTCGGCCGAGCCCGCTCACCGCGCCCGCGGGGTCGAGCAGCCCAATCTCCCGGTCGAGGCGATTCGTCCTCCCACGCAGGCGCAGCCGACGGTCGCCCTGCTGCGCTTCACCGCGGCCGAGGGCGACGCGGGCGGAGCCGACTTCGCCCGGGGCATGACGGAGGATCTCCTCAGCAGCCTGCACAAGGTCCGCGGCCTGCGCGTCATTTCGCTCAATGCCAGCGCCCCACCGGCCGACGCCGCGCGCCTCGGCCTGAGCGGGCCGCGCACGGCCTTCCTCGAGGGCAAGGTCCGGCGCCAGGGCAGCCAGTTGCGCATCCACGCCCGCCTGACCGAGGCGGACAGCCAGCGGCAGCTCTGGGCCGAGTCGTTCGACCGTGAGCTGGTCGACAGCTTCGAGATCCAGGAAAGCGTGGCCCGGCAGATCGCCCGCGCACTGGCCACCAACTTGACCGAGGAGGAGGGCCGCAGCCTGGCGCGGCGGCCGACGCAGAATGCCCGCGCCTACGAGTTGCTGCTCGAAGGGCGCGACCGCTGGCACGCCGGACCGCGCACGCTGGCGGTCAACGAGCGCATCGTGGAGCTCTGCGCGGAAGCTTCGCGGCTCGACCCGAAATTCGCCCTCGCCTGGGCCTACGAAGCCCGGGCGCATAATGTCATCTATTTCTACGCCTTCGATCGCTCGCCCGCCCGGCTCGCCCGCGCCCGGCTCTGCGCCGAGACCGCCCTAAAGCTTCAGCCCGATCTCGCCGAGGCGCATCTGGCCTTTGCCCGCGTGCAATGGTTCGAATCCCCCGAGCCGGCGGCCCTGCTGCCGACCTACCGCGCGGCCCTCGCCATTGCACCGGACCACGCGGAGATCTTGTACGCGATCTCCGACGTCTATCGGCAGCTGCAGCAGCCGGAGGAGTCGCTCCGCCTCGCGCGCGAGGCCGCCGAGCGCGCGCCGGACGATCCCAGCAAGGTCGGCCGCGTCGGCGACCGACTCAGCCTGTTGCGCCGCTACGGCGCCGCCGAGGAATGGTACCTGCGCGCCATGGAGCTCTCGAAGGACAATCCGGTGCGGGTGGTCCGCTATGAGCTCTGCCGGGCCGAGCGCACGGGCGACTGGTCGCGCTACACCGAGAAGGTCGGCGCGCTCATCCCGAAGCTCTCGCCCGAGAGCCGCTGGATCGAGCAGCTGCGCCTGCGCGATTTCGGCGGAGCCCTCGCCACCATCCAGGCCCTGCCGGGGGCCGACCTCGCCTATCAGCAGGAGCGGGTGCCGAAGACCCTCGTCACAGCCTTCCTGCACCGACGTCTGGGCGACGAGGGCAGGGCGCGCGCCGATGGACAGGCGGCCGCGGAGGCCATGCAATCCAGCAAGGTCCGCCCGCTGATGGAGCGTCCCTGGAAGGCCAACATTGCCCTGGCGCTCGGCCGCGCGGGCCGCAGCGAAGAGGCCCGCCGGCTGGCCGACGGCACCTTGAACCAAATCTCCCTGGAGCGAAACCTCGATGACGGCGTCAGCGCCATCGAGCATCTCCTCATTCTTTACGTGGAGCTCGGCGACAAGCCCAGGGCCGTGCAGATGGTGCGCAAGCTCTTCTCCGTGCCGACCACCTGGAGTTCCCCCATCCTGCTGCGCCATTCGCCCTACTACGACGGCCTGCGGGGCGAGCCCGAGTTCGAAGCCCTGCTGGCCGAGCGGCAGCGCGAGGCGAGAGGCGAGCGGTGACGACTAGGTCGCGCGCAGCGCAATGGCCGGGTCGACCCTCGTGGCGCGACGGGCGGGCAGCCAGCAGGCCGCGGCTCCGGCGGCGAGCAGGAGCAGCGTGACTCCGGCCAGCGTGGCGGCGTCGAACGCGCTCACGCCGAACAGCAGCGACTCGACGAAGCGCGCCAGCAGCAGCGAGGCAGCCAGCCCCACGGCGAGGCCCAGACCGACCAACAGCAGGCCGTCACGGAGTACCAGGCCGCGCACCGCGGTCGTTTGGGCGCCGAGCGCGAGGCGAATGCCGAACTCGCGGGTGCGGCCCGTGACCATCAGCGCCAGCACGCCGTAGAGGCCGAGCAGCGAGAGCGCGAGGGCGAGGGCGGAGAAGAGTCCGAGCAGCGACCCGAGCAGGCGCTGCGGCGCGAGGCTGCGCTCGATCGCCGCGCTCATCGACCCGCGGGCCACGATGGGCTGGGCGGAATCCAGCACCTTCACCTCGCGCCGGATGGCTTCCGCCAGGCCGCTCGCGTCGACTCCGGGCTGCAGCCGCACGAGCAGATTGATCCACGTGGACGGATCCTGCTCGGCGGAGGCGTAGATCTGCGACATTTTCATTGCCTCGATGTGATCGCCGGGCGCTTCGTTCCGCGTGCGCGCCACTACACCGATGATGGTCAGCGGCGGCTGGTCGTCGCCGAAGAGGTTGTCGAGCTGCCGGCCGATCGGATCGACGCCCGGGAAGTATCGCGCGGCCAGCGTGTCGTCGATCACGATGACCCGCGGGCCGTCGCGCCGATCCCGCGGCTCGAAGGTGCGACCCATCAGCAGCTGGAGGCCGAGCGTGCGGAAATAGTCGCGGGAGACGACCGCGATCTCGGCCGACGGCTCCTTGCCGGGCGCGTCGGGCGGGGTGCCGGTCACGTGGAAGGTGCTGTCGTTGCTGCCGCCCTCGAATGGTACGTTGTCACCGGTTGCGGCTGCTGCGACGCCCGGCAGCGCCTGCACCCGCGTGAGCAGGTTCGTCAGGAACTGATCCCGGCTCTCCGGCGTGTCGTAGCGGACCCGCGGAATGTTGAGCTGGAACATCTCGACCCCGCGCGGGTCGAAACCCAGAGGCAGATCCTGCGCTCGACGCAAGCTCTGGATGAGCAGGCTCGCGCCAGTCAGCAGAACCATCGCGAGGGCGACCTGCGTCACGACCAGGATCGACTGCGCCCGGGTCCGGCGCGGACCGCCGGCGGAGCCGCGCGCATCGCCCTCCTGCATCGGACTGGCCAGGGCGGCATCGCTCGCCGCCCGCCAGGCGGGCCAGCCTCCGGCCAGCAACCCCGCCAGGAGAGCCACGCCGCTGGCGAAGGCGAAGGCGGTCCAGTCCATTTGGGTTTCCTGGAAGCGCAGCATGTTCGGGCTGAGCGCGCGGATCGCCGCCAGACTCCACCAGGCGAGCAGTCCGCCAGCCACTCCGCCGAGCGCCGCCAGCAGGACGCTCTCCACGAACAACTCCCGCGTGAGGCGACCACGCCCCGCTCCCAGCGCCGAGCGCACGGCCAGCTCCCGCGCGCGGGTGGCGGCGCGGGCCAGTTGCAGGTTGGCGACATTGGCGCAGGCGATAAGGAGGACCGCTCCGACCGCCCCGAGGAGCAGCCAGAGGCTGTGCCGATAATTGTCCACCAGCGCATCGAGCAACCGGACGGCACGCACGCGGCGGCCGGCATTCGTGTCCGGGTACTTCTGCTCCAGGCGGGCGGCGATGACGTCGAGATCGGCGCGCGCCTGTTCCAGCGTCACCCCGGGTCGCAGCCGGGCCAGCGCGGAATAGCCGCCGTGCGAGCCACGGTTGAGCGTGCCGGGCTGGCTGCGCAGTTCGCCCAGGGGAATGTAAACGTCCGTGCGCATCGGCACCTGCATCTGCGCCGAGACCACGCCCACGAGCGTGCGTTCGATCCCGCTGACCAGCAGACGCTGCCCGAGTGCATCGGGCGAACCCTGGAAGAGCCGCTGCCAGAGCGCCTCGCTGATGATGACCGCGCGCGGTCCGGTGGCCGCATCCTCCTCCGCAGTGAACGCCCGCCCCAGGCGCAACGGCAGGCCGACCAGCGCGAAGAGATTGGCGGTGGTCCGCGAGCCCATCAGTCGCTCGGGCTCGGGCGTGGCCCCGGCGGCGGGCGACCGGGCCACATTGAGATCCTCGCGCCGGAAGAGTGCGACGTCCGTCAACGTGCGGTTCTCGTCGCGCCAGTCGTTGTAGTTCGGAAAGGAGACCGAACCGCTCGGGAAGAGGTTCGAACGCTCGCGCAGAAAGATGAGCCGGTCCGGGTCGGGATACGGCAATGGCCGCAGGAGCACCGCGTGCACGACCGAAAAGACGGCCGTGTTCGCGCCCACGCCGACGGCGAGCGTGAGGATGGCAAGCAGGGTGAATCCGGGCGTCCGGAGGAGTCGGCGAAGGGCGAGGCGCATGGCGACGAGGGGTCGCGCGCCAGCGCGCAGGCCGCGTGCCCGGCCGGCGCGTTCCAGCATTCATCGGCCTCGCGCCGCATTACCCCGTCGGCGGACGCCGCGAATGGGACGCCCGCGTCCCGCCGCTGGGAGAGCTCAGGTCTTCAGCGAGAAGGGCGTGAAGTTGGTCGAGCGGTCGTAGTAATCCTCGCCTTCGGCGCGCTTGAGAAAGGCCACGATGCGATAGGTCACCGGCGTCAGCACGATCTCCCAGCCGGTCTTGAGCAGGTAATTCGCGACCATCACCTGGAAGAGCTGTTCGTTGCTCCAGACCCCGGCGAAGGCGAGCGGATAGAAGAGCAGCGTGTCCACGCCCTCGCCGACCACGGTCGAGCCGATCGTCCGGGCCCAGAGGTGTCGTCCCTCCGTCTTCACCTTCATCCGGGCGAGCACATAGGAATTGCAGAACTCGCCGCAGAAGTAGGCCACGAGCGAGGCCGCCGCGATGCGCCAGGTCGCGCCGAGCACCGTGTTGTAGGCGGCCTGGTGTGGCCAGTCGGGCGGATGCGGCAGGGCCACAATGACCGCGCTCATGACCGAGGCGAAGGCCAGCGCGCCGAAACCCGCCCAAACGATGCGCCGGGCGCGGGCGTAGCCGTAGACCTCCGTCATGACATCGCCGAAGACGTAGGAGAGCGGGAAGAAGAGGATGCCCGCGCCAAAGGTGAATCCGCCCACCTGCGCGAGCTTGGCGGCGCCGATCACATTGGAGCAGAGCAGGACCGTGACGAACGCGGCCATCAGCAGGTCGTAGTAGCGGTAGGTTTTCGCCATGGGCCGGCGATCCTGAAAAACCCGATCCCGCTTGGGAAGCGAGAAACTCGAGATGCCCGACTCATCAGAACCGGGCAGCCTTCCTCCTTCCTCCTTCCTCCTTCCTCCTTCCTCCTTCCTCCTTCTCCTTCCCCCTTTGCACCCCGCCCCCTGCATGGACTGTGCTCCATGTCCCAGATCCTCTACATTGTCCGCGCCACCTGTCGCGACGCCGCCCAGCGCGAAACCTACCGCGCCTGGCTCGTGCCGCACCACACCGACGGCATGCTGCGCTACGGCGCGACCTCCGTGCGCGTGACCCTCTTCGATCTCGCCGAGGACGGCGCGGCGGCCCTCGAGGCGCATTACACCTACCCCTCGCGCGAGGCCTTCGAGACCTACGTCCGCGAACATGCGCCGGCCATGCGGGGCGACAGCGCCAAGCATTTCCCGCCCGACTGCGGCATCATTTTCGAGCGCCGCCTGGGCGAGCTTTGCCTCGAGGGCTGAGCTCGGCTGCGGCCTGGCGGGTGCGGGCGTTCTCGGTCAGCAACTCGATCATCGCCTTCAACACGGCCGAGGGACGTCCGCGCTGCCAGAGCAGCAGGAGGTCCCAGCGCGCCGCGTCGTCGCTCAGCGGCAGCAGCTTCACGCCCGGCGGCGGAGTCTCCGCGAAATAGTCGGGCAGGACGAGCACGGCGCCCTCGCTGGCGACGAGCGAGAAGCTCTCGCCGATGCTGTCGCCCTCCGCCACGAAGCGCGGCCGGAAGCCGGCGCGCCGGCAGAGCTGCGCGACCCAGCGGTTGCGGCCCGGCACATGCGCCTCGGGGGCGCTCAGAAACGCCTCGGTTGCGAGATCCGTCAGCCGCAGCTGGCGGCGTCGAGCGAGCGGGTGATCGCCCGCCAGCGCGACGCAGCAGCCGAGCGTGGCGAGGCGGCGCGTGTAGAAATCGCGCGCTGGGCCGGCGCCCTCCTGGCCGATCAGCGCGAGATCGAGCCGGCCTTCCCGCAACGCGGCGAGCTGTTCGCCGGGGGTGAGGTCGAGCAGCTTCACGCGGGCTTCGGGATGCGTGCGTCGGAGACACACCAGCGCAGGATTAAGGTAGAGTTGCGCGGCCGAGCCGAGGTAGCCGATGCGCAGTTCCTCGCGCTGACCGCGGGCGATGCGACGCAACTCCGCCAGCGCGCCATCGACCTGCGCCAGCAGCGGCTGCAGGCGGGCCAGGGTTTCCTGCCCGAGGGCGGTCGGTTTCACTCCGCTCGATAGCCGCTCCAGCAGCGGGCCGCCGAGTTGATGCTCGAGCGACTGCATCTGCCGGCTGAGCGCCGGCTGGGAGAGATGCAGGCGGGCCGAGGCGCGATTGAGACTGCCTTCCTCCACGACCACGAAGAAGGCGCGCAGCAGGCCGGTCATGCCCGAGGGTATGCGCGCGGCGCATAACGGCAAGAACCAGCCGGTATTATCGGCGGCCCGTCCAAGACCGCATTTTCCTCGCAGCCGAAGAATCGGCTTCCACTCCGCCAAAACACCACCATGAACACCACCACCGCCCCCACGCTCGCCCAACCGGCCGCCGGAGAATCAGGGTTCCGTTCCCTCGTCTCCGCCGTCCTGCGCACCGATACCGCCGCGGCCGGGCTCATTCTCCGTCTCACCCTCGCCGTCGTGATGTTCCCGCATGGCGCGCAGAAATTGCTCGGCTGGTTCGGCGGCTACGGCTTCGCCGGCACGATGGGGTTCTTCACCGGCACCATGGGCATCCCTTGGCTGCTCGCCGCCGCCGTGATCGTGGGCGAGTTCTTTGCGCCGTTGTTCCTGGTGCTCGGACTGGCCACGCGCCCCGCCGCCCTGCTGCTCGGCACGATCATGACGGTTGCGCTTTTCCAGGTGCAGGTGCAGCACGGCTTCTTCATGAACTGGTTCGGCAACCAGAAAGGCGAAGGGATCGAGTTCACGCTGCTTTTCCTCGGCATTGCGCTCACGCTGCTCTTCACCGGTGGCGGCAAATGGTCGCTCGACCGTCAATTCGCGCCGCGCGCCTGATGCCGCATCGTTGCTTCCAGGCCGGCGGTCCGCCGCCGGCCGCGTTTCTCCTCCATCCATGCCGCCCTCGCCTGCTGCTGCCGACGTCCTTCGCCGCGTGACCCTGCGCACGCGGGAAGGTGCCCGCCTGACCGACTTTCATCGCGCCGTGTTGCAGCTCCCGCCCGGTCTGATCGAACTGGAGGTCGACGCGCGCGCCCCAGTCGCTCCGCCGCAGGCGCCCGGGCTTTTTCATCTCGCGCTGGCCTATCCGCAGGTGGAAGCGTGGGCCGCTGCAGTGCGGCGCACGCTGGCCGCCGGACTCGAGTTCTACGGCGCGTCCGATCACGCCGTGAGCTGGGCCGCCTACTTCGCCGATCCCGACGGCCAGGGCCTCGAACTCGCCTGGGATACGCCGCCGCAGGACTGGCCGTGGCAGGGCTCGCAGATCCGAATGGTGAGCCGCCCGCTCCCGCTGCGCAGCCTGCTCGCCACGCTGCCGGAGCCCACGCCAGACGCCGCGCCGCCGCGGCTCGGGCATCTGCATCTGCAGCTCTCAGATTTGCGCGACGCCCACGCCTACACCGGCCGTCTCGACCTGCGCGTGACCCAGGCCGATTATCCCGGCGCGCGCTTCCTCGCGCGGGGCGATTACCACCACCATCTCGCGGTCAACACCTGGCGCGTCGCGCCCGGGACGCAGCGGCCGGCGGGCGCCGTCGGCCTTGTCGGTTGGGAGATGTCCGCCGGAGCGGCGCCCGCGGGCGAGTGGATCGATCCCCACGGCCACCGCGTGCGACTGGTCTGACGCCGCCTTCTCGTGAAAGACAAGGCTCCACCCACTCGCACCTACCTCTCACCTTTCGACCTTTCACCCTTCGACCTTTCACCTTTCACCTTTCACCTTTCAACCTCTCGACCTCTCACCTCTCACCTCTCACCTCTCACCTCTCGATCTCTCACCCCTACGGCACCTCGTACACTTCGAAGAGCGCGATGCCCGTCTGACCAGCCACCGCGCTGCTGACGACGACCGTGTAGGCGCCCGGATCGAGCACGAGCACCGTGGCCGCTTCGGCGCCGGAGGTTGGCGCAAGGTTGAGATTCGCCAGCGTGGCGGCGTTGATCTCCGCCGCCCAGTTGTTGCTCGTCGCGATCTCCGTGCCGTTTGCATTGCGCACCGAAATCACCGGGTCGCTCAGCGCACCGGCCACGCCGAAATTGGCCAGGCTGGGCCCGAGTCCGCGCACGACCACGCGGCGCGTGCCCCCGCTGACCACGAAGCCGCCGATCATCTGGTTCTGGCCCGCGCCGACGAAGCCGCGGGTGGAGAGATTGGCCGCGCGGGCGCTGCCGGCGCCGTCGAGCTCGTACACTTCCACGCTAGCCACGCCGGTGCCCCCGGGTGCGGCCGAGGCCACGATGCCGGAATAGCTGCCGGGCGCGAGCGTCACGATGACGGCCGCCTCGACCGCGCGCGACGGTGCGAAACCGGCGCTCTGCAGCGCGCTGGCGGAGGCGCCGGACTGCCAGTTGTCGTTGCTGGCCAGCTCGACTCCGCGGCTGTCGAGCACGCGCAGGGTCGGATCGGCCAGCGGTGCGCTCACGCCGAAATCTGCCAGCGAGGGCCCGAGCGCGCGGACCGCGAAGCGCTTGCTGGCGGTGCCGGTGACCACGAAGCCGGCGATGGCCACGCGATCGCCGGCCGCGACCTGCACGCGGGTCGAGACATTGATCAGGCGGCCCGCCGCGGCCGGCGGCGGCGTGGGCGTGGGCGTCGGGGTCGGCGTGACCGTCGGAGCACCGTAGATGGCGCGGACGCCCGCGATGTCGTCGGCCTGCAGCGCATCCAGATTGCTGATGATGCTGTTCATGATGGCCGCGACGCTTTGTCCCGCCTGGTCGGGATGATCCAGCCCGAGCACGTGGCCGAACTCGTGCAGCGCGGTGCGGTAGAGGTCGATGACGTTGCCGCGCTGACTGCCGCGATACGCGTTCCAGCTGCGGCTGCTGTCGAAGATAACATCGGCCTCGGTGAAGGTCGTGCCGATGTAGCGGCTCGTCGTGATCGCGATGGCGCCGTTGAACGACTGCCCGTAGACCGTGGGCGAGAAGGCGGCCTCGTTGCGGCCATTCCACTGGCCGAAGGTGGTGGCGGTCTGACTCGTGAAACGCACCCCCGAGCCGAGCTGCGCATTCCAGGTCGTCAGCGCGGCCGCGGCGACCTGATCCCAGCTGGTCGAGCCGTCGAGCAGCGGAGCCGAGGGCGTGCCGAGGGCGAGATTCAGGACCACATTGGCCCCGCTGGCCCAGCGCGGGCCGATGAGGTCGTAAGCGGGAAGGACGCTGGTCAGCGCGGCCACGGCCGCCAGCACGAGCGACCCGACACGGATGCGGAAGCAGGCAGGCATTTCAGCGGCCCTCCTGCTGGCGAGTGATTTCGGTGCGCACGGCGGCTAGAAACTCCGGTACGGTCATGCCGGCCTGCACACTCAGCTGCGGCGACGGGGCGGGCGCGTCCGTCACCCGGCTGCGACCCGCCTCGCTCAAGGTCATGAGCGGGCGGCCATCGTGCCGGCAGACGCGGTCGTCTTTGGCTTCCGCGCCGCGCCAGACCTTGAAGCGGCCGTGCCAGAATCCGAGCAGCGGGCAGACGCTGCGGCCATTCTCGCGCAGGAAAAAGATCTCGCGCGCGCCTGGGCGGAGCTGCGGCATGCCGGAGATGCGCAGCGTTTCCTGCCCGACCGTGCCGCCGGTGAAATCGAGCTCGAACTCGCCGCTCGCGCCGCCCTTGAGCGCCTCGACCACGCGGATGCGCACGAAGGTGGCGATGCGGCGACGCGCGCCTTCGCCGGTCCAGTCCGCGCGGGTGGAGAGCACATCGGCCAGCACCACCTGGTCGGCCTCGGCCACCAGCGCGCTGAAGGTGGTCTCGGGCACGGTGGTGGCCTGCGCTGGCTGGAACGAACCAGCCAGCAGCAGGCCTGCGGCGGCGAGCGCTCCGGCGCACTTCCGGAACGGACCCCAGCCCGCGCGCAGCAGGCCGGTGGTCGGGGGCAGGGTTAAGGCAATAGATTTCCGAAAGGGCGCAGGGGCGTCCATACAACACGCTTGCTCGCGTCCGCCGCCGGCGCGTCCCAGGCAGAATGCCCCGCGCCGACCCCAGCTGACTCCGCGATGATTACAAGCAGGTTAAAAAGCAACTCCCGGGCCAGGCCCGAACTTCGCGCGGAAATTCTGGGACCCGACCTCGTGAGGAGCAGCTCTCCCGCGCTCAGCTGGGCGTGTTGCCACCCGGCTTGGGCGGCTCGGGCGCGCCTGGTTTTTCGTCGCTCGGCGCATCGGGCGGCAGCGGCGGCGGCACCAGCGCGCTCGCCTGCGCCTCCGACGTGGGCAGCGGCGGCGGGACCAGCGCCGCCGCGGGCGCGGGCGGCGGCGCAGCGGGCGCGTGGCGGAAAAAGCCGCCGAGATTCAGATTGGTCCAACCCAGGCGCAGCCAGCGGAGGAGCGCGGCGGCGAGCCAGAGGGCCCACAGCAGCATGGCGGCGCGATACCACCAGATCGACACGCTCACGACGCCCGGCTGCGGCAGGGTGAGATCGCCCCGCGCCTGCGACCAACGCAGGACGGAACGGCTGGAGCCATTGCCCGTGATGAACATCTCGGGCGTGCCGAGCAGGCCCTCCTTCACCGCCGCGAGCAGGAGCACGAGGGAGATCGCGCTGAGCAGCACGAGGCCGGTCTGCGCGAGGTTGAAGCGCCAATGCGGCTGGCGCTGGAAGGCGTCGGTCCCGCGCCAGCCGAGGGTGAAGAGCCAGCCCACCACCACCAAGGCGGCGAAGACCGAAACCTGCGTCAGCCCGACCGCGAGCAGGAACCAGCCGATCGCCCCCTGCGGACTGAGCGGTGCGCGACTGAGCGCATAAGCCACCGCGGCGGCGCAAAGCAGCAGGCCCCAAAAGCGGACCGCCGGGCCGCGCTGCGGACCGCTGACGAAGAGCGGCCAGCGCCCGGAGCCCAGCGAGATCGCGGTGGTGACGTTGGCGCTCTCGACCGGCAGCTTCACTTCCTCGGCCCGACTGGAGAGACCGAGAGGCGCATTGATCTTCCAGGCCAGCACCACGTTCTGCTCGCCGGGCCGGAGCGGGAGAATGACCCGGGCGCCGTCCTTGCGCACGGGTACCGGCCGACCATTGGAGGTCAGCGTGGTCACTTCGGCCTCCGCCGGCAGAGCGATGGCGAAATCCTCACCCAAGGAGCAATTCAGCGCCAGGGTGAGCTTGGAAGTCCGCTGGCGGGCGCCCAGCGCGATCTCGTGCAATGCGCGCCGGACCGTCACCGTCGCGCCGCTCACCGCCTCCGGCCGGCTGATGGCCAGCTGCACGCTCTCTCCGGGCCAGGGCTGCCATACGGGCACGAGCTCGGCCGAGCCGGCCTCGAACGTCGGCGCCAGGCCGCTCAGCCGCACGTGCCACAGCGGCGACGGCAGCAGCTGCCAGCGCTCGACCCAGCTGTCGCCGGTCCGGGTCGTGAGCGCGAGCGTCTCGACCGGCTCGAGGTTGCTCTCCCACTCGAAGCTCTCCTGCTGCGCGCCCAGCCGGACCTCGAGGAATCCGTCCTTCACGCCCGCGCCGCTCGTCAGCACACTCTCGCCCGCCAGCAGCGGGATGCGCAGGGCGACCGATTTGCCGCCCGGCGAGAGCCGGGTCACGCGGCCGCGAATGTTCCACTGCAGGCCGAGTTCCACCTGCCGTTCGACCTGCACCATGGCCTGGAAATCCTTGCGATCATAGGCTGCGGCCGCGGCCGCGGCCGAACTCGGCTCGGCCTTTTGCTTCCGCGCAAAGAGGATCTGCGCCTCGGGCGATCCGTCCGGTCGCACGCCGGTCCAAGTCCAGTCCGCCGCCTCGATCTTCACCCGGCGCGGGCGCAACTGATAGGTCCATTCCCAATCGGTCGCCTCGCCGACCAGGCCTTCCACCCGCACCTGGTGAATGCCCTCCCCAAGCACCAGCCAGAGGAATCCGTCCTGCCGGCGCAGCGCGACCTCCGCCTTACCGTTCACCTGCACGCTGAGCGGCGACCAAGCCGGCAGCCGCCCCGGCAGCGGCACGGCGCAGCGCGCGGCCACGTGGATCTCGGCCTCGAGCGTCAGGCGGCGCTCGCCGAGCTTGAGCGTGACGCTGGGAATCTCGGCCGCGCGCGGGAAAGCGTCGGGCGTTTCCGTCAGGCGCTGACGCAGCTGATCGAGCATTGCCTGTTCGGGGAACTCCGCCTGCGCCGCGCCTGGCGTCAGGCCGAGCGCCAGCGCCGCCAGCAGCAGCGGAAACGACTGCGCGAATCGTCCGCCCAGGCGCGCCAGAATCGGTCGCACCCCGAAGAGCAGCCCGGCCAGCACGAGCAGCAGCAGGACCCGCACGATGGTGATCACGCGCTGCAGCCCGAGCGGAATGAAGACAGGCCGCACCTGCTGCTCGGCCTGCACCGGACCGTTCCAACCGAAGGTGGCCGTGCGCCACGTCCACTCGGGAATGCCGGGGCCGGTCTGGATGCGCGATTTGTCGTCATACTGGAGATTGCGGTTGGCGGACCAGCTTTGGGCCAGCGCCAGGCGCGAGGTGTCCTTGGCTTTCTTCTCCTGCTGATACTTCGTGCTGGGCGAAGCGTTGTTCCCGAGATTCGGCAGAGCCGCGGCCGGCTGCTGCCGCTGCATGTTGCCCGCTTCTTCGTCGGTGGGCGCCGGCGCTTCGGCGGCCTCCTGCGGCATCGGCGCGGGTGCATAGGTCCGCGTGTCGGCCAGCCCGCGGAATGAGGAAATGCCGTAGCTGCGGCTGCTCAGTTCCTCCAGCTGCGGATAGATCGTCTGCTGCACCTGCTGCACGACGAACGGCAGCAACGCGAGCAGCAGTAAAGCGATGAAGAACGCCCGCAGCAGCTGGGCGACCTTCCGCATCCAGCCCTCGGGCGCGTATTTGCGCAGCGCCACCGCGGCCAGCAGGCAGAGCCAGAGCCCGCGCGGCGCGTCAGGCTCGTGATACGACAGCACGAAGCCCACCAGCGCGACCGCCGCGGCGGCCAGGCCGAAGAGACGATGCACCGCGAGGGTGAAGATGAGGACGAGGAAGAGATCGAGCAGCGTCCAGGCCGTCAGCCAGTCGCCGCGCACGTAGTCGGCGCCGAAGAGCGCGAAGAGCCGCCAGCCGGGCGGCAGGTGGAGCGTGGCGGAAAGGTTGTCGGCATCGGTCGCCCAGCCGGTGGCCGAGAAGCCGCTCGTACGCTGCATCCGGCCGACCGCCTCGAGGTTGAGATTGCGCGCGCGGACCTCGACGCCCGGGACCTTGGTCTGCGGATTCCGCGTAATGAGCTGGCCGGTGCCCGCATTGCGCACCGATCCGAGGTCCTGGCCCTCGGCGGCATCGAGCCGCCAGGTCTGCTGCTGCTGGCCGGTCAGACGATCGCGGAAGACCAAGCCGCGGCCGTTTTCGTCGAGCCAGAACTCGCGCGCGATGGCCAGGCCGGCCGGCTTCTGCTGCCCCATGCCGCGCATGCGCTCTTCGAGCTTGAGGGGGGTTTTGGTGTCCCAGCGATAGACTGGCAGATTGCTCCAGCGGGACGGGAATGACGTCTGCGTGACATCGATCGAGGGCGCGCCGGAGATCTCGATCAACCGAAAATCCGGCCGCGCCTGGAAGGCGACCAACTGCTCCGGCAGGTCAGGCGTGGCGCCGGCGGCGTACTTGATCTCTTTGGGGTTGTCGGAGCGAAAGGCGTCCACGCGCAGCGTCCATTTGCCCGAGCGCACCTGCACCTTCAGCTGCCCGGCGTCGTCGATCGCCATGGGCAGCGGGCCCTCGGCCGAGGCGATCTTCCAGCCTTCGGGGAGGATGGTCCCGAACTCCTCCTCACGGCTCTTGCCGGCCACGACGAGCTCGATCTCGACCCGCCACCACATGGGAATGCCGTCCTCCAACTGGGCATGGACTTTGCCGTTGATCGAGTCCTTGTCCGTTTCCTCGGTCGAGCCGTCGCGCCGCAGCCAGAGCGTGCCGCTGGCTTCCCAGACCGGTGCCTCGACGGCGCGGCCGTCGACGGTCAGCGCGAGCAGACCGACTTCGCGCGGCAGGACGAGCCGCTGCGGGATTTCGTTCCAGCGATAGGCCGCCTCCAGCCGCCACTGGCCGGGCGCGAGACGGACCGCCGGCAGATTGCCACGTTCCAGCACGGGCACGGCGTTGCCGTTCGCCTTCACCTCCATCGGCCATTGCTCGGCACCGCCGGGCAGCGGCACCCACGTCTCCGCAAAGACCTGCACGTTCAACTCGAGCCGCGCGCCCGACTTCTCGACCTGCAGCGCCAGCCGCGAGGGCCAGAAGGTCTGCCGCGCCTTGGCGTCGGAATAGAGCGGCGGCGCGTCGCGCAGCTTGTCGTCCCAGGTGGCCCACTGCTCCCAGGGCTTGAGGGGATCGGGAATGGCGCGGGAGCGCGGCCCCGGCGACGCGGGCTGAGCGAGAACGGCGGTGAAGGCGACGAAGGCGAACAGCAGCAGCGCGAACGGGGCGCGGAAGAGGGAGGATTTCATGACGCGGGACGAACGGACCATTCAACTAGACGGAATCGGCCCCGTCGAGACTCCCGCTTTTTCGGTGGCGGCCCGGAACCGCAGGCCGATGAGAGTTCCGCCAGCGCTCCCTCACCCTGCTGCCGACACCCTCCCGCCTCTGCCCTGCCATGAATGCTGCCTCACTCCCCACCCGTCGACTCGGCCACAGCTCGCTTCAGGTCACCGCCCTCGGCCTCGGCTGCATGGGCATGAGCGAGTTTTACGATCCCGCGCAGATGGACGAAGCGGAGTCGATCCGCACGCTGCATCGCTACCTCGATCGCGGCGGCAACCTCCTCGACACCGCCGACATGTATGGCAGCGGACGCAACGAGGAACTGGTCGGACGCGCGCTGGCCGGCCGGCGAGACGGCGTGATCCTCGCGACCAAGTTCGGCCATGTCCGCGGCCCGCACGGGGAATTCGTCGGCGTGCGCGGCGATGCCGCCTACGTGCGGCAATGCTGCGACGACAGCCTGCGCCGCCTGCGGGTCGACGTCATCGATCTCTACTACCAGCATCGGGTCGATCCGAACGTGCCCATCGAGGAAACCGTCGGCGCGATGGCCGAACTCGTGCGCGCGGGCAAGGTCCGCTATCTCGGGCTCTCCGAGGCCGCGCCGGCGACCATCCGCCGCGCGGTGGCGGTCCATCCGATCGCCGCGCTGCAGACGGAATACTCGCTCTGGAGCCGCGAACCCGAGGATGGCCTGCTCGCGCTGGTGCGGGAACTCGGACTCGCCTTCGTGGCCTACAGCCCGCTCGGACGCGGCTTCCTGACGGGGCAGTTCCGCCGCTTCGAGGATCTTCCGGCCGACGACTACCGCCGCCACTCGCCGCGTTTCCAGGGCGAGAACTTCGCGCGCAACCTCGGCCTCGTGCGGCGCCTCGAGGCGATCGCGCAGCGCCGCGGCGCCACGCCGAGCCAGCTCGCGCTGGCCTGGGTCCTGGCCCAGGGCGACGACATTATTCCGATTCCCGGTACGAAGCGCGCCAGGTATCTCGACGAGAATCTGGCCGCGCTCGAACTCCGCCTGACAGCCGCCGAGCTGGCCGAAATCGAAGCCGCCTTTCCCAGCGGCAGCGCTGCGGGCGAGCGCTACGCCGAG
The DNA here is from genome assembly GCA_018240025.1 of Verrucomicrobiota bacterium. GTDB lineage: Bacteria > Verrucomicrobiota > Verrucomicrobiia > Chthoniobacterales > SZAS-18 > SZAS-18. The sequence goes on from JAFEGM010000098.1 coordinate 18,366, forward strand.
CGCGCGCTGCGGGCGGTGAATCTCTAGGCGTTTCCGATTGCCCGTTGGGCAAGGCGCGTGGCGGCGCTAGCTTGGCGGGGTGAAACCGCAGCGCCTGCTCGCCGAGACCCCGACCGCCGATCGCGGCATCCTCACGCTCACGGAGCACGACGGGCGGTACCATCTGCGCCTGAACGGTCGCTCGCTCATGAGCACCGGACAGACCGCTTCGGAGATTCAGCTGGCCGAGGCCGCGGCGAAGGAACTCGGCCGGCCCGGCGCGCGCGTGCTCATCGGGGGGCTCGGCTTCGGCTTCACCCTTCGGCGCGTGCTCGAACTGACGCCCTCCGACGCCGAGGTCGTGGTGGCTGAGATCCTGCCGCCGGTGGTGCAGTGGAATCGCGAATTTCTCCGCGAGGTGAACGGCGCCCTGCTCGACGATCCGCGCGTGCGGCTGCATCTGGGCGACGTCTTCGCCGCCATGGCCAATGCCCGGCGCGGGGCGTTTCGGGCCATCCTACTCGATGTCGACAACGGCCCGGTGGCGATGGTCAACGCCCAGAACGCCCGCCTTTACGCCCGCCGCGGCCTGGCCGAGGTGCGCCGCGCGCTGGCGCCGGACGGCGTGGCCGCATTCTGGTCGGCGGCCGAGGATCGCAGCTTCCCGAATCGCCTGCGCGAGGCCGGGTTCGAGGTCGAGCAGCAGCACGCCAAAGCCCACGCTCGGGCCAAACGCGACGCCCACGTGATCTACGTCGCGCGGCCGGCGGGGCGGTAGGCGTTGGGGAGACTCCCGCGGAGGAGCTCGGCCGATGGATAGCCGTGGCGGAGGCTCTCGCGAAGGCGCTCGGCCGATGGATGCCTGTGGCGGAGGCTCTCGCGAAGGCTGGGCCGATGGATGGCGGTGGCGGAGGCTCTCGCGAAGGCGCGAAGAGGGCGAATGCGCGAAGAGTAGATGAAGTGTGGGACCGCGGCGCGATGCGGCCGTGTGGGTTTGGGGTGAGCTCGTGGGCCGGTCAGAGTTCGAGGGCGCACTCCCACTCTCAATCCCACTCCCACTCCCACTCCCACTCCCATCCCACTCCCACTCCCACTCCCATCCCACTCCCACTCCCACTCCCAATCCCACTCCCAATCCCAATCCCAATCCCAATCCCAATCCCAATCCTATTCCCCTCCCACGCCTCTCCATGGGCGACACGGCGTCGGTTCCGCTTTCGCAGTCCTTCCCCTCGGCGGCGGCAGCAAGCTGCCTGGGTCACGGCGGCGGCAAGCCGCGCGCAGTCCACGGCGTCGGTTCCGTCTTCGCAGCCTTTTGCAGCAGGCTGCGCGTAGTCCACCACGACGTTCGGCTTCGGTCTCCAGTATCCCGCTCCCCGCTCCTCCGCTCCCCTGCTCCTCCGCTCCTCCGCTCCCCGCTACCCGCCGCCTTCCTTCGGCTCGGGAGCGCGATTTTCGAAGCGGGTGAACTCCTTCAGGAACGTCAGCTTCACGTCGCCGGTCGGGCCGTTACGCTGCTTGGCGATGATGAGCTCGGCCTCGCCCTGCTTCTCGGCCTTGTCCTCCTCGTCGTCGGCGTAGTACTCGGAGCGGACGAGCAGGCCGACCACGTCGGCGTCCTGCTCGATNNCTCGATCGAGCCCGATTCGCGCAGATGGCTCAGCATCGGGCGTCCGCCCTGCCGGGCCTCGGGCTGACGGTTGAGCTGGGCCAGCACGATGATCGGGATGTTCAGCTCCTTGGAGAGCGCCTTGATGCCCGAGCTGATCTCCGCGACTTCGAGCTGGCGGTTGTCCTGCGCGCGCTTGGTCGGCGAACGCAGCAGCTGGAGGTAGTCGATGACGATCAGCTGGATGTCCCGCATGTTCTTCAGCCGGCGCGACTTGGCGCGCAGCTCGAGGATGGAGAGGCCGCTGGTGTCATCGATGTACATCGGCGCCGTGTGCAGCTTCGAGGCGGACGTCGTGATGTTCTCGAAGTCGCGCGACGAGAGGAATCCGTCGCGGATCTTCGACATGTTCACCCGCGCATGCGAGCAAAGCAGACGCTGCACGAGCGAGAGCCGGCTCATTTCCAGGCTGAAGACGGCCACGGCCTTTTTCTCCACCATGGCCACGTGCTCGGCGATGTTCATCGCCAACGCGGTCTTGCCCATCGACGGTCGGGCCGCGATGACGAACATTTCCGAGCCGTGCAGGCCGTTGGTCATGCGGTCGAGTTCGACGAAGCCGGTGGAAAGTCCGGTCACCTGGCCGCGCCGCTCGTAGAGGGCCTCGATCGTCTGGATGGCCTTGAGCACATCCTCCTTCATCGTCGGCACGGAGGACTGGCTGCGCGTCTCCGCGATGGCCAGGACCTTGCGCTCGACCTCGTCGAGGACCGCATTGGCCTCGATGCCGGGATCGTAGGCCGAGGAGGCGCAATCGGTGCAGACGTTGATGACCTGCCGCAGGACGTGCTTCTCGCGCACGATCTCGAGGTAGTGCGCGGCATTCGCGGCCGTGGGCACGACCGTGTAGAGATGGCTCAGCGCCGTCGGCCCGCCGACGCCCTCGAGCGCGCCGCGATCGCGCAGGGTCTGGAGAATGGTGATGAGCTCGACTGGCTTGCCCGCATTGCGCAGCCCGACCACGACTTCGAAGATCGTCTGATGCGCCGGGTAGTAGAACGCCTGCTCGGTGATCTGCTCGACGCAGCGGTCGATCCATTCATCGGG
>JAFEGM010000098.1:21144-22275 GCA_018240025.1 Verrucomicrobiota bacterium
GCGCGGGCGCGCCGGCGGGCGAGGAGCCATTCTCGCGGCGCGAGCGGGCGCCGCGGGCGGGAGGGGCTTCGGTCTCGGTAGGCATCGCGGTGATCGTGAAGGCGGGGGAGTAATCTTCCGCGCGACGGACGCGCGGGCGAGCAGGCATTTTGGGGAATCGTCACCTCGACCGTCGCGTCCGTGGACTGGCACGCGGGCAGCAAAAAGGCCGCGCTCGCGCACGGCCTTTCGCGGAAATCTGCCGATCGAACGACCGGATCGCTTACTTCTTCTTCGGGCCCTTCTTCTTGTCGTCGCCCGCGCCATCGGCCTTGTCTTCCGGTTTCTGGCTGGGCTGGGCGATGACCTTGAAGGCCGCGTTGACGTCCGGATGCAGGCGGACCGGCACCTCGTGCTCGCCGGTCTCCTTGATCGGCTTCTCGAGCTGGATCTGATGCTTCTCCAGCTTGAGACCCGGGAAGTCCTTGGCCAGGCGGTCCTCGATGTCGCGCAGCGAGATGGAGCCGAAGGCCTTGCCGGTCTCGCCGGTCTCCAGGATCATGGTCAGCTTGATCTTGTTGATCTTGCCGGCGAGCTCCTGCGCGTCGTTCAGTTCCTTGGCCTCGCGCTCGGCGCGCTTCTTCTTCAGCTCGTCGAGCTTGCGCATAGCCGAGGGCGTCGCCTCGTAGGCCAGGCCGCGCGGGAAGAGGAAATTGCGCGCATAACCGGCGCGCACTTTGACGATGTCAGCTTCGGCTCCGAGGTTCGGCATGAAGCTGGTGAGAATGACGTTCTGGAAGGCCATGGAGCGAAGGAAATAGAGTTGACCGCGCCCGACGATGCGAGCGGGCGGGGACTTAAGACGGGATGGCGGCCTCTGTCAAACGAAGCCGTGCAGCCGCGAACGGATTCACGAATCCTGTAACTCGCGGGACATTTCTGGGTAACATGGCGGCATGAAACTCCTCCTCCCTGCCGTCGCCGTCGCCCTGCTCACGCTCTCCACCCCGTGCCTGCCCGCGCAGGATCCCGCGCCTCAGTCCACGGCCACGACCGAGGAGGGCCGCGTCCTCGAGCGGGCCCTACAGAACATGTCGCGCCTCAAGGGCTACCACGTCGAGGCCATCATCAAGGGCTCGGCCGGCCAGGCCA
>JAFEGM010000099.1 GCA_018240025.1 Verrucomicrobiota bacterium
TCCGCTCCTCCGCTCCTCCGCTTCTCCGCTCCTCCGCTATCGATAGCTCCGCACCACGGGCGGGAGGGCCTCGAAATGCAAGGGCTCTCGATGCAGGGCGGGCTCGGCTTCGGGGCCGCGCCATTCCCAGACGGGGACGTAGGCAAAGTTCAGGTCGTCGCGCTTCGCTTCGCCTTCGGGGGTTTGATGCTCCTCGCGGAAATGCGCGCCGCACGATTCCTCGCGGGCCAGGGCGTCGCGGCACATGAGCTCGCCCAACTCGAGATAATCGGCCACGCGGCCGGCCTTCTCGAGTTCCTGGTTCATCGTCCCCGCGCTCCCGGTTACGCGCAGGTCGCGCCAGAACTCCTGCCGCAGCGTACGAATCTCTTCGATCGCGCGCGTCAATCCGGCGGCATTCCGCGCCAGGCCGCAGTGGGCGTAAAGCAGACGGCCCAACTCGCGGTGGAAGGCGTCGGCGGGACGACGGCCTCCGACCTCGACCAGCCGCGCGAGCCGACTCCGCACGGACTGCTCGGCCGCTGCGAATTCGGGTGCGCTCGCAGGCACCCTGGGCGGCAGCGTGCGCGCGAGGTGATCGGACACGGTCATCGGCGCGACGTAGTAGCCGTCCACGCAGGCCTGCAGGAGTGAGTTCGCCCCCAGACGATTCGCCCCATGATCGGCGAAGTTGGCTTCACCCAGGGCGAAGAGGCCGGGGATCGTCGTCATCAGGCCGTAGTCCACCCAGAGCCCGCCCATCGAGAAGTGCGCGGCCGGGGAGATGAGCATCGGCTCGCGCAGCGGGTCGACCGCGGTGATCTTCTCGTACATCGCGAAGAGGTTGCCGTAACGCTCGCGCAGCACCCGCTCTCCGAGCCGTTCGCGGGCGTCGCGGAAGTCGAGATAGACGGCATTGCGCAACGCGCCCACGCCGTGCCCGGCATCGATCCGCTCCTTGGCCGCCCGCGACGAGATGTCGCGCGGCGCGAGGTTGCCGTAGGCCGGATAGCGCCGCTCCAGGTAGTAGTCGCGCTCGGCCTCGGGAATGTCGTTGGGCCGTCGTTCGTCGCCCGCCCGCGCCGGCACCCAGACGCGGCCGTCGTTGCGGAGCGACTCGGACATCAGCGTGAGCTTCGACTGGTAATCGCCCGACTGCGGCAGGCAGGTCGGATGAATCTGCGTCCAGCTCGGCGCCGCGAAGCCCGCGCCGCGCTGATGCGCGCGCCAGATGGCCGAGCCATTGCAGCCCAGCGCCAGTGTGGAGAGGTGGTAGATCTTGCCGAATCCGCCCGTCGCCAGCAGCACCGCATGCGCCGGATGCCGCTCGATCGCCCCGGTGGCGAGATCCCGCGCGACGATGCCCGCGGCACGTCCGTCGGCCACCACGAGGTCGAGCATCTCGTGCCATGGAAACAGCTGCACGCGCCCCGCCGCGGCCTGGCGCTGCAGGGCCTGATACGCCCCGAGCAGGAGCTGCTGGCCGGTCTGACCGCGGGCGTAGAACGTGCGGCTGACCTGCACGCCGCCGAACGAGCGGTTGTCGAGGTAGCCGGCGTAGTCGCGCGCGAACGGCACGCCTTGCGCCACCGCCTGATCGATGAGCGCGCGCGAGCATTCCGCCAGCCGATAGACATTGGCCTCGCGCGCCCGGAAATCGCCGCCGCGCAGGGTGTCGGCGAACATCCGCCAGATGCCATCGCCATCGTTGCGGTAGTTCTTGGCCGCGTTCACGCCGCCCTGCGCCGCGACGGAATGCGCGCGCCGGGCGGAATCCTGGAAGCAGAACGCCTTCACCCGATAGCCCTGCTCCGCCAGCGTGGCCGCCGCCGAACTGCCGGCCAGCCCGGTGCCGACCACCACGATCTCGAACTGCCCGCGCCGCGCTGGCGCGAGCAGAGCCGCCTCCCGACGGAAGCGGCTCCATTTCTCGGCCAGCGGCCCGGCCGGGATGCGCGCGTCGAGCTTCATGGCGGGCCGACCTTCGCCCTCAGATCATGCCGCGCAACGAAGTCAGCAGATACCCGAGCAGGCACGAGACCGAGACGCCGATCAGGCCCGGCGCGAGGAAGCTGTGGTTGATCACGTAGCGGCCGATGTGTGTGGTGCCCGAACGGTCGAAGTTGATGGCGGCGAGGTCGCTCGGGTAGGTCGGCAGGATGTAGTAGCCATACGACGCGGCCGCGAAGGCCACCACGTAGCCCGGCGGCACGCCGATGGTCAGCGCCACTGGGACGATCGCGTTGATGGCCGCGGCCTGCGAATTGACGAACTTCGAGACGATGAGCAGCACGAGCGCGTAGGTCCACGGCTTGGTCTTGACCACGTCGGCCAGCGCGGCCTGCAGCGCCTTCACGTGGTGCTCGAAGATGGTGTCGGCCATCCAGGCGATGCCGAAGACGGCCACGATCGCGACCATGCCCGAGCGGAAGACTTCGTTCTTCGAGATCTTGGCGGCATCGGTCTTGGTGAAGATGACGATGAGCGCCCCCGCCAGCAGCATGAACATCTGGATCGTCAGCACCATCGACATCGGCTTGCCGCCGACCTTCGGACGCCACGACTCCACGCCGCCGAGGATCGAGACCACCGCGATGGCGCCGAGAAAGATCCACATCGCGACCCAATCCTTCATCGGCAGCTTCTGCCCGAGCAGCGTGGTGCCCTCGCCGTAGACGTAGGCCCGATTCTCTTCCTTCGCGATGAAGGCCTGGAACTGCGGATCTTTGTCGAGATCGGCACCGCGGAACCAGCTGAAGAGGCCGATCGCCAGCACGCCCGCATAGGTGCAGGGAATGGTGATCGAAAGCAGCGTGACGAAGGTGAGCGGCGCTCCCCCCACCTGCACCTTGGCGAGCAGCGCGACGATCGAGACCACCGCGACCGAGACCGGGCTGGCGATGATGCCCATCTGACTGGCGATCGAGCTCGCCGCCATCGGCCGCTCCGGGCGGATGCCGTTACGGATGGCCACGTCGTAGATGATCGGCAGCATCGTGTAAACCACGTGCCCCGTGCCGCAGAGCAGCGTGAGCGTGCAGGTCACCAGCGGCGCGAGGATCGAGACGAACTTCGGATTCTTCCGCAGAATGCGCTCTGCGATCTGCAGCATCACATCGAGCCCGCCCGAGGCCTGCAGCGTGGCCGAGGCCGCCACGACCGCGATGATGGTGAGCATGACGTCGACCGGCGGCTTGCCCGGCGGCAGCCCGAAGCCGAACGCGAGAATGACGAGGCCGATGCCGCCGAGGAGACCGAGCGCCACGCCGCCCTTGCGGGCGCCGTAGAAAAGACAGGCCAGGATGATGAGGAGTTGCAGCGTGAATTCCATGCCTCACGCCTACGCCCGCGAGCCTTAGCTCGAAATTGGGAGGGTGCCGCAACCTCGGGAGGGCGGAGCACTAGGGGGAATAGGGAATCGGCTTAGGAAACTCGAAGTTCGAAGCTCGAAACTCGAAAAACTCGAAGGAAGTCCGAAGGTCGAAACTCGAAAGGCCGCTCATATCTCCGTTCCGAGCTACACCGGCTCGTTCTCTCGAAGGCGCCAGCGAGGTCTTCAACGCGAAGTCAGGATTGTCCGAGGCCATTTCTGAGAGCGAGTTCGCCCCAGACGTCATCAAGAGCACTTCGAACTTGGAACTTCGGACTTCCTTCGAGTTTCGAGCTTCGAACTTCGAGTTGCCCCACCCGATTCCTCTCGCGGCCCAAACTCCCGCCCTCCCCCAACCCGCGCTTCACCTTCACCAAGCCACGGTGAGCCGGCGATGCGCAGATGCCCCAGGCTAGGGCGTCAACTCAGGAGGCCCTTATGACCACAACACCCATGCCCACCACCACTGATCTGCCGAAAGCGGAGCAGGAGCCCCGCCGGGAGCCGGTCACACCTATTCACCTGCAGCGCGTACTCGTGCCGGTGGATTTCACTCCGCAGAATCGCAAAGCCCTGCGCTACGCCGAGCGTCTGGCCAAGAACTTCGGCGCGGAGATCGTGCTCGTGCACGTCTTCAACACCCCCGTCGTCGGCTACGAGCCCATGATGATGGACGCCGCCGTGACCGAGCGCGAAATCGCCATGGAGGAGGCTGAAGCCCAGCTCGAACTCATGCGCGAACGCGTGCAGAAGGAAGCCGGCTTGAATGCCACCACCCGTCTGTTCGAAGGCGCCGTGGCCGAGCAGATCCGCGAATGCGCGGAGCAGATCGGTGCCGATCTGATCGTCGTGCCCACGCACGGTCGGACCGGTCTGGCCCATGCGCTGCATCTCGGCAGCACCGCCGAACGCATCGTGCGCTACGCCCCGTGCCCGATCCTGGTCGTGCGCGACGTCGAACACGACTTCATCGATTAACTTCCGTCCGACCGCATCGCTCATCAGGACGGAAGCCCTGCCCGGAGTGCGCGCCACAGCGTGGCGAAAGGCGCTCCGGGCCTTTTCTTTGTGAATCGCCTGGCTTCGGCCGGCTGGAATCAGCCGGCAGTGGGAATCGAACCCACGACCGACGGTTTACAAAACCGTTGCTCTACCGCTGAGCTATGCCGGCGAACCGAAAGCGGATCATGCCACGCGCCCGGCGGGCGGCAACTGCGGATGCGCGAACAGCCAGTACCGCGGTCAGCCCCGCACCCAGATTTCGACGCGCCGATTCTTCTCGCGTCCGTCTGCGGTGTCGTTGCTGGCCACGGGAAACTCCGCGCCCAGACCGCGGGCGAGCTCGACTTTGAGCCCTCGTTGCTCGAGCTGACGCGCCACGGCGCGGGCCCGCTCCTCGCTGACGCGCTGGTTCACCTCGGGCCCGCCGCGGTTGTCCGAGAATCCGACCAGGATCACCCGGCGGCCGCGCATCCCCGGAGTGCCGACCAATCGCGTCAGGCGCTCGAGATCGGCATTCGCCTTGTTGTCCACCTCCAGGGCGCCAGAACGGAAGCGGATGTTCATGGCGATGCGCTCCGCGCCGGCCACCAGGCGCTCATATTCGGTACGGACGGCCTGGGCCTCCGCTGAGGGCTTGGGAGCGATCGGAGCGACGACCTGGGAGGCGGCGACGGCCTGCGCAACCTGGTCCACGAACCCTGTCGCGGCGACAATCCGCTGGGCCGCGTCGCTCTTGGCGAAACGCACGAACTTCACCGCCAGGACATTCGCGGGCGCGGCGGCTGTGTACAGGAAAAGCCGGCGGGACAACGGATAGTCCTCGGTGCGCACCGTGAAGGCGGTGGGCAGGAGCGCGGCTCCGCCGTCAGCGACCGCCAGCGCCTTGGTGCTGCGGACGAAAGGCAGTCCGGCGAAGCCGATGGCCTGGCGGTCGGCCGCGACCGCGTCGGAAAGCGCGCGGCTGTCTTCGAAACGGCGGGCGTAGCCAGCCAGCTTCTCGGTGCCGAGGACCATCGCCTTGAACGAGTCGTAGGTGCCCGACTTGTCATCGCGGGCGTAGATGTTGATCGGCCCCGAAAGCTCCGTCGTGAGCTCCGACCAATCCTTGATTTTTCCGGTGAAGAGGTCACGGGCCTGGCTGCGCGTGAGGCTCGTGACCGGGTTGGCCGGATTGACGAAGATGGCCAGTCCGTCCAGTGCCACCACGTGCTCGCAGGCGGGCGACTGCATGTCTCCCAGATCGATCAGTCGCTGGGCCTCCGCCTCGTTCACGCGCCGGGAAGCCATCGCGATGTCGCAGAGGTTCCGCTCCAAGCCGCTCCAGCCCGTGTTCGTCCCGCGGGCCGCCACCTCCACGGCCGCTACAGCATCACGTCCCGGCGGCTGGCCCTGCACCGAGTACACGTCCGGATCTTCGGTCGGCACGCGGCGGATCGCGCGCCAGCCCTCCTGGGCCAGGAACTCCTGCAGCAGATTCCCGACCAGTTCGGCCCCCACGGTGTTCGAGCCGTGGAGTCGAAGGACGGTGACGGAGGGTTGATTCGCTGGCGCTTGCGCGCGGGCCGAGCCGGGAAAGAGCAGGGCCGCGGCGGCACCGAGCGGAAGGAGCGGGCAGAGCATTGAGCGTAACGCAATCATGGCGGCGCAAACTCGCCCCCGGCGCCGAGCCCGCAGCTGTGCGATTGCGAAACCTTCGTGACCTGCCTTTGCGGCGGCTCCGTCACGCCCGAATCCTTTGACCCAGGCTCTTTTCTCTCCATCGTGCGTATTCCGATGAGTAGTGCGCCGTTGACCCGAAATTTTTGCATCATTGCCCACATCGATCACGGCAAGACCACGCTGTCGGATCGTTTGCTGGAGGCCACGGCCACGCTCTCGCAGCGCGAGGCGGAGGACCAGCATCTCGACTCCATGGATTTGGAGCGCGAGCGCGGCAGCACCATCAAAGCGCACGCCGTTCGTTTGAATTACACAGCCGAAGACGGCCAGGATTACATCCTCAACCTGATTGATACGCCCGGCCACGTGGATTTCAGTTAC
>JAFEGM010000009.1 GCA_018240025.1 Verrucomicrobiota bacterium
GCTTATCTTAGTGCCATTCGGGTCTGTCCCTTTCTGTACCCCGCAAACGCGTCATCCGCGGAGCGTTGCCGCTGGAGGCTGGAGGGTACGAAGTCGCCGACCAGGATGGTGGCGGTGTTGCCGGGACGGGCCTTCCACGACGCGGGAGGGTCCCGCGTCCGCCACCCAGGTCCAGCCGCCGGCGCCCATTTTCGTGGCCACGTCGGTCCAGGTGGTCAGGTCGGGGCTGGCTTCCACGGTGTAATTACATCGAACGGCGCAGTGTTGGGCAGGTTGAAACGGAGCGCCAGACGGTCGCTGAGCAGGGGATCGCCCGAACCAGTCTCGGCCTGCGTCAGCGCCAGGGGCAGCGCGGCCAGAAGCGGATTCATGCCCAGCGCGTACTTGGGAGGTTTGGGATGCCGTCGCCGACATAGGAGGCGGTGTCCTCGGTGGTTCCGCTATTCTCCAGAATGCCGAAATAGGTGAGTCGCCAATCGGGGTAACTCGTCAGCTGGGTCACGGTCACAATGTAGGACTCCAGGAGGGCTAGATCCTCCGCGTACACGTCGATGAAGACGGTGTTGATGCCGGGACTAAGGACGATGTCCGGGCTCGCGCTCCCGGAGGTCACAGTCAGCCCGTTGACATAGATGTCGGCATCGGGGGCCGTCGACGTGGGTGTGACGGTGATGGTCGGGGCGAGCTGGTGACGTACGCGGTGTATTCCAAGGTGCCGCTGGCGAAGGCGGGACTCAGAGTCGCTCGGCTCAAGACGAGACCGGAGAGCGTGGCCACGTTGTTGAGCGTGGTGAAGGTAGAGTCCGCGGTGTAGGTGGTGCCCACGCTGCTGGTCGCGTAAGCAGGGGATCGTCCGAACCACTCACGGCCTCCGTCAGCGCAGGAGGGAAGCGCGTCCACGAGCGGACGGAGGCCCAGCCCGGACCTCATCAGCGAGCCAGGTCGGGCTGAAGCTGGACGTCCGACCTCGACAGGCGGTGCGTTGGAGGTGTCGCCACCGCCGCCCCCACCGGCTTCGATGGGCGGCGGCGGCAATTTGCAGCTTTCGCTCGGAGGTGCGCTGGCTAACCTCCGCCCCGATGTTCCGCTCCATGGCTTGCATAGGGATCGCTCGGGCGGGTTGGCGGGGCGTCGGGCTCCTGGCCGCCGTGCTGGCTCTGCCCGTCTCGGGCTGGGCCCAGACGCCGACTGCGACCGAGACCCCCACGCCAACGGAAACGCCCACGCCCACGCCGACGGAAACGCCAGCGGAGACGCCGACGCCGACAGGCACACCGACCCCGACGGCGACGCCCACGGAAACGCCGACGCCGACGGCGACGCCCACTCCGACGATCACGCCCACGCCCACGGTCACCCCCACTCCGACCATCACGCCGACGCCGACGCGAACTCCCACGATCACGCCGACGCCGACGCGAACTCCCACGCGGACTCCGACGCCGACCATCACGCCGACGCCGACCATCACCCCGACCCGCACGGCAACGCCCACCCGGACGCCCACCGCGACGGCCACGCCGACCGGCTCGCCGACCTGGACTCCGAGCGTCACGCCGACCCGGACGCCGACCCGGACGCCCACACCCACGCCTACGGTCACCCAGACCCCGACCAACACGCCGACGCGCACGCCGACGCCGACCATCACGCCGACGCTGACCATCACGCCGACCCCGACGAGCACCCCGACGCGGACCCCCACGCGGACCGTGACGCCGACCATCTCCGGCCCGACGTGGACGCCCACGCCCACGCCCACGCCTGCCAACGTGGCTGCGGTCGCCTACCGCTGGACGCGCTTCAGCGGCGAAATCGGTGGCCTGGGTTCGGCCGATGGGGCGGGCTCGGTACCTCGGTTCGAACAGTTGGTGGGGATGGCCTGCGACTCGGCCGGCAACACCTTCGTGGCCGACACGATGAACAACCTCATCCGTCGCATTTCTCCCACCGGCGAGGTGACGACTCTGGCCGGGAGCGGACGCGCCGGGTGCGCCAACGGAGCCGCGAACGACGCGAGCTTCTCCTCTCCGCTGGGCCTCGCGGTCTCCCCGCTGGGCTATCTGGTCGTCGCGGACAGCGGCAACCGGGTCCTCCGCAAAGTGACCTTCGACGGCACGGTCACCACGCTGGCCGGTATTCCCGGGTATATTCTCGCAGTCGATGGCGTCGGAGGAACCTTCGCCTCGGCCAGCGGAGTGGCCATCGCGCCCAACGGAGACATTTTTGTGGCAGACCACTTCCTGATTCGGAAGGTCAGCCCCGAGGGTCTCATTTCCACCTACGCGGGAACGACTCCGGGCCATGCCGACGGCCCGGCCGCTTCCGCGAAATTCAATGGGGCGTCGGCGCTCGCGTTCGATGCGGCGGGCAACCTCTACGTGGCCGATGCCTCGAATTCCGTCCTGCGCAAGATCACCCCGGCAGGCCTCGTCAGCACGCTGGCTGGCCAGCCGTTGCTCCCAGGTTACCAGAATGGCACCGGCGGCGCCGCGCTCCTGGACCAGCCGCGGCATCTGATCAGCGACGTGAACGGCAGTGGCGATCTCTACTTCTCCGACGGCGGGAACGCGTTTTACCGCCTGCGCAGAGTGACGTCCGGAGGCGTCGTGACCACCGTCGCGGAGCTGGCGCAGGGAGTCGTGATGAACCCATCCGGCGAATTGCTCTCTGGCTACTACGGCGCCATCCGGCGCATCGCCCGCAACGGCCAAGTTCTCGGCACCATTGGTCTTGGAAAATACATTTCGTCTCCCTACGTCTACCCCTCCAGTCTGGCCCTCGATCCCACCGGCCACTTCTACCAGAGCCAGACCTATAATCTCGTGAAGATCACCCCTGGCGGGAGCAGTTCGTACTTCACCAATCTGAGCAGCTTTCCCAACGCCCTGCTGTGCGTGAACGGCGAGCTACTGATCGCGACGAATTTTTGCATTCTCAAGCTGACGAACGGCGTTTACTCGACGGTGGCCGGCTTGCAGGGGAACTCCGGTCATGACGATGGACAGGGTACCGCTGCGCGCTTTCGCACGATCGGGGCCATGACGCTCGATCCGGCGGGGAACATCGTGGTGACCGAAACGAGTGGCTGGATTCGCCAGGTCTCGCCCTCGGGTGACGTGACGACCCTGGCGGGAACCGGGGTCACCGGCAGCGGCGATGGCCCGGCACTCGGCGCCTCCTTCAACAGTCCTTTTGGCGTGGGCGTCGACGCCAATGGGGTCATTTACGTGGCCGACAGCAACAATCACGTCATTCGGCGCCTGGAGGGCGGGGTGGTGACCACGCTGGCTGGATCGCCCGGCGAGAAGGGATCCGTCGATGGCGTGGGCAGCGAGGCGCGCTTCGACGTCCCCGCCAGTCTGGTCGTGGATTCGCAGGGACACGTCATCGTCATCGACGGAAAAAGTACCGTTCGCCGCATTTCTCCGGAGGGGCGCGTGACGACGATCGGGGGCAAATACGGTCAGCGCACCACGGCACCTGGGGTGGGAACGAATGCCCGCTTCAATGGCCCGACCGACCTCGTCGTCGCTCCGAGCGGCTGCCTTTTCGTGACCTCGAGCAAGGACCTGACCGTCATGCAGGGGGAATTGGTGACCGGGGCGGCGCTGCAGGCTGGCAGTGTCGGGGCGGTGCTTGCGGAGTCCTTCGTCCCGGCCAATGCGGCCGTGGATCCCGGTGAAACGGTGACCTTGCCCTTTACCTTGCTGAACGGCGGGGCGGCGAGCACGAAAAACTTGACGGCCACCTTACTTGCGACACCGGGAGTGACGCCGGTCGGGCCGCCGCAGCAGATGTTTGGAGCCGTCGCCGCCGGAGGGCACGAGACGCGGCCGTTCACCTTGGCCGCGCAAGGCGCCTGCGGCAGCAAGGTCACCGTGGTGCTGCAGCTGCAGGACGGCGCGGAGGACCTGGGACGGGTGGAGTTCGAGATCGTCCTTGGCCCCCTGCCGGTCGTGACGGTGCGGGAGTCGTTCGAGAACGGATTTTCGCTTCCCGCAGGCTGGTCGGGCCCCAATTGGACGATCGGCGGGAGCTCGTTCATGAACACGCGGGGAGTCCAGACGACCACTTCGTCGAACCTGGAGTCGCCGCCTATCGCGCTCCCGGCAGGATCCAACCAGATTCGATTCCGACAGTATATTTCCATGTATCCCGAAGATGATCGTGGAAACCTCGAGATCTCGGTCAACGGTGGAGCCTTCGTCGATGCCGTCACGATCGGAACTTTCTCGCGGGGACCCTACAATGGCCGGACTTTCATCGATCCCACGCTGTGCTGGACCGGCTATGGCTACCTCGATGTCGCCCTGGATTTGCCGGATTCCCTGGCTGGCCAGACGGTCCGCCTCCGTTGGAAGCTGGTCAGTGAGGGCCAATGGCATGTCGATCAACTGGAACTCGCCAACTGGCCTGGTCCGCGCTGCATCGCCCAAGCGGCGCCGGCCTTCACCAGCACGCTCCCGCCCGCCACCGTCGTCGTGGGCTCGGCTTTTGCGCATCAGTTCATCGCCACGGGCAATCCACCCCCGACCTTTTCGATCACGGCAGGCAGCCTGCCGAGTGGACTGTCGCTCACGGCGGGCGGCATGCTCAGCGGCACCCCGGCGCTGGCCGGATCGGCCATCTCCTTCCCGGGAATCACGGTCACGGCGACCAATGGGGTAAATCCGGCGGTAGACCAGGTCTTCACCCTCGAGTTACGCACGACCGGCCCGAGTTACCTGGCCAGCTTCGCCCTGACCGGCCCCGCGGCGGAGTTGCTGGCCGATCCGAACGGCGACGGTGTGACCAATCTGTTGGCCTACGCGCTCGGCCTGGCGCCGGACTCTGGCAATGCCTCGGCTCTGCTGCCTCAGCCGGAGTGGATCACAGAAGGCGGGCAATCTCGACTGCGGCTAGTGTTCCAGCGGTCTTCGATCGCGACCGATCTGACTTATCTCGTCGAGGCGTCCAGCGATCTGGAGAATTGGACGGTGATCGCCATGAGCGTGGCCGGTGCTGCGGCCACGGGGCCCGGCGTCGTCGGCGAGACCGGCGTGGCGCCCTATTACGAAGTCGAGGTGCGCGACCCACTGGCCAGCCCGCCCGAGATTCAGCGGTTCCTGCGCCTGCGCGTGACGTCGCCCTGAGTCGGAGCATCGGAGCGTCGGAGGTCGAGCCTTCTCACGCGCTACGGTAGTGTCACCTGCAAACGCATCGTCCGCGGCGCGTTGCCGCTGGAGGGCATGGGATCGCCCTTTATTGAAAAAGCGCTATAGAAGCTTGACGAGAATGAACAATTGTAGACTTACTGCTTGGCCTCTTCTGACAGCAGGTTTCGCTGCCGTTGTCTGTTGCTCATTTATTGTGGACCCATTGTCGGGGCAAGATGACGAACCGATGTTCCGTAAGCCTCCTATCAAACGCTGGCCTGCGTCTGAATCAACTAGTGGGCTGGGTGGGTTGGTCGCTGCATCGGAGACCCGGAGGAACTTGCGAGAAGGCTCAGAAGTGTCTTCGGTGGCGGTTTGTCGAACGTGGAATTTGAGGAGCTTTTGGAATCACCAGATTCTAGCATAGCGCTCCAGTCCGCTTGGGAACTGGCTCGGGAGAAGGTTGTTTATGATCGATATGTTGATAATATAGCACCTCGGATTGCGCGCGTTTCCGACGTGATTGCGCGGCGCACGAAGTTGTCGGTTCCGCCGTGGTGGTTGCGATCGTTGGTAGGTACATTGATGCCATGCGGTGAGTTTTCTGAGAGCGAGTTTTTTCGTCACTTTTCGCCCCACGCTGAGGTGAATTTGGAAAAGGGCCGAACTCTGTTTGGGGGGATCGCGCAGGTTTCGATCTTCCTGTAGCGGATTTAGGCGAGGAACTCAGTATCCGCCAAGGTGGAGATAAAGGTAGGGAGCCAAAGGGGACGTTCTTTTGTTCATTCACTCGAGTCGGTAGTCGAACGTTGTTTGCGTTAGGGACACACAAAAAGGGACAGGACACACAGAAAGGGACAGACCTTTTATTGAAAGAGCGGTTGCCTCCACGACCCGGGCTCCGCGATGGAGAAAGGTGAGGCCCAGATGTGGTGCAAGATCGAGGCAAATTGTCAGCGAGTCGGCTGATGCCGACGCGATGGCAGTTCGCTCTTCGGGGCGGTAACGCCCTGCTGCATACGGCCATCGAACGCCATGACGTCCTTGACATGGAACTGCTGGAAGAACACAGACGCGATTCCCATAGCCACCAAATCGGAAAATGCAGTCCGAGACGCCCAAGATGCAAGCCCACAGAGAATGAATACGACTGGCCCTCGCCCAGAGCTCTCGTTCCGCCAAACTTCTCTTCGCACTTTTTGCAGCTGAACGGCTGCGTGGTTGTTGCTGGAGCAGTGAAGGTTTAGGCGAAGTTTGGGGCGCCTTCTCCGAAGTTTTGGATCAAGCATTCGAGTCGTTAGGGAGTGGAGCCGCTCTCCGTGCAGAGATGGTTGAGAAGTGGATTGGTCTATTGGAGCGAGTCTTGCCGGATGGAGGTGGGCCAGCTGAGGTTCAGTCGCAGTCAGCGTATATTTGTTTAATTGAAGGGCTTCGCTGCTACATTGATGACAATGTAGATTCCATGGTCGCGGTAGTTGACGCGATCGTTGATTCCCTGGATAATTATCTCCGTTACTGGGGTAAAAGATTGTTGGTGGAGTCGACGGTTCCGGACAGCTCTCCGCTGCTGTTGAGAGAACTAGAGCGGCAATTGGACGATGTGGCGTTTTTGATGAATGAGGTGAACCACCGGCGCGAGACGCTGATAGAGCGGAGGTTCATTAACATCCAGTATGCGGTGCCAGTGGTCGCCTGAATCGGAAGTGAGGAATGGATGAGCCGGGGCTGCGCACGATGCGCGATCTGCAGGTGGAAGTCGTCTCCTCCTTCGGCTGAGCGCCCGGCTGGTCGCGCTCACCGTCGGCGATGTCGAGGGCATCCCGGCGACGCCTGCGTCATCGCTTGTCATGAGCATTGCGGACGCCGCGGGGAACCGATAGACGGAACCATGCGCTCTTCCTTCCGCTCCGCTCTTCGTTCCATCCGGCAGTCGTGGGAGGGCCTGACAGAGGGGGCTGAATTGCTCGGGGCGCTGCTGGTGCTGACCCTGCAGCGCGCATTCGGCCAGCCGCGGGATCGGCGCGACTTCGGCGGCGGCGTCCTCGTGCCGGTGCCGGTGCGGCCGAGTCGCCCGGTGGCCCAGCACTCGTCCCGGCCGCACCGCTGAGGCGGGAGTTGGATGGGCGTCCGCTCGAGGCAGCTTTGACGCGTCGGCTGCCCGCGAGGAGTTGGCAGCGTTGAGGCGGCCGGCGGCCCGCCGGTCAAGCAGTCGCTCGCGCCTCGGCCCTCCTGATCGGGCTTGCTTTCCACTTGAACCGACCGCGCGCTGCGCTCGGTTCATCGCCCCGCCGTGCCGCCCCGCGCTCTCACTGTTTCCGCCCTCACGGCTGCGCTTCGTTCGCTGGTCGAGGCGGAGATCGGCGTGGTCTGGGTGGAGGGGGAGGTCTCCAATCTGCGGCGGCAGGCTTCGGGACACGTTTATTTCACGCTGAAAGACGAGGGCGCGCAGATCGCCTGCGTGATGTTCCGGATGGCGGCGTTGACGGGCGGCGGGCGGATCCTGGCGGACGGCGCGCGCATTCAACTGCAGGGCGAACTCAGCGTCTACGAGGCGCGTGGGCAGCTGCAGCTGATCGTCCGGCTGGTGCAGCCGCGCGGGCTGGGGGCGCTGCAGGCGCGCTTCGAGGCGCTCAAGGCCAAGCTCGCAGCCGAGGGGCTCTTCGATCCGGCGCGCAAGGTGCCGCTGCCGGCCTTGCCGACGCGCATCGGGCTGGTCACCTCGCCGACGGGGGCGGCGCTGCAGGACATGCTGCAGGTCTTCGAGCGGCGGGCGCCGTATGTCCGCCTGCTGGTGCATCCGGTGCGGGTGCAGGGCGAGGGGGCGGCGGCGGAGATCGCGCGGGCCATCCAGGATTTCGACCGCTGGGCACAGGCGGGTTCGGGGCGGGGGCGGGTCGATGTGATCATCGTGGCGCGCGGCGGCGGCAGTCTGGAGGATCTGTGGGAGTTCAATGAGGAGGTGGTCGCGCGCGCAGTGGCGGCCTGCCGGGTGCCGATCGTCAGCGCGGTCGGGCACGAGATCGATTTCACCATCTGCGACTTCGCGGCCGACGTGCGCGCCCCGACCCCGAGTGCGGCGGCCGAGCAGGTCGCGCCCGAGGCGGCCGGGCTGCGTCTGCGCCTGGCCGAGCGGCGCGAACGGCTGCAGCGACGCCTCCGCAGTTGGGTGGAGGAGGCGCGGGCCCGGCTCGAATTCCTCCGCCGCGGCGAACTGGCCCGCGGGCCGCGACGCCGGCTGGGCGAGGAACGCCAGCGCCTCGATCTGCTGGCCGAGAGCCTGCAGCGGTCGGTCCGCGCGGGCCTCGAGGGCCGTCGTGCCGCCCTCGGCGCGCGCGCGGCCTTGCTCCAGCCCCAGACCCTGCGCGCGGCCACCGCAGCGGCCCGACTCAGCGTGGCCCACCTCCGCCAGCGGCTGGAGGCGGCCCTGCGCCGGCGGCTCGAGGCGGAACGCGCGCGGCTTTCCCGGGTGCAAAGTTTGCTCCGCGTGCTGGGGCCGCAGGCCACGCTGGAACGGGGCTACAGCATCACGCTCGACCCGGCCGGCCAGCCGCTTACGAGCGTGGCGCAGGCCCCGACCGGCACGCGGCTGCGGACCCGGCTGGCCGATGGCGAGGTCGAGTCCGAGGTCATCGGACCACCGGCTCCGACTCCGGCGGCAGCTCGGGATAATCCCGCTCCAGACGCTGGAGGAATTCGGCAAAGCTGACCTGGCGCGCGACGTCGCCGGTGATCATCGGCACCGTCCCCGGCCAGGTGGCTGCGACGCGCGCCTGCTCGGCAAACTTGGGACTGCGGGCGAATTTCAACCCCGCCAGGCCATAGGCGCGCAAGGCGGGCTGGCCGGAGGCGAGCAGCTTCTCGCAGCGTGCGACCGCATCGGGCGCCGCCAGCAGTTGGCGCAGGGCGCGCGTCTGGGGCGAACTGCCACCGCCGCGTCCCAGGGTTCCGAGCACGAAATACTCGCTCTGGCGCAGGACCTGTTCGGCGTCGTCGGCAGGCCCGGCGGGTACCGCGGCCGGGGTGAGGAGCAGCACCAGACCGGCGCAACCGGGGAGGAGACGTTTCATGGAACCAGAGAGTCGCCGGCCGCGTGGGTGTTCAATGTTGGGCAAAATCTGGGCTGCGTCCCGAGTTGCCGATCACGACGTAGGGTCTTCATTCTCCCCACCATGACTTTGCGCCTCGTCACTCTCGCGGCCGCTTCCGTTTGCGCCCTCGCCACCGCCAGTCGGGCGGTTACCCCATCGCAGGTCTATTCGCACGGCGACCCGACCGGCGACGAGCAGTATTCCCTCGAGTTGATCAATCGCGCCCGCCTGAACCCGGTCGCGGAGGGCATCTTCCTAGGCGACATCAACGATCCGGTCATCAATCCCTACTACGTTTCCGCCAGCGTGAATCGGGCTCAGGTGAAGGCCGAGTTCGCGGTGCTGCCCGCGCAGCCGCCGCTCGCCTTCAATCCGAAGCTGACCGCGGCGGCGCGCTTCCAGACGCAGGACCAGATCGCCAACAACTACCAGGGCCACGAGTCCCCGACGGGCGGGACCATTGGTTCCCGTGCCACCGCGGCCGGCTACAATTTCGCGGCCATCGGCGAGAACGTCTTCGCCAAGGTGCCGAACGTCCTGCTGGCCCATTGCGGGCTCAATGTGGACTTTTTCCTCAGCGCGACCCCGGTCCATCGGCGCGCCATCATGTCGATCGCCCCCTTCGCGCCGGTCTACAAGGAATACGGCGCGGGCTACGCGGCGGCCACCTCGGGCAGTGCGGTGACGCCGAACGTGATGACGCAGACGTTCGGCATCGACCTGAACGAGAGCAGTACGCCCTTCCTCACCGGCGTGGTCTATCGCGATCTCGACAACAACTCGTTCTACACCTCGGGCGAAGGCCTCGCGGGGGTGACCGTGACGCCGGACGAAGGCACCTTCTCGGCCGTCACTTCCAGCTCGGGCGGCTACGCCATTCCGCTCAAGAACCTCACGCCCGGCGCGACCACGCTGCGGGTCACGTTCAGCGGCGGCGCGCTCACCTCGCCGTTCGTGCGGAACGTCGGGCTGAATGGCACCGCCAACGTGAAGGCCGACGTCATGGTCGGCAAGGCGCGCGTGGTCAATCTCTCCACCCGCCTGCGCGTGGAAGGCGGCGACAATGTCGGCATCGCCGGCTTCGTGGTCAGCGGCAACAATCCGAAGCGCGTGCTCATCCGCTCGCTCGGGCCGTCGCTGGGCGCCTTCGGCGTCTCCAGCCCGCTGGCCGATCCCAGCCTCGAGGTGCGCGATTCCGGGCAGAACCTCGTGGCGAGCAACGACAGCTGGAAGAGCTCGCAGCAGGCCCAGATCACGGCCAGCGGCTTCGCCCCGAGCTCGGACGCCGAGCCGGCCATCGTGGCCACGCTCAATCCCGGCTCCTACACAGCCATCGTGCGCGGGGCGAATTCAGGCGTCGGCGTGGCCATCGTGGAGGTCTACGATCTGGAGACCGGGGGCAGCAGCTATCCGATCAACGTTTCCACCCGCGGCATTGTCCGGACGGGCGAGAACGTCATGATCGGCGGCTTCGTCCTGCCGAGCCAGAAGAAGGTCATCGTGCGCGCGATCGGGCCGTCGCTGACGGCCTTCGGCGTGACCGGGGCGCTGGCGAATCCGAGCATCGAGCTGAAGAATTCGAACGGCGTGACCGTGGCCAGCAACGACGATTGGAAGGCCACCCAGCAGGCCGAGATCCAGTCCAGCGGCTTAGCTCCGACCAACGATAACGAGGCGGCCATCGTCGCCACGCTGCCGGCGGGCTCGTATACGGCCATTGTGACCGGCGTGGGCGCGACTTCGGGCGTGGCGCTGTTCGAGGTCTTCGATCTCGACTGACCGCTTGCGCGGGGGCATGGAATCTTTGCCTCAAAGAACTCAAAGACCGCAAAGAAAGGGCGGCTGTTTGGGGTGAATTTCCCGCGCTTCGAGGTCTTCGATCTCGGCTGACCCCGCTTGCACGGGGGCATGGAATCTTTGCAAAGACCGCAAAGAAAGGGCGGCTGTTTGGGGGAATTTCCCGCGCTTCGAGGTCTTCGATCTCGGCTGACCCCGCTTGCGCGGGGGCATGGAATCTTTGCCTCAAAGAACTCAAAGACCGCAAAGAAAGGGCGGCTGTTTGGGGTGAATTTCCCGCGCTTCGAGGTCTTCGATCTCGGCTGACCCCGCTTGCGCTGGGACATGGAATCCCTGCCTCAAAGAGCTCAAAGACCGCAAGGAAGAGGCGCCAGTTCGGGGTGAGTTTCCCGCGCTTCGAGGTCTTCGATCTCGACTGACCCCGCTTGCGCAGGGGACGTGGAATCTTTGCCTCAAAGAGCTCAAAGACCGCAAAGAAGAGGCGGCTGTTTGGGGTGAGTTTCCCGCGGGCCCTCGGACCGGCGGGAGATGGCTTTCATGGCCGCGGGCGGAGGTCCTTTCCGGACCGCTTCCAGAGCGGAACTACTTTCGCGGCCAGCCGAACGGGGTATGGTCCCGCCCCCTATGGCATTCAATCAGCGCCACGACGCCCGTGAGGCGACGGTCCAGTTTCTCATGCATTGCGAGGTCAACGGCAAGCTGACCCCCGAGGCGGTGACGAACGAGGACGAGACGGGCTTTTGGGAGATGCGGCCGGCCATGCGCAAGGTGCGGATCCTGACCATGGAGCTGACCCGCGGCGTGCTGGGCGAGCGCGTCGGACTGGACGAGCGCATCCAGCGGCATTGCCACAATTACCTCATCTCGCGCATGAACGCGGTCGACCGCAACGTGCTGCGGCTGGCAGTGTACGAGATGTTCCATCGGCTCGAGGTGCCGCCGGTGGTGGCCCTGAACGAGGCCATCGAGATCGCCAAGCGCTACGGCACCGACGACTCCGGGCGCTTCGTGAACGGCATTCTCGACCAGGTGAAGCGCGAGGTCACGCGGCCCTGGCGTACGGCCGTGGAACCCGAGCGGGCGGCCGACGACGCTCCGGCCAAGGACGCGCCCGAGCCCGCCAAGGCGCGGCCGGCGGCGGAAGGGCTGGTGGTGGACGACCTTTTCTGAACGACGGCAGCCTGCCGCCGCCGAGGGCTCGGCGCGCGGAACCAATTTTCTGACATGAGTTTCTTTCAGCGCCTCAAGGAGCGATTCATCGGCAAACCCGTCGACTGGGACGAGCTGGAGGAGACGCTCATCCGGGCCGACCTCGGCGTGCCGCTCACGCTCCGCATCATCTCGACCCTGCAGACGCTGCCGAAGGTGACGTCGAAGGAGATCGTGGAAGTCACGCGGGCCGAGGTCATGCGCCTGCTCCCGATGGATCTGCCGCCGCTGCGCCCGCTGCCGGCCAGTCCGAAGGTCATCCTGGTCGTCGGGGTCAATGGCACCGGCAAGACCACCTCGACGGCCAAGCTGGCGCATTACCTCAAGTCGCGTCGGCACAGCGTGCTGCTGGCCGCGGCCGACACCTTCCGCGCGGCGGCCATCGAGCAGCTCGGGCTCTGGGGCGAGCGCCTCGGCATCGAGGTGGTGAAGGGGCAATACAACGCCGATCCTGCCGCGGTCTGCTACGACGCGCTCGAGCGGGCCGAGAAGCAGAACATCGAGTTCCTCATCTGCGACACCGCCGGCCGGCTGCACACGCGCTCAAACCTGATGGCGGAGCTGGCCAAGATCTCGCGCACGCTGGCCAAGCGCGATCCGAAGGCGCCGCACGAGTGCTTCCTGGTGGTCGATGCCACCACCGGCTCGAACGCGCTCATGCAGGCCAAGGAGTTCAAGGCCGCGGCCAATCTGACCGGGATGATCGTGACCAAGCTCGACGGTAGCGGCAAGGGTGGCGTCCTCGTGGCCATCCAGAACGAGCTCGGCCTGCCCACCCGCTTCGTCGGCACAGGCGAGAAGGCCACGGAATTCGCGCCCTTCGATCGGGACGACTTCGTGGAGCGAATGATGTAACCGAGGGCGACCGCCATGCAGCTGACCGCCGACGAACGCTCCACCTTCCTTTCGCGCCTGCGCGCCGTGTTGCCGGTCGCGCGCTGGTTTCGTGGCAAGGCCCGCCGCCTGCGCGGCCTGGAGGTGGCGGCCGATGCGCCGCTCGATCTCGGCGACGGCACGACCGCGCATTTCCTGCTGGTGCGGGCCGATTATCGCGAAGGCGAGTCGGAACTCTACTTCGTCCCCGTGCTCACGCCTGGATTGGGCGAGGCGTTGCAATCGGAGGCTTTCCGGAAGGCCCTGCTGCGACTCATCGTGCGCGGCGAGTCGATCACGACGAGCGGCGGCCGGCTGGCTGGCCAGCCGGGACAGGCCGCGCGCGGCGCGCAGCTCGATCTGCCGTCGGAGGCGCTCGCGCTGGAGCAGAGCAACAGCGCCGTGGCCTACGGCGAGCAGTTCTTCCTCAAGGTCTTCCGCGTGCCGGAGCTGGGGGCGAACCCGGACATCGAACTCGGGCGCTTCCTGACCGAGGAGGCCGACTTCGCCAATGCGCCTGTCTTTGCCGGCACGCTGACGCTCGATCTCGGCGAGGGCGAACCGCGCGTGCTGGCGCTGATGCAGCGCCGGATCGAGGCCCTCGGCGACGCCTGGCCGCTGGCCTGCGCGCTGGCGGCGGGCGATCTCCAGGCCGGGCTCGTGGGGGCCTCGCGCCAATCGCTCCAGCTCGCCAACGAGCTGGGCTTACGCACGGCGGAACTCCACGCCGCGCTCGCCCAGGGGACGGCACCGACGCTCGCGCCCGAGCCGTTCGGCGAGGCCGAGTACACCGCGCTGGAGCAACGCGTGGCGCAGCGCTGCGGCGCGACGGCGGAGTTGCTGCGCGCCAAGCAGTCCGGGTCCGCGCTGGCCGATGCTCTGGCCGCGCGTGCGACCGGCGGCGCGAGCGCAGTCAGAGGGCGGCGCCGGCTGGGCGGATCGCTCGTCCGCATCCACGGCGACTACCACCTGGGCCAGGTGCTGGTCCGGGCGGACGGCGCGCTCATCATCACCGATTTCGAGGGCGAACCCGCCCGCTCGCTGGCCGAGCGCCGGCAGAAGCGCAGCCCGCTGGTCGATGTGGCCGGCATGCTGCGCTCCTTCGATTACGCGGCCGCGACCGCCGCGCGGGATTCGGACCGGCCGGTCAGCGCCGGCTGGCGCGAAGCCATGAGCCGACGTTTTCTCAAAGCCTATTACGGTCGCATTCCCGCGGACCTGCTGCCGCCGAAGGCCACGCGCGATGCAGTGCTCGATTTGCTGCTGCTGGAGAAGGCGGCCTACGAGCTGGCCTACGAATTGAACAATCGACCGGATTGGGTGGCCATCCCGCAGGGCGGGCTGGAGCGCCTGCTAGGGAAGGATGAAGGATGAAGGATGAAGGGGGCAGCGCCGGAAGGGATTCGTCCTGAGACGAAGACGCCACCTCGTCCCGGTGCGGCCCCGAGGGAGCCGCGCGGGAGGAGATGGCGTCTTGGATGGAGCTGAGAGACTCAGGCCGCGATCGGCGTCGAGGCGGAGCCGCCCTGATCGCGCAGGGCCTTCACCTTGTCGTGGGCGTCCTTGATGTCGGAAGCCTGATTGGTGATGACGGTGCGGATGTTGGCCGGCAGGTCCTCCGCTAGCGCATCGCGGTAATGGCTGACGGCGGTGTCTTCGCCACGCTCGCATTCGTCGAGGATGGCCTGATCGTCCTGGCTGGTCACGGCGGTGCGGACATTGATCCAGCCGCGATGCAGCGTGCCGAGGACGGAGGAGCTGTTCTCGTACTCTTCGCCCAGTTCGCGCACGAACATCTGCAGTTCGCCGGCCAGCTTGGCGCGCTGGAGCGAGAACTCGTGGAAGACGCGCTTCAGCTCGACGGACTTGGCGCCTTCGGCGGCGAGACGGAAGCCTTCCTGACCGTCCTTGAGGGTCTGGATGAGGGAGTTGAGGACTTTGGCGGTGTTGGCGGGATTCATTCTGAGGAATCGGAGTTTGGGGTGGTTTCGAGGCGCTCAGTGCGAGCGGCGGAGAAGTCGGATGCCGGCGTAGATCGCGGCGGCTCCGACGAGATAGAGGAGCGTCTCGCGCACCGCGGCGGGGCGCGTTTCGGGATCGGAGAAGCGCGAGCGCACGTCGTCGGCGAACTCGCCGGCGCGGCGCTGGAGCGAGCCGGCCTGCTGCTGCAGCGGCTCGAGCACCTGCTCGCGGGCGCGGTCGCGCATCTGCTGCCACGGAACGGCTTCGCTCAGGTCGTGCGCGATCTTCTCGAGTTTGCCGACGGCGGCGGAGAGGTCAGTCATGGTGTTCATGTTGGGTTGAGGATGGGGGCTCGGTGGCTGGCGTTTCAGGGGGCGTTGCCGGCGCGCTCGACCCCGCGGCCGACGGCTTGCACGTCGCGGCCCACGCCCTTGGTGGTGTTGCAGGCCGTCTGCGCGAGCGAGGCGGCGAGGAGACCCATGATCGCGATGGCGGTGGCGATCGCCTCGAGCCAGGAGCGCTCGCGGACAGGGGCGGTGGGGGTGGTCGTGGGGGCGATGGTCTGAGTGTTCATGGAGGTTGGAAAACCGAGCTGGTGAGGTGGTGGGGCTCCTCGCGGAGCGCACCTTTCTCCTTAACAGTCCGCGTGCCGCGGCCGGAAACGGCCCCTCCGCCAGAGTAGCAACCGCATCCCGGTGGGTTCCTGGGCCCGGACTCCACGTGCAAACTGCAAAGGCCCTCGGCAGACCGTTCGCATCCTGCACGGGGGCTTGCCGCTGCAGTCCGAAAGGGGTCTTCTTAATGCCAGCTTAACGGCGGGCGCTTAGCTCTCCGCGGCGACCGGCCGCCTCGGCGTTCGCGGCCGCTGCGACCGCGGGCAGCTCCGCGCGCCCCGCCAACAGTTTGCCCAAAGACTCTCCTCGCGCGTGAATTTACCCCTCTCCACCCGCCTCTTGGCCGCACTCGCCGCCGCCGTGCTGCCTCTAACTGCCTCGGCGCAGATCGTCCTGACCGAGATCCATTACCACCCGGTCGAAGAGGCGACGTTCAACACGGACGGCACGCCCGTCTTCGATCTCTCGGACGACATCCACGAGTTCGTCGAAATCCAGAACATCGGCACCGGCACGGTCGACCTCGGCGGTTGGACGCTGGCGGGCGGCATCAGCTACACCTTCCCGACCGGCACCACCATTGCGCCCGGCGCGTTCCGGGTCATCGCCAAGAATCCGGCGCGGCTCGCCACGGTCTACGGGCTCGACGTCGCGACGGTGCTCGGCGCCTACACCGGCAAGCTCGGCAACAACTCGGATTCGGTGCAGGTGCGCGATGCTTCCGGCACCACCCGCGACGCGGTCACGTACGATTCGAAGTTCCCGTGGGCCGGCGCGGCCGATGCCCTCGGCGCGAGCGATCGCTTCACCGGCCTCAATTCGGCCGACTACCAGTTCAAAGGGCGCTCGCTCCAGCGCGTCAGCGTGACCGCCGCCTCGAGCGATCCGGCCAACTGGCTGGCCTCGCCGCTGAGCGGCCCCACGCCCGGCAGCCCGCAGGCGGTCACGCGAGCGGTGCCGAAGCCGGTCGTTGTCGCGCAGTCCTATGCGCAGGTCAGCGACGGCGCCACCATCGTGCGGGCCAACCAGCAGGTGCGCATCGATTGCACCTACTCGTCCACCGCCTCGCTCAGTGGCGTGGTGGTCGAGTATTTCGTGGACGACATCAACTCGACCTCCGAGACGCGCACCTCCGTGGCCATGACGGAGACGCCGGCCGGCAGCGGGAAATACACCGCGACGTTGCCCGGGCAGGTCGACCGCTCGGTCGTGCGCTACCGTTTCCGCGCCAACCGCGGCGACGGCGTGGAGACGGTCTCGCCGCGTGCGGACGATCCGCAGATCGCGCCCATCGGCGCAAGCGGCGCGCTCGAGTCGTGGCACGGCTATTTCGTCACGCCGGCCCGCACCTCGACGCGGCCGATCTACGACATGCTCGTCTCCTCGGCCGCGCTCACGCAGCTGAACACGAACATCACGCAGAATCCGCCGCGCACGACCACCGCCACGGCCACCGGTCTGCCGCGCGACACGCCCTTCGTGGCGGCCACCGCCCCGCTTTGGAACGGCACGCGCCACGGGGTCTTCGCGCACAACGGCGTGCTCTACGATGTCCACATCCGCTATCACGGCAGCCGCTATCACCGCGCGGCCTCGAACAACTCCTTCAAGCTGCATTTCCCCGACCACCAGCTCTTCAAGGAGCAGAACTCGTGGTTCGTGACCGGCCACAGCGCGGTCTTCATCGAGGCGCAGAAGATCAACCGTCTGCTCGGGCTGCCGTCGTCGAAAATGCAGCAGGTCGACTGGTACTATAACTCGAACGCGGTCCTCGTCCGCAGCGAGCAGGGCGAATACGGCAACGAGATGCTCGACGAGTACCACGACCTCGTGCAGCAGCTGAACCCCGGCAGCACCAAGGAGGCGCGCGGCGAACTCTACAAGGCCGTCGGCAACATCAGCAGCTCGCAGAACAACACCGAGGGGCCGTACACGAAGGCGGATCAGGCGCCGATGCTGGCCAATGCGGGCTGGACGAAGATCCAGCGCTACGACTGGACCTACGCCTTGCAGAGCAACACGTGGAAGGGCCCGAAGCCGATCCAGGATCTGCTCGAGAGCATGTGGCCGGCCCGCGGCGACTCGCCCAGCGCGCCGAACCTCAACGTGACCAACACCCGGGCTTGGTTCGCGGCCAACTTCGATCTCGACGCGACGCTCACCTCGCTCGCCCTGCTCGAGTGGATGGGCATCTGGGACGACACCGGCCACAACCAGTTCTTTTGGCGACGCGCCAACGGCAAATGGGTGCGGCTCGGCTGGGACTACGACGACGTCATGACCACTGCGCGGCAGAATCAGTCGATCTACTCGAACGAGAGCGGCGTGAACACCTTCAACGGTCCGAGCTGGTGGAAGGATTCGTTCTTCAAGGCCTACCGCGCCGAATTCAACCAGCGCATCTGGGAGCTGACCAACTCGTTCTTCGATCCGACCAACCTGACCGCGGAGGGACTCACGAACGCGGCAAGCTTCGCCACGGCGCGTCGCACGTACATCAACGGCCAGCTCTCGGCGCTCGGCACGTACACGAAGCCGAATCGGCCGACCAATTCCACCCCGGCCAACGGCGGCATCGTCGTCGGCGCGACCAACCTCACGGCCAGCGCCTTCTCGCATCCGGCCACCGGCACACATGTGTCCTCGAAGTGGGAGATCCGCAGGTCGACCGGCAACTACGAGGAGCCGGTGGTGCGCGTGACCTCGACCGCGAGCAAGACGTCCTTCCCGATTCCTTTCGACCAGCTGACCTACGGGCAGACCTACTTCTGGCGCGTGACCTATCTCGACAATGCCGGCCATCCGTCGGTGGTCTCGGCCGAGACGAGCTTCACCTGGGGCACTTCGTCCACCACCGCGGGCACGCTGGTGCTCAACGAGATCCTGGCGAGCAATCGCAACACGATCCAGAACGGCGCCGGCTATCCCGATTACATCGAGCTGCGGAACAACGGCGCGACCGCGGCCGTGCTCGACGGGATGACCCTGACCGACGATCCGCTCGTGCCGGCCAAGTTCACCTTCCCCGCCGGGACCAGCATTCCGGCGGGTGGCTACCTCGTGGTCTGGGCCGATTCCGACACGGCTGCGCCGGGGCTGCACACGGGCTTCGGGCTCAATGACGAGGGCGATCAGGTGCTCCTGCTCAGCGGCAGCACGATCGTCGACAGCGTCAGCTTCGGTCCCCAGGCGCCCGATCTCTCCATCGGCCGCATCGTCAACGGCACCGGCGGCTGGCAGGCGAACGCGCCCACGCCGGGCACGGCCAACAGCGCGAAGACGCTCGGGTCGGTCAGCACGCTCAAGGTCAACGAGTGGATGGCCAATCCGCAGTACGGCTCGGATTGGTTCGAGCTCTACAACCCCGACGCCAATCCGGTCGCGCTGGCCGGGCTCTACCTCAGCGACACGCCTTCGAACCCGACCAACACGCAGATTCCGCCGCTGTCCTTCATCGCCGGCCGCGGCCACACGCGCTTCTACGCCGACAACTCGACCGGCGGCAATCACTGCAATTTCGCCCTGGCGACGGGCGGCGAGAGTCTCGTGCTGACGGCTTCGAACGGCGCCACCGCCATCGACAGCGTGACCTTCGGGGCCCAGGCCCGCGACGTCTCGCAAGGCCGCTTGCCCGACGGCGGCGCGACCATCGTCTCCTTCAGCGGCCAGACCGCTTCGCCCGGCTACACCAACTGGGCGGCCAGCCCGGTGGTGATCAACGAGGTGCTGGCGAATGCGACCTCGCCGTTCGAGGACGCCATCGAGCTCTACAACAACAGCGCGTCGGCCGTAAACGTGGGCGGCTGGTGGCTGAGCGACGATCTCAATCAGCGGCAGAAGTACCAGATCCCCGCCAACACCATCATCCCGGCGGGCGGCTACCTCGTCCTCTACGAGGCGAGCTTCAACGCCGGCGCGACGCCGTTCTCGCTCAGTGCGTTGGGCGATGAAGTCATCCTCTCGGCGGTCGATACCAACGGCGCGCTGACCGGCTACGGCTCGCTCGTGCGCTTCGGCGCCTCGGCCCCGAACGCCTCCTTCGGCCGCGTGGCGGCGACTGGACTCGGGCCGAGCAGCGGCGGGGCGGAATTCTGGCCGCAGAGCGCGCACACCTTCGGCCAGGACAATCCGGCCAACGTCGCCCAATTCCGCACCGGCGCCGGCGGGGCCAACGCGGCGCCGAAGATCGGACCGGTGGTGATCAACGAGGTCATGTACCACCCGGTCGACGGCGCGGGCGGCGCCGACAATTCGCGCGACGAATTCGTGGAGCTCTACAACCCCGGCGCCACCGCACAGAGCCTGGCGGGCTGGCGATTGAAGGGCGACAGCGAGTACGTCTTCCCGGCCGGCGTGACGCTCGCCGCTGGCGCCTACGCGCTGGTGGTGTCGTTCGATCCCGCCGACACGACCACGCTCGCCGCCTTCCGCGCGGCCTACTCGCTCAACCCGAGCGTGCCGATCTTCGGTCCCTACTCGCCCAAGCTGGCCAACAACACGCATTCGGTCGAACTGGCGGAGCCGGGCACGGCCATCGGCGGATCGACGCCGTACTGGCTGGTCGACAAAGTGGAGTTCCGCGACGTCGCGCCCTGGCCCACTTCGCCCGACGGCACGGGCACCTCGCTGCAGCGGCAGAGCCTGAGCGTGATCGCCAACACCGCTGCGAACTGGAGCGGCGCGACGCCAACGCCGGGGGCGATCAACGTCGGCGTGGTCACCGGCGTGAGCATTACCACCGCCTCGCCGCTGCCCGGCGGCACGGTCGGAGCGACTTACAGCACGAGCTTCGCCGCCACCGGCGGCACGCCGCCTTACACATGGTCGATCACGGTCGGCTCGGTCCCGGGCCTGACCATGGCGACCGACGGCACGTTCAGCGGCACGCCGACCACGGCCGGCACGTTCACCTTCACCGCACGGGCGCAGGATTCCGCCAGCGGCTCGGCCACCAAGTCGGTCGATGTGACGATCTCGCCGGCTCCGCTCGTCATCGCCTCGACCTCGCCGCTGCCGCAGGGCGCCATCGGCACGGCCTACAGCTTCACCTTCGTGGGCAGCGGTGGTACGCCACCCTACACGTGGTCGGTTCGCGGCGGCTCGTTCCCGCCCGGCCTTACGCTCAATGGCGCGGGCTTGCTCAGCGGCACGCCGACCACCGCCGGCTCCTACACCGCCAGCGTGCGGCTGGCCGACAGCGGCGGCTTGGTCGTGAACCAGCCGTTCGACCTGGTCGTGCCGGTGCCGCCGCTGGTCGTCACCACGGCCTCGCCGTTGGTCAACGCGGAGCTGGGCTCGCCGTATTCGCAGGCCCTGACCGCCACGGGCGGGGTGCCGCCCTACAGCTGGATCGTCTCGGCCGGCGCACTGCCCGCTGGACTCTCGCTCGACACCGCGGGCGACGTCCTCGGCACGCCCACCGCTTACGGCACCTTCAACTTCACCGCGCAGGTGACCGATTCCGCCAGCACCGTGACGAGCAAGGCGCTCGCCCTGACGGTGGCGCCGCCGCC
The DNA here is from genome assembly GCA_018240025.1 of Verrucomicrobiota bacterium. Taxonomy (GTDB): domain Bacteria; phylum Verrucomicrobiota; class Verrucomicrobiia; order Chthoniobacterales; family SZAS-18; genus SZAS-18. The sequence continues at coordinate 21,195 of JAFEGM010000009.1, forward strand.
GCTCGTGCTCGGACCGACCGCGCTGACCGGGGGCCATGTCGGCGATGCCTTCAGCGCGTCATTTACAGCCAACGGGGGCATCGCGCCCTACACCTTCGGCATCGTCGGCGGCGCGCTGCCCTCTGGGATTGCGCTGGATGCGTCGACCGGCGCCTTGAGCGGCAATTTCAGCGCCGCCGGCACGTTCACCTTCACCGCGCGGGTGACGGACAACCTCGGCACGCAGACCACCCGCGGCTACACGGTCGTGGTGGAGGCGTTCGGCCCGCTGCATCACTTCACCTGGGACTACGTGCCGACCTCGGCGAATGCCGGCGCGCCCTTCGCGGTGCGGGTGACGGCGCGCGATGCCGGCGAGCGGGTGGTGACCAGCTACAACGGCCCGGTCACCTTCAGCGCCGCGAGCGGCAACGAGACCTATCGCTCGCCCATCCAGATCACCGAGTTGACCGACGGCGCCGAGCCGCAATTCGAGCTGCAGAACATCAGCGCCGCGGCGGTCGATGTGACCGGCTGGTTCGTCTACGTGGGCGATAGCCAGACCGACATCAACCTGCAGAATCCGGTCGTCTTCAATCTGCCGTCCGGCCCGCTGGCCGCCGGCGCGACGCTGCGCGTGTCGGGCTCCAATCTGCCCGGCCGCACCTACTTCGGCGGGCCGATCAACTGGACCGGCGCGGCCAACGGCGGGAAGGCGTGGGTCATGATCTTCGATCCGACGTTCAATCTGCGTGATTTCTTCGTCACCGGCTGGAATGCGGCCGATCTGACCACCCTGAGCGTCGACGTGAACGGCGAGAGCATCCCGCCGACCGACCACTGGACCGGGAACGGCCTCGCGCCCGGCCTGCGCGCTCCGGCTGGCACGACGGTCGATTCCTGGCAGCGGATCGGCTCCTCGGACAACGACACCGCCGGCGACTGGACCTGGCGGCATCTCAAAGACAACTCCGACGCCACCAGCTTCGGCGCGACGAACACCGGCCTCGCGCTGCCCTTCGCCGCGCCCGTGCCGCTGGCCGCCGCGCCCGCCAGTCTGACCCTGACCAACGGCGTCTTCGTCGGCAGCGTCACCGTCCAGGCCGCCTCGGCCAACGTGCGGCTCTACGCGAGCGACAATGCCGGGCATCGCGGCGTCTCACTCCCGCTCACGGTCGGCAGCGCGCTGGCTGACAGCGACGGCGACGGCATGCCCGATGCGTGGGAGTCGGCCAACGGCCTGAATCCGGCCGTGAACGATGCCAGCGGCGATCTCGACGGCGATGGCGTCAGCAACCTGGCCGAATACCGCGCGGGAACCGATCCGCGCGATCCGGCCTCGCGTCTGCGCATCACGTCGCTGAGCGGTCCGAGCGCCGGCACGATCTCGCTCACCTGGAACGCCGTGCAGGGCCGCGCCTATCGCATCGCGGTCAGCAGCGATCTGCAGACCTGGACCCCGGTCTCGGGCAGCGAGACCCTGGCCACTTCGACCGCCCCGCAGACGCTGATCGTGCCGAGCTCCGGCGCGCACCAATTCTTCCGGGTCGAAGTCGTGGATTGAAGTGGCGGAGTCCGGCTGGGTTCTCGAGAAGCGGCGACGACCTTTGGAGTGCGGCAGGAAGCAGGGAGCCTCCGGCGACCTGCGCGCCCTGCCGCTGTCGGGGGGAGTTGCGCGTGCGGCCGCAGTTTCGCGACCTTCTCCGGCCAGGCCGGCGCGGCGAGATCGGTGTTAGCGGGTCTGCGTTGGCTTGGGCGTCGCAGCGAGCTGGGGCTTGCGCGCAGCGGTGAGGCGACCGTCGTGGGTGGTGCTGGGGGCTTACCTCGGCTGGAGCGTCGCAGCGAGTTGGAGATTGCGTCTTGGGTGCCGCAGCGAGCTGGAGCTCGCGCGCAGCGGTAAGGCGGCCGTCGTGGGTGGTGCCGGGGGGCTTACCTCGGCTGGGGCGTCGCAGCGAGTTGGCTCGCGCTCAGGGGCGTCGATGCGTCCTCGGCGGTGTACAACCTTGGGCGCCGGCAGACGCTCAGCGCAAAAGCGGCAGGGCAGGTCGCTGGAAGCTCCCCTTCCTGCCGCGCTCCATGGAAAGCGGCAGGTCGCTCGAAGCTCGGGTGGCGGTCAGAACGCGGCGCGCAGGCCGACGGTCACGCCGCGGCCGGGGAGGGGAGTGACGTCCTTGAGGAAGCTCGAATGCACGCGCTGCTCGGCGTTGGTGAGGTTCGTGCCTTTCACGAAGGCGGTCCAAGTCACCGCGCGGGTCTGGAACTCGTATTGCACCGAGGCGCTCAGATCGTCGTAGCCTTCCGTCGGTGTCTCGAACGCGGCCACGCGGTTTTGCCGGAAAATGTGGCGGTAGTCGATCCGCGCACTGAGCGCCTTCTGCCGATAGACCAGGCCGGCGCCGAGCCGCAGCGGGGGAATGCGCGGCAGGGCCTCGTTGGTCGAGCGGTTCTCGGCCCGCACGTAGTCGGCGCGCAGCTCGAGGTAGCAGACGCGCTCGCCCGGCGCGGTCGGCTTGACGGTCTTCGGATCGGCGACCTCGGCGGCCTTGGAGGTGGCGGTGCCGGCACGCTCGACGGTGACCGGCGCGAGCAGATGGATCTGGGCCTCGGCCTCGAAGCCCATGAAATCAGCCGGCAGGCCGGCGAAGCGGAAGACGGGCAGGTCGAACTCGTCGTTCACGAAGCGGGCGCCGCTGTTGGTCAGGTCGACGTACCCGCGGAAGCGGTAGTAGAACGCGCTGATCGACCCGGTGACGCGGCCGGTGCGCTTGCGCAGGCTGACGTCGAGCGCGAGCGAACGCTCCAGGCCAAGGCCGGGCGTGCCGACTTCGTACTGACCGGTGGCCAGGTGCGGGCCGTCGGCGAAGAGCTCCTGGCCGGTCGGCGGGCGCTGGGTGTAGCTGAGCGAGGCGGCCAGCGCGTAGTCGTCGTTCGGATTCCAAACCAGACCGAGCGAACCGCTGAAGGAATCGAAAGTCCGCCGCACGGCGAAGCGCGAATCCTCATCCTCGCGGTCGGCGAAAAGACTGCTTTTCACCACCGCCCGCTCGTAACGCGCGCCGAGTTCGAGCCGCACCGGGCCGAAGCGCCGGGCCTGGAAGAGGAAGAAGGCGAGATTGGTGGTGCGGGTGGGCTGCTGGAACGCCTCCTCTCCGAGCGCGGCGAAATTGCTGTGCTGCAACTGCGCGCCCAGGAGGCCCTCGAAGCCGGCCAGCGGCTCGTTGCGCAGTTCGAGGCGCGCTTCGTAGCCGCGATTCTTGAAGAGCGTGCCGACGCCTTCCTCGGCGCTGATCTCCTGGTGCCGGTAGCGTCCGACGGCGGCGGAGAAGCTTAGGGCCTTGAAGCCGGCGAAAGGCTGATCGAGCCGGCCGCTCACGTCGTAACGCGCCTGGTTGAGCTTGATCGAGACGCCCTCCTCGAACCCGGGCACGCCGTAGAGCGAGCGATAGGCCGAGGCCGAGAAGCCGAGGTAGCCGCGCTTCCCGGCGTAGGAGAAGCCGCCGGCGATCTGCTTCGTGTCGAGCGCGCTGTCCGGCAGCGTGCCGCGGACTTCGTTCGGGAGCGGGTCGGCGGCCCGCAGCGCGGCGCTGCGGGCGAAGCCCGGGATCGCGTAGTCGTCGGCCTCGCGCGCCGAGGCATCGAGATGCCAGTTGAAGCCGCGGGAGCCGCCTTCGAACAGGCCCGCGACGGACCGTCCGTTGGTGGCGGAGGTGAACGAGCTTTCGATCGCCCCGGTCAGCGGCACCTCGATCGGCGCGCGCGGAATGCGGCTGCTGGTGGCGTTGACCACGCCGCCGACCGCGTTGGTGCCGTAGAGCAGGGCGGCCGGCCCGCGCAGGATCTCGATGCGGGTGAGGGCCAGCGGCTCGAGGCTGACGCCGTGGTCCGGGCTGGTGTTGGAAACGTCGAAGACGCCGGCGCCATCGGCCAGGATGCGGATGCGGTTGGAGTCGAGGCCGCGGATGATCGGGCGGCTCGCGCCAGGACCGTGCGAGGTCGAGCGTAGCCCGGGTTCGTCGGCCAGCGTTTCGCCCAGACTGCCCACCACCTTCGTCTGCAGCTCCGGCTGCTCCAGCGCCGTGATCGGCCGGGCCGCGTCGAAAATCGTGCCCGGGATGGCCGAGCCCGTCACCGTCACGCGGTCGAACTCGCCCGGAGTCTGGGCGGTCAGGCGACTGGCGAGGCAAAGGCAGGCGGCAAGGGCGAAACGGGAAGGCGATACCATTCCGCAAGTAGATTGCGTTTACGATTCATGCAAGCGGATTGCAGAAACAAGCCGTGGCCGCCGCGGTCGACCGGGGGCGGCGCAAGTGCATTCGCCGTCAACTGTAGCCTGTCGGACCGCGCCGTCCGGGCGTGATCACAAGAAGGCTAGAAGGCCAGGGCTCCAGAGTGGTCTGGGTTGCTCTGGCCGTCTGGCCTTCTGGCTTTTTCGTCGCTGGCGTCCAGCACGCATCCAGCCACGAGTTTTCAGATCGCCCTAAGGCTTCGTGACCTGCACGCGATAGAAGCGCTTCGCGCCGGTGGCACCGAGATCGGTCACGGTGCGTTCCTGGCCGTTGTCGGAAGTGGTGAGGTTGGTCAGGGTCTGCCAGTTGCCGAGCGCGAGATCGGTCGCGAACTGGACCACGTAGGTGCGGTCGGTCAGGCGCGGGCTGAAGATGATGCGCTTCTGCGTGGGTTGCCCGGGCACGGCCTCGTCGCGCAGGGCGAAGCGCGAGCCGGCCTGGTTCGGCACGGTGCCGGCGGTGTATTCGAAGAGATTGTTCTGCCCGTCGCCGTCGACATCGACCGTGGGCCCGGCCTGCGGATTGTTCAGGCCGAAGTACTGCACCTGCCAGGCGTCGTCGATTCCGTCGCCCGCATAGGTGCCGAAGTTGTCGAGGTTGCTGTTGACCACGTTGAGCGTCAGCTGCTGCGCGACGCCCGCGTAGGTCGCCTGAACCGAGGCCGAGGTGTCCTGATAGACGACGCCGGCGGTGGCGAGACCGGCGCTGGAGATGGCACTGAGCGGCCCCGTCACGATGCTCCACGTGAAAGCGCTGTTGCCCAGCGTGAGCGTGCTGCCGTCGTCGAGGACGGCCGTCGCGTTGACCTGCCGGTTGGCCGTCTCGTTGACGTTGGCATTGGCGACCGCCAGCGAGAGGCTCGCCACATCGAAGAGCTGGCCGGCGTAGCCGTGTTTGGCCGTCAGCGCGGGTGTGGTCACCGTCGAGAGGCCGGCCAGGCCGCCGATGGTGGCGTCGTTCGTGTACACCCCGCCCGAGGTGCGGCGTCCGCCGCCGTCGACCACCTCCGCGGCCACGCTGTAGTTGGCGGAACTGCGCACGTCGGCCGGCAGCGCTGCAGGCGTCAAGCCGAGCAATGCCAGCGCCAGCATTCGGCCGGTCGGGTTCAGATCGTTCATCGCATTCGCATTCATAGAGTTCGCACGCTGGGTGGTGAGCCTTCTTCCTACGGTCGACTGTAGAGGTAGAGCTGCCGGACCGGCGCATAGCTGTAGAGATCGGCCAGGCGCACGCCGCCCGAGCTGCCGCCGAAGACCAGCATCTGCGCGCCGCTGAACGTGGCCGTGAAGTTCGTGCGCGCCGGAGCCGCGTTGGTCCCGGTGATGGTGGTCCAGGTGTCCGCGTTCGGATGGTAGATCGCGCCGGTGGCGAGCGAGACGCTGAGGTCGTCGCCGCCCCAGACGATGAAATCGGTCCCGGTCCAGACCGGCGGTACGTTGCGCCGCGCGCTCGGCGCGTTGGTGGCGCTGAGCGCGGTCCAGCTGCCCGTGGCCGGATCGTAGGCCGCGCCGCTGGCCAGGGCCGCACCGTTGTCGCCGCCCCAGACGAGCATCTTCGCGCCGGTCCAGACGGCGGTGTGATTCGCCCGGGCGCCAGGCGCCCCGGTGTTGGGCAGCGCCTGCCAGGCGTTGTTGTCGAGGTCGTAGGCGGCGCCGTTGCCGTAAAACGTACCGCCGTCGCGCCCGCCCCAGACAAGCATGTTGGCCCCGGTCCAGACGGCGGTGTGACCGACCCGCGCGGCTGGCGCGCCGGTGGTCGTGATGGCGATCCAGTTGTCGTTGCCCGGATTGTAGCGGGCGCCGGTGTTGAGCCGCAGCGAGCCGTCGCGACCTCCCCACACGAGCATGCGGTCACCCGTCCAAACGGCGGTGTGCTCGCGCCGCGCGGCCGGGGCGCCGGTGTTCGAGAGCGCAGTCCAGGTGTTGGCCACGGGATCGTACGAACCGCCGGTGGCCAGGCGCCCGCCCGCATTCTCGCCGCCCCAGACGAGCATCTTCGAGCCCGTCCAGACCGCGCTGTGGTAAGCGCGGGCGGCGGGGGCGCCGGCGTTCCTGATGACCGACCAGTTGTCGACCACCGGGTTGTAGCGCTTGCCGTTGTCGAGATAGGTCGTGCCGTCGAGGCCGCCCCAGACCAGCAGTTCCGCGCCGGTCCAGACGGCGGTGTGGAGCTCGCGGACCGACGGCCCGCTGGAGACCACGGGCGTGAGGGCGGTCCAGGTGCTGTTCGACGGCCGATAGCGGGCGAAGTCGGTCAGCATCGTGCTGTTGGACTTGCCGCCCGAGACGAGCAGATCGGTGCCCGTCCAGACATAGGCGCATTCGTCGCGATTGGCCGCCGGCGTGGTCGGCGTCTGCGTCGTCCACGTGTCGGTCGCGCGGGCGTAGCGGCCGAGATCGCTCCGGTTCGAACCGCCGAGCACGAGCATTTCCGTGCCCGTCCAAACCGCGGCATGGCCGGTGCGCGTCTGCGGCGCGCCCACGGTCGAGAGCGGGGTCCAGACATTGTTGACCGGATGGTAGGCGGCACCGGTGTTGGTCGGCGTGCCCAGGCCGCCGCCCCAGACGAGGAACTCGGAGCCGGTCCAGAGGCCGGTGTGGCCGAAGCGCGGCGAAGGCGCGTTGGTCGTCGGCAAGTCGGTCCAGGCATCGGTCGTGGGCGAGTAGCGGAAGCCGCTCTGCGTGCCCGAGTAGACGTCGAGGCTGGCCGTGCCGCCCCAGACCAGCATGTCCGCGCCGGTCCAGACGGCCACGTGATACGACAGGCTCTGGGTGTTGTCGGCCAGGGTCGTCCAGACCCCGGTGGCGGGGTTGTAGCGCCCGCCGCCGCGGTGGGTTTGGGCGCCGCCGGCGTCGTTGTAGTTGCCGCCCCAGACGAGCATCTCCGAGCCCGTCCAGACCGCGCTGTGCCGCTCGCGCCGCAGCGGCGCGCCCACGTTGCTGATGACCGACCAGGTGTCGGCGGCCGGATCGTAGCGCCCCCCGGAGGCAACGGCTCCGCTGGCGTCGCGCCCGCCCCAGACCAGCATTTCGCTGCCGCTCCAGACCGCGGTGGCGTTGGTGCGGGCGACGGGCGCATTCGTGACCGAGACCTGGCGGAGGACATCGGTGGCCGGGTGGTAGGCGACGCCGGTGTTGAGGCGATCGGTCCCGCCGAGCGTGCTGTAGCCGCCCCAGATGAGGAACTCGCTGCCGGTCCAGACGCTGACCGCGCCCCGCCGTGGATCGACCCCGGCCGGCTCGCCGCCCTTGCGCTTGCTCCACGCTTCGCTCCCGAGGCTGACCGCGCCGAGCCGCACGTAGCCGGCCGCGGCCAGCGCGTTGCTGTTGGGCTCCCCGGAGAGCAGCATGCCGCCGGAGGTCACGCCGCTCTGCCCGCTGGCGTTGAAATTGGCCAGGACCGCGCCGCTGGCGAGTTGGGGGGCTCCGACCGCGCCATTGGCGATCTTCGGGCCCGTGACTGCGCCGGCCGCGAGCTGCGTGGTGCCGACCGCGCCGGCCGCGAGGGCGGCGCCGGTGACCGAGTTGGCCGCCAGCGCGCTGGCGGTGACCGCGCCACTGGCGATCTGCGGCGCGGTGATGCTGCCGTCGGGCACCGTGGCCGCGATCATGGCGTAGCCGGAGGGCGCGATCCGCTGGTCGGGCGTGAGCCGCTGCGAGCCGTTGGCGCCGTCGTTGAACCAGACCCGCAGCTTCACGTTCGAGCCGCTGAACGCGCTGTAGGGAATCGCGACCGTCATGTTCGGCAGCGTGGTCTGTCCGAGCAGCACCGAATACAGCCCGCCGCTGACCGTGAGCGCGACGGCCGCGGCGGGCTCGGAGCCATTGACCGAAGTGCCGTCGTTCGACCAGAGCGTGGCGTCAGTTTGGTCGAGAAGCGCGAACTTGAAGCTGCCCGTGCCGCTGAAGGGAGCGCCGTTGACTGCGATCTTGCCCTGATACGAAATGAAGTTCGGGACCTGCGCCTCGGCAGAACCGGCGAGGCCGCTGCAAACCGCCAGCAGGAGCGCGAGACAGGCGCGGAGGCCGGGTGCAAACGGATTAAACATGGTCTTCATCGGATGGAGGTTGGCTGCGGTTCGTCTTCTTCCTTGAGCTTCGTCCTTGCCTCTCTCCTCACGGCCGCTGGTAGAGGTAGACCGTGGAAGGCGGCACGTACGCGGTCTGGTCGCCGTAGAACTGGCCGTCGGCGCCGCCGCCGAAGACGAGCATTTCCGTGCCGGTCCAGAGCGCGGTGTGGGCGGTGCGGCCGACCGGGGCGCCCGTCGGGGTGACGGCGGCCCAGGAGTTGGTCGAGGGCGTGTAGACTCCGCCGCTGGCCAGGCTGGCCGCGCCGTCGAATCCACCCCAGACCACCAGCGAGCGGCCGGTCCAGACGCTGCTGTGGGCGCTGCGGGCGGCGGGCGCGCCGCTGGCGCTCAGCGCCGTCCAGCCGTTGTTCGCCGGGGAGTAGGCGGCGCCATCGCCGAGCGCCGGCCCATTCTCGCCGCCCCAAACGAGCATGCGATCGCCCGTCCAGACTGCGCCATGGCCGGCCCGTGCGGAAGGCGCGCCGAGGGTCGCCACGGCGGTCCAGACGTTTTCGTCGGGATCGTAGAGCGCGCCGCTGGCGAGGCGCGTGCCGCCGTTGCGTCCGCCCCAGACGATCATGTGCGTGCCGGTCCAGACCGCGGTGTGCTCGGCCCGCGCGACCGGAGCGCCGGTGGCGGTGACGTTCTGCCAGGCGTCCTGGCCGGGATTGTAGCGTCCGCCGCTATCGAGATAGGTGAGGCCATCGCGCCCGCCCCAGACGAGCATGCGGGTGCCGGTCCAGACGGCGGTGTGCTGGCGCCGCGCGGCCGGTGCGCCGACGTTGCTGAGCGGACTCCACACGCTGGCGGCGGGATCGAAACGCGCGCCGCTGGCCAGCCGGCCGCTGCCGTTCTCGCCGCCCCAGACGAGCATTTCGTTCCCGGTCCAGACCGCGGTGTGTCCGCTCCGGGCGGTCGGTCCGCCGCTGGCCGGCAGCGGGCTCCAGACGTCGAGCGCCGGGCTGTAGCGCGCGCCGCTGGCCAGATGTCCGGTGGCGTCATTGCCGCCGAAGACGATCTGCTCGGCCCCGGTCCAGATCGCGCTGTGTTCCTGCCGCGCGGAGACGCCGGCGCCGAGCGTTTCCCAGCGGTCGCCGACGAGCGTGTAGCGGCCGCCGCCGACGAAGGCGCCGGTGGCATCGGCCCCGCCGACCACCAGCAGTTGGGTGCCGGTCCAAACCGCGCTGGCCTCGCGCCGCGCGGCGGGCGCGCCGGCGGTCGGCAGCGCCGTCCAGGCCAGCGTGACGGGCGAGTAGCGCGCGCCGTCATTGAAATGCGTGCTGCCGTTCGTCCCGCCCCAGAGGATCAGCTCGGCGCCGGTGAAGACGGCCGCCATGCCTTCGCGGGCGCTCGGCTGCGCGGGGCCGGCGGGCATGCTCTTCCAGGTATCGGCACCGGGCGAATAGGCGCTGCCGTCGCCCAGCGGCGCGATGCCCGAGTGCCCACCCCAGACCAGCATGACGGTGCCCGTCCAGACCGCTGCGTGGTCGCGCCGGGCGGCCGGCGGGGAGCCGCCCAGCGCGCTCCACGCGTCGGTCGCGCCCGCGTAGCGTCCGCCCGAGGACAAGGTCGTACCGGCCGCATTGGCTCCGCCCCAGACCAGCATCTCCTCGCCCGCGAAGACCGCGGTGTGTCCGCTGCGGGCCGCGGGCGCGCCGATCGCGTTGAGCGTGAGCCAGGTGTCGGTGGCAGGCTGATAGCGCGCGCCCGTGGCCAGCACGCTGCCGCCGCCGCTGGCCGTACCGCCCCAGACCAGCATGCGGGTGCCCGACCAAACCGCGGTGTGGCGGCTGCGCGCGCTCGGCGCGCCGGTGGCGGAGAGGGCCTGCCAGACATTTGCCGCCGGATCGAAGCGCGCCCCGGTGGCGGTGGCGGTCGTGCCGCCCGTCAGGCCGCCCCAGACCAGCATGAGCGATCCCGTCCAGACCGCGGAATGGCGGGTGCGGGCGGCGGGCGCGCCGGTCGCGGGGAGATCGCGCCAGGTGTTCGTGACCGGATCGAACCGCGCGCCGGTGGCGAGCGGCAGGCCGGTCGCATCGACCCCGCCGAAGACGAGCATCTCGCTGCCGGTCCAGACCGAGGTCGCCTGGCTGCGCGCGCTCGGGGCCGCGCCGCCGGCACGTGCATTCCATTTCTCGAAGCCCAGCTGCACCTGGCCGAGTTGCACGTAGCCGGCGGCCGCGAGGCTGGCGCTGGCGGGATCGAACGACAAGATCACGCCGCCGCTGGGCACGCCGGCGAGTCCTTCGGCGGCGAGCGCATTGGCCGCCGCGCCGGCGGCGAGTTGGTTCTCGCCGACCGCGCCCTGCGCGAGGATCGCGGCGGTGACGGCGTCGGCCGCGAGGTCGGAGGTCTGGACCGCGCCCTCGAGGATCTTCGGGCGGGTGACCGCGCCGGCGGCGAGCGCATCGGCCGTGACCGCGCCGGCCGCGAACGAGGCGGCGCCGAGTGCGCCGTCCTGCAGCGTGCTCGAACGCAGCGCGTAGGCGGACGGCGACAGACGGGTATCGGGCGTGAGCCGCTGCGAACCGTTGACGCCGTCATTGAACCAGACCCGCAGCCGCGCGCGGCCATTGGCCAGCGCGCTGGCAGGCAGCGGCTGGGTCATGTTCGTCAGCTGCGTCTGCCCGAGCAGGACGTCGAAATTGCCCCGATCGACCGTGAGCGGCACGGCCGCGACCGGCTCCGAGCCCGCCACCGAGGTGCCGTCGTTCGACCAGAGCGTGTCGCCCGTCTGCCCGTCGATCAGCGCGAACTTGAACGCGCCGCTCCCGCTGAAGTTCGCATTCCCGCTCAGCACCCGGCCCTGATAGCTCAGCAGCGTCGGCACCTGCGCCGAGGCCGGGAGCAGCGGCCAGCACAGCAGGAGAAGCGCGAGCAGCCAGGCGCGGCGGAGGTTCATGCCGCCAAGATATCGGGCGCGGGGGGCGGCCGATATGGCACGAAAGTACTACCGGGGGGAAACTCGAAATTCGAAACTCGAAGCTCGAAGGAGCGTCAGCGCGTCGTCACGGCTTCCGATCCGGACGTCTGATGTGCGGCCCTCTGTCTTCCTTCGCCGGCAGACGAATGCCGCCCGGCAGAGAAGCTCGCGCACGAACTTCGACTTCGAACTTCGATCTTCGAACTTCCTTCGAGTTTCGAGTTTCGAACTTCGAGTTTCTTCTTCAGGGCCTGACGTAGACGTGCAGCACCCTCGCCGGCAGATAGGCCGTCAGCTCCCCGAACACGCTGGCGCCATCGCGTCCGCCGAAGAGCAGGAATTGATCGGACGTCCAGAGCAGCGTGTGCTCGGCACGGGCGGCGGGCGACGACGTGGTGGTGAGCGGCCGCCAGGTGCGGGTCGAGGGCTCGTAGAGCGAGCCGGTGCCGAGGCGCGCGGCGCCGGCCTCGCCGCCCCAGACGACCCATTGCGAGCCGTTCCAGGAAGCGGCGGCGCCGCGGCGCGGGGTGGGGGCGTCGAGGGTGGGCAATTCGGTCCAGGTGTCGGTCCCGGGCGTGTAACGCGCGCCGCCGCCGAGGTCGGCGGTGGCGTTGAGCCCGCCCCAGACGAGCATCTCGCTGCCGGTCCAGACTGCGGCGTGCTCGGCGCGTGCGGAGGCAGCGGGGGAGACCGCCAGCGCGGTCCAGGCGTTGGCGTCGAGATCGTAGGCGGCGCCGTCGCCGAAGAAGCTGCCGCCGTCGCGACCGCCCCAGACCAGCATGCGCGTGCCGGTCCAGACCGCACTGTGGCCCACGCGCGGCGCGGGTGCGCCGGAGGCGGCGGTGGCGATCCAGTTGTCGGTGGTCGGGTTGTAGCGCGCGCCGCTGCCGAGTCGCGTGGCCCCGTCGCGACCGCCCCAGACGATCAGCCGCGAACCCGTCCAGACCGCGGTGTGGCCGGCGCGGGCAGCGGGCGCATTGGTGCCGCTGAGCGCGCTCCAGCTGTCGGACGCCGGCGCGTAACGGGCGCCGGTGGCCAGGCGGGTGGTCGCGTTCTCGCCGCCCCAGACGAGCAGTTCCGAGCCGCTCCAGACCGCGGTGTGGTTGGCGCGTGCCGTCGGCGCGTTGGCCGAAGGCAGCGGCGTCCAGAGATTGAGCAGCGGGGAATAGCGGGCGCCATCGCCGAAGTGGTCGACGCCGTTGGTGCCGCCGAAGACGATGGCCTCGGCGCCGGTCCAGGTGAAGCTGTGCGCGAAGCGCGGCGCAGGCGGGAGGGAGAGCGCGCTCCAGCTGTTGGCCGCCGGCGAATAGCGGCCGCCGCCGGCCTGCACCGCGCTGGTGCCAGCGCCGCCGAAGACCAGCATTTCCGCGCCGGTCCAGACCGCGGAGCCGGCCGAGCGGGCACTGGGCGCACCGACGGTCGCCAACGGCTGCCAGGCGTTGGCGGACGGATCGAACCGCGCGCCGTCGGCCAGCGCGGTGAGAGGCGAGAGCTGCAGCCCGCCCCAGACGAGCAGTTCCGTACCGCTCCAGATTGCCTGGGCGAAGCCGCGCGCGCTCGGGGCCCCGCTCGTGGCGGTGGCGGTCCAGGCATTCGCGGTCGGATCGTACAGGCCGCCGGTTGCGCTGACGGTCGAGGCCCCGGTCACGCCGCCCCAGACGAGCAGGCGCGACCCGGTCCACGCCACGCTGTGGTAGGCGCGGGCGCTGGGCGCGCCCGCCGTGGGCAGGGCGGTCCACGTGTCGGTCAGCGGATCGTACCGTCCGCCGGTGTTGGTGAAGACGCCGGCGGTGGTCACACCGCCCCAAATGAACAAAGCGCTGCCGCTCCAAACCGCGCCGGGCGCGAGACGGGCGCTGGGGGCACCGGTGGCGGAAAGAGCGGCCCAGGTGTCGGTCGTCGGATCGTAGCTGCCGCCGTTGGCGAAGGCGGAGGCGGCCGCGCCGCCCCAGACCAGCAGCCGCGTGCCGGTCCAGACCGCGCCGTGGGCGGAACGCGCCGCCGGAGCGCTGGCGGTGCTGGTGGGCGCCCAGCTGTCGGTGGCGGGTTGATAGCGCGCGCCGGAGTTGGTGAAGACACCGCTGGCATCGCCGCCCCAGACGATGAACTCGCGGCCGGTCCAGACGCCGCTGTGGCGCTGTCGGGCGCTGGGCGCGCCCGCCGACGGCAGCGGCGTCCAGCGGTTGGCGGCGGGATCGAAGCGCGCGCCATCGGCGAAGATGCTCGAGGCGCCGTTCGAGCCGCCCCAGACGATCATCTCGGCCCCGGTCCAGACCGCGGCGGCGTCGCGGCGGGCGGAGAGCGCCGGCGCGGTGCGCACGCTCCATTGCTCGCCGCTCGTGCTGAGGCTGCCCAGCCGCACGTAGCCCGCCGCCTGCAACGCGGCGCTGGCCGGATCGGCCGAGAGCACCATACCCCCGCTGGCCACGCCGCTTTGGCCGCTGGCCGCCAGGCTGGCCGCGGCCGCACCGGAGGCCAGCTGGGTGGCGCCCACGGATCCCGCCGCGAGCTGCGCGCTGCCGACCGCACCGGCCGCGAGCTGCGCGCTGCCGACCGCGCCATTGGCCAGCGCCGCGGAGGTGACCGCGCCATTGGCCAGCGCCGCCGCCGTCACGCTGCCGGCGGCGAGCTGGGCGGCGCCGATGCTGCCGTCCGGCACGCTGGCCGCGACCATGGCGTAGCCGACCGGCGCGAGCCGCTGGTCGGGCGTGAGCCGCTGCGAGCCGTGGGTGCCGTCATTGAACCAGACCCGCAGCCGCACGTTGGCATTCTGAAAGACGGCCGTGGGAATCGACTGCGTCATGCCCGTCTGCGCGGTCTGCCCGAGCAGCACGGAATAGAGCCCGCCGGCGACCGTCAGCGGCACCGCCAGCGTCGGCTCCGAGCCGGCCACGGACGAGCCGTCGTTCGACCAGAGCGTCGCGTCCGTCTGCCCGTCTACCAGCGCGAACTTGAACTGCCCCGTGCCCGCGAAGGGCACCCCGCTCACGCTCACCTTGCCCTGATACGAGAGAAAGGAGGGAACCTGGGAGAAGGAAAAAGAGAGAAAGAGAAAGGAAGAAACCACGAGCGCGCCGAGCCACAACAACAGGCTGGAGCGCGAGGATGAGAGCGATGGCGTGAACATATGGCGACGTTGGCTGGACGATACTTTCCTTATTCCTTCTTCCTTGCGCCTTCCTCCTTGCTCTCATGGCCTTTGGTAGAGCCACGAGCGACGAGGCGGCCGGTAGCTGTGGATCTCCGCGAAGATGTAGAAATCGAGATAGAACGAGTCGGCGACCCCGGTGCCCTGGCCGCCGAGATGCAGCCACTCCGAGCCGGTCCAGGTCATGGTGGCGCCGAGGCGCGCGGGCGGGGCGAAGCGGGGCTCGAGCGCGGCCCAGGTGCCGGCGGCGGGATCGAAGCGTGCGCCGCCGGCGAGCGGCAGACCGTTCGCATCGATGCCGCCGAAGAGCAGCCACTCCTCGCCGTTCCAGGCGTGATACGGCAGCTCAGCCGCGCTCAGGCTGGCGGGCGGCGCGGGCAGCGGCCGCCAGGTGTCGGTGGCGGGATCGTAGCTGAAGCCGTCGCGCAGCGGTGCGCCGTCGGCGCCGCGACCGCCCCAGACGAGGAGCTGCGTGCCGGTCCAGCTCAGGGCGTGGCGTGAGCGCGGAGCGGGTGCACCGACGGCCGACATCGGAGTCCAGAGGTTGGCCACCGGATCGAAGCGCGCGCCGTCGCCCAGTGCGATTCCGCCGGACGCCTCGCCGCCCCAGACGATCATCTCCGTCCCGGTCCAGACCGCGCGATGATGCGTGCGGCCCGCAGGCCGGCCGGTGACCGGCAACGCGGTCCAGGTGTTGGCCGCGAGCGAGTAGCGCGCGCCATCGACCAAAGGCGTGCCGCCGCTGGTGAACGGCTGACCGCCGAAGACGATCATCTCGCTACCGGTCCAGACCGCGCTGTGGTGCGTGCGGTAAGCGGGCTGCCCGGTCGTGGAGAGCGGCAGCGAGAGGTCGGTCTGCGGATCGTACCGCGCGCTGAAGACGGCGTTGGTCGTGCGCTGCCGTCCGAAGACGAGCACCTGCGTGCCCGTCCAGAGCGCGCTGCAGCCGTCCTCGGGGCCGCTGTTGCCGCCATTGATGCCCACGGAAGCGACCCGACGCGTGGCGGGATCGTAGCTGAAGCTGGCCCCGTAGACGTTTTGCGTGTCGGGCTGGCGCCCGCTCACGACCACGAGCTGACGCCCCGTCCAGACGGCGCTGTGGTTGTAGCGCTGCGGCAGCGCGGGCGAGACGCTGCCGTCGCTCACCGGCTCGGCCAACACGGGTTCCCAGCGGTCGCGGGCCGGCGAATAGCGCGCGAAGACCGGGCCGCCGTTGATCTGCTCGGCCGCGATGTACCATTCGGTGCCCGTCCAAACCGTCCGCAGGCGATCGAGATAGGTCGTGTCCCCGTTGGGTGCTTCCAGCGCGAAGCTGGCGTCGAGCGCTGTCCAGGAGTCGCCCTGCGGATCGTAGGAAGCGCCGACGGTGCCGTTCCAGGCCAGCATCCGCGTGCCCGTCCAGACGACGCCCGGCTGCATGGTGGCAGCGGGCCCCCCGGCGGCGTTGAGCGGCGACCAGGTATCGGTGTCGGGTCGATAGCGTCCGCCGTTGTTGATGGCGACCCGTGAGCCGGTGTTCCCGCCGCTGAGCACGTAGCCGCCCCAGACCAGCAACTCGCTGCCCGTCCAGACCAACCCATGACCCTTGCGGGCCGCCGGCGCGCCGACGGTGCTGAGCGGCGCCCACGTGTCGGTACCGGGCGAGTAGCGCGCGCCGCGCTGCGGAAAGGTCCCGCCAATGTTGCCCCAGACGAGCATTTCCGAGCCCGTCCAGACCGCGAGATGGTCGCTGCGCGCTTCCGGCGCATTCGTCAGCGTCATCGGGGTCCACGTGTCGGTGGCCGGCGAGTAGCGTGCGCCGGTGTTGGTGGAGAGGACGTTCGGCGACTGGAAGATCGAGCCGCCCCAGACGATCATCTCGCTGCCCGTCCAGACGGCGGAATGCCGGTCGCGCGCGGCCGGCGCGCCGCTGGCGGTGACCGGCGTCCAGCGGTCGAGGGCCGGATCGTAGCGCGCGCCGTCGGCCTTCTGACTGAAGGCGAGCTGGTTCGAACCGCCCCAGACGATCATTTCCGCGCCGGTCCAGACCGCGGTGTGGAGGCCGCGCCGGGCGGGCGCGCCGACGAGTGTGGTGGTGCGGGCGAGGTCGCTGCGCGGATCGTACCGCGTGCCGCCGTTGAGGTAGTTCACGGTGCCGACGAGACCGCCCCAGCGGATGACCTCGCGCCCGGTCCAGACGACGCTCGAAAGCTGAATGGCCGAGGTCAGGTTGTCGTAGTGCGAGAACGGCCCGGACCGCTGCTGCGTCCAGCCTTCCGGCTCCAGCTGCGTCTGCCCGATCCGCACGTAGCCGGCCGCCAGCAGCGTGGCGTTGTCGCGGGTGGCCGAGAGTACGATACCGCCCGTGGGCACGCCGGCCAGACCGGAGGCGGCGAGGTTGGCGGCGATGGCGCCGCCGGCCAACTGGCTCGTCCCGACCGCGCCCGCGGCGAGCTGCCCCGATCCGACCGCGCCGGCGGCGAGCTGGGCGGTGCCGACGCTGCCGGGGGCCAGCGCGGAGTTCGTCACGCTGCCGGCGGCCAGCGCGCCGGCCTGGACCGAGCCCGCGGCGAGCGAGGCGGCCGTGACCGCGCCCTGCTCGAGCGTGGCGGCGCGCTGGGTGTAGCCGGTGGCGGCGAGCCGGATGTCCGGCGTGAGCCGTTGCGAGCCATTGCTGCCATCGTCGAACCAGACCCGCAGCCGCGCGCGGCCATTCGCCAGCGCGCTGGGCGGCAGCGGCTGGGTCATGTTCGCCAGCTGCGTCTGTCCGAGCAGGACGTCGAAATTGCCGCGGTCGACGGTCAGCGGCACCGCGGAGGCCGGCTCCGAGCCCGCGCTGGAGGTGCCGTCGTTCGACCAGAGCGTGTCGCCCGTCTGCGCGTCGATCAGCGCGAACTTGAACGCGCCGGCGCCGCTGAAGTTCGTGTTCCCGGTCAGCACGCGACCCTGGTAGCCCAGCAGCGTCGGCACCTGCGCGCGGGCCGCAGCCAGCGAGAGGAAGGACAGGGCGAGGAGCAGCCCGGGACGAAAACGCATGCCAGAACTTGCGGATTCCGCCGCCGCGAAACCATGACTCGAAAGAATCAGGCGGCCCGGTCGGGGTGATTCCTTCGTGTCATCGCACGACCCGGCCGGCCGGCGCAGATTGGCGCATGCCCGCGGGTCTCTTTCCCTCCAGTCTCGCCGTCGGTCTGCTCGACGGAATGACGGCCGCGGCGGCAGAATGGGCCGCGGCCGCTCCCTTGCTGGGTACGGTGGCCGTGGCGACTCTGCTGCTCATCGGGCGCCTCGGCTTTCAACGGGGACTCCGCCGGCGCCTGCACAGCCTCGGGGCGGAGCACGCGCGCCAGGAGGAACGGCTGCGTGTGGCCCGTGAGCTCCACGACGGCCTGGGCTCGGGCTTCGGGCGCCTCCTGTTGACGGTGGACCGGGCCGGGCGGCAGACGAACCTGGCGGAGCTCGAACGCCTGCTGGCCGAGGCCTGCGCGACCACCCGCGAACTGGCCGCGCATTCGCGCGACCTCGTCTGGGCGGTCTCGCCGGAGCACGATTCTCTCGAGCATCTAATGGCTCGCCTGGCGGAAACCGTCCATGCCGACGCCACGGCGGTGGGCGCGACCTGCCGGCTGGATCTGCCTGTGGAAGTGCCCGCTCTGCCGGTCCATGCGGCCACCCGGCACCGCGTGCTGCGGGTCGCGCGGGCCGCGCTGCACGCCACCAGCGACACCGGGGGCCTCCGGGACGTGGCCCTGCGCGCGCAGCGTGTGGGCGACCGGGCGGTTGTCGAACTCGCCTGCCACGGCCGACTGCCGGAGGGGCCCTGGGCATTGCTTTGGCGCGAACGCCTCGACGCGCTGGACACGACCGCCCAGATCACGGCCCTGCCCGACGGGATCGCCCTCCGTTTCCACTTCGATTTGTCCGGCTCGTCGAGATGAACGGATGGGGCCCGGGGCGTCGGCCCTCCGCCGGGATTGCCTGCTTCCGCGACTCGGGCAGGATGGCCGGCATGCAACCTGGCTGGCGCGGGCTCCTCCGCTTCTTTCCGCTGTTCCTCGGAGCGGCGGCCGCGTTCCCCGGCCCGCTGGCGGCGGACGGCCCCGAGCGCGCCGCGCCCTCGGCGGGTGCGCCGCTGGTGCGGACCTTTTCCCCCGCCGAGGCCGGGCTGGGGAATTTCGAGACGCTGTGCCTCGATGCGCACGGCCGGCTCTGGGTGGGCTCGCTCACCGGGGGCGGGCTGCGCGTGTTCGACGGCGTGCGCTGGCAGTCTGTGCCGACCGACTGGCGGTCGGATGCCGTCGGGATGCTCGTGACCGCGGGCGATGGCACCGTCTGGGCCGGCTGCCTGGACGAGGTCGGCTGTCTGGAGGGGCCGGCCGACTTCCTGCGCAGCCATTTGCAGCGGCTCCCGCCCGAGCAGCGGAAATTCGGCATGCTGCGCAATGGCGTGGCCCTGCCCGACGGCGCTCTGCTGACCTCGACGACCCACATCGTCCAATGCAGTCGGCAAGGTCTGCGCGCGTGGGCCATCCCTGAGGGCGTCGGACTCATCTTCCTCTCCGGCGGCGTGCCGCATTTTCGCACCCGCGACGGCGACCGCTCGCTGCGCCGGCTGCGCGACGGGGTCTGGGAGCGCGTGGAGGCCGCGGAGATCGATGCGCCCGGCGCGACCGGGCCGCTGCTGCAGACCGAGGCGACGCGCGCCTGGCTGGCGCAGCAGCGGATCATGAACCGCAATCGCCTGCCGGACGGGCGGGTGCTCATCGGCACGCGCGGCGCGGGCGCGGTCATCGTCGGCACCGACGGGCGCATCGAGGAGCATCTCACCGCCGCCGAAGGGCTGCCGGCCGACCTCTGGTATGGCGTCGTGCTCGATCGCCAGGGCGGCGTCTGGGTCGCGCACCACAGCAGCCTCTCGCGGGTCGACCTGCGCAGGGACTCGGCGGGTTGGTCACCCACGTCGTCCGGGCCGGGCGGGACCTGCTTGTGCTCGGCCCGCAGGGCACGAAGCGGCTCGATGAAACCGGGCGGTTCCGGGCGGTGCCAGGACAGCCGAATTCCTCCTACGATGCGCTCGAATGCGGCGAGGAATGGCTGCTGGGCGGTCTGCCGGCGGGAGCGCTGCACGGCGGCGTCTTCCGCCCGGTGCTAGGCGAAGGCGTGCGCGAGATCGCCAAATGGTCGGCCGATGGCGCGCGCTCGGACAGCGCCTTCGGCGGCGGCGAACGCGAAGTCTACCGGCTGGAACGTCGCGCGCCCGGCGAATGGGCCGTGGCCGAGGTGGTCGCCCGCGGCACGGGCAGCACGTCGGATCTGCTCGCGCTGGGCGACGGCTGGCTCTGGCAGGCCACGAACTGGCTCGCCCTGCAGCGGATCGACCTGCGCCGGCCCGCGGCCGAGCGGCAGCCGGAGATCGTGCTCCCGCGCGACGACCGCGAGCAGTCGGTCAAACCGAGCCGCGGGCTGGTCTATCTGCTACGCTTCGAGGATCGCTTGCTGGTGGCCAGTTGGCGCGGCTTCTTCCGCTGGAACGAACAGCGTCGGGAGCTGGAGCGCGATGCGGAACTGAGCGCCTTTGCCTTCCCCTCTGCCCCCGGCGTGGCGCTGGCGGCGGCCGGCCGGGATTGGCTGTGCTTCCAGGAGGACGCCCCGCCCGGGCGGGTGCGCCTGCTGGAGCGGGGCCCGGACGGACGCCTGCGGGCCTCCGAGTTGAGCGGCGGGCTGCTGCGCGGGCTCATCCCGGAGGCCGTGACGTTCGACCGCGTGGCCGGTCGCGTCTGGCTCGGCGAGGGCGGCCGCATCATGGGCTTCGACACCCGCCCGCCAGCCGCAGCCGCGGTCGAGTCGGTCCAGGCGGCTGTGCGCAGCGCCGTCGACGCGCAGGGGCAGATCCGCTGGCGCGAGGGCGAAGGCGACCTGACGCTGCCTCCCGAACGCCGGGAGGCGGTGCTCGACTTCGCCGCCAACGACTACGAAGTTACGCTCGCCGGACGAGCCGCCCTCGAGTTCCGCACCCGGCTGGATGGCTTCGACAACGCCTGGTCAGGCTGGAGCGGCGAGGCCCGGCGCGGCTACACGAATCTGCCCCCCGGGCGCTATCGCTTCGAAGTGGAGGCGCGCACGCTGGCCGGCCGAACGGTCGCGGCGCCTCCGCTGACCGTGGTGGTGCCCGCCCGCTGGTGGGAGTCGACCTGGGGCCGCACCGCGCTGGGGCTCGGCGCCGCCGGGCTTCTCGCCTTGGTGACCGCGCGCTGGGCGCAACGCCGGCTGCGCGAACGGGTGCGTCGGCTCAATGTCGAGGCCGCCCTGCAGCAGGAGCGCCTGCGCATCGCGCGCGACATGCACGACGGCGTGGGGTCGATGCTCGGGCGCTTACAGCTCATCGTCGACCGCGCCGCCCGGCTGGACGATGCGGAAGCGCGCGGCTCAACCTTGGCCGAGGCCAGCGCGACGACCCGTGAGATGGCGGCGCACACGCGCGACATCATCTGGGCGGTCACGCCCGAGAACGACACTCTCGACAACCTGCTCGATCGCCTCGCCGAAACCGTGCAGGCCGCCGCGCAGGCGGCCGGGCTACGCTGCCGCTTCGACATTCCCGCCGAGTCCCAGCCGTTGCCCGTGCACGCGGCCACGCGGCATCAGATCCTGCTCGCGGTGAAGGAGGCGGTGCACAATGCGGTCAAGCACGCCCGGGCCAGCGAGCTGCGCCTGCGCGCCACGCTGCACGGCGCCAGCCTTGCTGTGGAGGTGGCCGACGACGGCTG
The DNA here is from genome assembly GCA_018240025.1 of Verrucomicrobiota bacterium. Classification (GTDB taxonomy): domain Bacteria; phylum Verrucomicrobiota; class Verrucomicrobiia; order Chthoniobacterales; family SZAS-18; genus SZAS-18. The sequence goes on from JAFEGM010000009.1 coordinate 42,346, forward strand.
CGGTTTCGATCCCGCCGGCGGGGGACGTCCCGGCGGTCTCGGCCTGGAGAGCCTCCGCGCCCGCGCCGAGGCGGTGGCCGGCGAGGCGCAGATCGACTCGGCGCCCGGGCGCGGGACCGTGGTGCGGTTTCTGTTCCCGCTGCAGGCCTAGGCCTGCGACTACGTCGTCGCCCTCGGGTCGGATGCAGCAACCTTCAGACTTCGTAGGCATCCGAGTTGCTGCTTTGCTGGGTCAACTCCCATGCAACTCCTCCTCCGCCGGTGGCTGCGCCCCGGCCTGCCGCTCCTCGGCCTCGCTCTGTCTGTCGGTTCGACCTTCGCCCAGCCCACGTACACGGCCGGCTTTCTCAATCTCGCGCGGCCGGAGCCGCCGGGCACGCTGCTGAGCCATCCGATCGCCAATGGCTCGGAACGGATCGGCCGGACGACCTCGATCAACTACCTCAACGGCTGGATCATCGTCGGGGCCGAATCTCCCGGTTCGCGCGAGGGCTCCGATCTCGTGGCGCGCGTTTACGATATCTCGGATCCGACGAACCCGATCCGCCGCTACCCGATCGACTTCGGCCTGGTCTATCCCAACAACCGCTGGATTCAGGGCAACTTCGGCTGGGACGCCCACGGCACCGCGAAGTACGGCAACATGGTCGTGCCGAGCATCATGCGGGTGAACACCTTCGGCGGCGCCGTCGAACTCGGCGGCACGGGCGACGTGCCCGCGCTGACCGCGCTGCCCCTGGGCTACTCGCGACCCTCCATGGCCGGACCGTGGAGCGCGTCGATGCAATGGTACGGCAGCACTTCGGAGACGTTCACCATCACGCGGGCCTCGACCCCGGGCGGCTTCGTCGCTTTCCAGACGGTGGCGAGCTTTGACCACGTCGGACCCTACGGCGGCGGCGACTGGCATCCGATGTTCTTCGGCGATCTCCTCATCTATGCGCGCAGCGGCGCGGTCGGCAGCAACGGCATCGTGGTCTACCGGCTGCAGTACAACGACTTCGACAATCCGGCCACGCGCTCGATCACGCCGCAGCTCGTCGGCACGCTGGCAGGCGGCTTTGCGGGCTACTGGCCGAACCTCTTCAGCGACGGCTCGGGGCTCTACGTCATCGGCTCGACCAGCGACATCCTCGTCGGCGCCGACATCACCCAGGCCGCGCATCCGCAGGGCTCCGGCGAGATCCGGCTGGCGGCCTCGCTGGCGGTGCCGAACTTCACCAACGCTTCGTACCCGGTCTATCAGGACAACTTCGGCTTCATCCACAACCGGAAGGTCGACATGACCCGCTTCCTGGCCGGCGATCCGAATCCGATCGTCCTGGCGCTCGACGAGAACGCGACGCAGGTGAACACCTCGCAGATCTCGCTTCCGCTCGGCAATCTCTGGCTGACCGGCGGATATCCGATCGGCACCACCAACCAGGGACTCGGTGTCTGGGTGCATCAACAGCTGCCTGACCAGACGCGGCCGCGCGTGGCCTACCACATCCCGCAGGCCGGCCGCACCAACTACCCGCGCCACGCGCCGCTCAGCTTTCTCATCCATGAGCACACCCGCGGCGGCGCGCTGCGCAACGGGATCGATTTCGCGGTGCGCCCCGTCCTGCCCGACAACTCGCTCGGCAGCGCGGTCAGCGGGTTTCTCATCCAGGACTTCGCCGGCGTGATGACCTTCACGCCCGATCCGCCGCTGGCCGGGGCCACTACGTACCAGGTCGACTTCTTCTCCGATCTGCCCGCGGGCATCGGCTTCATCGACGCCGCCGGCAACGCCATCGAGCCGCATTCTTTTCGCTTCTCCACCGGCGGGGTCATCAATGCCACGCCGCCGCCGGTGCTGACCGCCGTGACGGCCAGCAATTACCAGCCGCAGCCGGGCGTGCTGACCACCGTGACCGCCACCGCCACCGGCCAGGGCGCGCTGCAGTATCGCTTCAACTTCAACGGCACCTGGACCGATTGGAGCAACGACAACTTCGCCAGCTTCGCCTACGCCGGCGCCGGCCGGCCGCGCGTGCTCGTGCAGGTGCGCGATGCCAACGGCAATCTCGCCACCGGGGCGCTCAATCTGCTCGTACTCACGCCGCCGCCGGCCGGGCCGCGACCGACGCAAAGCGCGCCGCTCGCCGTCGGCGACGACCCCGCCGGCCGCCGGGTTTGGATGGTCAATCCGGACACGAACACCGTGGCCGTGCTCGACGCCGTCAGCGGCGACAGGCTCTTCGAGCACGCGGTGGGGCAGAATCCGCGCTCGGTCGCGCGCGACGCCGCCGGCCGGTATTGGATCACCTGCCAGGCCTCGGACGAGATCCGGGTGCTCAATGCCGACGGGACGCTCTTCGCCAATCTGAGCGTGCCCTACGGCAGCGGTCCGTTCGCGGCCGCGCCTTCGCCGGACGGCCTGCAGATGTTCGTCAGCCTGACCGGCTCGGGGCAGCTGCGCCGCTACAGCACGACCAACGTCTTCCAGCCGCCGGTCGTGCGCAGCGCGCTCCCGACCGCCCGGGCGATGGCGGTGAGCGCGAACGGCCAGCGGGTCTTCCTCACGCGCTTCATTTCCACCGAGCTGGAGGCGGAGATCAATGAGTACGCCGGCACCTCCAACGATCTCGCCTACGTGCGCACCTTCCGCCTCGCCTCGTCGAATACGGTCGATGGCGGCGATCGCGCTTCGGGCGTGCCGAACTACCTCGCCAGCATCGCCCTCTCGCCTGACGGCACGCGCGCGGCGGTCGTCTCCAAACAGGACAACATCCAGCGCGGACCGCGCTTCGGCGTGGCCGATCTCACCCACGAAACCACGGTGCGTGCGGTCGTCTCGATCCTCGATCTCGTGAACAACGTCGAGCTGCCCAATTCGCGGCGCGATTTCGACAACTCCGACAGCCCGTCCTTCGTCGCCTACACGCCGCTCGGCGACAGCCTGCTGGTCACGCTGCAGGGCAACAACCGCTTGGTCGGGCTCGATGCGCTCGGCCTCGTGCCGACCACCGCGCAGGTCGTGGCCGGCTCGATGGATGTGTCGCCTGCGGTCATCACGCTGAGCGCGCAGACCGGCCGCGCGCCGCAGGGCCTGCTGCTCGATCCGGTCAGCAACCGCCTCTTCGTGCAGGATTTCCTCGGCCGCACCGCCACCGTGCGCAACGCGGCGCCGCTGCTGCTGGAGAATCGGACCACGCTGCCGCTCGTGCAGACGGCCTCGACCGTCGGCGTCGAGCTGCTGCCGCTCACCGTGCTGGAGGGCAAGCGCATCTTCTACAACGCGGCCGATCCGCGCATGAGCGCCGACGGCTACGTCAGCTGCGCCAGCTGCCACGTCGACGGCGGCAGCGATGGCCGAGTCTGGGACTTCACCGGCCGCGGCGAGGGATTGCGGCGCACGACCGATCTGCGCGGCCGCACCGGGCGCGGGCACGGCAACGTGCATTGGTCGGCCAACTTCGACGAGATCCAGGATTTCGAGCACGACATGCGCGGGCCGTTCGGCGGCACCGGCTTCCTGCCGCTGACAGCGACCGAGTTCGCGGCGCAGCATCCGTCGCCCGCGACGGGCAAGGCGGGCCTGAGCGCCGAGCTCGACTCGCTGGCCGCCTACGTGGCCTCGCTCACGCCCGCGACCACGCCGCGCAGTCCGCAGCGCAACGCCGACGGCACCTACACGGCGGCGGCGCTGCGTGGGCGCAATGTCTTCGTCGCGCAAGCGTGCACCGCCTGCCACAGCGGCAATTCGCTCACCTCGAGCCCGCTCGGACCCGTCGCGACCGCGCCGCTGGTCAACGTCGGCACGCAGTCGCTGGTCAGCGGCCAGCGCCTCGGCGCGCTCCTGACCGGCATCGATGTGCCCACGCTGCACGGGCTGCACGCCACGCGGCTCTACCTGCACCACGGCCTGGCCGAGACGCTGCCGGACGTTTTCGCCTACGCGGGCGGCACGCTGCTGCTGCCGGGCGCGGCCCAGCTCATTTTCCAGCCGCCCACGCCGCCCGCCCAGCCGGCGGTGCAGGTCGGTGCCGACAATCCGGCCGAAGGCGGCGGCGGACTCTTCCGCGGCGCGATCGGCGGCTCGGCGGCTTTCCTCGGCGAGGATCCGGGCGCGGCCGAACCGCCGGGGCTCCGCTTCACAGCGGTGGACGGCGGTAGCGGCGGCGCGGGCCGTCTGGCGCTGCGCTACGTGCGTCAATACGGCCCCGGCACGGTGCAAGTGCGCGTGAACGGGGTCTCGCAGGTGCTCAACCTGCAGCGGCAATATCCGGACAATTCGTACCAGATCAGCGGCTGGCGCTGGCTCTACCTCGACGTCACGCTCCTGCCCGGGCCGAACAACGTGCTCGAAATCCGGCGCGGCAATGCGGACGTCGTCTTCAACGCGCTGCTCGTCTCCAACGCGGCCGACCTCGCCGCCGCCGAGCCGCACCGGCGCGTGCTGGCGCTCGCGGCGGGCGATCGGAGCGATCTCTTCGCCTATGTCGGTCAGCTCGACGGCCGCGACGACGCCGGCGTGCCGTTCGCGCCGCCCGCCCCGCCCGCGCCCACGGCACCGAGCATCGTGGCGAATCCGGCCGGCCGGACCATCGCGGTCGGCAACGCCTTCAGCCTGACCGTGGCGGTCGGCGGCACGGGGCCGTTCACCTACCAGTGGTATCGCGGCGCGACGCCGGTCGGCCCGAACGCACCCACCTTCGCCATCGCCTCCGCCGCGCTCGGCGACGGCGGCGCCTACACGGTGCAGATCAGCAACGCCCAGGGCCAGGTGGTCTCGGGGGTGGCGAATGTGGTGGTCAATCCCGCGCTGGCCGTGACCACCGCGGCGTTGCCGGAGGCGATCGTCGGAATCTTCTACGACGTGCAGCTGGCGGCCTCGGGCGGGGTCGACACGCGCACCTGGTCGCTGGCCAACGGCGTGCTGCCGGTCGGCCTGACCCTCTCCGCCGGCGGACGCCTCAGCGGCACGCCGGTCGCGCCGGCCCGGGCGAATCTGAATCTGCGGGTGGCCGACACCTCCGGCGCGGCCACGCGTCTGGTCGGGCTGAATGTGCGTCCGGTGGCCGGCTTCGTGACCGATCCCGACCTCGTGCTGCATTACACCTTCGACGAAGGTACGGGCCTGCGCGTCTGGGATGCGGCCCCGAACGGGCAGAACCACGCCACCGACCTCGGCACGGCCAGCTGGTCGCCCAACGGCCGCTTCGGCGGCGCCTACGGTTCGGACAACCTCGTCTCCGCGGTCTCGGCCATTTTCCCGAGCAATCAGAGCGACCTGAACTTCAACCCGCGGGCCGACGCCTTCACGATCTCCGTCTGGGTGCGCACGTCCTACAACGGCGGCTACGCCACCATCGTGAGCAAGGACCGGATCGGTGAGCCGTTCGATGTGCAATATCGGCTCTGGACCACGAACACGCCGACCAACGTGCAGGTCGTGGCCGGCAACCAGGGCAGTCCGAACCTGGCCGCCAATGCGCCGGCGCTGAACGACGGGCAATGGCATCTGCTGACCTTCGTGAACTACCTCGACAACGGCACCTGGCGCACGCGGCTGTATTTCGACAACGGCACGACCTTCGTGCAGGGCCTGAGCGGCGCGGGGCCGCTGGTGGGCGATCTGATGTGCGTCGGCGACACGACGAGGCGGTTCAATCCGTGGATCGGTCAGCTCGACGACCTGCGGATCTATCGCCGCGCGCTCAGTCAGGCGGAGGTTGCCGCGTTGTATAGCCCGGCGCCGCCCGAGACGTTCGCCAGCTGGATCGACAATCTGCCGACCCCGCCGCCCGCGGGCCTGCGCGGGGCGAACGACGACCCCGACGGCGACGGCGTGCCGAACCTGGCCGAATTCGGCCTCGGGGGCGATCCGACCAGCGCCGCCAGCGCGCCGCGTCCGCAGCTGGCGCGGGCCGGCGGCTTGCTGACCCTGAGTTATCCGCGCGCCCGGGCCGGTCTGACCTACGTGGTCGAGACGACCACCGACCTGGTCGCCGGCCCGTGGACCACCGAGGGCGTGACCCAGGACATGACCACGCCTGTCGGCCAGACCGCCACCGCCAGCGTGCCCGACGGCGGCGCCCGGCGCTTCCTGCGGCTGCGCATCGTGCAGCCGTAGGGCCCATGCGGAAAATTGGCCTTCGGCTTTGGTCGATGCGAGGACGAGGACGAGGACGAGGAAGATTGGCCTGCGGCTTGTTCGATTCGAGGACGAGGACGACGACGAGGACGAGGACGAACCCCGTCGCGCGCCCACTGCTTCGGTTCGGGCGAGCAAGAACTCGAGGGCGGGCGGCCAAATTTTCGCTCTTCAGTTCGCGAGGCTCGGCGAATCCACTCGCGCGTGTCGTCCGGAGTGACCCTGCTCTCGCGGGCTCGTCCTCGTCGTCGTCGTCGTCCTCGTCCTCGTCCTCGAATCGACCAAGACGCAGGCAAATCGTCGTCATCGTCCTCGTCCTCGAAACGACCAAAGCCGCAGGCCAAATCGCGGACTACTTGTTGATGTCTTCCTTCTTCGCGAGGCGGTCGATGATCGTCTGGATGGCCTTCTTCTGCGCCTCATTGGCCGAGGCTGCCTGGGCGGCTTTCGCGTCCTTCAGCGCCTGGTCGAAATTGCCGGCGGCGGAGGCCAGGCGGGCCTGGGCGAGGAGCGTGTAGACGCCGTTCCCCGGGAAGCGCTTCACCACGACTTTGAAGGTCTCGAGCGCCTTGTCGTGCTCCTTCGCGTTCTGCTGCTGGCGGGCGTAGGTGTAGATGCGCGGGGCGTCGCCGATCTCGAGCGCGCGCGCGACGGCCTTGGCGGCGTCGTCCGTGCGGTTGAGCGCCTTCAGCAGATCGGCCTTCAGCTGCACGTTTTCGAAGCGCTCCTCGACCTGGATCGAACGCTCGGCCCACTTGAGCGCCTCATCGTAGTTGGTCTTCTGGTCGAGGCACCAGTTGGCCGCATTGAACCAGCCGTCCCAGGTGTACTGCGCCTGGCCCCGCAGCTGGGCGCGCAGCACGGGCAGGACGGATTCCTCGTTCGAGGCCGCGAATTGCACCGGAATGGCGACCTTGTCCCAGCGCAGCGTCAGCGTGGCGGTCGTCTTCTTCACGTCATCGAACTCGAACGCGAGCGACTCGCGCATTTCCGACGCCTTCGGCTTCACCTCCACGCGCAGCGCGTCCTCCTTCTGGTCGTAGGTGTAGCTGCCCCAGGCGGTCGAGGTCTTCGAGAAGATGACCGTGCAGCTGTCGGCCGTGGGGATCATGTGCAGTCCGTAGATGCCCTTCGCCAGCGGCTTGCCCTCGACCAGGAGCGGTCCGGCGAGCTCGATGGTCGTGTTCTGGTTCGCGCCCGCGCGCCAGACTTCGCCGTAGGGCACGAGTCCGCCCCAGACCTTGCGGCCGTTGGCGGAAGGCCGGCTGTAGGTCACCGTCACATCGGTCAGGCCGATGCGCTGCGTGACCGAGGCCCGCGGACTGGGCTGGGGGACTTCGATGAGCTGGGCCGGTGCCGTGGCGCTGAAGGCGGCGGCAGCGAGAGAGAAGGCGACGAGAGTTCGAGACATGGGGATGTGGGGTTGAAGCCCGACCTATCCGTGGGCGGGATCGGCCTGAAAAGTGGCAGGGTCGGTCGGATCTTGCCATTCGCGGAGGCGGCTCGTGGATTCTGCTTGTCCGGTCGAGCCTCACTCCAGCGCGCTTGGAACGGTGCCACGCCCTCCGGCGCTCCGTTCGCGGCCAGTTCGGCGCCTCGCCAGTCGCGGAGCGAAGACGGAAGATCGCCCATCCTTCGCGGTGGCCGCCATCTCGCGCGAATCAGGCGGATCACGGCCGCCCACCCCGGCGGCACCTGCGTCGGCCAATCCGGCTGTCGCGGAGCGACGAGCGAATGCAGCCCACCGCTTCAGCGGTGGCTTCCGGTCAGTTCCCTCTACGATCCGCAGGAACGGCAGACGGCAGATCGCTCGCGCCACGGCGGAGGTGATCTCCACCCCGCGTTGGGAAATGATCTCGTCACGATCCGCGTTTCTGGCCCGCCTTAGCGATGCGGGATGGCTAGCGGACCTGCGTAAGTCAGGAATTGGCGAATCGGGTGGCTCCGTCGCCGGACTGGCAGGCGGTCGAGCCGGCTGGTCACGGCGAACTGCCAGGCCTGCCTTGTGTACTGGCCTTGAAGGTGTCCCATTTTATCGCGGTGCTGGAGACCGCTCCCGGCGGTTTCTACGTCTTCGATCCGCTCCAGCGCCCCAGTCGACGTTTCGTCTCCCACGAGAGCTTGGCCGCCGAGTCGGCTGGAACTGCGGACTTTCTTCCTCCGTGGTTGCTTTGCCACGACCGGGCGGAGGGTTCGAGTTTCTGCTCCACCATGGGCAAGGCGGGCAGGAGCGGGTTTTGGCCGATCCCATGCCGGCTGGCAACATCGCCACCGATGCCCGCACGGGCCGCCGTTTTTGGGTGGCGAACGCGAACCTCGCGACGTTGGAGGTGCACGTGTTCGAACCCAGCGGAGTGCGGCGCGTGTTCAAAAAGCAGAAGCCCAACGGCAGCTCGACGGCAATTGTGCTGCTGCTGGAACAGGTGATCGACGCTGCCGGGCAGACGCTGACCTACACCTACACCGACTTCCGTGCCGACGGAGCGCCGATCACCCCGTCCAATCCGGCGGACGGCACAAGATTGACCAGTCTGAAGGACGCTTCGGACCGCGTCACTACTCTAACCTATCTCCGGAACCCGGGGAACAACAAGGGCCCCTCTGACGAGCGACTGTTTCTGGTCACCTCGATCAGCGATTCCGAAGGGCGCAGCGCGACGTTCACCTACAGTATCCAGACGGGAGCCACCCGCTTGCAGCGCGTCGACGACCAGGGCGGACTTTGGTCAGAGTTCATTTACGAGGCGAACACTTTGGGCAGCCTGACGAACAATGACTTTCTCCGGCATCTCGACACTCCGTATGGCCGCACTACGTTCGAGGAGACGCTCTTCACCCGAGGCGGGAATGCGGCCAGAGCCGTCGAGGTCACCTACCCGCAGGTCACCGGAGAAACGGGCCGGGATAAGTTCCGGGTCGAATACATCAACGATTGCACCGGCGTGATCCCGCAAATCGTTCTGCCCGGCGTGATCGACCCAGAGACCATCCAACTGCGAGCCCGGGATAACGCGGCGAGTTCTGGATTCACTCCCATCATCACCCTGAAAAACCGCTACCACCAGTATCGCCGGATTTATGTCTGCAACCGCAAGGCGATGGTGCTGAGGGCCGCGAATCCGAGTGCCGACCCCATCGACTTCGGCAAGGTTTACCAATTCACTCACGCAGAAAGATCTTCCCTGACCAGCCGGGTTCTGGAGGCGGAGATCGAGCCGGTGACTGTGCTTATCGATGCAGAAGGGACGGTGAGCGGTCCAACCGCAGCGACGCTGCACACGAGGCTGGTCCGCAATACCATTTACACGACGAGCACGGAGGAACCGGCCTTCATCTCCTACACCAGTCAGTCTTTGTTCGATACCTCCATCTACGCCTCTGAACTGGATCGCTTCGTCCTGCGCAAGCAGGGAGCGAACGTTGTGGACGGCTCCGGAGTGACCAGTCGGGAATTCGCCTTTCAGCGTTGGGAGCGCAACGTCTACGGCCGCCCTACGGCCACTTGGGATGCGCAGGGACGCAAGCGGACTTTCGCCTACGCGACCCATAGCAACGTTCCCGCCGATGATCCGCGAAACTTCTCGGACCTGACCGAAGAGGCGGTCGAATACCTCCAGGGCGGTACGTTGAAGCGCGACATCGTGATGCGTGCGGAATACGACGGGACTTTCAATTCCGGCCCGGGTCGACCCAGTCGGGTCTGGAACCAAGGTGGCTTCGAGACGCGCTTCAAGTACGACCGCAAAGGCCGGGTCGTCGAACAGATCCACCCGGCGCGGGCGGACGGCGGGATGGCCGTCGAAACTACCCTTACCAGCTATGTTCCGGTCGGCACGCACGGGGCCGGGTTGGTGTATCAAATCACCGAGCGGCGGATCGATCCGCTCACCGGAACGCCCTCCGACACGGTCAAGAGCTTTACCTACGACAGCCGACGCAGGGTGCGAACCGTGACGCAGCCCGACGGCTACGTGCTCACCTTCGACTACGACAACCTCGACCGGTTGACCCGCACGACGCATCCGGATGGTACCTACAGCGAGAACGGGTATGCGTACCTGGATCGGACTTCCTATCGCGACCGCCGCGGTCAATTGACGCTGTACTATTTCAACCAGCGACGTGAACTCTACAAGGTGACCGACCCCCTCGGGCGGAACACCCTCTACGAATGGTGCAAGTGCGGAGGACTGCAAAAACTGACCCAAGACATCGATCTCAACAGCTCTCCGGCCGTTGTGGGCGTCACCACCTGGCGGCTCGATAGTATGAGCCGGGTGCATAAAAAGAGCTACGCCGACGGTAAGTCCGAGCGCTTCCATTACGATCCGACGGACGGCCGCTTGATTGCACGCCAGCGTGCCAGCGGTCCCGGCAGCTACTACAGGTATTGGCCGGACGGGAACATCGCGCAGGAGTGGACGACCGATGCCTCGGCGCCGACGACGCCGATCGCCCTGGTAAAGGAGTTCACCTACGATTCCTTTTTCCCGCGCCTGCAGTTGGTGAAGGAGTTTTCGGTCAGTGGAGCGACGTCCACGCTGAGCGGGCAATGGGTGATGGAGTACGGACCCTATAGCGCAGCCCCCTCGAAGCCGGCCGGCCGGCTCTCGGGGGTGAGGCGGCAGGATGCCAGCGGCCAAGACCGCTGGATGCTGGGATACGGGTATGACGAACGCGGCCAGCGCATCAACCGGGGAGTCTTCGACAGCTACCAAGCCATGTGGGTTGGGGAAGCTTGGCATGTGGATGAACTCGGTCGGGCACGCGTGCACGACACCCCGTTGGGCACTTTCTACCGCGAATTCGTGGGACAGACGCACCGACCGCGCACCGACTACGCGCCGACCAACGACGCGCTGCGCACCGATTACGTCTATCTGGACGAGACGACCAGCCTGACCGGGGAGATCCCCGGCGGTGCGAGCGCTGACCGGCGGCTGGCGAGCCTGACGTACTGGGCGAACAGCAACCAGAGCGCGCCGGTGTCGGCCTATCGCTACGGCTATGAAGACGCCGAGGGCACTTTGAAACGGATGGATGTGGCGCTGGACGCGGCGGTCACGCTGACGGGAACGGCGCCCTACACCAAGCGGGCCGGGTTCACGCACGATGCGGCTTTCCAGCTCAAGACGGTCGGCTACACGGCCAATGGCGGAAGCTACACCCCTCCCAGCGGCTCGTGGACGACGGCGGAAAGCTACGATTACGATCTGGGGAGCAACCGCACGCTGGCCAACGGGGTCGCCTTGGCCCATAACAACGTCAATCAAGTGCAGGCGAGCTACGGCTACAGCTACGACGACAACGGCAGCCTGGTGAGCAGCCCGGCCGCCGGCGGCGGGGGTGTGACCTATGGCTGGGAAAGTCCGCAGCGACTGGCCTACGGGCAGCTGACGAGCTGGAACGCGCCGGACTCCGGGGGAGGAACGAAGTCGTTCGTGGTCAGCTACGATGCGTTCGGACGCTGGGAGAAGGTAGTGGAGACCAGCGGGAGCGGAGCGACCAAAACGCGAGTGTTCGTCTGGGACGGGGACGAATTGCTCGAAGAGCGCGACGGCAGCGACCGGGTGACGCGCCGATTCAGCGCCGGGGGCGAGCAGCAGGTGAGCTACAGCGGAGGAGGCGTGGCGAGCGCGACGAACTATTTCTACACCCGGGACCACCTCGGCAGCGTGCGCGAGCTGGTGGACGTAAGCGGCACGGTGCGGGCTCGCTACGACTACGATGCCTGGGGCCGGCGCGTGAAGCTGAGCGGCGATCAGGAATCGAGCAAGGGCTACACCGGGCACTACTTCCAAGCGCAGAGCGGCCTGCACTGGACGCGCTGGCGGCAGTACGACGCGGGGATGGGACGATGGCTGAGTCGCGATCCGATTGGGGAGAAAGGAGGGATCAATCTTTACGAATACTGTGCTTCATCCCCGCTACTCGGGATGGATTCAGATGGCCTTGAGTCAGGTCCGGTCACAACTGGTCAGAATTTCTCTCAATCCGACTGCGATAGCTACTGTACAAGATACTGCCAACAGTACGGTGCTAAGGTGGAATCTGCGACCCTTACGAAAAGGAGTTCGACAGGCTGGATCGTTAACGCCTTCAAGGTGCTTGTCTGGCGAACTGAAGTTTCTTGGAACTGTTCGTGTAAGTGCGCTGATGAATGTCGGAGTCCATTCCTTCACTTGAAGGGGTTTAATGGAACGTGGGCTGTCGATATCGGTGATGGGTGGGCTCCGTCCGCTGACGGGCGCGCGCTACAACGAGGTCCGTGGCCGTATCCCGAGATGCTGTTTTTTGATCCAAGTCATCCACCGCCGATCATAGGGCACTATGATTATCGTGATTCTAATGGGAAACGGTGGAGAATCTTCCCGAACGGCATGATGTTTCCAAAGTAATGAAAGATTGCGCCTCGTACGTAACCGGCTATGCTGTCCGCTTGATGGAGGAAGCGGTGGAGCAGGGAGACAAGCTAAGCGAAGCCTTGGTTAATGAAATTGTGACGCAGCGAATTAGCATTGATTGGTTGAACTTGAACAATGTTGGTGTGTTACCGCGTCGCTCTGGTCTGAGTCTTCCCGAAAAGTCTTCTTTGACTGAATCGTCTGTTGGGGTGGTTTCCTTGACATTAGTCAATGAAGCGATTGTTGTTTGCTTTCCTGTGGGACCAGTTCATCGCGTCTTTAATCGTGGCGGTGATCTGGAGAACTGCATACTTCTCTTAAATGATGTCTTCTGCTATGAATGCCTTCTAGTAAATGGTGATGACGACCTTCGCTTTAGGCCAATTAGTTTTTACGGTGCGGGGATGGTTTTCGTGAACTCTTCAGACATCGGACTCAAATATTGTAAAGGACTGCACCGTCTAGATCGATCCATTGCTTCCATGGCCTCTAACGTAATAGGCATTGTAGTACCCTTCTTTGACGATACTAGGCTTGCGTTTGGGCGAGTCTGCTGAATGCGATCAGATTCGATTTACACGGATACACAGAAAGGGACAACGCGGGTCTGTCCCGCCGTTCAGCACACAGGGATACGATCGGTGTCTGGTCCCACCAACAGAGACACACAGAAAGGGACAGACCTGAATGACACACAGAAAGGGACAGACCTTTTATTGGAAAAGGCGCTTGCCTCGCCTAACGGCGTTCGCTACCCCTGACCCGTATGCGTCGCGCCCGTCTCAAAGGTGACCCGGAGTCTCCGGCGGTCTTCTACCACTGTGTCTCCCGTGTCGTGAACCGGGACTTCGTCTTCGGGCCGCCGGAGAAGGAGCACTTCGTGCGGACCATGCGGCAGTATGCGCGCTTCTGCGGGGTGCGGGTCGTCACCTACTGTGTGATGAGCAACCACTTCCACATCCTCGTCGAGGTGCCGCAGCGGCCGGCGGGCTCGATGAACGACGCGGAGTTTCTGGCGCGGCTCGACGCGCTGGGGCGGGAGCGCATCAGCGTCGATGCGCGCCAGATGCTGGCGCGTTTTCGCGAGCAGCTCGAGCCCGAGGCGGCCGAGCGGCGGATCGAGGAATACAAGGAGGAGTTCCTGGCGCGGATGTGGGACGTCTCGATCTTCATGAAGCTGGTCAAGCAGCGCTTCACGCAGTGGTTCAACCGGGAACATCGGCGCAAGGGCACGCTCTGGGAGGAGCGCTTCAAGAGCGTGTTGGTGCAGTCGGCCGGGGAGGCGCTGGCGACGATGGCAGCCTACATCGATCTGAACCCCGTGCGCGCGAAGCTGGTCGACGACGTGGAGGATTACTACCGCTGGTGCGGCTACGCGGCGGCCATGGCGGGCGACGCGGAGGCGTTGGCCGGCCTGCGGGTGATCGACCAAGCCCGCGAAGCGCACGTGGAATGGCCGCAGACGGAGCAGGGGACGCTGGAGAACTACCGGGTGTGGCTCTTCGGCAAGGGTGAGCAGCGCGAGGGCCTGATCGACGAGGAGGGCACGATCGGTCCGGTGGGCCGCGCGGGCATCGACCCCGCCAAGGTGGCCGAAGTGCGGGCCAAGGGCGGGAAACTGAGCCGCTGGCAAATGCTGCGCTGTCGGGTGCGGTATTTCAGCGACGGGGTGGCGCTGGGCGAGAAGGCGTGGATCGAGTCGCTCTTCGCGCTGCGGCGAGCGTGGTTCAGCGCCAAGCGCAAGACCGGCGCGCGGCCGTTGCGCGGGCTGGATGCGCCGGGGTTGCGCACGATGCGCGATCTGCAGGTCGAGGTCGTCTCGGCCTGAATGCAGGATCCAATTTGGTTGCGGGCAGATGCCTAAAGGCACCACAAAGACGCAGAAGAAACAAAAGCAGCGGGTGAGCGGGTGAGCGGACGCGTTTAGAGCTTGCGGCCAGGGCCAGCTTCGATTCAGAGCCGAGCACAGACAAGTTTCTTTACTTCCTCGGCGACGATTCCAAGGTGGCCGATGGCGAACTGGCAGAAGGCGATTCTCAAATGCCTGGGCACGGGTTGTCTGCTGTCGGCTGCTTGGGCTCAGAATCCGGCGCCGCCCGAGCAGACGGCGGAATTCTGGCGGAATCAAAACATCTACCAGGTCCTGACCGACCGCTTCTACAACGGCGATCCAAGTAACGACAACGCTTCCGGCAGCTTCAATCCGGCCAGCGCGACGGGCGTGCACGGTGGCGACTTCCGTGGGCTGGAGCAGAAGCTCGACTACATCCGTGCCCTCGGAGCTACCGCCATCTGGGTCTCCCCCATCGTACTCAATGCCAACGGCGAGTACCACGGCTACGCGGGGCGCGACTTCTACCGGGTCGATCCGCATTGGGGCACGCTGGCCGAACTGCAGAATCTGGTGGCCGCGGCGCATGCGCGCGGGCTGCTGGTCATCTGCGACATCGTGACCAACCACGGCGGCGATCTCGTCGACAGCGCCGGGGCGGGGTATCCGAATTTCGTCAATCCCCCGGCGGCTTACGCGCTCCGCTATCGGAATGCCGGACGGACCTACGCGCCGCCGTTCGATCTCAACGCCACCAACCCGACGCTCGCCTCGCTCTTCCACGCGCAGGGCCGCATCGCCGACTTCAACAGCGTGACGCAGACCGAGCAGGGCGAGTTGCTCGGGCTCGACGACTTCCGCACGGAGCTGCCCTACGTGCAGCAGGCCATGGGCGCGATCTACCGGTATTGGATCGTGCAGGCCGGCTTCGACGGCTTCCGGGTCGATACGGTCAAGCACGTCGATCCGGCGTTCTGGCGCGCCTGGTGTCCCGAGGTGCGCGCGGGCGCGGCCGCGGCGGGTCGGCCGAATTTCTTCTTCTTCGGCGAGGTCTTCGACGGGAGCGACGCCAAGTGCGGCAGCTACACCGGCACGCGCGGCGGGCAGAGCGAGTTCCTGCTCGATAGCGTGCTCGACTTCCCGCTCCACTTCGCCGCGCTCGACGTCTTCGCGCGGGGCAATGCGCCGACCGGGCGCCTCGAGGACCACTACAATGCGCTCGGCAACTACGCCCCGAGCGCGCGCGACGCGCTGGTCACCTTCCTCGACAGCCACGATGTGCCGCGCTTCCTGCACACTTCGAATGCAGCCGGGAACACCGAGCGGTTGCGCCTCGCGCTCACCTTTCTCTACACCGCGCGCGGCATTCCGAATCTCTACTACGGGACCGAGCAGAACTTCGCCGGAGGGGCGGATCCGACCAACCGCGAGGACATGTTCGACAGCGCCGGCGAGACGGGGCCGGCCGCGGGCGACAACTTCAACATGACCTCGCCGCAGTTCCTGCACATCGCGCGGCTGAACAATCTGCGGCGCCTGTATCCAGCCCTGCGCACCGGCGAGCACATCAATCTGTGGGCCAATTTCGGCGGGCCCGGGCTCTTCGCCTACGCTCGGCGTCTGGCGGGCGAGGAACTGATCGTGGTGCTCAACACGGCCGCTGTGGGGCAGGGACTGCCCGCCCGTCCGACCCTGCAGCAGCCGGGCGCGGTCATGACCAATCTGCTCGATCCGCGCGAGGAGCTGAGCATCGACGCCACCGGCCAGCTGCCGGCGCAGAACGTGCCGCCGGTCAGCGCGAAGATCTTCGTCGCGAAGTCGTCGCTACGTCCGCTGGCCCCGGTGGTGAGCGCGACCTGGCCGGCGCACGATGCCCGGCAGGTGCCGACCCGCGCGCCCATCGTGCTGCGCTTCAGCCGGCCGATGAATCCGACGCTGACCCAGGACGCGTTTTCGATCACCCCAGCAGCCGCCGGGTCGTTCCGTTGGTCGGCCGCGGGCGACGAACTGACCTTCACGCCGTCCGGGCTCACGGCCAATGCGGTCTACACCGTGCAGGTGGCGGCGCGAGCGCGCGACGCGAGTCCGGGGGCCGAATTCCATGCGCCCTTCGAGCTGCGCTTTCGCACCGGCGCCACGGCCCTTCCGAGCGCGCTGCCCGCGGCCACCACGGCCAGCGCGCGGGACATCACGACCGCTGCGGTCACGCTCGGCGCCGAGGTGAATCCGAACGGCCTGCCCACGACCGCCAGCTTCGAATACGGTCCGACGCCCGCCTACGGCAGTTCCACCCCCGCGCAGGATCTCGGCAGCGGCGGCGCGGCGCGGGCGGTCGCCCAGGCGCTCGGCGGCTTCGCGCCGGGCACGAAGCTGCATTACCGCGTCGTGGCGACGAATCAGAATGGCACCACGCGGGGGCTCAATCAGACCTGCACGACCCTGCCGCTGCCCGCCACCGTGGCGACGCTTCCCGCCGTGCAGTGGTCGAACGGCGGGGCCGTTCTGCGCGGCTCGGTGGAGCCGCAGGGGCAGCCGGTGACGGGCTGGTTCGAGTACGGACTGACCACCGCCTACGGCAGCAGCACGTTGCGTCGCGCGGCCGACAACGCGGAGGCGTACACCGCTTGGAATTTCGGCGCCCAGTCCGGCGGCGGCGTCGGCCTCGGACCGGCGGTGTCGCTCGAAAGCACCGGCGGCGGCCTTTATCTGGCCGACGCCACCGGCGGCCGCCTGCTCGACGGCAACCTCTCCTTCGGCATCTACGCCGGCACCGGCGCGCAGGCCCTCACCCGCTCGCTGCTCGGCGCCACCGGAGCCGGCACGCTGGAGCTGAGCGTGCGCTTCGACGGCGACAACACGCGTGCCTTCAGCGGGTTCAGCCTGCGCTCCGCGGCGGGTGCCAGCTTCGCGGCGGCGGATCTGCTCTCGTTCGGCCTGCAGCCGTCGACCGGGGTGGAGTCGCTGGTCGTGCGCGGGGCGAGCGAGCAGGTCGTGCCGCTCGGCCGCGACGTGCGTGGCTCGATCGTGGATGTGCGGGTGGAATTCGACAGTCCGTCCGGCACGTATGCGCTCAGCGCCAAGCTGCGCTCGGCCGCGACCTTCAACACCGTGCGCGGCACGCTGAAATCCACTGCGCCGGCCGTGACGCACTTCGGAGCGGGGAACTTCAACAGCGGCCACCTGCAGGACCTGATCTTCGACGGCCTCCAGATCCTGCAATCGCCAGCGCTCGGGGCCGGAACGGGCAGCACGACGTTCCAGGAAATGCTGACCGGCCTGCTGCCGGGGCGCACGTATCACTATCGTGCGGTCTCGCGGAATGCCGGCGGACTCAGCTATGGCGAGGATCGCGTCTTCTACACCGCGTCGCTCAGCGCCTTGGAGCAGTGGCGCTTCACCTACTTCGCCTCGCTCGACGCCCAGACGGGCCCGGGCGCCAACGCCGCCGATCCCGACGGCGACGGGCTGCCGAATCTGCTCGAGTACGCGCTCGGCACCGATCCGACCAAGCCGGAGGCCGCGCGCGGAGTGCTGGCCGGAGTGCTGGACGTGCGCGGGGAGTCGATGGCCACGGTGACCTTCCGCCGTCCGGTAAGCCCGGCGGCCGGCGTGGCCTGGGTGGTGGAGTATTCCACCGAGCTGAGCGGACCGTGGACCGAGTTCGATCTCGCGACCCACCTGATCGCCCCGCCGACGGCCTTGGGCGACGGCACCGAAAGCGTGACCGTGCGCAGCCCAGTCGGCGGTGCGCAGGTTTTCCTCCGTCTCGGCGCGGTGCCTCGCTGAGGCTCGGCATAGGCGATAGGCGATAGGCCATAAGCGATAGGGGCCTGGCTGCGCACGAGTTCGGACCTGCTCGAACGTCTTGCCACCGCTGGTTGGGCCGGGTTTGCTGTTCGGCGCGCTCCGCTTCGCTCGAACTACATGCTGCCTGTCCGGCTTTCCTTGCTTCGCCACGCCTTCGCGCTGGCGGCCCTCGCCCTGACCGCTTCCCCGCTGCGCGCTGCGCCGACCGAGATCGAGCTGGTGCTCGATGCCTCGGGTTCGATGTGGAACAAGCTCGAAGACGGACGTTTCCGCATCGATGCAGCCAAGCAGGTGCTGGCCGAGTTCATCGCCCAGGCGCCGAACGACCCGAATCTCCGCCTCGGTCTGCGGATCTACGGAGCGCGGGTGCATTACTCCAAGCCGGGCGCCTGCCAGGACTCGGTGCTGGTCGTGCCCATCGGACCGCTCGAGCGGGCGCGCTTGCTTAAAGAGGTGCGCGAAACCCGGGCGGTCGGGGCCACGCCGCTCGCGTACTCGCTCAGCCTGGCGCTGCAGGACTTTCGGGAGCGCGGCCGCAAGCAGGTCATCGTCTGCACCGACGGCGAGGAATCCTGCGGCGGGGACGTGGCCGCGGCGGTCAAGGCACTGAAGGAACTCGGCGCGGACGTGGACGTGCGCTTCATCGGGATCGGCCTGCCGCCAGCGGCCGCCGAACGGCTGGGGAAGATCGCGCCGATCGAAAACGTCAATTCCGCCAGGCGCCTGGCCGAGGCGCTGCGCACGGCCACGCGGGGCACCGTGACCCCGCCCGTGGCGCCCGCCGCCACGCCGGTGCCCGGAGCCAAAGTCAGCCCGCCGCCACCTCCGCCGCCGGTCCCGCCGGGCACCGTCAGCGTGCGGGTGGTGCGTGATCGCCAGCCGCTCAGCGCGCCGGCTGTAAGCGTGAGCTTCGCGCCCGACCTCGGCGCGGGCGGGCCGGTCGAATTGAAACCCAGCGGCGCGGATTTCACCGCTACACTGCCGGCGGGTTCCTACACGGCCACGGTCAAGCCGGGCGGACGCACCTTCAGCGCGCTGGGCGTCGTGGCGGGCGAGAAGAGCACGTTCACTTTCGATCTGACCGAACCGCCGAAGGTGAAGATCACGCCGGAGAAGACGACCGTCCTGGCCGGCTCCACGCTCAAGGCCAGCTTCAGCGGGGCGAAGGGGGTGCCCGATCAATATCTGGTCATCGCGCGGGTCGGCTCGCCCGACACCGAGGAGCCGAGCTACGTGCAGGTCGAGGGCGCGGAGGGCAGCGGCGAATTGAGCGTGCCCGATGCCCCCGGCGACTACGAAATTCGCTTTACCTCGCGCGTGGCCGAGGGCGGCGGGTACGTGCTGAGCGGGCGTTCGGCGCCGATCAAGGCCACGGCGGCCAGTGCGAGCGTCGAGGCGCCGGCCACCGCGCTGGCGGGCTCGTCGGTCCAGGTCCGCTGGTCGGGGCCGAATCGAGTGCGCGATTGGGTGGGCTTCATCCGCAAGGGCGGCACGGCCGGCGACTACCTCGGCTGGACGCCGGCCGAGGGCGAGGCGCGCGCGGCGGAGATCGACACCCCGGCGCAGGCGGGGGAATACGAGATTGTCTACGCCAACGACAACTCCGGCCAGATCCTCGCGCGGCGGCCGATCCGCATCACGGCGCCCGCGGCGACGCTGAGTGCGCCGGCCTCGGCCATGGCCGGCGCGGACGTGCCGATCACCTGGGGCGGGACAACGGGCAAGGCGCCCTACGTCACGATCGTGAAGGCCGGCTCGCCGGACGATGCCTACAACGATTACGTCACGCTCGGCGACGACGTGACCGTGGAGCTGGCAGCGCCCGACGAGACTGGCGACTTCGAGGTGCGGCTGAATTCCGACCAGACCAAGCAGGTGCTGGCCCGCCGTCCGCTGAAACTGACGGCGCCCGCAGCAACGATCGAAGCGCCGGCGAGCGTGACGGTCGGAGCGGAGTTCGAGGTCAAGGCCGGCGGACGGCTGGCCAAGGGCGATCTCGTCGGCCTTTTTCCGGCCGGTGCGGGCCCCGAGGCGGAGGCGCTCGATTACCTCTCCATGGTCAACGGCCCGACCGGCAAACTCACCGTCGGCAAGCCCGGCGCCTACGAACTGCGCTACTACGGCAAGAGCGGCAAAGTCATCGCCCGCCGTCCGCTCACGGCCCGGTAGCCCGGCGCGCGGCCTGCGTGCGCCAGATCAGCCAGGTGAGCCCGCCGCCGAGCAGTCCGCCGAGGTGGGCGAAATGCGCCACGCCCGACTGCGTGCCGGTCACGCCGAGCGTCAGCTCGATCAGCGCATAGATGCTGACGAAGAGCCAGGCCGGCAGCGGCACCGGCGGGAAGAGCAGGAGCAGTTTTCGCTGCGGGAAGAGCAAAGCGAAGACGAGCATCAGCCCGAAGAGCCCGCCGCTGGCGCCGACGGTGGGATAGATCGAGCCGCTGGCGGTGGCCACGGTCAGCTGGGCCGCGGCGGCGGTCAGCACGCTGACGAAGTAGAGCGTGACCAGACGCCGTGCCCCGAGCACCTGCTCGAGGGCCGCGCCGAAGGTCAGCACGCCGAAAAGATTGAAGATGAGGTGGGAGAGATTGCCGTGCAGGAAGGCGTAGCTGACGAACTGCCAGACGTGGAAGTAGTCGCCCAGCGGCCAGAGCGCGCCCCAGAGCAGACTGCGCGTCGGCTCGAGCCACTGCAGCAGAAAGCCGCCGACGCAGAGGGCGACGAGCGTGTGGGTCGCAAAGGGCTGGGGCGGCGCGCCGGTGGCGGAATTCATGGGGAAGCTTCGTCCGCCTCGCCGCTCCGAGAAACCGCGCGCTGTGTCTTGGCAAATCCGCCCGCGGCTCGTCAGAACGCGCTATGGTGCGCGTCCGATGACCTCATCTTGGATGCTCGTGGCCGGCGCGCTGTTCGCCACCATGGGCCTCTGCGCCAAGTTCCTGGCCGGACAATTCTCCGGGGCGGAACTCTCGTTCTACCGCTCGCTGGTCGGCCTGGTGGGCCTGGGCGGGTTCGTACTCGTCCAGCGCCGCACGCTGGCCACGCCGCACTGGCAAGGGCACTGCTGGCGCGGCCTGAGCGGCACGGCCTCGCTCATTGCCTACTTCTACGCCATGACCCAGCTGCCGTTGGCCACGGCCGTCGCGCTCAACTACACCTCACCGCTCTGGCTGGCGCTGCTCTCGTGGCTCTGGCTCGGCGAGCGCTTCCGCGGTCGACAGCTGGCCGCGGTGGGCCTGGGGTTCGTCGGCGCGATCCTGCTCCTGCGGCCGACCTTCAGCGGCGGCCAGGCCGGCGCGGGGCTCATCGGGCTGGCCTCTGGCTTCTGCGGCGCCTGCGCCTATCTCAACGTCAAACGCCTGGGCGCGGCCGGCGAGCCCGAATGGCGCGTGGTCTTCTACTTCGCCCTGGCCGGCACGCTCGGCTCGGCGGCCACCCACGCCACGGTCTGGCGCGAGTTTCATCCGGTCGAGCTGCGTCACCTCGGTCTGCTGCTCACCATGGGACTGGCCGCGACGCTGGCGCAGCTGGCCATGACGCGCGCCTACCACACCGGCAGCACGCTGATGGTCGCGGCCTTCTCGTATTCGACCATCCTCTTCGCCAGCCTCGCCGGTCTCTGGTTCTTCGACGAAGTGCTCCCACCGATCGCCTGGGCGGGCGTGGCCCTGGTCATCGGCAGCGGGCTGCTGGCCAAGGCGGTGGGCGGTGCGCCGACCGAAAAGGAAGAGGTCGCGCCGCTGCCGGTGGAGGAGGACTGAAGAGAAGGATGAAGGAAGGGGATACCAAATTTCCAAATTCTACCAAATGACCCGAAGGAGAGGCGCGTCCTCCGATTTTGGCAATTTGGCCCCATTTGGAAATTTGGTATCTCAGCCACTTCGATCTCCACCGGCATCGGGGTGAGGCAGGCGGTAGCGCAGGGGCCCGCGGGCCTGGCGGGGATCGACCACGATGCCGCCCTGCGTGCAGACGAGTTCGCCGCGCTCGACCAAGGCATTGGCCACGGCGCGGACCGCGGGCATGAGCGGGCGCCAATCGGCGGCCAGCGCGCGCGCCACCTCCGATGGGCAGAAGGTCTTTTCCGGGCCGCGACGCCGGGCCAGCGCAAGGACGTCGGCGGGCGTGGGTCGGGGCGTCGGCATCGAGGTAACCTCAGCGGCCCGCGCGCAGGTGCAGCCGAAGAATGCGCAGGATCTCGGCCACGGTCTGCGGGTGCTGGGCGCAGCTGTGGTGCTCCGGCACGATGCATTCGGAGGCCGCGCCGGGCAGATGCGAACTCCAGTAGGGCACGACGCCGTCGGAGCTGCGCGGGGTGTCGCCGCGTCCGCGGTCGCCGATGATCGAATGAAACGGCACGCGGATCGGCCGGTCGGCGACGGCGCGGAAGTACGGATGACTGGGCGCGAGGGTCTCGATGCTGTTGAAGGCGATGCGATGCAGCGCCCGCAACTCGGGGTGGAGCGCGCGGGCATCGATGTGGAGCAGGTCCTGCGCAGCCTGCTGCGGCGCGGCGAGGGACAGATCGACCAGGCTCGCCACCAGTCGGGCCAACGGGCTCACGGCCAGCTGGGCGCCCCGGTGCGGTGTGGCGACGAAGATGGCCCGCGCCACGCCTGGATCCTTGCGCCAGTGGAGCAACTCGCGGGTTCGCGCGAACTGGCCGGAGGTCAGGCCCGACTCCTCGAGCGGACGCCGAAAGTAGGCTCGGCGGAAGGCTTCGCCGGAATCGAGCGAGAGCAGGTGGCTGAGCAAGCCGCCCATGCTGTGGCCGACCAGGACCATGCGCCGGGCAGCGGGATCGAGCGCGCCGGGATCGTGGAAGGCGCGTGCCTGCCGCAGCGCCTGGCGGAAACCGAGCGCGGAGGTGGGCACGCCGAGGCCGGTCGGATAGAGGAAGTACCAGACCTGGTAGCGCCGGCCGAGTTCGGGGTCGGAGTCGATCGAGGCCGACAGGTCCTGCCAGATGTGCGGGTCGGAGACGAGCCCGTGCACGAGGATCACGGGGATCTTGTCGGAACGATAGGGGCCGGCGTGGAAGAGTCCACGCTGTCCGGCGAACCGGGCGGGACGGAAGAGACCGGCCAGCGCGATGTGGCGGAACCGTCCGCCCAGGCGTCGGTGCTCGGCCGTGGCGAAATCCGCGGCCACCGGGAAGGTCTGTCGGCCGAGGCGCAGGGATCTGATCTCGCGTGGATCCACCAGCTGCAGCCGGGCGCGGCGGCCCGCCTTGTCGAACTGCAGCAGGGCGGTGGCCGGCGCGAACTGACCGTCCGTGGGATGTGCCGGATCGCGCTGTCCGCGATGCTGCCGCGGACGCACCCGGGCGATGAGTGGCACGCCGAGGCCGGCGCGCACGGCCTGCGGGACACGCGGATTCGGATAGGCGCGGTCGATGCCTTCTACCCGCTCGAAGGTGGCCAGGTTCCACTCGCCGCGCGACGGAGGCGGCGCCAGCTCCAGCGCGATACGGCCGGCGGGTGTCTCGAGCGCCCGCAACTCTCGCCAGCGGGTCGGCGGAAGGCCTTCCAGGCGGTCGAGGAAGAGATTGGTGGCCCGATTGTAATCCGTGAGCACTCGCGGCGAGGCCCCCGGTCGCTGCAGAGCCTGCCAGGCGCGCCGCGCTTCAGCCAGGGCCTTCGCCTGGGCCGAGATCGAGTCCGCCCGCTCGGCTGGTCGCGGGGAGGCGCATCCAGCCAGCAGCAAGACGCAGAACAGGCCCGATCGCAGAGTGCAGCGCACGCCCGCCCCTAGCAAAGCCAGACGCTGACTCCAAGGAGAACCTGCTTTGGGGAGAAATCTGGTTTTACCTTCGTCCGGCAGATGCGGAATAGAATGGGTTATGAGCCTGTCCTTCCTTTCCCAGTCTCGTGTTCTGAGCGTTCTCCTCCTCGCCGCCGCCCTGGCCGCCCTGCCCGGTTGCGACGGCGCTCCGCCGGCCGGCCCCGGTGGCTTGGCCGGCGCGGCTCCGGCCGCGGTCTATCCCGCCTACCAGCCGGGTGCGCCCGTGCCCGGCGGATTGCAGATCGTCAGCGCGGTGGCCGCGCCTGATCCCTTCGCTGGCATCTACAAATCCGGCTTCGTGACCGTCTTCTTCAACGGCGCCGCGACCCAGCCCGGGCGGGTCCAGGCCGACGCGATTCTTCCCGGCTGGACCATCCGGCGTTCCGTCGGCTCCGCCAACTACGCGGCGGGCGCCACCAGCGTGAAAGTACCCGTGGGCTTTTGGTCTGACCAGACCGGGCCGCAGGGCATCACGCTGACGATTGTCGGCACACCGTCGTCCGTCTTCCAAACGTACGTGAACGTGAAGGGCAAATAGCCGGCAGGTCCGGCGTTCCGGCGTCTTCCGGTGTGAGCGCCGGCGCTGGGCCGTGCGGGGGTTCTACTCCCAAGGGATCATTTTCCAAGCGACGCGTGGTCGGCAGGCTGGCTGCACCCTGCCGCCCGCCATGAGTTCCTGTCGCTTCTTCGCCCCGGCGCTCGCGCTGGCCTCGCTGCTCGCCGTCGCCGCCCCGCTGGCCGCCCAAACGTGGAACGGGAACGGTCCGAACGACAACTGGTCAGCCAACGCGAACTGGGTCGGTGGCGTGGCGCCGGTCGGGAACGCGAATACGTCGGTCACCTTCGCCGGCACCGCGCGGCTGACGCCGCAGCAGAACCTGAGCAGTTCGCTGCCGCTCAATGCGCTCACCTTCACCGGCAGCGCAGGCGCCTTCGTGCTCGGCGGGGGCGGCTTCGATTTTCGGAATGCCTCCGGCGGAATCGCGCCGTCGATCACCCAAAACAGCGCCTCAGCCATCACGCTGAACGGCAAGCCGAACCAGCTGACCAACACGCTCGAACTGCGCGCCGGCGGCAACGGCACGCTCACGCTGGCCGGCACGTTCAGCGGTACCGGTGCGATCCTCTTTCAGGGCGGCGCGGCGGCGGGCATCACGCAGCGGGTCGTGATGGGTGGAACCGGGAGCAGCGATTTCTCGGGCGGCATCGTCCTCGGCAGCGGCACGCAGGTCTCGCCGGCCGATCTCGCAGCCTCCAGCGACAACGCTTTCGGCTCGGGCCAGATCATTCTCGCGACCGGGAACGTCTTTCGCGCGGCCACCAGCGCGACCCGCCGCTTTGCCAACACGGTCGACATCGTCGCCCCGGGCAACGTGCTGGGGAATGTGCTGACCTTCGGCGCGGGCGGAACGCTGATCTTCGAAGGCGCCTTCGGCTTCGGAGGAGCGACGAAGACGGTTCAGCTCGAGGTCGGTTTGCTGCGCCTGGACGGCCCGGTCAGCGGGAGCGGCACGACCATCTTCACGGGCAGCGGCCAATTGCAGCTGTCCCATGCCGACACCTCCGGTCTGACGGGCTTCATCTCCATCGCCAACACCGGCGGGTTGCGACTCGACATCCCGGGCCTGCCGCAGACTGGACTCACGCTCAACGGGCCGCTCATCGTGCCGGCCGGGAACATCGCCTTCGGCGCCCTCGGCGGCGGTGCGAACCTCAACCTCGCGACCGGGCTCACGCTCGGGCGCAACGGTCTGGGCTTGGTCTACAGCGGCTCGCTCACGGTCGGCAGCACCCTGTCCAAGACGGGATCGAGCACCCAGATCCTGCAGGGTGGGACGCACACCGTCGGGGCGCTGAGTTTGGCCAGCGGGCAGCTCGATCTGAACGGCGGTTCGCTCGCCACCACCAACACCGCGGCGCTCGGGCTCTCCGTCGCCAACAGCACGCTGCGGGTGCTGAACGGGGCGCAGCTCGACACGCGGAGCACGAGCCTCAGCGCCCTGACGTTCGGGGAGGTGCAGCTCTCGGGGGCGGCCTCCCGCTGGCAGGCGGGCGCGCTGCTCTCGGTCGGGCGCTCGGACCCGACCGGCACGAGTTCGCTGACGGTCGACGCCGGCACGCTCAACGTGAACGGCACCCTCGCGATCGGGGCCGATCCCGCCGGCAACGGCACCCTCACGGCCGGCAATGGCGCCACGCTCACTTCGTCGATCGGGGTCGTCGGGCAGCAGACAGGCTCGACCGGCACGGTCACGCTGCAGACCGGCGCGCAGTGGACCACTGGCGCGCTCGGTCTGGGCGGCGCCTCGGGGTCGGTCAATGGCGGCACCGCCACGCTCAACGTCGCCGCGGGCGGGCTGCTGACGGTCATCGACAACCTCACCTTTTGGACGGGCACCGCAGCGCTGAACGTCAACGGCGGCAGCGCCAGCGCGGCCCGACTTTCCACGCCGACTGCCGGCGCGCTGGTCACGCTGACCGATCCCTCCGGCGGCTCTGCGCTCACCGTCGGCGCGGGCGGGGCCGATTCCGACATCAACCTTCGCCTCGCCGGCACCGGCACGCTGCGCAAAGTCGGGGCCGGGAAGCTCACGCTGCGCAACGAGAACAGCACCGGCGGCCGCGTGCGCCTCGAAGGCGGCCTGCTCGAGCAGGGCGCGCCGCTGGCCTTTTCGCGCGTCGTGATCGAGTGCCTGCTCGAGGACGCTATCGTCTTGAATGGCAACGATCTGCCGGTGTTCGGCGGTCTGGCCGGATCGGGTTCGCTCAACCTGACCGACATCACGCTGACCGTCGGCAATGCCGGCACCAACGAGGTCTACAGCGGCGTGCTGAGCGGGAACGGCTCGCTGATCAAGGTCGGCGCAGGCCGCCTCACCCTGAGCGGAGCGAACACGCTCACCGGCGGCGTACGGGTCGAGGCCGGCAGCCTGGAACTGGCGGCCTTCAACACGCTGCCGTCGAATCTGCCCATCTCCCTGCTCGGCAGCGGGCGGCTGGAATTGCGGCCGTCCGTCGTCGCGCTCTCGGGGATCGGCTCGGTCCCGAATGCGAACCAAACCGGCTGGTTCGCGGGCGGCACGGTGTTGCCCTCACCGCAGGGCAGCACGCCGGTGACCTGGAATGTCAACCTGCCGACCGGCGTCACCCAAACCTATGCCGGCGCCACCGCGGACGGCGGGCGCGGACGTCTCTCGCTGGTAAAGTCGGGCCCCGGTACGCTGCGCCTCGGCAGCGAGACGGTCGCGCACACCGGCCTGACGACCGTGCAGCAGGGCGTGCTGGAACTCGACGGCGCCTTCGCGCTGCCCGGCGTCAGCACGCTGCCGGGCGGGGTGCGGATCAACGCCGGAGCCCGGCTCCGCCTGGCTGCGGGACCGGGATTGCCGGGCCGCTACCTCGCCGGCCTCGTGCCCGCGCAGGACAATTACAAGGCCCTGGCCAGCCTGCAGAACCTCTTCCTGAGCAATGCGCCCACGCTGTTCGGCAGCAGTCTTTCCGCCGGCCCGACCTTCGACTTCGGCAACCAAAACCAGAGCCTCTTCCCGCCGCCCTTCCAAGGGAACCTCTCGAGCCTCCAGGCCTGCTGGGTCGGTCGCTTCCGCGCGGCGACCGCCGGCCTGCACACCTTCACGCTCTCCAGCGACGACGGCAGCGTTCTCTACGTCGACGGCCAGCTGGTGGTCGACAACGCCTTCTACCAGGCGCCCACGACGCGCACGGGCAGCGTCGCGCTGACCCCGGGCGAGCACGAGATCGTGCTGGCCTACTTCCAGGGCGGCGGTGGGTATGAGTTCAGCGTTCGCGTGCAGGAACCTGGCGCGTCGGTCAGCGTCCCGCTCCCGCAGGATCGGCTGAGCTACGTCACGCGGGCGCGGGTCGGCGGCCTCAGCGGCGGCGGCACGGTGGAGCTGCAGGGCGGTGCCCTCGACCTCGCGGAGGACGGCTACGGCGTCTTCAGCGGCGCGATCACCGACACCGGCGGCGGCTCGCTGACCAAGAGCGGGGAGGGGACCACGGTCCTGCGCGGCCCCAACGCCGCGACCGGCGGACTGCGTCTGCAGGGCGGCACGCTCGGATTGGCCCATGGCTCGGTCGGGAGCGGACCGATCGTGGTAAGCGGTCCGGCCGCCCTCTTCCCCGACGGCGCCGCGCTGACGCTGGCCAATGCCATCACGCTCGAAGCCAGCGGTGCGCTCTTCGTGGTGGACGATCCCGCCAGCGGCCCGCGGCCGCTCACCGTCAGCGGCGCGCTGACCGGTTCGGGCGCATTCTTTCAGCAGAGCGGCGACACCACCACGCTGACCGACGCCAGCGCGTTCAGCGGACTGCTCGAGGTCGATGCGGGGGTGCTCGCGCTGACCGGCCCCTGCGCCGCCAGCAGCGTCTATCTGACCGGCGGCACGCTGCAGCTGAACGGCGGGCTGACGCAGGCCAGCGCGATCGTGACCGTGCTGGCCGGCGCCCGCCTGGCCGGCTCGGGCGAGGTGGCGGGTAGCGTCTGGAACTACGGCGCGATCGAGGCCGCCGGCGCCACGCTGTCGTTCACCAATGCAGTCACCAACTACGGCGTCCTGCGCGCCAAGGCTGGCGGGGTGCTGGAGTTCGGCGCGTCCAGTTCGTTGGTGAACTACGGGGTCATCGACGTCATCAGCGGCATCCTCATTCCGCCGGGAAACTTCGAGAACTACGGCCTCCTCCTCGACGCCAGCATGGTGCGGGTGAAGAGCTGCAGCCGCGTCGGCACGACCGTAACGCTGACCATCGACAGCCACGATGGCCACAGCTATCGCCTGCAGCGCAGCACCTCGCTCAGCGGCGGAACCTTTGTCGATGTCGGCCCCGCCCAGCCCGGCGCGACCGGCACCACGCTGACCTTCACGGATGCGAACGCGAGCGGCGGAAGCGGCTTCTACCGCGTGGCCGTGGATTGAGGGGCGGTCGATCGAGGCATCGCGTCCGCGAGTTGTCCACGACGCCGCCTCCGTCCGGTAGGGACCGCGCTCCTGCGCGTCCGCGGGCTACCCACGACGCCGCCTCCGTCCGGTGGCGACCGCGCTCCTGCGCGTCCGCGAGCCACCCACGACGCCGCCTCCTCTCGGTAGGGACGCGCTCCTGCGCGTCCGCGAGCCACCCACGACGCCGCCTCCACCCGGTAGGGGCCGCGCTCCCGCGCGTCCGCGCGCCGCGCACGCCGCCTCCGCCCGGTAAGGACCGCGCTCCCGCGCGTCCGCGCGCCACCCACGACGCCGCCTCCTCTCGATGTGCGCCTCCTCCCGACGTGCGCCTTCAGCGCTCCATCCTCCCACCTCGCGACCGCAGGCCTCACGCGATCCATTCCAAGCGATCCACCTGCCCGCGAAACGGCCAATCTTCGAAGGTCCGGGTCAGCCCGGCGCGGACGGGATTCTCCCGCATGTAGGTCCACGTCTCCTGATAGGACTGCAGGCTGCGCAATCGATGGTGGAAGCCCTTGCGCTGCCAACTGGCCGGAGACCAGCCAAGCTCCCGGGTCGCCCGCGATTTCCAGAATTGGGTCCAATGTTCGATGGAGCAACGTGTCGGGTGCTCGGCCGGTGTGCAGAACAGATGGAGATGATCGGGCAGCAGCACGAAATCGCCGACAAACCCATGGCGCGCTTCCTCCCTCCAGATTCGCGTCAGGGCATCCAGCACCGGGTATTCGGCCAGGATGGGTGCTCGCGCCTGCGTGCAAACGGTGAGGAAGACGAGCGTGGGGTGGCCCAGGAGCTGAATCACGCCGGGAGCAGGTGAGGAGCGGGATGCGTGCGGCATTAAAAGATAGAAAATACATAATATATGGCGCGAAGAGAAAAACAACGGAAAATATGTTCGCATGCGTGTTAGTGTGATGGATAAAATGTCGTCGTGGGCAGCTCGCGGACGCGCGGGAGCGCATCCCTACCGAGTCGTGGGCGCGCGTATCGTCCTGGGTGGTTCGCGGACGTGCAGGAGCGCGGTCCTGACCGAGTCGTGGGCGCGCGTATCGTCCTGGGTGGTTCGCGGACGCGCAGGAGCGCGTCCCTACCGAGTCGTGGGCGCGCGTATCGTCGTGGGTGGTTCGCGGACGCGCAGGAGCGCGTCCCTACCGAGTCGTGGGCGCGCGTATCGTCGTGGGTGGTTCGCGGACGTGCAGGAGCGCGTCCCTACCGAGGGACGTCTTGGGTGGTTCGCGGAGGCGCCTGCCCCGACAACGAAAATGCCAGCAGGACCGGGGTCCTGCTGGCATTCGAGATCAGCTCGGCGGGAGCCTCAGCGCGCGGCGTTCGTATTCATGTCGGCGTTGCGCGAGGAGTCGGAGGTCTGCGCGGGATCGCGCATGCCGGAGGTGTGGCACCAGCCCGTCTTGTGGCCGCGATTGTTCGCGCCGGAGAGCTGGGCGTAGGCCTTCTCGACCACGCCGTCGTCCGGATCCGAAAGGAACAGGTCGGTGGCGATGTTGCAGTAGTCGTAGCCCCAGCCGTCGTTGAACGAGGTGGTGGCGAAATGCACCTTGGCCCGCGCCCAGGTCGGGATGCCGGCCAGCCAGGAGGCGGCGCCGGAGTAGGTCAGGTTCTGATTCGAGCCGCAGCCGGCGCCGAAGATCGAGCCCAGCGCGGCCAGGTTGCCGGCCAGCGCGGTGCCCTGATAGGGCGTGCCGACCGACTGGATGAGGCGCGTGCCGGTGGCGCTGTCGAGGCCGCTCCAATAATAGGTGTAGAGGTGGAGCGAAGCGCATCCGCCCTGGCTGTGGGCCACGATGCCGTAGGACGGATACGAGGCGCCGAAGGTCTTGATCAGGTTGGCGAACTGGTCGTGCGTGCGGCTCTTGTTGGCGTCGAGGAAGACGATGTTGCTGGCGAACTGGGCCGGCGGCCAGGGATTGCTGCCGGAGCAGTAGCCGTGCACCAGCATGAGCTTGCCGCCGACCGCATTGACCACCTGACCGGTCGGGCGCTTGCCCATGCGCATGTCCTCGGTGATCGCGCCGAGGGCCGAGCGCACCGCACCGGCGGGGAGGGCGGGCAGACGGAGCGCGAGGCGATCCGACTGGGCCAGCGTGACGAAGTAGTCGGGATCCTGAATGCGCACCGTGCGCAGCTCGAAGCCGGACTTGGCCTCGCCGCGGGCGACCCAGCGACCGTCCAGCACGAGCGGCAGCTTGCCGCCCTCGGCCACGGCCATGCCGCCGATCCAGGCGACCGGAGCCTTCTGGCCGCTGGCATTGGTGCCCCAAACCTCGGCGTAGGCGATGACCTTCTTGCCGTCCTCCAGGCCGCTGACGGGAACGTTCACCTGCAGGCGGGTGTCGTCGAGATGCGTGGCGTCGGCCGCCTTGCCGAAGGCCGCGGCGGAGTCGACCACTTGGAAGAGCAGTTCGCTCGTGCGCACAAAGGCCTCGCCGCCCGGCGTCTGGCCGCGAACCGTGATCTGGGCCGAATACTCGCCCGAAAGGCGCGGTACGTAATTCACGCTGAACGAGCCGTTGCCGTTGTCCCGCAGCGCGACCGTCTCGCGGAAGCCGTTGGTCAGGCCGATCTCAGCCGTGGCCGTGACGGCGCTGCCAGCGTCGAGCTGGGTGCGGGTGTCGAACGGCCGGGTGTGGAGGCCGATCGACCGGCCGGTGACCGTCTCATGGGTGTCGACGTAGGAGTAGATCTGGTAGGGCGACTTGTGGGTCAGCACGAGGAAGCCGGCCGTCTCGCCGTCGCGCTTGGCCGAGGCGGGTCCCTCGATCTCCACGCTCCAAATGCCGGCTTTGGGCTGCTTGAAGGAGAAGACCTCGGCCGGGTATTTCATACCGTCGAGGCCGAGATCGACCTGCCGCAGATCGAAATGCGTGCGGGCGCCACGCAGGTTGGTCACCTCCGCGCCGCGGCGGACGGTCACCTGCCAGGTCGGGGAATCCGGGGCCAGGAGGGTGAGGCGGAGGTCTTCGGTCGACTCGATGGGCAGGTCGGCGGTCCACTTGCCGCCGCGGAAACGGACCGGCAGCATGGCCGTTTTGGAGCGGACCCCGACGGCCTCGGGATTGGGCAGACGCATCGCGGACATTTCGTCGGCGGTGCCGGCCAGGTTCTTGAACGAGTCGGGCGGCGCAGCCTGCACGAAGGCAGGCACCGCGCTCGCGGCGAGGGTGAAAATAAGCAGGTTTTTCATGGAGGGCGGCCCCTTTTCCCGGGATTAGACCGATCGGTCAAGTCGAATCGTTAGAACCTCCCGGCGGCGCGTTTTCGGCCCGGAAATCGGATTCTAACTTCCAGAATTTCCAGAAGCGCCGACGGGGAAAAGGTCCGTCCCCAGCGCGTTTGTTCTAACTTCTAGAATCGCCACAATCGTTCGGCGTACGGAACGAAAAATGCCGCCGCGCCGAAGATTTTTCGGCGTGGGGCGATTCCGGGGCTGTCGAAGGCGCGTGCGGGGTGAATTCCGCTCAGCCGGCGCCCAGCGGCTGGGTGGCCTGCAGGCGGCGAAACCGCTCCAGGCGACGCCGATCGCTGAAGCCAAGGTTCGGCAGCACGGCGGCCAGGGCCTGGCGAAAGGCCGGCAGGGCTGGATCGGTCGGCAGGAGCAGTGTGGCCTTTTCGCCGACCAGCCCCACCTGCACCCCGCGGGCGTCGGCCGTGGGCGGAAGCGGAGCTGTGCGCAGGGCGTCGCAGAGCTGCCCGAAATTCACCGTTCCGGCCGGGAACGGCCAGACATCGACCGCGCTGCGGCCGTAAGCCAGCTGGCCGGAGCCGTCGCGCTGCACGCTGATCCGCCAGGCGCCTGCGAGCGGCCATTCGAGCTGCTGCAGGCGGGCCGTGGCCGGCAGGACGGGCGCAGGTGGCGGTTCGGCGTCGGCCGGCGGAAGGACGAGGAGAGCGGCGGCGGCCAGCGCAGCGGAGCGGAGAAATCGCAACATGGAGGAGGGAGGAGAAAACGCAGGGAACCCCGCAGGGGCAGAGTAAGCGCAAGGCCGTCGCCTCTGCGACCTTGTTCCTGTTTCCCGTGCACATCTCTACCACCTGTTCCGCCCCTGCCATGACCCTGGGTGAATTACTGGAGGAGATTCGGGCCCCTTATCTGGAACTGCTGCGCCAACGAGTGACGCCTCGGCCCGACGGTCTGCGGATCGTAGCCGAGCCGTCCGTGCGGGCTGACCACGGTGAGTTGGCCCGCGAAGGCCCGCTGCGCCTGCCGCTGCGGCTGGACCTGATCTTCCTGACGTCGGAAGGGGCGCGTCCAGAGAGGGTCGATTCGGAGCGCATGCTCGGCTTCGAGCCCGTCGAGCTGGCCTGGAGTCCAAGCGTGATCGTCCGGGTGGCGCCCTTCGTCTGGGACGACGCGCAAGTGGAACTCACCGGCTTGCCGCCGGAAGTCGACTGGCGGCCGCTGGCCGACTGGTTCGAGCACTGGTTCGATCCGGAGGACATCCGCCCGGCCGGACCTGATCGGCTGACCGGGGTGGTGCATTTCCTTTCCGATCCGGAATCGCTGCCGGAAGGGCGCGCCCGCTTCCTGGTCGATTTCGGCTCGGCGCCGGTGGCCGCGGTGGACGAATTCCTGGATACCCTGGTGCGAGTCGGGGTCTGTCGGATCGACCTCGGCGGGGGCGAGGGGTGATTGTCACATGTTTGGGGAAAGCGGCCTTTTTTGCTGCTTTCTCATGGACTTTGCGGCAGCCTGCGCAGGTCCTTTCCTGCACCATGAACCTGTTCCGTTCGCTCTTTTTGACGGCTGCTTTCGCTTTCTCTTCGGTGGCCTCGGCGTGGGCGGCCACCACGGTCAACGTTTCGACCACGGCGCAGCTCATCACCGAGATCAACAACTGCAACGCGCAGCTCGGAGCGTATAGCGGGGCCAACACGATCGTTCTGGCCGACGGAAGCTACGACGTTTCGACCGTGCACAATTTCTGGTACGGCCCCAACGGCCTGCCGCCGATCCGCAGCGCCATCACCATCCGCAACAACGGCAACGGCGCCACCATCCGGCGCACGGGTGCCGCGAACTACCGGCTCTTCTACGTCGCCGGCGGCAGCCCGACCATCGGCCCTGCCGGCACCGGTTCGCTGACCCTGGTGAATCTCACGCTCAGCGGCGGCTCCGCCGTGGGCGGCGCGGGCGGCGCCTTGAGCGGCGGCGGCGGCGGGCTGGGGGCCGGCGGCGCCATCTATAACCAAGGCGCGCTGAGGATCGTGAACTGCACCCTGACCGGAAACTCCGCCACCGGCGGGGCGGGCGGGTCGGACGATGGCCTTTCCGTCGAGAGCGCGGGTGGCGGCGGCATGGGCGGGAACGGTGCCTCCGCCACGGCGAGCGCGGGTGGCGTTTTTTCCCGCTCCGGCGGCGGCGGTGGCATGGGCGGCAATGGCGGCGTCCTGACAGGGACGAGCACCGGCGGCAGCGGCGGCGGCGGCATTGCGACTACCTCGACGGTGGGTGATACGGCCGTCAATGGCGGCAGTCCGACGTCCACGACCACGGGCGGGACCGGGGGCGGCACGGGCGGGGCGGGCGGCAACAACGGCGCCAACGGTTCCGGCGGCGCGCTGGGCGGCGGGGGCGGCGGCAATGGCGCGAATTCCAGCGGGCCCGGTGGGCCCGGCGGCATCGGGGGCGGGGCGGGCGGCGGCAACACGAACTCCGTCGGCGGCTTCGGCG
This sequence comes from Verrucomicrobiota bacterium, assembly GCA_018240025.1. Taxonomy (GTDB): domain Bacteria; phylum Verrucomicrobiota; class Verrucomicrobiia; order Chthoniobacterales; family SZAS-18; genus SZAS-18. The sequence goes on from JAFEGM010000009.1 coordinate 76,937, forward strand.
GCGGCGGCGGCAACTGCGTGGCTGGGAGCTACGGTGGTTTTGGCGCCGGCTCCGGCAGTGCGGGCTCGAATCCGCCCCAATCGGCCTCGGCCGAGACCGGTTTCGGCGGCGGCGCGGGGGGCGCGGTCGGATCCGGCTCGCAGCTGGGCGGCTTTGGCGGCGGCACCAGTACGTCCAATTCCTTCAGCGGCGGCGGCGGCGCGGGTTTCGGCGGTGCCATCTTCAACGACGCCGGCACGCTCACGGTGACCAACTCGACCATCGCCTTCAACACGGCTCGCGGCGGCGCGGGCGGAGCGGCCTTCTCCACCGGCGGCGCGGGCGGCGGCGCGGGCTTCGGCGGCGGCATCTTCAACCGCTCGGGCACGGTCACCCTGACCAACGCGACCATCGCCCGCAACACGGTCGCGGGCGGCCTGGGCACGGTGGCCGGCGTCGCCACCGACGACGGTCTGGCCGCGGGCGGCGCCATCTATCACCTCGGCATCAACCTCGGCCCGGTCGGCGCGCGCTCCACCTCGGCCTCCGCCACGGCCACGCTGACGCTGCGCAACAGCATCCTTTCCAACTCCACGGGCGGCAACGATCTGCAGGCCCACAACTTCACCTCCCAGCAGGGCACGGCCACGGCGGTGATCAATCGCGACACGGCCAACATCGTGGTCGCGACCACGACCGTCGGTTCCGTCACCATCAACGGCACGACCTTCACCACCAGCGATCCTCAGCTGAGCGCTTCGCTCGCACTCAACGGGGCTCCGACCGGCTCGCCGCAGTCGCTCTTCCCGACCAGCGCGAGCAGCCCGATCCTCAACGCGGGCTCGAATTCCTTCGTCGTCAGCCCAACCTTCGAGGGCGCCGCGCCCTTTGCCGATCAGCGCGGCGGCAACAACTACCGCCGCATCAGCGGCCCTTCCGGCAACGTCAACGTGGATCTCGGCGCCGTGGAGGTGCAGTATCGGCCCTTCGTCACGTTCTCGGCCCCCAGTTCCACGTCCGTCTGCACCAGCGGCGCGCCGACGGTCACCATCGCGGCCAGCTACTTCAACGCGACCGCCCTCAGCACGGCATTCTCCGTCGATTCCACCGGCAGCGCCGCCGCCAGCACCTCGGGTTCGTTCAATGCCTCCGCTCTGGTCAACACCATCACGTTTTCCGCCATCTCGGTGCCCGCCAACGGCACGCTAGGCTGTTCGGTGGTCGCAGGTGTCGCCTCGAATTCGGCCGGGGCCGCGCCCGACAACACCGTCAACGGCAACCTCGGCGGGGCCTCCGCGGCAGTCTCGTCCGCGACCTTCGCCGTGATCGCCCCTCCGACCACGGCCACCACCGGTGGCAATCAGACCGTCGCACCTCTCGGCACCTCCCTCGGACTCGGCGGCAACACGCCGACCGCGGGCACGGGGACCTGGTTCGTGACGGGCGGCGGCACCGGCACATTCTCGCCCAGTGCCAACACGCCGAACGCGACCTTCACCCACACTGGCGGCGCGGGCCCGATCACACTGGAGTGGCGCATCGCGAACCCACCCTGCACCAGCTCCACGGCCGGGTTGACGGTGACGATCTTGGCTTCCACGCCCACGCCGACTCCGACGGCCACGCCGCTGCCGACCCCGACGCCGACGCCGACATTCACCCCGACTCCGAGCCCGACGCCGACCCTCACGCCGACGCCCACGCCGACCGCGACACCGACGTTTACGCCCACCCCGACGTCGACTCCGACCGCGACGCCCTCGCCCACACCGAGTCCGACGCCGACCGTGACGCCCACGCCGACGCCCACGCCGACGCCGGGGGTCGCGCCGAGCATCACCAGCGCCGCCACCACGGTCTTCACGGTCGGCGTGAACGGCTCGTTCCAGGCCGCGGCCAGCGGCGTGCCGGATCCGACCTTCAGCACGACTGGGCCGTTGCCGGGCGGAGTCACGCTCTCGCCCGCCGGCCTGCTCAGCGGCATCCCCGCGGCCGGCGCGGGCGGACAGACGTTCAACTTCGTGCTCGTCGCGACCAACGGTGTCGCGCCCGACGCCACGCAGAACTTCGCGCTCGTCATCAATCGTCCGCCGATCGCCGCAACGGACACCTATTCGGTCCGGACCAACGCGCGCCTGTCCATCCCCGCTCCGAAGCTGCTGCGCAACGACAGCGATCCCGACAACGACCCGCTCACCCTCACCGGCGTCAGCCCGACCAGCGCGCAGGGCGGCACCGTCGGCCTGAGCGGCGGCGTCGTGACCTTCACCCCGGCCACGAATTACAGCGGCGCGGACTCGTTCACCTACACGATCAGCGACGGCCGCGGCGGCTTCGCCACCGGCACCGCCAACGTCACGGTCGTGCTGGACAACTCGCTGTCGCTCAACCTCACCTCGATCACGGTCGACGGCACCGGGGCCCGCATCGTGGGCCAGGGCATCCCCGGGCAGACGTACCGGCTGCAGTCGACCGACAACCTGATGGTTCCGTTCGCCGATCTCTCCGGTCCGCTCACCGCAGACTCGACAGGACGCTTCGAGTATCTCGACACCCGTCTACCCGCCCAAGGGCCGCCAAATCGTTTCTATCGCGCTGTTTACAACCCGTGAGGAAACGCCCAACATCCCGTCTCATCCCATGCCGAATCTGCGCTCTCTTCTCGCCGCCACGGGTGCCGCCCTGGCCATCTTCACGGCCGCTCCGGCGTCCGCGCAGTTGATGGAGAACTACACGGCCTCTCCCGGAGTCTCCATTCCGGACGGAGATCTGGTGGGTGTGGCCAGCACGATCAACGTGCCGTTCTCGTCCATCACCCAGATCACTTCGGTCAGCGTCAGCCTGCAGATCTCGGGAGGCTACAACGGCGATTTCTACGCCTACCTGGTGCATTTCCTGCCCAACTCGACCCAGGCGGGTTTCGTCACGCTGCTGAATCGCGTCGGCGTGACGGGGTCTGATCCGGTCGGCTACGGCGATGCAGGCTTCAACGTCACCTTCACCAGCCTCGGGCCGGACATTCATCTCTACCAGAACGTGACCAACCCGGGCGGCTCGGCGTTGACGGGGACGTGGAGTCCCGACGGCCGCACGGACAGTCCGCTGACCGTGACCGATGCGAGCGCGCGGCTCAGTTCGCTGGCGTCGTTCAATGGTGGCATCGCGGCCGGCACCTGGACGCTCTTCATCGCGGACGTGGCCGGTGGCGACATCGGCACCTTCACCAGCTGGGGCCTGACCATCCAGGGCGTGCCCGAGCCGGGCACGGTGGCGGCCGGAATGCTGGCCGTGGGTCTGCTCGGCGTCGCGGCGCGGCGTCGGCGGCAGCAGCCGACGGCCTGAAGTCGCGGGCAAGGCGCGGGCTCATCCGCTCGCGCGGAGCCGACCGCAGCGTTGACTCGGAACGCGGCATGCGTCGCGAGGGTCGCGTCGCGAGGGTTTCGCGTCGCGAGGGTTTCGCGTCGCGTGCGGCGCGGCCTCCCCCTCACGCCGACCTTGCGCATCCGGCGCTCCCGGCGCGCTTCCTTTTGACCGTCTGAATGAGCGGCGCATGCTCGTTCCTTCAGAATGTCTAAACGAACCGCCGCTCCCGCCAAGCCCGACCTCCTGCAGGGCACGCTCGACCTCCTGATTCTGCGCGCCCTGCAGCTCGAGCCGATGCACGGTTTCGGGCTCTCGCAGCGCCTGCGCGAGCGCTCGGGCGAGGTCTTTCAGGTCGAGATGGGTTCGCTTTACCCTGCGCTTTGCCGGTTGGAGGCGCAGGGCTGGATTCGCGGGGCGTGGGCCACGACCGAGAACAACCGCCGCGCCCGCATCTACTCGCTGACCGCCGCCGGCCGTCGTCAGCTGGAGGAGGAGACCGCGCGCTGGGTGCGGCTCTCGCAGGCGGTCAATCTCGTCCTCCAGCCCGCCTGAGCCATGAGCGCCCTGCATCGGCTGTTGTTTCGCCTCGGCGCGCTTTTCCGGCGGCAGCGCACGGAGGACGATCTGACCGCCGAGATCCGCGCGCATCTGGAAATGGCGGTCGAGCAGAAGATCGCCGAGGGCCTCCCGCCCGCCGAGGCGCGCCGTGCCGCGCTGCGCGAGTTCGGCAGCGTGGAGCCGATGAAGGAGCGCTGGCGGGCCGAGCGCCGCTTCGTCGCGCTGGAGCAGTTCGGGCGCGATCTCCGCCTCGGCCTGCGCGCCTTGCGCCGGCAGCCGGGTTTTTCGGCGGTCGCCATTCTCACGCTGGCGGTCGCACTCGGCGTGAACACCTCCATCTTCGCACTGGTCAATGCCGTGCTCCTGCGCGAGCCGGTGGCGCACGAGCCCGAGCGGGTGGCCTGCCTGTTCACCGGCAGTCGGGACGCGGCCCGCGAGTTTCGGCCGTTCTCGCACGCGGAGTTCAAGGTTCTGCGGGGGAATCGCGAAGTCTTCACCGACACGGCTGCGGTCGCTTTCAGCTATCTCGCGCTCGGCCGCGACGAAGCCTTGCGGCGCAGCTTCGCCTTCCTCGCCTCGGAGAACTTCTTCGCCCTCCTCGGCGCGCGTCCGGTCGCGGGCCGCTTCTTCACCGCCGACGAATGCCGCCCGGGCGCCGGACAGCGCGTGCTGGTGGCGAGTCACGAGCTCTGGCAGCGCGAGGGCGGCGGGGCCGATTTCCTCGGCCGGACGCTGCTCGTCAACGGCCGCGAATACACGGTCGTGGGGATCGCTCCGCCGGGCTTCGGGGGCATCACGGCGCTGATCGTGCCCGACTGCTGGCTGCCGCTCGGGGTCTACGCCGAGACCACGGCCGCGTTCGCGGAAGCCACCCCGGCGCTCGATCTGCAGCATCCGACCAGCTACGCGCTCAATCTCGTCGGCCGACTGCGCGACGGGCTGACGCTCGAGCGCGCGCGCCCGCTGCTGCCCGTGCTGGCGGCGCGGCTCGAGGCCCTGCCGGGTCGTGCCGCGGCGCCTCCGCGCGAGCTGCTCCTGACCAAGCCTTTCGGAATCAGCCCCCAGCCGCCCGAGCATCGCCCGCTCCAACTGCTCGCCGCGCTCCTGCTCGCCATGGCGGGCATCGTCCTGCTCATCGCCTGCCTCAATCTCGCCAACATGCTGCTGGCCCGCTCGGCCACGCGCGCGCCGGAAATCGCGCTGCGCCTCGCGCTGGGCGCCTCGCGCGGGCAGATCGTGCGCCAGCTGCTGACCGAGGGATTGGTCCTCGCGCTGGTCGGCGGCGTGCTGGGTCTTCTCTTCAGCGCGGCGGCCAATGCGTTCCTGCAGCGCATCGGCACCGCTTTGCTCAGCTCGATGAGCTTCAATCTTTCCCTCCCGCTGCAGCCCAACGCGGCGGTGCTCGGCGCGACCTTCGCGTTCTGTCTGCTGGCCACGCTGCTCTTCAGCCTGCTGCCCGCCTGGCGCGCGGCCCGGGCCGATCTCGTGCACGATCTGAAATCCACCGCCAGCGAGGCGGGCGCGACCGGCGCGGGCTGGGACGGCTTCTTCGCCGGGCGTCACCTGCTCGTCATGGCGCAACTCGCGCTCTCCGTCGTGCTGGTCTTCTCCGCCGGCCTCTTTCTCCGCGGCGCCCTGCGCGCGGGCGGCGCCGAGGTAGGCTTCCGGCCGGAAGGCGTGGCGCTGGCGGAGTTCGATTTCACGCTCGCCAACACGCCTCCTGCGGAGGCCCGCCGCCGCCAGCTGCGCGTGCTGGAGACGGTCGCGCGGCTGCCCGGCGTGGAGGCCGCCGGCCTGGCTTCGTGCGTCCCCTACAAGAACGAGATTGCGCCTATCCGCGTCGTGCGGGCCGATGTGCTCCCGGCGGCGCCGGGTGCGACACGCGGCATTGGCGTGCTGCCCGCGGCGATCAGCCCCGGCTATCTGCCGGCGCTCGGCGTGCGTCTGCTGCGCGGTCGCAATTTCTCCGAGAGTGAGCTGGCCGAATCCGGCGGTCGTCGCGTCTGTCTGCTCGACGAAAACCTGGCCGCGCGCCTCTTTCCCGGCGAGGAACCGCTGGGCCAGCGCGTGCGCGAAGCCCGGCCCGGCGCGCCCGAACTGGAAGTCGTGGGCCTGGTGGCGCGGCACAATCAGGACGTGCTCGACAAGGAGCGCCCGCTCCCGCGGCTCTTCGTCCCGCTCGGGCAATGGGAGGATCCGCGGCTGATGTTCCTCGCCGTGCGCCTGCGCCAGTCGTCGCCCGTCGCGGTGGTGGCCGCGCTGGCCCCGCTGCGGCAGGCCCTGCGCGAGCTCGACCCCGACCTGCCCATGCTGCAGTTGCTGCCGTTCGAGCAGTATCTCGGCAAGAGCTACAACCTCTGGATGGGCCGCATCGGCGCCGCGCTCTTCGGCTTCTTCGGCGGGATCGCGCTCCTGCTGGCCGCGCTCGGCGTTTACGGCGTGCGGGCCTACTCCGTTCAACGTCGCACCCGCGAACTGGGCATCCGCCTCGCACTGGGCGCGACCAAGGCCGACATCCTCTGGCTCGTCCTGCGCCAGGGGGCGCTACAGACCGCCGTGGCCGTCGGCGTCGGGCTGGTACTCGCGCTGCCGGTCGGACGCGCGGCCGCTTTCTATCTGCACGAAATCCGCGGCCACGATCCCGTCCTCCTCCTCGCGGCCGCCGGCGTCCTTTCCGCCGCCGCCCTGCTGGCCAGCTTCCTCCCCGCCCGCCGCGCCGCCCGCATCAGCCCGCTCCGCGCGCTGCGGACCGAGTAGCGGAGGAGCGGAGGAGCGGAGGAGCGGAGGAGCGGAGGAGCGGAGGAGCGGAGGAGCGGAGGAGCGGGGGAGCGGGGGAGCGGAGGAGTGGAGGAGTGGAGGAGCAGGGGAGCAGGGGAGCAGGGGAGCGGGGGGCGGGGGGCGGGGGAGCGGGGGGCGGGAAGGTCATTCGCGTTTTGCCGGTGCGGCTGGTTTGCAAAGTATCGGGGTGGTGAGTGCTCGCGCTCCCGTGCGAGCTCGCCCGTCGTTCCAACGCCGAAGGCGTTCCGGAGTCGAGCCCAAGGTTGGCCGAGGCACGAGGCCTACCTTGGGGTCGCCGCGCATTGGGCGCCTACCGCGAAACGGTTACGGCACGTGCTGCCCTGGGGAATGCGCTCTCGAGCGGACGCGACGCAACCGCTTCGAGGTAGGGCGATCGTCGGGCGCAGGTCCAAGGGTAGGCCTCTTGCCTCGGCCAACCCTTGGCTTTGGAGCGAAACGCCTTCGGCGTAGGGCCGCCCGCCTCTGCTTCAATCGTCCTACACCCCGCAGATTGCAGGATGGACGCAGATGCGGGCGAGAATGGAAGGCTGAGGCAGGCGGTCCGTCGTCAGTTTGGATCGGGCGAGGCCGGCGGCGTCGCCCCTCCGCCCAGCTCGCGGACGGCCTGCTCGGTGACTTGGGCGATGTGATCCCAGCCGGTGCGATCGTGCGGAACGTCGGCAAAGGTCCGCGGTGGGCCGAGGCGCAGGCGGACGCGGCCGGGGGACGGTCGGCCGCGGTGCGGGGGCCAGGCGGCGAAGCAGCCTTCGAGATGGCAGGGGATGACCGGGACGCTGGTGCCGGCGACGAGCATGCCGAGACCGGCCTTGAAGCTGGCCATCTGGCCGTCGCGGGTGCGGGTGCCCTCGGGGAAGAGGATGAAGCCAGAGGGTTCCTCGACGAGGCGCTGCCGCAGATCCTCCATGCCGTGCCGGCCGCCGCTCTTGCGCCAGACGGGCAGGGCGTTCAGCGCGTGGGCGGCGAAGAGGCTGGTGGTGGGCTTGGAGAAGAAGGTGTCGCCGGCGGCCAGCGGGAAGACCTGCGCGCGCAGACGCATCGGCAGCGGGGCGCAGAGCGCGAGGGCGTCGAGATGGCTGGAGTGGTTGGCCACCATGACGAACGGCGCCTCGGTCGGCAGGTGCTCGCGTTGGTGAATCTCGAACCGATGCGCCAGGCGGAGATACAGGCGCATCACGCTCCACCAGCCGCCGTGGAGCAGGGCCTCGAACCAGCCGGCTTCGCGCAGATTGCTGCGGCGCCGCTCGGAGGGCGGCAGACCGAGATCGCGGGCGGGGCGCAGCTTCCAGGAGTCCAAGCGCGGGAGCATCGCCCGGAATGCGGTCACGTGGAATCGCAAAAGCCGAGCCCGGCGCGCTCGGGAATCGATTTGCGATTTCGCCGCGCCGAAACCCGGGCGAGGATCGCGCCATGAATCGCCGCGGTTTTCTGTTCACCACGCTCTCCGCCCTGCTGGCACCGCTGCTGCGCGGTAACGAAAAGAAGGGTCTCTCGCAGGAGCGGCTGAACACCAACGAAGTCGACGCCAGCAAGCTGGTCGCGCCGGCGCCGCCGGAGGCGAAGAAGGCGATCAAGTCCGGCAAGCGGCCCACGATCTACCCGTTCGACGTGCGCATCGGCGGCCAGCTGGCCGAGGTGACGGGCAATCCGGAGACGGCCATCTTCGCGCGCATTCCTCTGCCGGTCGCGCCCGATGCCGAGGTGGAGGTCGACGGTGCGCCGGGCCTGCTCATCATCAACGTCTTCCCGGTGAAGCCCGACGGCAACGTGCCGCAGGGCGCGCCCATCAAGGTGATGATGCAGCAGAGCGCCAACCGCCTGCGGCTGAGCGAGACGATGGACAAGTCGGTGCTCGAGCCGGGTCTGTGGGGCGCGAACATCGTCTTCCTGCAGACGACCTCGCGGGTCATGTTCGAGGTGAAGTAGGCGCCTGCGATCAGCCGGGCTGAGCGTTCCTCGCTTTCGTCATGATGATCCCCGTCGACGCCGCGCTGCGCTGGTGGAACCCGGCCGCCGCCTTCGAAAATCCCGCCGTCCGCGGCATCGTCATCGCCATCGTCGGCGTGCTGCTTCTTGCACCGACCGTCTTCCTGCTGCTGCAGCTCCTCGGTCCGCTGCGCGAGCCGTCCAAACTGCGGAGCGAATTGTGGACCCGCTGGCGCTCCTGGATGATCCTGGTGCCGCTGATGATCGGTCCGACGCTCCTGGGTGCGGCGCCGCACATCCTCGTCACCGGGCTGCTGAGCCTGGCCTGTTTTAGCGAATTCGCGCGGGCCACTGGGCTGTTCCGCGAACGCGTGCTCACGGCCACGGCGGCCTTCGGCATCGTGCTCGTGACGCTGGCCACCCTCGACCACTGGTACCATTTCTTCGTCGCGCTCTTCCCGCTGGTCTGCGCACTCATCTGCATCGTGGCGCTGCTGCCCGACCGGCCCTCGGGCTACATCCAGCGGTCCGCGCTGGCGGTCTTCGGCTTCATGACCTTCGGCGTCGGGCTCGGCCACGCGGGTTATCTGGCCAATGACGTCGCCTATCGCGGCGCGGTGCTGCTGTTGCTGGTCAGCGTCTCGCTCAACGACGTCTTCGCCTTCGTCAGCGGCAAGCTCTTCGGGCGGCGCAAGCTCTGTCCGAACACCAGCCCGAACAAGACCATCGCGGGCTCAGTCGGCGCCCTCGTCCTGACCACGGGCCTGGTCGTCTGGCTGGGCGGACTCGCCTTTGCGGGCACCCGAGCGGCCGAACCGGTGCATCTGGTCACGCTCGGCCTGCTGATCAGCGCGCTGGGGCAGCTCGGCGATCTGCTGATGTCGGCCATCAAGCGCGACATCGGCGTGAAGGACATGGGCGCCCTCATCCCGGGACACGGCGGTCTGCTCGATCGGTTCGACAGCCTGCTGCTGACCGCACCGGCGGTCTTTCACTATCTCAATTACATCGTCGGAGTCGGCCTCGGATCGACCCCGCGAGTGCTGTTCTGAAAACTCGAAACTCGAAGTTCGAAACTCGAAGGAAGTCCCAAGTTCGAAGGTCGAAGGAGGCGCGCGCGAAGTCGCAGCTTCTTGGAGTGCGGCAGGAAGCGCGCGACCCGCAGGGCCGCGCCCTGCCGCTTTCGCTACGCTGCGGAGAGTCGAGGCCGCGGTGCCGGCCTGCTCGAGTACCCGCGGTGAGCCGCTGAGCTCGCTTCAGGTCGGCACCTCGTCGGAGGTGCTTACTTCGGCGACGGCGCCGCCGTCGCGGCGGGCGTAGCCGGCGTGGTCGCAGCGGCCGGACTGGCGGCCGGCTTCGCCTCCGGTGTGGCGGTCGCGGCCGCGTCTGCCGGCTTGGCATCGGCAGGCTTGGCGTCCGCCGGCTTGGCTTCGACCGAAGCGGTGGCTTCCGGCGTGGCCGCCGGGCTCGCGGCGGGAGCCGCCGGATTCGCCGCCGCGGGGGAAGCAGCGGGCGAGGCCGCAGGAGCTGCCGTCGCGGGCGAAGCGGCCGGTGAGGCCGCAGGAGCTGCCGCCGCGGGGGTCGGAGTCACGGCCGCGGCCGTCGGGAGGACTTTCTTGGAAAGGCCGCTCGAGGCGCTGGAGTTGTGGGCGTAGAGGTAGCCGAGCGCGAGCACCAGGATGCCGAAGAAGACGCCCAGATAGGTCGTGATCTGCTGCAGGATGTCGGTCGTCCGCGGCCCGAGGGCCTGGTCCATCATGCTGCCACCGAGCGCGGCGCCGAGACCTTCATTCTTCGGGCGCTGCATGAGCACCACGATGATCAGCAGGAAGCACACGATGAAGAGGATTCCTACGAGGAGATTGATGAAGATCTGCATGACGGGATTCGGAAAGGGCGCGGAAGATGGGGCAGGTCGTGGGGTTTGTAAAATCCGGCCCGCGAGAAAGACGGGGATCGCGTAGTCCGCACTCTCCGAGTGCGGCCGGCTCGCGGAGGGACGGAGGCGGGAGTCGGAGACGGGAGACTGGAGATCGGAGATCGGAGGCTGGAGATCGGAGACTGGAAACCGGAGACTGGAAACCGGAGACTGGAGATGGGAGACCGGAGACCGGAGACCGAAGCTCGGGACAATCCATCCGGCCGCGTGGAGGCAATCAATCGCGCCCTCGCGCGCTTTTCATTTGCCTCGGGACGGACCCGCGCCGTTACTCCGGCTTTAGTCGCCCTTGTGTTTGTTCCCCTTGCGCCCCGGATCTCCCCGCCGCGGCGCACCCGGCAGTCATAGCAAACCTCAACCTCACGCGACATGCATCAGAAACGCACGCCGGCCGATATCACGGCCCTGATCAAGGAACACGGAATCAAACTCATCGATTTCAAGTTCGCCGACATCCTCGGCACCTGGCAGCACTTCACCACCACGCTCACCGAGTACAGCGAGGACCTCTTCACCGACGGTCTGGGCTTCGACGGCTCTTCCATCCGCGGCTGGAAGGCGATCAACAACTCGGACATGCTGGTGATCCCCGATGCCAGCACGGCCTGGGTCGACGTCTTCAATCAGGAGCCGACGCTCAGCTTCATCTGCGACATCGTCGATCCGATCACCAAGGAACCGTACGACCGCGACCCGCGCGGCATCGCCGGCAAGGCCGAGGCGTTCCTGAAGAGCACGGGCATCGCCGACACCGCCTTCTTCGGGCCGGAGGCGGAGTTCTTCATCTTCGATGACGTACGCTTCGACTACACCGGCCACAGCTCGCACCACAGCGTCGACAGCATCGAGGCGCATTGGAACAGCAACCGCGAGGAAGCGCCCAACCTCGGCTACAAGATCCGCCCGAAGGAAGGCTATTTCCCGGTCGCGCCGACCGACACGCAGCAGGACATCCGCAACGAGATGTGCCTGGAGATGGAGAAATGCGGCATTCCGATCGAGCGCCAGCATCATGAGGTCGCCACGGCCGGCCAGGCGGAGATCGACATCCGCTTCGCCCCGCTCAAGCAGATGGGCGACTGGATCATGTACTACAAGTACATCGTCCGGAACGTGGCCGCGCGGCACGGCAAGACCGTGACCTTCATGCCCAAGCCGCTCTTCGGCGACAACGGCAGCGGCATGCACACGCACATGTCGCTCTGGAAGGACGGCAAGCCGCTCTTCTTCGGCGACAAGTACGCCCAGCTTTCCGAGACGGCGCTGTTCTACATCGGCGGCGTGCTCAAGCACGCCCGCGCGCTCTGCGCCATCTGCAACCCGACGACCAACAGCTACAAGCGGCTGGTCCCGGGCTACGAGGCACCGGTCAACATGGCCTACAGCGCGCGCAATCGCTCGGCCTCCATCCGCATTCCGACCTACTCGTCGAATCCGAAGGCCAAGCGCATCGAGTTCCGCACGCCGGATCCCGCGGCCAACATCTATCTGTCCAGCGCCGCGCTGCTCATGGCCGGCCTCGACGGCATCCTGAACCGCATCGATCCGGGCGATCCGCTCGACAAGAACCTCTACGACCTCCCGGCCGAGGAACTGGCCAAGGTCCCGAGCGCGCCGGATTCGCTCCTGGGCGCGCTGGAGGCGCTGCAGGCCGACCACGAGTTCCTGCTCAAGGGCGATGTCTTCACGAAGGACTTCATCGAGAACTTCATCGAGATGAAGAAGAAGGAGTACGATGCCATCCGCCTGCGGCCGCATCCGTACGAGTTCGCGATGTACTTCGACGTGTAGGGCTCGCTGTCGCTCGCATAGGCGATAGGCGATAGGCCATAGACGATAAGAACGGTTTGATTGCAGGCCCGGTCGGAGACGGCCGGGCCTACTTTTTGCGCAGGTAAAGGCGCTCGCCGGGGAGGTCGACGATGGCCTCAAGGCGCTCGAGGACGTCGTTGCCGAGCAGACCGAAGAACTCGCCCCACGCGGCGGGGGCGTCGTACGCGACGTATTCCAGCAGCGACTGGTCGCGGCGGACGAAGGTCACGGGCGGGACCGGCACGCCGCCGAGCGTGAAGCTGGCGGGACGGCCCTGGTAGACCGGGTGTTCGCGACCGCGGTAGTCGATGCTGACTTTGTCGGGGCGGCTCTGCCAGACAATGCCGGTGCGGGCGCCAGCGGACTGGTGCAGCGTGGTGTTGGCCACCCCGGTGTCGAGCAGGAGGAATCCGCGCACGCCGTTGATCGTGGCGCTGACGTAGAGCCGGTCGCGCTCGCCCGAGCGCAGCAGCGGCAGCGCGCGGCGGGTGCGATCGGCCGCCAGTGCGGCGGAGAGCGCGCGCGGCTGGCGCGGCGCGACGAAGAGCTTGCCGCGGGCGGGATCGAGCACCGCGCCGAACGCCTGCAGGGTCGGCAATCCGAGCAGCCCGGGGCGGCGCAACCGGGCCGGGCTGTCCTCCACCCGCAGGACGAAGGGGCCGAGCTCGACGCCGCCGAGCTCGACCCGCGTCCGCAGCCAGGCCGACTCGCCGTCGCCGAGCCCGGCCTCGCGGGCGGCCGCGCCGCTGAGCGCGTTGCGGGGCGCACCGGTGTCGAGAAAGGCCAGCGCAGCGCGGCGCGGCAGACGCACCTGCACGGCGTACATGCCGCGCCAGCGCTTGAGCGGCACCTCCACGCCGCCGGCGGCACGCAAGGTGGCGTCGAGCCGCGCGGCGGCGGCCGCATCGTGGGCGGCGGGTGCGTCGCCCCGGAGCGACTCCCAGCGCAGTGCGGCGGAGCGGGGTTCCTCGGCCCGAACGGGCGAAGGCCAGGCGGCGGCGAGGAGGACCGCGACCTGCCAGAGCGACAACTTCATCGGCCCGGACCATGGAGGGATCGGCGCTGGCCAACAAGGGGCGCTTGCCGCGGGTGGACGGCACGCGAGGCTGCCCGATGCCTTCCGCCGCGTTTGCCCGCATCACTGCCGAGGTGCGCAAGGTCGTCGCTCTCATCCCGCCCGGACGCTGGACGAACTACGGCTCGATCGCGATGCACCTCAACGTCTCGGCGCGCCACGTGGCCTTCATCATGGCGCGGCCGGACGACCGCCTGCCGGCCGATTTTCCGTGGCATCGCGTCGTCGGGGCCAACGGCACCGTCAGCGGTCCGCCGGAGTCCGACCGGGCCCGGCGGCAGATCCGCCTGCTGCGGGCCGAAGGTCTGCGCGTGAGCAAAGCCGGCGCGATCGCCAACGCAGACGCTTCCTATCACTATCCCGGTCCGCGCATGGAGGTGCATTGGGGGCTGGAGGAAGCGCAGCGGCCGAGCGTGGGAAGCCGGTGAATGCAGGGCCGCGGGCGGGTCGGGGAGGGTTCGTCGCCAGCTCGCAATCGGATGCGTCTTTACGGTCGATGACGAACTTTTAATGCCGCAGGAATTTGAATGGGCGGAAGCCGCGGCCGGTCTAAACCAGCATGAAACGATACCTGCTTCTGTTCATCGCAGCGTTCTTCGGCCTTCTGCTGGCGCTGCCGCAAACGGCGGACGCCCGTCCGCGGCGCTACGGCTACGTCCGCGCCTACGACCACGGCCGCTACTATCACTATCGGACGCATCGTCGCTACTACCGGCCCTACGCCTACTACCGGCCGTATCGGACCTACTACTACCGCCCCTACTACTACGGCGGCTATTACTACCCGTATGGTTACTACCGCCGACCGGGCGTGAGCATCTCGTTCGGCTACTAACTCAAGGCGAAGGCTGCGCCGCCTCCCGCCCCCGGGAGGCGGTTTCTTTTTGGCCGGGCCACCCGCGCGGCGGGCGGCCCATGGCGTTTGGTAGGGGAATTGCTACAATGGAGTTCCGTCAGCGACCGCGCCCGTGATCGGCGCGGACGCTCCACCTTTCCGCCTCCCAGCCGACTCCTTCCGTGCGCCGCAATGTCCATGCCTGGTCCGATCGAACTCCCGAGGGCGAAAAGCGCGAATGGCGCATGAGCAAGTTCGCCAAGCGCTGGACGTTCCAGTCCAAGCTGCGGGGCGACGAGCAGTGGACCACCCATCCGCAGCTCGATTTCGACGTGCTGGTCGAGTTTCGCGATCTGATCTGGCGCAAATACCAGCGGCGCCGCTCGACGTACGAAGACTGGCTCGAGCTGGATCGCGAGGTGGCGCTGCGCGCGAAGCTGGAGAAACGGCCTCTGCCCGCGCCGGCAGGCGAGCGGGGCGGCGAGGAAGACGAAGAGACGACGTCATGATCAAGCCCTGGTATCGAGTTCCCCGCAAGACGGCGCGCATCGATCCCCGGTCCACCCGGCGGACGGAGACGCCGACCCCTCCGACGCGTCCGCAATCGAGCGGGCTGGTGAAATCGCCGGCCGCCACGTCGGCGCCGAGCGCGACCGGGCCCACGTCGGCCGACGTTTTGGCGCGAGATCGGGCCATGGTCTGGCACCCGTTCACTCCGTGGGAGGATTGGATGGACGAGGCCTCGGCGGGCGACCCGCCGGTCATCGTCGACGGGCAGGGCGCGGTCCTCCGCACAGCCGACGGGCGCGA
The DNA here is from genome assembly GCA_018240025.1 of Verrucomicrobiota bacterium. Classification (GTDB taxonomy): domain Bacteria; phylum Verrucomicrobiota; class Verrucomicrobiia; order Chthoniobacterales; family SZAS-18; genus SZAS-18. Next base: position 92,030 of record JAFEGM010000009.1, read on the forward strand.
ATATCTCGACGGCAACTCCTCGATCTGGACCAACCTGCACGGGCATCGGCAGCCGCGGATCGATGCGGCCATCCGCGCGCAGCTGGAGCGCATCGCCCACTGTTCTTTTCTCGGCGCGACGCATCCGTCCGCGGTCGAACTGGCCGGCCAGTTGCTGGCCGCGTGGCCGCTCGGCGGGCTGGAGCGCGTGTTCTATTCCGATGACGGCTCGACCGCGCTGGAGTCCGCCCTGCGCATGGCGCGGCAGTATCACCAGTTCCGGGGCGAGCCGTGGCGGACCTCGTTCCTGGCCTTCCGCGGCGCGTACCATGGCGACACCCTCGGTGCGGCCGGGCTCGGCGGCATCGAGCTCTTCCACGGCGCCGTGAAGCAGGGTGCCACCCCGCCGCTCGAAGTCGTGCGGGTGGGGGAGGCGTCCGAACTGGCCCTGCTCCGCCCCGAGGTCGCGCGCAAGGTGGCGGCGGCGGTGATCGAGCCCGTGCTGCAAGGCGCGGCCGGTCTGCGCCTCTGGCCGCCGGGCACGCTGCGGGCTCTGCGCGAATGGTGCGATCAGAACGGTGTGCTGCTCATCGCCGACGAGGTGCTGACCGGCTTCGGCCGGACCGGGCGGATGTTCGCCTGCGAGCACGAGGAGGTCGTGCCCGATTTCCTCTGCCTGGCCAAGGGTCTGACCGGCGGGTACCTCCCGTTGGCGGCCACGCTGACGACGCGTGCCGTCTTCGAGGCTTTCCGCGGTCAGCCCGGCGAGCGCCGTGCGCTCTACTACGGCCACAGCTACACCGCCAACCCGCTCGGCTGCGCGGCGGCCCTGGCGTCGCTGGAGCTCTTTCGAACCGACGGTGTGCTGGAGCGGGTGCGGGAACTCGGCGACTACCTCGACGGCGCGCTCGAGCCGCTGCGGACCAACGCCCGCGTGGCCGAGATCCGGCAGGTCGGGTTCGTGGCCGGCATCGAACTGCGCAACCCGGAGGCACCCACCCGGCGCCTCGGACGGGAGGTCTGTCTGGCCGCCCGCCGGCATGGCCTGCTCACCCGGCCGATCGGCGATGTGGTCGTGCTGATGCTGCCCTACTGCGTGACCGAGGCGCAGATCGATGCCGCGGTCCGGGCTATCGAGCGCGGGCTGGCGGAATGCTGAGGCGTTGACTTCGGCCGCCCCGAAGCCTTGGTCCGGACATGGCCACTACCGAGAAAGCGCTCCAGATCGCCGTCCGCGCCCACGCCGGCCAGCAGGACAAATCCGGCGCGGCGTACATCTTCCACCCGCTGCGGGTCATGGCGCGGTGCCGGTCGGAAGACGCCCGCATCGTCGCCCTCCTGCACGATGTGGTGGAGGATACCGCCGTCACCTTCGACGAACTCGTCGCCGCCGGCTTCTCGGAGCCCGTGCTGGCGGCCATCCGCCTGCTGACGCACCGGGGGGACGTCCCGTACCTCGACTACGTGCGGGCGATCGCGGCCAACCCGCTGGCGACCGAGGTGAAGCTCGCCGACCTGGAAGACAACAGCGACCTGCGCCGCCTGCGCCAGGTGGATGACAAAGCTGTCCAGCGAATGCAAAAGTACCACCGCGCCTGGCAGATCCTGACGGGAGCCGACCGGCGTTGAGCCGGGCGGGTCCGGGCAGAGGCGCGAAAGAGTCGGCCTCAAAGAACTCAAGGAACACAGAGGACCGGAAGGACTTGAAAGACCCAAAGGACGGAAGGCGGAAGAGAACCAACCAAGCCCTTTTGCGCTCCTTGAGTTCTCCGAGGCTTCGAAACTCGACCGGATGAGGACCGGTGCCGAGCAATGCCCATGGCCTTTAGCTTTTCTGGAGCTCTGGCGTTCTAGCCCTTTTGTATTTTCCCGCCCCGCGCCATTCCACGCCTTCCGCTTCTGACCGCCCCAGTCGCCCGCGGCCTTCACATTTTTCCGTTTCACTCGAATCCTTCAGTTGCAATTCCTGAATCCTGCGTTTCCTTCCCGGCCCGTTTTCTCCGGACGATCCGGAACATTTGCTGACACCTATGACTGCTGCCGCCCCGACCGAAGTCCTCACGGAACTGCTCGAAGCAGGCGTTCACTTCGGACACCAGACCAAGCGTTGGAATCCGAAGATGAAGCCCTTCATCTTCGAGAAGCGCAATGCCATCCACGTGGTTGATCTGACCAAGACGGTCGAGCAGCTCGATGCCGCCACGGAGTTCCTCTCCCAGATCGCCCGCGACAAGGGCCGGGTGCTCTTCGTCGGCTGCAAGAAGCAGGCGCAGGAAGCGGTCAAGGAAGCGGCGCTGGCCTGCGGTCAGTTCTACGTCAACCAGCGCTGGCTGGGCGGCACGCTGACCAATCTCGCCACCATCCGCCGCAGCATTCAGCGGCTGAAGTACATCGAGGGTATCGACCAGTCGCCCGACGCCAAGAAGATGAGCAAGCAGGAGATCTCCGCCCTCAAGCGCGAGGGTGCGAAGCTGCTGCGCAATCTCGAGGGCATCCGCGAAATGGAGCGTCTGCCGGACGCGATCATCATCATCGACACCGCCCGCGAGCTGAACGCCGTGGCCGAGGCCCGCCGCCTGAAGATCCCGACGGTGGCCGTCGTCGACACCAACGCCGACCCGTCGCTGATCAGCTATCCGGTGGCCGGCAACGACGACGCCATCCGCTCGATCCGCATCCTGCTGCAGAAGTTCGTCGACGCCCTCGTCTCCGGCGGCCATGAGGCCAGCAAGAGCGAACGCCGTTCGATGGAAGCCATTTCGGCCTGATTTCCCCGGCCAGGGCTTCCGCCAAGGAGGCCGCGCCCCCGAAGCCCGGCCTCGTGCCGGGCTTTCGTGTTTCTGGCGCGGTGCTCGGCGGCCGAGATACCAAATGACCAAGTTTTTCTAAATGAACCAAAGCGGAACGGCAGCGACCTGAGCGGGTTGTTTCCCGCCAGAGCCCAGAAGTTTCTCCGCTGCGCTTCTTTCCCTCCCACCTATTTCAACCCGTACACCAACAGCCATGCCAGAGATCACTGCCGCCATCGTGAAGACCCTTCGTGACCGCACCAATGCGGGCATGATGGATTGCAAGAAAGCCCTCGCCGAAGCCAATGGCGACCTCGAGCAGGCCGAGACCATCCTCCGCAAGAAGGGCATCACCAAGGCCGGCTCCAAGGCCGACCGCGCCGCCAACCAGGGCGTCATCGCCTCCTACATCCACATGGGCGGCAGCGTCGGTGTGCTCATCGAGGTGAACTGCGAAACCGACTTCGTGGCCCGCAACGACAGCTTCAAGGAGTTCGTCAAGGACCTGACCCTGCACATCGCCGCCGCCGCGCCCATCTGCGTCAGCCGCGAGCAGATCCCGGCTCATCTCATCGAGAAGGAGCGCGACATCGCCGCCGCCCAGGCGCGCGAGCAGAAGAAGCCGGAGGCGATCATCCCGAAGATCGTCGAGGGCAAAATCGACGCCTACTGCAAGAGCCTGGCGCTGCTCGACCAGCCGTTCATCAAGGACGACAAGAAGACCATCAAGGATCTCCTCGCCTCCAAGATCGCCGAGCTGGGTGAGAACATGATCATCCGCCGCTTCGTCCGCTACCAGGTGGGCGAGGCCGACGCGACGGCGCCGAAGAGCGCCGAAGCCGCGGCCTGAGCCGTCCGCGCGGCCCCGCCTGGGGCTGCGCCACTTTTGTTGCCAGAATGCGCCCGCCGCTGACCGCGTGCGGGCGCTTTGCTTGTGCAATTACCCCAACCAGTCGAATCTCCGCGCGCCATGGTGGCCGACAAACCACGGATCCTCATCGCCGACGACCAGTCGGACGTGCGTGAAGCCTTGCGCCTCCTGCTCAAGAGCGAGGGCTTTGCGGCCGATTTGGTCGATTCCCCGGCTGCCGTGGTCAAGGCGGTGCAGGAGAAGCGCTATGCCGCGCTGCTCTTCGATTTGAATTACACCCGCGACACCACCTCGGGCCGCGAGGGCATGGATGCGCTGCCGCAGATTCTGGCGGCCGACCGCAATCTCCCCATCATCGTGATGACCGCGTGGGGCTCGATCGACCTGGCGGTCGATGCGATGCGCCGGGGCGCGCGCGACTTCATCGAGAAGCCGTGGGACAACGACCGCCTCCTGGCCACGGTGCGGACGCAGATCGAATTCCGCGATGTCCTGCGCAATCCGGTCCCGGCGGCGCCAGCGCCTCCCCCGAGCATCACGGAATCGGCCGTGCTCCGGGCCGACGAAATGAAGCGGCTCAAGGAGGAACGGGCCGCCCTGCGCGTGGAGCTGGAGGGCGCGGCCAACTACATCCGCGCCATGCTGCCGGAGCCGGTGCTGGAGCCGATCCCGGTGGACTGGCGTTTTCTCCCGTTCTCGGCCGTCGGGGGCGATGCCTTCGGTTACCATTGGATCGATGACGATCATTTCGCGCTCTATATCCTGGACGTTTGCGGCCACGGGGTTCCCGCCGCGCTGCTCTCGGCTTCGGCGCTGAAGGTCTTGCGGGCGCACGCCCTGCCGGCGGTGGATTTCCGCGATCCCGGCATGGTCCTGAGCGCGCTGAACAACGCGTTTCTGATGCGCGATCAGAACAATCTTTATTTCACCATCTGGTACGGCGTCTTCCAGCGGCGCACGCGCGAGCTGCGCTTTTCCTGCGCGGGGCATCCGCCGGCCGTGCTGCTGACCTGCAGCGGCACCCGCTGCGCCGAGGCGATCGGCGTGCCCGGCTTGGTGCTAGGCGCCCGGGCCGGCAAACGCTACGAAACGCATTCGCGAACGCTGGACCCCGGCTCGGCGCTCTATCTGCTGACCGACGGCATCTACGAAGTGCGGCAGCCGGACGGCAGCATGTGGCAGTTCGAGGACTTCATGGAATGCGTGAAGACCTACGACGTGCCGGGCGGAACGCCGCTGGACCAGTTGCTCGATCACGTCCGGCGGGTACGCGGCGACGAGGCGCTCGATGACGACGTCTCGCTGGTGCGTTTCTCGCTCTGAGCGGGGAACCGAGACAGGCCGGGGCACGAGATTCGCGCTTTTCAGCCGGCGGAACCCCTGCTCAAAATAAGTTCGTGGCTCCCGCTGTCCTCGAAGTTCATCCGCAGACCAGTATTCCGTCCATCTGCGACGCCATCGCCAAGGTGGTGGGCTTCCTGCGCGACCGCGGCGTTTCCTCGGGCGCGCTGAACGTGGCCGAGTTGTCGCTCGAGGAGCTGATGACCAACGTGATGAAGTACGCCCATAAGGACGGGGCGGTGCACCGCATGCGGGTGATCGTGGACGACGACGGCACCGACGTGACGCTCCGGGTGGAGGACGACGGCGACGCCTTCGATCCGTGGGCCGCGCCCGATCCGAAGCGCGACATTCCGGTGCTCGAACGGAAGCCCGGAGGACAGGGCATCATGCTGATCAAGAAGTTCGCCCGGCGCTGCGGCTATGAGCGGCAGGAGGGCAAGAATTGCGTCGATGTGATCATCGACCGGAACGCCTGAGGCGGCGCACCCAAGCTGCATCTGCGCAGCTACCCATTGCAGGTTGTGGAGACCCGGGCCATAAGCGCGCCAGGATGTCATCAATTCGTGTTACACTCACCGAGGACGACGCCGAGTTCGCCGACGTCTTCGAGCGGTCGATCGTGAGTGAGAGCGATTTGGAACTGACCGGTTGCTTCGGGAGTGGCGAGGAAATGCTGACCGGGTTGCCGGCGGCGCCGCCGACCGTGGCGCTGGTCGATCTGGTCCTGCCAGGACTGGGCGGGGCCGAGTGCATTCGCCAGCTGGCCGAGAGTTTTCCGCAGACGTCCTTCGTCGTCCTGACGGGGTATCGGGACGATGAGCGCCTTTTCGGCAGCCTGCGTGCGGGAGCCGCTGGGTATGTGCTGAAGAGCGCGAAACTCTCGCCCGTCTTCGAGGCCGTCCGGCTGGCGGCCGAGGGAGGAGCGCCCATGTCTCCAGGGATCGCCCGTCGGGTGGTCCGGCATTTTCAAACCCAAACCTCCCGGCCCGAGCCCGGCATGAATGAGCTGAGCCGGCGCGAGAACGAGGTCCTGGCAGCCCTCGCGCAGGGGCAGCGGTACAAGGAAATCGCCGCCAGCCACCAGCTCTCCGAACATACGGTGCGCACCTACATCCGGCGCATTTACTTCAAGCTGTCCGTCACTTCCCGTTCGGAAGCGGTGGCAAAATTCCTGCGGCAGTAGCACACTGAACTCCCCGGCATGCCAGGATCGAGCGCTGTGACCAACGCGGACCCCATTCTCGTCTCGCTGATCGAGGATGACCGGCAGTGTGCGGCCATGCTGACCAAGGCGCTGACCGGCGAGTCCAGCTTTCGCCTGCTGGCCAGTTACCGCACGGCAGAGGAGGCCTTGATCGACTTGCCGCAGCGTCCGCCCCATGTCGCGCTGGTCGACCTCCATCTGCCCGGCATGGGTGGCATCGAGTGCATCGCCGAGCTGAGCGCGAAGCTGCCCGAGGTCGCTTTCGTGGTGCTGACCGCGCTGCCGGACGACGAGTCGCTCTTTCGCGCGCTGCGTTCCGGCGCGGTCGGTTACATGCTGAAGACGACCGAGGTGGATTCGGTCATCGACGCCGTGCGCGTGGCCCGCTCGGGCGGCTCGCCCATGTCCCGGGGCATCGCGCGCAAGGTGGTGCGGTATTTCCACGAGCCGCGGCCGAATGCCGACAACGCGCTCGACAAGCTTTCCGCCCGCGAGCGCGAGGTGCTCGAATCGTTGGCCAACGGTCTGCGCTACAAGGAAATCGCCGAGGTGCTCAAGGTCAGCGAGGACACCGTGCGCACCTACGTCCGGCGCACCTATCAGAAGCTGCAGGTGACCTCCCGGACGGAGGCGGTGGTGAAGCTGCTGCGACGTTGATCCTGCTGCGATCAGGGCCATGCCGGATCCGTTGGGCTTTGATTCTCGGAAGGGTGGGAACTCCCTGCGACTGCTGCTTGTCGTCGGGCTGCTGCATCTTTTCGCCAGCGTCCTGCCGGGGGCCGTTCGCCCGACGCCCTCGGTGGCCATCCTGCCGTTCGCCGCGCCAGGGGCGAGCGAGGAGACGGTCTTCTTCGCCTCCAGCGTGGTCGAGGAAATGCAGGTGGCCTTGGGGCGTAGTTCGGCCCTCAACGTCATCGGCCAGCAATCCGTGGTGCGGTATGCCGGCGGGGCCTGGGACGTACGTCGGGTTGCGCAGGAACTGCAGGCCACCCATCTCGTGCGAGGCCGCCTGGAGTCTCGCGATGAGCAGGTCGAGCTGGAGATCGAACTCGTCGATGGAGCCACTGGCGCGATCCTCTGGTCGAATCGTCTCGTGCGGCCCGCGGCCGATCTCTTCAAGCTCCAGCAAGTGCTGACCGACCTGCTGGCTCGTCAGCTCGAGGTGGAAATGTCCGGCCCGGACCGGCCGCCGGCCGATGCGCCGACGCCCCGGAGGGAGGCTTACGAGTATTATTTGCGGGCGAATTTCGCCCACCGCGCCGCGCTCCTGGCCGGGCGGGCCAAGACCGGGCCGAAGGATGCGCGGATCGAGGAGATCGAACTGCTGCAGAAGGCGGTCGAACTCGACCCCGACTTCTACCTGGCGCACTGCGCCCTGGCTCGTGCCTGCCACCGGCTGCCGTGGGAGCGCTGGGATCGCCAGGATCCGCGCCGACGGGCCGGCGCGGTCTCGCTCGCCCGGGCCGGTGCCCTGCGGCCGGCCGGCGGCGAGTATCTGCTCGAGCGGGCCCGCTACGCCTGCTGGTCAGCCTCGGCGTACGCGCTGGCCCGGCCCGATCTGGTGGCGGCGGAACGTCTGCTGCCCAACAGTGCGGACGTGTTCGCGCTACGCTCCCTGGTGGAGCGGAAGCTGGGCTGCTGGGAGGAGGCCGAGTACGCCCTCGAACGGGCATTGCGTCTCGATCCGAACGTCATCCGCTACGCGCGTCAGGCGGCACTCATGGCGGAACATCGCCGCCACTACGCGCGGGCCTTCGAGCTGCGTCGGCGGATCTGCGAGCGCTGGCCCGGCGACGAGCTGGACGCCGCGCTGCTGGCCCGGCTCGAGTTCTACGTCACCGGCGATCCGGCTCCGCTGGTGCGTCTGCTGCGCCGGTCACTGGCGCGGCCGCGGGTGCGGCCGGAGGTGGCGGGCCTAGCCCTGCTGGCAGCGCGCTGGTCGGGCGATGCGGCCCTCGGCCGGCGAGCGCTGCAGCAACTGCCCCCCGCTGGCTTTGTCAGCCCGAACCTGATGTCCTTTCCGCGCTCCTGGTGCGCTTTGTTGCTCGCCGAGCTGCAAGACGCGGCGACGGCCGAGCAGAGGCAGGCGGCGGCGGAGGAGTTGTTCTCGTTGCTGCAGGAGAGGCCGACGGATCCGCTCCTGCTGGGCTCGCTCGGGCTGGTCCTGGCCGGGCAGGGGCGCCTCGACGAGGCCGCCGGGTTGGCCGAGCGCGCGGTCTGGCTGCAATCGAAGGTGGACGACGCCGTGGACGGCCCCGACGCCTCCACCCTGCAGGCGGCGATTCTGGCCGCCAGCGGACGCGAGGCGGAAGCGGTGGCGATCCTCACCCGGCTGGCCGCGCGGCCGGCCTTCCTGCTGCATCGGGGACTGCTGCTCCGCGATCCGTGGTGGAGGCGATTGCAGGGGCGGGCGGACTTTGCTTCCTTGCTGGAGGTCTTGTCCCGCAGCGCCCTTCCTCCGCTGGATCTCCTGCCGTGAGTCGTTTCTTCGTCTTCCGCGTATTCCGGACCCTGGATTGGAAGTGTCGCCTCCTCTGGCTTGCCGGCTGCGCGGCCCTTTTGCTCGCCGGTGCTCCGTCGCTGGCGGCGCGCGGCGCACCGTTCATTCGGCGCTTCGCCCCGGAGGAGATCGGCGGAGGGCCGCAGTGCTTTGGACTGCACGTGTCCCCGGACGGACTCGTCTATGCGGGCACCCAGGGAGGACTGCTCGAGTTCGACGGCCAGAGCTGGCGGAATCTCACGGGCACCCGCGGGTACATGGCGGCGGTGGCGGTGGATGCCGCCGGCCGTCTCCACGTCGGTGGCACGAGCCAGATCCTCCGGCTGGAACCGTCGGCGCGGTTCGGTTGGACCCCGCGCGATGTGCTCGAGCCCTTGCGGTTGAGTCGGGCGGGATCGTCGCCCTTCTTCTTCGCCGCGGTCGACCCGCAGGACGGCTCGCTCTGGTTCGCCTCGCTCAACCGCCTTGTGCGGCTGCCGCCCGACGGCGCGCCGCCCAAGGTGGTGCACGAGGGCGGAATCGTCCGGCTCATTCCATGGGAGAACCGCCTGCTGTTGCGATCTTCGACCGGCCAGGCGGTCCTCGGCTGGGCGCGGAGCGGCGGGATTGAACCCCTCGCGCCGACCGAGGCGCCGGAGGTGGAGGGCATGATCGCCGCTGCGCCGCTCGGCGGTGGCGCTACGCTGGCCTTGCGCGGCCGCGAGTACCGGATCTTTGCCGGCCTGACTCCGCAGTCGGCCTGGCAGCCGACGCCGGGGCTCGATCCGGAGAATGTGGTGCTTTCCGCGCTGGCGCTCGGCGACGGTCGCGTGCTGCTCGGCACCCAGCGCGGGTCCGTGCTGGTGCTGAATGGGCGGGCCGAGTTGCTGGAGACCTGGAGCGAAGTCGACGGGCTGACCGGAGGCGGCATCCGGGCGATGGCGCGGGATGCCCAGGGTGGCGTCTGGCTGGCCACCGACAACGGGCTCGCCCGCGTGCAGTTCGACTCGCCGTTGCGGCGGTTTGCGCCGGATCGCGGAGTGCGTCCCCCGGTCATGGCGTGGCATTGGCACGGCGGTCGTTTCTGGGCCGGGAATGCGGCTGGTGCCTGGCGGCAGAACGAGGACGGCGTGCTGGAGCGTCAGCGCGACCTGCCGGCAGCGGTCTGGGGATTTCTCAGCGATGGCGAGGATCTGCTGGTGGCGGGACGCACGCTGATGCGCGTGCGTCCCGGCGGCCAGACGGATCGCCTCGAGACGCCGGACGGATTCGCCGCCTTGGGGAAACCGCAGCTCGATCCCAGCGGCAACATCCTGCTGGTTCCCACCTCGGGCTCGGTGCTGACTTATCGGCGCAGCGAGAACGGCTGGCAGCGCGGACCGAATCTGCCGGACGTGAGTGGCTCGGTCTTCGACCTCGCCTTCGGCCCGCGCGGTTCGCTCTGGCTGGCAGATTCGCGCACGCGGGTGCTGCGGATGCCATGGGAGGCCGGTGTCGGTCCCGCCGGTTCGGCCGTGACGGTGGAGCTGCCGGGGGCCACTGTGGTCGCCCCGAACAACCTCAATTTCGCCGTCTGGAGGGGCACCCTGCTCCTCGCCTCCAACGCGGGCCTACACCGCTGGGATCCGGCCCGCGATCGGTTCGAACGTGCGGACGAACTTGGCGCCTTCGCCGCGGAGCGACAAACCCACGTGCAGGCCTCGCCGGCGGGTGCGCTCTGGGTCTTCGGCTCGACGGGGCCGGGCGGAAAGCTGACCCACCTCGCCCGGCGGGTGCTCGCGCGCGGATCGGCGGATAGCCTCCGCTACGAAGTACGCGACCTGCCGACCGCATCGTTGATGCCGGCCATGACCTATGGCGTCTACGCCGCCGACGATGATCATCTCTATCTCTACGGCGAAGGCCCCGTGGGCGTGCTCGACGCGACCCGCTTCGCCAACCTGGCGCCGGTGCCGCCGCCCGCGCGCATCCGGCGGCTGCTGACGCCGGCAGGTCCGATCTACGAGGGCGGCCCGCGGCCATCCGACGCTCCGCCGCTGGTGCTGCCGTTGGGGCAGCGCTCGGTCACGCTCGAGTTCGCAGCCCCCTGGTTCCCGGCCGACAGCCTCAATCGCACTTCGTTGGAGTTCCGTTCGCGCCTGGTGGGCGATGAGGGCGACTGGAGCGCGTGGGGCGCCGAGCGCCGGCGCGAATTCACCAATCTCGCACCCGGGGCGTATCGCTTCGAGGCGCAAACCCGCCTGGCCGGGGAAGCCGGTGAGGCGCAGCTGGGCAGTCTCGCCTTCGTCGTGCCCGCGCGAGCCTGGGAAACGACCGCGGCCCGACTGGCCTTCGTGACTGCGGGGGCACTGCTCGTGGCGCTGGTGGTGCGCTTCCTCGAGCGCGTGCGGTTGCGTCGGCGCATCAGGCTGCTGGAGCAATCGGCCCGGGTGGAGAACGAACGGCTGCGGATCGCGCGCGATATGCACGACGACCTGGGCTCGTCGCTCGCGCACATCGTGGTCAGCGCTCAACGCCTGCGCGAACATCCGCCCGGCCCGCAGGCTCAGCAGCTGGCGGAGCACATTTCGAGCGCGGCCCGGCAGGTCATGGGCTCGGCGCGCGACATCATCTGGTCGGTGACGCCGCAGCACGACACCCTCGATGCGCTGGCCGACTACACCTCGAGCTGGGTGCATCGGGCCTGCTCCGACGCCGGGCTGCAATGCGCGCTCGATGTGCCCAACGATCTGCCCGGCCTGACCATTCCGGGGCCGGTGCGGCACACCATGCTCAACGTCACCAAAGAGGCGCTGCAAAACGTGTTGAAACATGCCCAGGCCACCCGGGTGCAGTTCCGCGTGCGCCTGTATTCCGACCAGGTGGCCTTCAGTCTGAGCGACAACGGCACCGGCCTGCGCAACGGGCAGAGGAGGGCGCCCGGCACTGGATTGGGCATGGAAAGTATGGAGGTTCGAATGCGGTCGGTGGGCGGCCGGGTCGAGCTGCTGAGCGAGGCCGATGGGGGGACGACGGTAAAGTACGTTCTGCCTCTGCCAAACGCTTGAAAGCGCGCTCGGAGAGGCGCAGATAGGCGAATGGTTTCCCGGGTCACAGTCTCGTTTGTCGAAGACGATGCGCGCTTCGCCGACGACCTGGCGGCCCAGCTGCGCAGTCTGGCGGAGGTGCAGTTGCTCGACTGCTGCCAGAACGGCCCGCAGGCGGTACGCTGTTTTCGCCAGCGACCGCCGGACGTCGCCTTGGTCGATCTGCAACTGCCCGGGCTGAGCGGCTTCGAGTGCATCGCGCAACTCGCCCCCGAACTCGCGAACACCGCCTTCGTCGTGCTCACCTCGGTATCCGATGAAGCGGCGGTGTACGAGGCGCTCAAGGTCGGCGCGGTCGGCTATGTGGAAAAGGCGAGTCTGCTCGATCTCGGCGAAGTCGTGCGGCGCACGGCCGCCGGCGATTCGCCCATGTCCCCCGGCATCGCCCGCCGGCTGGTGCGGCATTTTCAGCAGCAGGAACTGCAGCGCCCCACGCCCGAGCCGGAGGTCTTCCGGCTCTCCGGGCGCGAGAAGATGGTGCTGGAGGCGCTGGCCCGCGGGGAGCGTTACAAGGAGATCTCGGCCGCCAACGACCTGAACGAGCATACGCTGCGGACTTATATTCGGCGCATCTATCGTAAACTCTCGGTCACTTCGCGCACCGAGGCGGTCGCCAAGTTCCTGCGCACGGGGTCGACCTGACCTGCGGCGAAGGCTGCTTTGGGAAGTGGTGGGCCTGCCCCGGGCCGGGGCAATGGGGGTAAATGACAAAAGAGATAGTCGCCGGAATCGGCGACACCTTTCAGCCCTGCAAGAATTTGCGGGCCGGGCGGTGGGTGCGATGCACTGCGCACATGATCGTCCGTGCCTTTCGAGCCAACTCCCTGCGCCGGCGCGCCGCCTCGGCCCGGGTGGGTCGGGCTTCGCATGGGTCGGGCGATCGTGACGCCAGCATCCATTCCGCGGCCGGACGGCGCGGATGGGCGGCCCGACTTTCGCAGCGGCTCACCAATGGGCATTCCACCTCAGCGACCGCCGGAGACAGGGGGGACGCGTTCGAGCTTGTCTCGAACGAGGTCCGCAAGACGGCAACCATCGCTACCCGGTGCTCGATGCTCCCGGCCCTGGCTGGCCAAGGGTTCACACCGATCTCGCCCTTGTGCAGCTGCCGCGAATCTTTCTCCGAGAAGAAGTCAGGACGTGAGCGCCCCGGATCGGCTCTAGTCGGCGCGTTTGGGGCGGCCGCCGCCGCGCCGTGTCGCGCCCGGGCCACCGAACGCTCGAGCTGTCGCCAAAAAGAGGGACAGGCTGGAGCTTGTCATCAGTCGGCGTTTAAGGAACGGATGCGCCTTGCTTCTTGGCCATGGCGGCATCCCCCGGTGCTTGTCAGGATGAGGGCAACGCTGGGCAAAGCGCTCGGGTAGATGAGGGAGTGAATATGGCGATTTTCGGATCATTCGATGAGATTCCACCCGCAGAGGCCCTGACTGCGACCGGGGCCGCGAACGGAGTCTTTTCCTTTCGTCGGCCGCCCCACCTGCATGAGCTCTTTCTACGCGGAGGCCTGGTGGTGGGCTGGAAGGAGGACGGACAGCTGGTGGAGGACATCATGCAGCTCCATGCCCACTTCGCGGAATTGGTGAGTGTACGCGACGGCACGTTCCAATTTCGTCGTGCGCCGGCCGAGCAAGTCAGCGGGCCGTTCGAGGTCCCGCTACGGCACATTCTGGCCAGCGGACTGGCGCACCAGGAGGAAATGAGCCAGTCCGAGCTGCCCGGTCCGCTGACGGTCTTCGAACGCATCGAACATCGCGACGCCTGGCTCGGCGAGGAGTTGCAGGTTTTTTGGGAGAGAGCCGAGACCCGCCTGCGCCACGGAGCCAGCGCCGCCTCGCTGGTGGAAGTGACCGGCGCCTCGGTCGGGAAGGCGCAGCAGTACCTACAGCGTTTGCGTCTGGTGGGGATGGTCCGCGTGAGACGGCTCGCCCCCGGGACGCCGGCTCGGCCGCGCCCACCGGAGGCCCGCGCTTCTTGGGAAGCGACGCCTCATCCGGAGGGCGATTCGATCAGCCGGGCGGACCTGACGGGAATCCGCCCTGTCGTCCCGTCGAAGCCGCTCGTTCGCCGGCTCATGGACGGCTTGGCTCGTTGGTTTCGCTGATCGCCAATGGACTTTGCCCCCCTTAAGGTGGTCGTTTCCGGACCCGTCGGTGCCGGCAAGTCGACCTACATCCGCACACTTTCGACTACGACGGTCGTCGAGACCGACGAGATGGCGACCGAATGCATCGGCAAGGATCTCACGACGGTGGCCCTGGATTTCGGGACGCTGCACATCGACGGCTTCGAAGTGCTGCTCTTCGGAACCCCGGGCCAGGAGCGGTTCGATTTCATGTGGTCGGTGCTTTGCGAAGGCGCCGCGGGCCTGCTGCTGCTGGTCGCCGCCCACCGGCCGGGCAGCTTTTTGAAAGCTCGTCACATCCTGGAGTTCATCACGAGCCAAGTGCCGATTCCCTTTCTGCTCGCGGTCACCCACACCGATCAGGAACGGGTTTGGGAGTTGGAAGAGATCGCCGACTTTTTCGGACTGCCCGTGACTGATCTTCTGGCCGTGGACGCGCGCGACCGCTCGGCTTGCGCGCGGATGCTGCACCGCCTCCTCGAACGCTGCCTCCCGACCGGCAGGGACGAGCAGAGCCGGGTCACGGCTTGAGGCTGAGCCGCCTTTTCCCCCACCCACACCACAACACCGACATGTCTCTTGCCGACCGACTTCAATCCACTCTCAACGAATTGCGCTCCGCCCTGCCCGATGTGCGCGGATGTCTCATCGCCAGCGCCGACGGAATGCTCATTGCCCAAAACGTCAGCTCCGGCGATTCCAACCGCATGGCGGCCATGGTCGCGACCAGCCTCGGCCTCGGCAAACGCATGTGCGAAGCCTTCGGCAGCGGCAGCCTGAGCGAGACCTCCGTCAGCGGCGACGCCGGTCAGGTCTTCATCTACGGCGCGGGCTCCAAAGGCGTCCTCGCCGTCATCAATGCCGCCGGTGGGAACATCGGCTTGCTCCATCTCGAATGCCGCGCGGCCGCCCGCAAGGTGGCGGAGATTCTGGGATAGAATGTAGGATTTTTTCTATTATGTCTTTACGACCTGAGCTTGGAGATTTCAGCAGTATCGTCTGCTTCAAGGCGCTCATCACGGGCGTCGAAGACACCCTCAGCCCGGAAGGCGCGGCCGCCGTCTTCGTGCAGGCGGGAAGAATCCGGGGCAGGAACCTCGCCCAGCAGCTCGGCGTGACCGGTCAGGCGCCCGACCCGCGGTCGCTGTCCGCCTTGCTCGACGGCGCGATCGGCGCCGAGGGAACGCGACTGTGCAAAGTGGATGCGGTGCGCGTGGAAGGAGCCGACATCTTCGTCGACACTTCCGAAACCGTCTGCTCGGCCGGCGAGCCGGCCGGCTCGAGCCGGCGGTGCACCTTTACTTTGGGAGCCATTTGGGGGGCGCTCGAAGCCATCAACGCGAAGCCTTACGCGGCCTCCCAGACCGCCTCCGTCTTATCCGGTGGAAGTCACGACACTTTCCGCTTCACGCCCCTTTGAACCGAAGATGGGTGGGTTCGCCACGGTGCCCAGCGACCTCATCCTCTACCGGCTTGCGAGCCGACGGCAGATGGCCCTTTGCTTCGCTCTCCCGGCGGAGCGCTTTCGCGTGCGCTCCCTCACCGAGTTCGCGGAGCTGGCGGGCGCCATGCAGACCGTCGAGCAGGTCGCGGTGCTGCTCGAACTCGGCGAAATGACGGCGGAGGAGCGCCGCAGCTTGGCCGCCCTTCTCCGGAGTGGCGCACCGCGGCCCTGGCTGGTCGCACTGAGCGTGGCCTCGCTGGAGGAGCCCGATCTAGCGGCGTGGAGCGAAGGCGGAGTCGACTGGATCGTCGGACCCGACGAGCCCGCCTTTCAGATCGCGCGGCATCTGGCCAAGCTGCAGGATGCGCATTTCGCCCAGACCGAAAACGCTTTCCTGCGCGCTTTGGTCGAAGCCTCCCCGCACGGGATGACGGTCGTGGACATGCGCCAGCACGATCAGCCGCTGGTCTTCGTGAATGCGGCTTTCACCACGGTCACCGGATACAGCCGCGAAGAGTCCATCGGACGGAACTGCCGCTTCCTGCAGTCAGGCTTGCTGGCCCAGCCGGCGACGGACGAGATCCGCCGCGCCTTGGCGGCCGGTGAGCCAACCCACGTCAAGCTCTACAACCGGCGCAAGGAGGGCGCGCTCTTCGTCAACGAACTCATTCTCGCGCCCTTCCGCGATGGACGGGATCGCACGACGCACTTCATCGGCGTGCAGCGCGATGTCACCCTGCGCGAATCGGCCATGCAACGGCTGGAGGCATCGCCGTTCAAGGTCTGGCAAATGGACGAATTGCTGCGCACCGAGTTCATCAATGCGGCCTGGACGGATGTCGTGGTCGATCCGAACGTACTGCCGCCGCCCGACATGCTGCAGTTCGTCGATCCGGCCGACCGCGGCAAAGTGCGCGAGGCGCTGGAGCGCTCGCTCCGCATGGGCCGCACCAGCGGGGTGGAGGCGCGCCTCCGCCTGCTGTCCGGCGAGCCGCGCTGGCATCACTTCAGCGTCAATCCGCGCGTGGCGGACGACGGCCAGGTCTTCGGGCTGATCGGCGCAGCCCTCGACATCTCCAGCAATCGCGCCCTGGAAGAGCGTTCGGAGCGCCGCCTGCAGCAGCTCTCGCTGCAGTCGCTCCTGATGCGCCGGCTGCTGGGAGGGGCCATCGTCGATTCCGCGGCGGCGGGACAAGCGGTCGAGATCGTGGCCGAGATTCTCGGCGCCGATGAGATCGCGCTGGCCGCGCTGGCCGGCGGGGACGGCGCTCTGCAGCTCCGCCGCCACTGGGCGCTGCAGGAAGGCAGCGCTCTCCCGGGGGCGATCTCGGGTCGTCGATTCAAGGAGGTGTTCCCCTTCTCCGCGGCGGCGGTCCTGGAAGCCGAAGGCGCGATCGGCCTGGAGGCATCGGAATGTCGAAGGTTCGCGGCCGCGGGGGGCATGCTGGCCTTTGCCCTGCGCCGCGAAGGCCGGGTGATCGGCTGCCTCTTCGCCACTGCCGGCGCGCCTGCCAGCGATTGGGAGCGCGTGGCCAGCGAGCAACTGAAGGCCGTGGGCAATCTGCTGCACTTCGCGCTCTGAGCCTCGCGCGGCGCGGCGCTGCTACTCCACGAAGTCGAGGTTTTTGTCGTAGGTCTCCTCCAACTTGGCCAGGGCGGCGAAGGCGATGACGAAGCAGGCGGCGCCGACCACGATGGCCGAGGTGGTGAAGCTCAGGCCCGCCTTCTCCTGCAGGGCAAAGAAGGCGCCGCTGATGAGCGGGAGCGAGCCGCGGGCGAAATTCGGCACGGTGGTGGCGACGGTGGCGCGGATGTTGGTGCCGAATTGCTCGGCGCCGACAGTCACGAAAACGGCCCAGTAGCCCATGCCCAGGCCGATGAGAAAGATGACCGCGTAGAAACTCCGCGCGCTGGCTCCGCCGCTGAGGAAATACAGCGCGATGCCCGCGGCCGAGAGCAGGAGAAAGATGGCCACCACCTTGCGGCGCGAGCGCATCAGCTGACTGAGCGAGCCGCTGGCGAAGTCGCCGACCGTGATGCCGAGGTAACAGATCATGACCGCGTCGCCCGCATTGACCGCGCCCTGCACGCCGATGGCCCGCGCGAACTCAGGGCTGAGCGTGACCAGCACCCCGACCACGAACCAGGTGGGCAGGCCAATGAGGATGCAGCAGGCGTAGCGCCGGAAGCGCCCGAGATTGGTGAAGAGCGAGAAGAAGTCGCCCCGCGAGCCGCCGCCGTGCCGGATCTTCTCGAACATGCCGCTCTCCAGCACGCCGAGGCGCAGCACGAGCAGGGCAAAGCCGAGTCCGCCGCCGATGAAGTAGCAGGTGCGCCAGTCGAAGTACTTGGCCGTGATGCCGGCCGCCACCGCGCCGAAGACGCCCACCGTCGCGATGATGGTCGTGCCGTAGCCCCGCACGTGCTTGGGCAGCACTTCGCTGACCAGCGTGATGCAGCCGCCGAGCTCCCCGGCCAGGCCCACGCCGGCCACGAAGCGCCAGAACTCGTAGGCCTCGATCGACTGCACGAAGCCGTTCGCGATGTTGGCCGCGGAGTACATGATGATGGAGCCGAAGAGCAGCGCGACGCGACCGCGTTTGTCACCGAGCACGCCCCAGAGCACGCCGCCGAGCAGCATGCCGATCATCTGCAGATTCAGCAGCCACGCGCCCTGCTTGGTCACTTCCTCCGGGCTCAGGCCGAGCGATTGCAGCGAGCGCACGCGTAGGATGCTGAAGAGGATGAGGTCGTAGATGTCCACGAAGTAGCCCAGCGCGCCGACGATGACCGGGAGCACGAGCGCGGCCCGCAGGCCGGCGAGAAAGGTGGGCGGCGCGGAAGGGTCGGTGGGGGGAGTGGACATGAGGGGCCTGACGAATGGCGAAGGACCCCCGGCGAATCAATGCCGAAGGCGGCCGGGTTTGCGTTTGCCGGGCCCGCGGCGGGTGCTCTAGCATCGAGCCATGCCCCGGCTGATCTCACGTGCCGTCCTTCCCGCGACCACCGCCGCTCTCCTGCTCGCGCTCGGCGGGTGCGAATCGACCGACTCCGGCGCGAGCGGCACGTTCCGGGTGCAGAACATCAGTTCGTCGGGCACCGGCGCCAACTCGGGCGGCGAGTCGAGCGTGCGCATCCGGCTCAGCACCAGCGGCAACGTGGCCGAGGCCGATCTCTCCAGCATCGTGGCCTACGTGAAGATCGTGGCCAAGCGCGAGGCGACCAAGCGCCAGGCCATGATCGCGGCCCAGCGGGCGCGGGCCGCCTCCGCGCGGATGTCGCCGGAACAGCGCAAATCCAGCCGCTACATCGCGGTCGATACCGAACGCAGCGCGGCCTATTTCGACACTCAGCCTGCTCAATATGTGGAAGGGGCCAATCCGACCAGCAGTGGCCCCGCGCCGAAGTTCGAGCGCAGCGTGATGCTCTGGGACACCCAGACGCAGTCGCTGGTCGGCAACGCGGTCTACGACATCGCGTCCACGCCGAAGGTCGGCCAGAAGGCCGCCTTCGACACCGTCGTGGCGACCTACGTCGGCACCGGTGGGAGCTGAGCGGAATGCCGCCCAGTCAGCGGGCAGAGGGCCGATCGGCTTGCCATCGATCACCCATCAAAGCGCCTCGCGCTGCCAGCGCTCGAGGTTCTGCTCGTAGATCTCGCGGAGGATGGCCGGGCAGTCGTAGCGCAGCTTCCACTCGGGGTAGTGGCCCTGGAACTTGGCCAGGTCGCTGACGTACCAGATGTGGTCGCCGATGCGGTTGGCCTCGGCGTACACGATGTCGGCCTTCCGCCCGGCGATGCGCTCGCATTCGGTGATGGCTTCCGCCATGGAGCAGTTGGAGAAGCGGCCGCCGCCGATGTTGTACACCTCGCCGCAGCGCGGTGCCTTGGCGAAGGCGTCGAAGGCGGCGATCAGATCGGCCGCGTGGATGTTGTCCCGCACCTGCTTCCCCTTGTAGCCGTAGATCGTGTACTGCTTGCCGGTGGCCACGCAGCGCATCAGGTAGCTGAGGAAGCCGTGCAGCTGTGTGCCGCTGTGCCGAGGGCCGGTCAGGCAGCCGCCTCGGAAGGCGGCGGTACGCAGGCCGAAGTACTTGCCGTATTCCTGCACCAGGATGTCGGCCGCCACCTTGCTGGCTCCGAAGAGCGAGTGCTTGGAGTGGTCGATGCTCATCGTCTCCGGAATGCCGCCCGCGTAGGCGTGGGTCGGGTCGATCTCCCAGCGGGTCTCCAGCTCCTTCAGCGGCAGGAAATTGGGCGTGTCGCCGTAGACCTTGTTGGTCGAGCAGAAGATGAAGACCGCCTCGGGCGCGTGGTCGCGCATCGCCTGGAGCAGATGCAGCGTGCCGTTCGCGTTGACCGTGAAGTCCATGATCGGATCGCGCGCGGCCCAGTCGTGCGAAGGTTGCGCGGCGCAGTGGACGATCAGGCTGATCGCCTTGCCGTGCTGGCGGAAGAGGGCGTCCACACCGTCGCGATCGCGGATGTCGAGGCTGTGATGCTGATACCCCGGCACGTCGGCCTGCAATTGGTCGCGGTTCCAGAGTGTCGAGGCGTCGGGGCCGAAGAAGGTCTGGCGCAGGTTGTTATCCAGGCCGATGACATCGAACCCCTGGGCGGCAAAATGGCGGACGGCTTCGGAACCGATGAGTCCGGCGGAGCCGGTGACGAGGCAAAGGGACACGGACGGAAGGAAGAAGGGAGAAGGAGAAAGGAAGAAGGCCGGGCCCTCGCGGGCGCGGCGTTCTCGGTGAGTGGAAGCGCTGGCGCTTACACGTCCAGGTTGCGGACGTTGAGCGCGTTGTCCTCGATGAACTGGCGGCGCGGCTCGACCGCATCGCCCATCAGGATGGTGAACATCTTGTCCGCCTCGATGGCGTTCTGCTCGTTGAGCTCGACCCGCAGCATCTTCCGGCGGGCCGGATTCATGGTGGTCTCGAACAGCTCCTTGGCGTTCATTTCACCCAGGCCCTTGAAGCGCTTGATCTGCACGCCGCGGCGTCCGATTTCCACCACCTTGGTCAGAATGTCGGGGATGGAATGGATGGCGTGGACCTTGTCGCCGCCGCCCTCGACCAGCTCGAAGATCGGCTGCTCCTGCCCGGAGTAACGGTCGAGGCCGAGACCGCGGGCCGAGAGTTCGTCGATCAGCTTCTGCAGGGCGTTCGATTCGAAGAGCTCCACCAGCCGCGCCCGGCGACGCGTTCCGCCTGCGCCGTTGCCCGGAGCGGCGGCCTGGGTGACTTCGCGATCGAAGAGCATCAGGTCCGGATTGGCCGTGCCGAACTCGCGCACCTGCTCCTCGTCGATGAAATAGTGGGCGCTGTCGTGATTGCCCTCGCGCACCACCACGAGGAAGCCCGGCAGCCGGCCCGTGGCGGCATCGCGCTGCTCGAGATAGCGCTCCAGATCGCCGCCGTGACGGCGCATGGCGATGCGGAATTTGTCGAGTCGCTCCAGCAGCCCGAGGATCTCGCGCAGCTGCTCGGCCGTGAATTCGGTGCCGTCGGCCTGGCGCAGGCGCAAATCGTCGGTGCCGAGATCGATCAGGATGCGGTTGAGCTGCACGTCGTCGTCGACGTACTCCACCCGTTTGCGGCGGGTGACCTGATACAGCGGCGGCTGGGCTACGTAGACGTGCCCGCGGCGGATCAGCTCGGGCATCTGCCGGTAGAAGAAGGTCAGCAGCAGGGTGCGGATATGGGCGCCATCGACATCGGCGTCGGTCATGATGATGACGCGTTCGTAGCGCAGGTTGTCGGGTTCGCAGTCCTTGCGCGTGCCGCAGCCGAGCGCGAGCGTCAGGTCGGCGATTTCCTGGTTGGCGATTATCTTGGCGCTGGTCGCCGAGGCGACGTTGAGGATCTTGCCGCG